>CANDBT010000067.1 GCA_947383005.1 uncultured bacterium | reverse complement strand
TCATGGACGGCCTGATCGAGTATGCCGGGCTTGCCACGGACGTGATGAAGGACTGTGTGACCAAAGCAGGGAACACGGTGAAATCGGAAGTGAAAGCCAGTGCCCCGGTGAGGACGGGGCAGTACAAAAAGGGGTGGGCTGTGAAGAAGCAGAAGGAGACTGCCAATTCACTGGAACTGGTGGTTCACAATAAAAAGCGTTACCAGCTCACCCACCTTCTGGAGAAGGGCCATGCCAAGCGGGGCGGCGGGAGAGTCCGGGCATTCCCTCATATCGCCCCTGCGGAACAGGCGGGCATCCGGGAACTGGAGGAGGGAATTAAAAGGGGGCTGGAAGGATGAGCCATGAGGAAGTCTTAAAAATGATGGGGGAAATGGGGCTGCCTTTCGCCTATGACCACTTTGTCGAGGGCGAATCGCCGGAGCCGCCTTTCCTTGTATTTTTATATCCCAAAGCCGCCAATTTCGCGGCGGACGGGATCGCGTATTTCAAAATCAACCAGTTAGACATAGAGCTGTATACCGATTTGAAAAATCCCGGTCTGGAAGAAACCATAGAGGCAGTCCTGCTAAAGCACGGCATTTTCTATGGGAAATCGGAGACGTGGATCGAGTCGGAAAAGCTGTATGAAGTTTTGTATGAAACGGAGGTCTGAAATGAAAAACAACAATAAAGTAAAATTCAACATCTGCAACTGCCATTATGCCCTGCAGAAAACGCAGGAGAACGGGGAGATCGGATTTGAAACGCCGGTGGCGATGCCCGGCGCGGTTTCCATTGCCCTGGACCCCAACGGGGAGCCGGAATCCTTCTATGCGGACGGCATCGAGTATTACATCATAGCCAACAACATGGGCTATGACGGGGATCTGGAACTGGCGCTGATCCCTGAAAGTTTCCGCACGGACGTGCTGAAGGAGGAAGCGGACAATAACGAGGTGCTGGTGGAGAACGCCCATTCCGAGACGGCGGCTTTTGCGCTGCTGTTTGAGTTTGACGGGGACATCCGCAAGATACGCCATGTGCTGTACAACTGTTCCGCAAGCCCCAAGATCGAGGGCAAGACCAATGAGGAGAGCCGGGAGGTGCAGACGGAGACGCTGACCATCAAGGCAAGACCGCTGGCAAGCGGCTATGTGAAAGCAAAGACAGGGAACAGGACATCTGCGGAAACCTATGCTAACTGGTATAAATCCGTATATCTGCCAGAACCAAAGGCAGTGGAAGCAGAAACCGAAGGACAGGGATAAGGAGGCTGAAAGGATATGAGCATTGTCAGGAAAATAGAAATAGACGGACAGGATGTGTTGTTCAAGGCATCGGCGGCAATTCCGAGGATTTACCGCTTGAAGTTCCAGCGTGACATTTATAAGGATCTGCGGATTCTGGAAAAGAGCATCGGGGAAGGGGATGAGGAAAACTCCAACCTCGATCTGTTCTCATTGGAGATGTTCGAGAATATCGCATACACGATGGCAAAGCACGCCGACCCGCAGATTCCAAACGAAGTGGATGAATGGCTAGACAGATTCAACACCTTTTCGATCTACCAAGTCCTGCCGCAGCTTATCGAGCTGTGGGGCTTGAACGTGCAGACGGATGTGGAGGCTAAAAAAAACTTCGCCCAACTGAGCGGGAAATGACCACACCCTTATTCCTGCTCCGGTGCATCCAGTTGGGGCTTTCGATAGCAGACCTTGACCTGCTGTCTATCGGCTTAATCAATGATATGTATGCAGAGAGCATGAATGACTCCTGTTCCTATGCTGTGCTTGGGACGCAGGATGATATGGATAAATTTTAAATGTGTTGAAAAACCAGTCTATTTTTGATATTCTCTATTAGAAAATAGACTGGTTAAGTTAACATTTATAGATATTATATTTAATCAAGCATTAATCAGCAGAAAAGAGGAAAAATAAATGAGTGATGTACAAGATGTATTCAATAGTCGAAAAAAAGAAGCGCATGTACAGCGTGAGGAGATGAATGAATTTTACCAATTGTGTAAAGATGGGAAGGCATTTTCTGGTATGGAAATGCAGGAGTTAGAAACACTTTTAGAAGATTTAGAAAATGATAGAGTTGAATTTAGCAATGATATGGTAATTGATATGATTATTGCAGATGTTTTGAAATTAACTAAAGATAAGAAATTAATAGATGTATTGGAAAATATAAGAGTTACTAATATATTTGATGATACAATTTTGGGGAGAGCGTATCCCCGATATGATGATGGAACTTATTATATAGAAATTGGGAGAAGTATTGATAGGAAAATAAGAAGGTTGTCAGATCTTTTTGGTGTACTTTTTATGTTTAATGAAAAGTTAGAACCTATAGAATGTGTTGTTATGTATGAATTATTAAATGCCAATATTAAAAGATTTAAGAACGACGATGAGTTTAATGACGAATTTAATGAAGTGCAAATTAAGATGTTATATTGTGACAAAGTTATAATGAATAACTTGACGGATAAATATGTATCTTACGCTAGAGAAATTTATGAAATAGCAATAGCGTTTATGATAGGTCACGAAATAGGGCATCATTATTATGGGCATACAGATAAGGATAATATACTTAATGAAGATGGAAAAATAAAAGAACTTAAAGCAGATAGCTATGGGATTGGATTTGCTTTTGAATATTTAGAGAGTGCATATGGAAAAGGTGATAATCGTTATGGAATACATCAATTTGCCGGACTATATATGCCGCTCATTGCAAGCTCATATTTGTGTGATGATATATTAAAAGATGGGAAGCAGCATCCATCAATTATAAAAAGGTTACTAGGAATTCAAAGGCGTCTAGGGAAGTTATTAGATGAAGAAGGATATAAGGAGGTTCAATGTTATATCAATAGTTTATATGATACCATACAATTCCAAAAGAAGATAAATATAATCTAATAACAAATACATAGGCACTTGCCATAACAGCAGGTGTCTTTTTTTCTGCATTTTTTCAGGGAGCCTTTGGGCTTCCTTTTTTCGTGGGGAAGGAAGGTGAGGGGAGTGGCATCAAGGATACAGGGCATCACGGTGGAGATCGGCGGCGATACCACGAAACTCACCACCGCCTTAAAATCGGTGAACACCGACATCCGCACCACGCAGTCGCAGCTTCGGGATGTGAACAATCTCCTGAAACTGGACCCCGGCAATACGAAACTGCTGGCACAGAAGCACCGGCTCCTTGCACAGGCTGTGGCGGAGACGAAGGAAAAGTTGGAGACATTAAAAGCCGCCGCGGAACAGGCAAACGAGGCGCTGGCAAAAGGGGAGATCACCCAGGAGCAGTACGATGGCCTGCGGAGGGAGATTATCGAAACCGAGGAAAAGTTAAAGAGCCTCGAACAGCAGGCCAACCAGTCGGCGGTGGCAGTGCAGAAGATCGCCGCCGTGGGCGAGGATTTGAAGAACCTTGGGGATAAGATTTCCGGTGTTGGCACGACCCTTACCAAAACCGTGACCACGCCCATCGTGGGACTTGGCACGGTGGCGGTCAAGACCGCCGCAGACTTTGATACCGCCATGAGCCAAGTAGGGGCGGTTTCCGGGGCGACGGGGAGCGAACTGGAAGCCCTCCGGGATAAAGCCCGTGAGATGGGCGCAAAGACCAAGTTCTCCGCATCCGAGGCGGCGGAGGCCATGAACTACATGGCGATGGCGGGTTGGAAGACCTCTGACATGCTCTCCGGCATCGAGGGCATCATGAACCTTGCCGCCGCATCCGGGGAGGACCTGGCATCTACATCCGACATTGTGACGGATGCCCTGACCGCCTTTGGACTTACGGCGGCTGATTCCGGGCATTTTGCAGATATTTTGGCGGCGGCAAGCAGTAATGCAAACACCAATGTATCCATGATGGGCGAGACCTTCAAATACTGTGCGCCCATTGCCGGGGCTTTGGGATTTTCTGCGGAGGATACCGCAGAGGCTATCGGCCTTATGGGAAATGCGGGCATCAAGTCCACGCAGGCCGGTACTGCCCTCAGAACCATCATGAGCAACCTTTCCGGGGAAGTGAAGATATGCGGTTCGAGCATCGGGGAAGTCACCATTGCCACCACCAATGCGGACGGCTCCATGCGTGACCTTTCGGATATTCTGGCAGACTGCCGGACGGCTTTCGGCGGCTTGTCCGAGTCGGAGAAGGCAGCGGCGGCAGAGGCACTGGTGGGCAAAAATGCCATGTCTGGGTTCCTTGCCCTTATGAACGCCGCCCCTGCGGACATTGAGAAGGTGAGCAGTGCCATAGCGAACTGTGACGGGAAGTCTGCGGAGATGGCGGCGACCATGCAGGATAACCTTGCCGGGCAGCTTACCATCCTGAAAAGCCAGTTGGAGGAGCTTGCCATTTCCTTTGGCGAGATACTCATGCCCGCCATCCGCCAGATCGTCACATGGGTGCAGGGATTTGTTGACAAGCTGAACGGCATGGATGAGGGAACGAAGAACACCATCGTCACCATCGGCCTGCTTGCCGCCGCTATCGGCCCCGTGCTTATCATTATCGGAAAAGTGGTTTCTGCGGTGGGAAGCATCATGACATTTATCCCCACGCTGATCGGCGGCATTTCCAGTATCGGCGGAGGGCTTAGTGCGCTGTGGGGCATCCTTGCGGCAAACCCGGTAACGCTGGTCATTGCGGCAGTCGCTGGATTGATTGCCATTTTCGTTGCGCTGTGGAATAACTGCGAGGGATTCCGGGAGTTCTGGATCAATCTGTGGAATGTCATAAAGGATGCGGCTATTGCGGTATGGAATGGATTAAAAGATTTCTTCTCCAATATCTGGAACGCCATCACCGGGGCAGCGCAGTCCATCTGGAACGGATTGAAGGATTTTTTCAGCGGCTTATGGGAAGGGATAAAGAACATCTTCCAGACTGTGCTGGATGTGATAAAAACGCTGATTGTGGCGCGGTTCGAGTTCTATAAGACCATCATCACCACGGTCTTAAATGTGATACAGACGGTGGTCTCCACGGTATGGAATGCAATCAAGACCGTCATTGAAACAGTGACGAATGTCATCGGCTCATTCCTGTCCTCCGCATGGGAGGCGATACGGAACACGGTCACCACGGTAATGGAGGCAATCAGAAATGTCATTACCACGGTGTGGGAAGCGATAAAGTCCGCAGTGACGGCGGTGCTTTCCGCCATTAAGGATGTGGTGGTTTCCGCGTGGGAGGCGATAAAGAACGCCATCACCACAGCAATGGAGGCAATCAAATCTGCGGTCACTGCCGCATGGGAAGCCATCAAGGGTGCGGTTTCCTCTGCGATTGAAGCGATCAAAAATGTGGCGGTGGCGGCATGGGAGGCCATCAAGTCTGCGGTCATTTCCATTATGGAGGCGATCAAGAGCGCCATTACCGCAGCTTGGGAAACCATCAAGTCCGCAGTCAGCTCCGTGGTAAATGCCATAAAGGAAGTCATCACTTCCGTCTGGAATGCCATTAAATCCACGGTCACGGGCATCGTGGGAGGATTGAAAGATGCGGTTGTAAATGTATTTAACAGCCTGCTCTCCGGCATCAAGAATGCCATGAGCGGGATTGCCGGGGCGGTGAAAAGCGGATTCGATGCCGCCATTAATTTTATCAAGAGCCTGCCCTCACAGGCATTGCAGTGGGGCAAGGACATCATCGGCGGATTGATAGACGGCATCAAGTCGAAGATCAGCGGGCTGATAGACAGCGTGAAGGACATCGCAGGGACGATTGCATCCTTCCTGCATTTCTCCGAGCCGGACGTGGGGCCGCTCTCCAACTTCCACACCTTCATGCCTGACATGATCGACCTGCTCGGCAAAGGCATCAAAGGGAATCTTGGAAAGCTCACCGGCCCCATGAAGGAACTGGCGGGGATGCTCATCCCCACAACAGGGGCAATGGAAAGCATCTCATCAGCCGGAACTGGCGGGAACGGAAGTTCCTCACTGGCGGCAAGGCTGGACGCCATGTATGAGGTGGTCACAAAGTATCTGCCGAGACTGGCAAACAGTCAGGTAGTATTGGATTCCGGCGCACTGGTCGGGGAATTATCGGACGGGCTGAACCGGGAGCTGGGAAAGGCGTATTCATGATAAGGAAATTCAGGCTTATAAACGGGGAAGGGGTGTCATGGGATTTGAACGCCCGGACTTCCTTCCTCCATTCCATTGGCGGCTTCGGCTATAAGGACGGGACGCAGTATGAACAGATCGGCACGGACTTTATCCCACTGGAGGAATTATTTTCTCAGGGCGTGATGACCGGGCGCATCTTCTTTGGCGGCAGGAATGCCTATATCAATTATCGGGCATTCTCTAGGTTCGTCCGAGCGGTGCCGTTGACCCTTGTGTATGAGATGGATGAGACTTTCCGCGTCCCTGTCCGTATGACGGAGATTGCAAAGAGCGAACTGATTACGGGCGGAGCGGGCTTGGACTGCGAGGTGGCATTCACGGCAACCGGGCTGTTTTATAAGAATGTCTCCGGCTACAGTGGGACGCTTTCCATCGGCGGGAAAATCTACCCCTACGAGTACACCTACACCTATGCGGATGTGACGCAGAACACCCTCATGATCGACAGCGACAGCCACGGGGACAGCCCATGCAAAGTGACGGTGTACGGCCCCTGCACGAATCCCGTATGGAAGCACTATGTGAACAACGTGCTTTACGAGACCGGGAGGTATGAAGGGAATATCCCGGACGGGCATAAGCTGGTCATCGACACCACGCAGATTCCCTACAGCATTACGGAGCGGGGCGTCAGTGACGAGGTGGTGGCGGACAGATACCAGATGTGCGACTTTACCACGGAGCGGTTCTTCCACCTGCAGTACGGCAGCAACCGCATCTCCGTGGTGCATGAGGGGCTTAATATCCTGAATGTGATGGTGGAAGGGAGGATTAGCTATGAGACCGTATAACGTGGAAGTTTTCACGCCGGACTTTGAGATGGTGGGAAATACAAATGTGAATGAAATCACCTATAAAGAGGATTATCTGTCTTCCGATGGAAACACAGTGACGGTGCTTGCCCTGCCCGGCGTCAAAAAGCAGGACTATATCCGTATCAGCCGGGGCAGTGAGGAGTATGCGGGAATCGTGACGGAGATTGGCTATGGCACGGATAAATCCAAAAAGTTACAGACCATTTCCTATAAGCCGCTGATGGAACTGCTGAATACGGATGTGCTGTTTGATGTGGATTTGCAGGGGCAGGGCAGCATGGAGCAGTTTATCTGCGACCGCATCCGTGAAATGTTTATTACCAATGAGGATGAAATGCAGAATATAAAAGGTTTGAGTGTGGTGGCAGTTACCCATACGAAGGATTGGAGCCTGCACATCACGCCTTCCGACAAGGGCGGTCATTACAACATCGTGAACCTCATCGATTCCGTGATCATCCCGGCAATGGAGAAGTACAGCATCCTTGTAAGGACAAAGCTGGATATCCAGAACCGGGAGGTGCGGATCACGGTGGGCAGGGCGGCGGCAGGCATCATCACCATAGAGAGCGACCTGCCGAACATCATCAAAAAGAGCGTTACCATTAAGCAGGTCAGCGCCGATGTGAATAAACTTGTTATTTATGACTCGTCCGATTATGAGAAGAAAAGGGTGTATTTCCTGCATCCCGACCTGGGCTATGACACGAAGGACCGTGACCGCATTACCCCGGTGGTGTGCGAGATGCAGGCGGTCTCCCATGAGGAGGGGAGCAGCTTTGAGAGCGCGGCTATAAACGCCGCCCATAACAAGTTCGTCAACCTTTCCTATTCCAACCTCATAGAGCTTACCATGATGAACGGTGACGCACTGGTAAAGCCGGGGGAGCTGGAGTTCGGGCAGGTGGCGGACATCATCTCGGACGGGCAGAGCTACCGGAGCATCTTAACCGGGAGGGAGCGGGGAAAGAATACCAAGCTGGTGTTCGGCACGGTGCGGCTGGACCTTACAAAGATTTTGAGGAGGCAGGAGAATGGCTGACAATATCACATTGAAAACCTACAAAGGCGGCAATGTCACGCCGCAGGATGACGCCATCATCTACGAGACGGCAATCCCTGGCAGCGGCATCTTCAAGGGGTGTGAAGTGACTTATGCGAGGGGGAACGTGCTGCACATCTCGCAGGGCTTCGGCATGATACGGGGCCGGTTTTTTGAGGTGTATGAAACGGAGATTGACGTGCGTCTTGCGGATGTGGGGGAGACGCTGGAGGGCAGGGTGTATATCCACCTTGACCTGTCAAATGCGGATGAGCCAATCAAGATACTGGCGCAGGCGGCATCGGAGCTTCCCCCGCTGGATGCGGACGTGAACATCAACTACAACAATTCCTCCTACGATTTGGAGCTTGCCATATTCAATGTATCTTCCGCAGGGCTGGACGGCCTGACAAAAGTATTCCCCACGCTGAAAGCCGGGAGCGGGGGCGGTGGTGGCGGAGGGGAAACGCTCACCCGTGCTACTTCCTACTCCGTGGGGGATGCGGTGACAGCGGTGGGCGCTCCGGGGTGGGCAACGCTTGTGTGTACACAGGCAGGCACCACGGCAGCCTATGAGCCCTCCGGCTATTCGAGGATCACGAAAGCCGGGGACAAGGTGCTGGACGGCACGGCGGTGTTCACAGCAAGGAACATCATCGGGGAACTGGACGGCGTCATTTCCGAGACGGGGGAATTGAAGGATTCCGTGAAGACGCTGGATTCCAGAATGGCGGAGATGATGAGCAGCACCGGGCTTGTGATGAAACTGGTGAGCCTTACCGAATACCGGGAACTGGAAAGCTACAGCGCAAGCACCATCTATCTCTGCTATGAGGATGAAGCCACAAAGCGTGTGACAAGGATATTTGTGGGGGAGGACAGGGTGTATGCGGCGGGCGTGAAAGTGACCTATCAGATCGACACGGGCTATGTGCTGGAGCGCACCGTGCCGGACGGGGAGGATGCCGTTGCAGCCGCCCCGTCCGCTGCGCTGGAGGGATATACTTTCGTGGGATGGCGGCAGGATGACCAGGCGGAAAAGAAGGTGCTTTCCGAGTTTATCATCAGCAGCGAGGAACCTGTCACGCTCTATGCGGTTTTCAGGAAACAGATGACCATCGGGCTGATGCCAAACGGCGGCACACTGGCACAGAATGGGGCGAAGGAGAGTTTTACCGCATCCTGCTACTACAACAATGGGAATTCCCAGAGCGAGCCGACCACGGTCCCGGCAAGCCCCTACACGAGAAAGAATATGTCCTTCTGCGGATGGAGCATTGATTCCCTTTCCACGCCAAGCTATAAACCGGGGGAAAAGGGTGTATTTCCTGCGGATGCCACGCTCTATGCCATGTGGGTGACAACGGAGTACGATTTCCCTTATACCGGCACTTATGTGCAGTTCACCATCCCACAGGACGGCATCTATGAGTTTGAGGTGTGGGGCGGTTCCGGCGGTGATGCAAAGGCAGATTCCCTTGTAGCGGAAGGAGGGCTTGGCGGGCATTCCAAGGGCTATAAGAAGATGAAAAAGGATGAGATAATCTATGTCTTTAATGGTGGCAGCGGGAATGGGACATCATCTGGAACTAATGGCGGGGAAAGCGGCTATAATTACGCCAGCGGAAAACAGTATGGGGCAGGCGGAGGTGGATGCACCCATGTGGCGACAAGGTACGGTGCATTGGGGTACAACAACAGCGGCGGACTGAGCTATGCCAACAGGGATTGTGTCCTGATCGTGGCTGGAGGAGGTGGCGGGGGCGGGATAGACAACGGCACCATCCACAAAGGCGGCTCCGGCGGCGGGGAGCGCGGGGGCAACGGCTCCGGCGGTGCTTTGGGCGGACGGCAGATCTCCACAGGGAGCAGCCCTTCTACAAACTTTGGCTATGCGCCGTCCTATTCAGCGAGCAGCACAGCGGAATCCGGCGGAGGTGGAGGATGGTTCGGCGGGCATTACGGCCTGCGCGGAGAATCCGGCGCGGGAGGCTCCGGCTATGTGGACGGTGTTGCGCCTTTCACCCACAACGGGAAGTATTACCCTGCGGAAACGGAAGCAGGGGTGAACAAAGGAAATGGGAAAGCATTCATCCGCTATATTGAATGCGCGTAAACAGTAACTGCACCGGAGCGGTGCTTTTTTTGATCTCAAAAATGAAGGAGGAACTGGAATGAAGAATTTTATTGAGGCGGCGCAGTATGCGTTTGCGGCGCTGGGCGGTGCGCTCGGCGCGGTGATGGGAGGCTTTGACGGCTTCCTCTATGCACTGGTGGCGTTCGTCATCGTGGACTATGCCACCGGGCTGATGGCGGCATCAGTGGAGAAGAAGCTCTCCAGCGAGGTGGGCTTCAAGGGCATCTTTAAGAAGGTGGTCATCTTCTGCCTTGTGGCGGTGGGGCATATCGTGGACACCCACGTCATCGGGGACGGGAGCGTCCTGCGGACGGCGGTGATCTTCTTTTACCTTTCCAACGAGGGCATCTCCATTCTGGAGAATGCCGCAAGGATAGGTCTGCCCATCCCGGCAAAGCTGAAAGCCGTGCTGGAGCAGCTACGGGAGGAAAAAGAGCAATGAACCACCCACGGTATACTGCACAAATCATTCTGCAAATGTTTGTGCAGTATATCTGCCCATATCTCCTTGCTATCCCGCCCATCCAGAGCGAATATGTCAGTAAAACAGAACGGAGGGCTTAAGGATGAGGGTATACGGTGAAAGGGAGATGCATGGGAAGTACACGCTGGAGGATTTCGGTGGCTGGTCGAGGAACCACACAAAAGCCGCATCCATCCGCAGATGGAAGCGTCCGCTGAAGAAGCGGGCAAGGCAGGTGTGCCGCGCCATGCTGAAACGGATGGAGATGTAACAGGATAATTTTTTAAAGGCATCGCTGCGGCGGTGCTTTTTTCGTGCGTAGAAAGAGAGGGAAAAGGAATGAATCTGATACAGAACTATCTTACACAGTCCGGCTGCTATCAGGCAGGCCGTAAAATTTCCGTAAAAGGGCTTATGATCCACTCGGTAGGCTGCCCGCAGCCGAAGGCAGAACCGTTCATGAGGAACTGGAACAAGGCGGGGGCAAATGCCTGCGTCCACGCCATCATAGAGCCGGGAGGTGATGTGTACCAACTGCTCCCGTGGGAACACCGGGGCTGGCATTGCGGAGGTGATGCGAATAATACCCATATCGGCGTGGAGATGACGGAGCCCGCCACTATTAAATATACGGGCGGTGCGTCATGGACGGAGACCGGGGACGGGGAGAATACGAAAACCCATGTACTTGCCACTTACAAGTGTGCGGTGGAATTATTCACATATCTCTGTAAACAGTTCCATTTAGACCCTATGGCAGATGGCGTTATCATCAGCCACAGCGAGGGATGTAAAAGGGGCATTGCCAGCAACCACGGTGATGTGGAGCATCTGTGGTCTAAGTTCGGCCTTTCTATGGGGCAGTTCCGAAAAGACATCAAGGCGGCGATGGAGGGCGGCTCTGACGCTGATTCCCTTACTGCTATTATGGGGAAACCGGAAGCAACGGCAGAGCAGATGAAGTCTTATCTAAAAAAGAAAAACCCGTCCGTGGCGCAGTCTGTTCTGGATATGATCCCGCTATACCTTTCAGAAGGGGAGGCGGAGGGCGTGAGGGGAGATATTGCCTTTGCACAGTCATGCCTCGAAACCGGGAACTTCACTTTTTCCGGCTCTGCGGTCACACTTTCGCAGAATAATTTCTGCGGGCTAGGTGTGACACAGAGGGGAAAGACGGGGCTGTCCTTTGAATCGCCGCAGCTCGGCATCCGGGCGCAGGTGCAGCACCTCAAAGCCTATGCCTCCACGGATAAACTGCTGAACGACAGCATTGATTCCCGTTTCCGCTATGTGAAACGGGGCTGCGCTCCCTATGCGGAGTGGCTCGGACAGAAGGAGAACCCGCAGGGGAAGGGATGGGCGGCAGGAGCCGGATATGGGCAGAAGATACTTTCCATCCTGAAAAATATCATCAGCGAGGGGAAAGTGCAGTTCATGGAGAGCCTTACCCTTTCCGCGCCTTACAAGGTGCGCGTTTCAATCCCCGACTTGAATATCCGTAAAGGCCCCGGGAAAAACCACCCAAAAACAGGCCGGTTTACGGGCATTGGCACTTTCACTATCGTTGAGGAATCGGACGGCTGGGGGCTTCTGAAAGCCTATGAGGAGAAGCGGGACGGCTGGATTTCGCTGGCATTCACCACACGGATTTAAGGGTATGTAAGGCGGCATCTATAATAGGAAGAAAGCGGCTAAAACCCTTGACTTATGGGCCGTACAGAGTGATAGATAGACTACCAAAAAAGAAAGGAGCAGCAGGCAGATATGGCAGAGAATGAGAGGAAAAAACTGCGTGTGGCGATGTACTGCAGGGTAGGGCGTCCAGAGAATCTGGATTCCCATGAAGAAAAATGCGGGAGCCCTGCAGGGCAGAGCTGGAAAGGAGTGGATGCAGATGCGCATAAGGAAAGTCGCGATATATGCGAGGGTATCGACAGAGCATGAGGCACAGCTCTCCGCGCTGGAGAACCAGGTGCAGTATTATGACGATCTGATAAACAGACATCCGGATTGGGTATTGTACCGCCGGTATATCGATGAAGGGATCAGCGGAACATCAATCTCGAAGCGTAAGAACTTCGTGCGGATGATGGAGGATGCGAAGGACGGGCATTTCGATTTGATCGTGACGAGGGAGGTTTCGAGGTTCGCGAGGAACACGGTGGATACCCTCCAGCAGACCAGACTGTTGAAGCGGATGGGGATTGAGGTGTATTTCACCGAGGACGGGATATGGACCATGAACGATGAGGACGGGGAGCTGCGGCTGACCATCATGGCAACCCTCGCACAGAACGAATCGAAAAAGACTTCCATGCGCGTGAAGGCGGGGCAGATGGTCTCCTTCCAGAACGGGGTAATTTATGGGACGGGGAACGTGCTTGGATATGACAAGGTGGGGCAGGAATACGTCATCAACGAGGCGCAGGCGAAAACGGTCAGGAAGATTTTCGACATGTACCTTGCCGGGAACGGCTGCCAGAAGATCAAGAAACAGCTTGAAAAGGACGGCGACCTCACGGCAATGGGGAAGACCTTATGGCATTTCACCACCATCGGCCACGTTTTAAGGAACCGCCTCTACTGCGGGGAGCTGGAATACCGGAAGGAATATGTGCCGGACTACCTCGAACAGAAAAGGATGAAGAACCGGGGCGAGCTTGACCGTGTCATCGTGGAGGGCAGGCACCAGCCCATCGTCACCAAGGAGGAATTCGAGCGGGTGCAGAAGCTGATGGCGGAAAAGAGCAGGCAGATGGAGAAATGCCGGACGAACCGGGGCGTCTATGCGGACGACCTCTGGCGGAAGAAGATGCGCTGCCAGTGCGGACACGCCTTTGCGAAGACCAGATGGCACAGCAAGAAAAACTTCACCACCTACACCTATAAATGCTATGACCAGACAAGGACGGGGACGGTATCGGCAAGGCTCAAGAACGGACTGAGCATTGAGGGCGTCTGTCCGGTGCCGCTGGTGCAGGACTGGAAGATGCACACGATGGCACAGAAAGTCCTCCACGCCATCTTCGATGACCCGGAGGCGACACTCAGGGAAGCGGAGGCAGTGCTTGGCGGCGGAGCCGCAGGGGTGGAGCAGGCGGAAGTGCTGCGGGACAAATCCATTGTGGAGGAGCAGTTGAAAAAGGAGCAGGGGCGCTACGAGACGCTCCTTGACATGCGGATGAACAATGAGATTCCGAAGGAGGTGTTCAGCCGGAAACAGCAGGAAGTTGAGGAAAGAATCAAAGAGCTGGAACAGCAGATGTTACAGTACCGGGACGTGAAGCCCGCCACGGAGGCGGACGTGAACGGCAAGCTGGAAGCCCTGCGCAGGCTCATGGAACAGTTCTCCATGCCGGAGGACGGGGAGTTTACGGAAAGCGATCTCGATAGATATGTGACGGGCGTGAGGGTTTACGAAGACCACTTCGAGTGGCTGCTGAACCTTGACACCGATACCCACGGGGAACCGGATGATGCCGGTTCCCCGTTTATTTCAGGAAGATAACGGTCACGCCGGATGACGAGCGGGAGTGGTTCAAAGCGCATTCAGACTGGTCGAAATCCAACAAATACGTTGAACTGGAGGCGAGGATTTATATTTAAAGACAAAAGAGGGACAGGGCGGATATGGGCTGCGCCACAGCCTTTCCGCCCTGTCCGGCATTTTTTCAGTTACACTTCTGAAACCATTTCTTCCGCCCCTTTGGGCAGGCATTTCCCTAAGAACATCGCCTTGCAGTCTGAAAATCCCAACAGGTAGGCGAGCATCCCATACCGTGAGCCGAGCGCGTTCTGTTCGCTGACATACCCGTCAATCAGCCGCCGGACTTCCTCCGACAGTTCCATCTGATCGAGCTTATCGGAATACACGTCAGACTGCCGTATGATGCCCTGGTATTCCCCGTCACTGTTTGTGATGTCATTCATGATGCCGTTCATGCGGACGCTCATGAGCTGGTATAATGCAGAATCCTTTGCCATGCAATCCCTCCTTCCGTGGTGTCGTATCTTAGCTCTGAAACGGAAGGAAAGCAAGCGGAAAAATAAAAAAGCCGGAATCGCTCTTGTGGCATCCGGCTTTTTTGATATGAACTAATTATTGTTCTCTTTTATAAATTTATCATGCATTTGTTCAAGTAATGAGAAATCAACGGTACTTTTCAGGTATCCGATAGCAGGACTGTTTTCCTTTTTCTGCTTATAAAGTATTTTGGCATTCTGGATGATCTTGTTTTTGTTTTTACGGATAAAAAGCATTTCTTTATGTATTAGGGACTTGTAAAATAAGTCAGATTCATGTTCCATATCATACAGGGTTAATTCCGATGCAGGAACAGGAATCATATTGCTCAGTTTTAAAGTCCCTTTTAATTCCAGCTCCCCGGATGAGGATTGGGAAGTGATGCGGACAATAGGAATGATGCTTCCACGAATTTTCCGTATTCCGTTCTCCACCCGGTAATCAGAATTTTTTGGAGAAGAAAGGGGAATATAATAGTTATACCCATTAATGCTATATACAATGCCCAGATACTTCCTTGTATGGTTTCGGTCATTTTCTTTTGCGGAAAAAACATTTTTTTCAATGGCACTGATATACGAAATGTATTTATCGGATATTTCATATAATTTCAATTCATTCATTGGTATCTCCTGCAAAGAAAAGGGCGATCATAGCGATCACCCTTCGATTTTAAAGTTTCCCACTGTCTGGCAGGGAATCTCCTGATTAATAAAGTTTTCCACTATCTGGCAGGAACTCTCCTGAATATAAAGTTTTCCACTATCTGGTAGGAACTCACCTGATGATGGTTTCCCATCTCTGATATTATTATACGTTTTTGAGAGAACTATGTCAATAAAAACGAAAAATCTCATAGTAAAACTTTTCGTTTTTATGCCTGACAGCTTTCGGACTCGGATATGCCATCGGAAGCAAGGATAGTAATAAGCCGCAAAAATAGCCGCCCAGGTCTTTGCTAATATGAAATCGGACTAACCGTCTATCGGCAGTGCCCTTGCGTAAAGCTAATTTGGCAAACGCTGCGGAGCGTTCCGCTGAAATCATTCTATACCCGATTCAGCATAAAATCAAGCATAAGAGCAATTTGTCGAATGTCGAATCAGGTGGGGTAAACTCGCCGCAGGGGGGGTAAAAGGGGGTAAGCATTTTTACCCCGGGGTAAAAGTCATCATAGTAACGTAGCGGCACAGGCGGCTATCAATAATTGATGCCATAGGAATTTTCGTACTCGCAGGCAAAAGTATAGAGAAATGGCGCAAAATCAAGGGATTTTGAGCGTGGAGGGGTTCACCGGAGTGGCTGGTGGGCTCCTCTTTTTTGCGTTTTGGGATAGGGCTGTGAGCATTGCGATTGGAGATGGAAGTATACTATCACGCAAAACTGCCGACTTTTGCGTGATAGTATGAGTTTTGCGTGATAGTTTGGAGTTTCGCCTGTTTGTATGCAAATGCTGTTGAAAATTGGTGGTACTTGTGGGGCAAAACGGGGCAAAGTGCGGCTTTTGGGACGGTGGGGTACTACGGTTTTACTATGAGTGAGGAAACGAAAAAAGAACTTGATATTTCAAGTCTTTTCTCGTTTTACGGCATTTATGAGTTACTTGTATGCACTATAAGACTTTTCTATGTGATGAATTCATTAGACTTCTGTTCGGATAGGCTAAACTATATTTGAAGGTCTATTGTAGATATCGTAAAAATGTAGTATAATAAAAATAAATTAAGCATGTTTTCCCAAATATGTTGTATGTATTACTATAAAAGTGATTCGATTAAGTATACCCTAGGGACGGGGTACATTTAACATGGAGGTTAACATGAAAATAGTTTTTTTATATTACTATTATAAAGAAAAAATTAAAAGTAAAAATCGTGTTGAATTTCCGCCATTAGGAATGCTTTATGTCTGTGCCGCTTTAGAAGCTATAGGACAGGATGTTGAGGTATTTTATTTTGATGAAAATACATCTAGTACAGAGTTTCCGAAAGCAGATATATATGCATATTCGATATCTTCTAGTGTTTCATATCCGTTATTTATTTCTTTAGCACCACAATTAAGAGATAATGCAACTTTACATATAGCGGGAAATACTCATGCCACAATATTCCCAAAACAAGTAATGAATGAGATGAATTTGGATGCCGTATTTTGTGGCGCTGGAGAGGAAACAATAACGAAATGGATAAAGGGAGGATGTAGAGAGCGAGGAATAATAGTTGGTGGTTTATTAGAAAATCTTGATATTCCTTTTCCTGCAAGGCATTTAATACCCGATAAATATATTTATATGGAAAGTAGAGTAGGAGGAAAAAGTAAAAAATCTATAAGCATGATTTCTTCGAGGGGTTGTGTTTTTAATTGTAAATTTTGTGCAATTCAAAATCGAGGTAAAGTAGTATTTCGCTCATTCAATGATATAGATAGAGAAGTAAATTTCATACTCAGACAGTATCCACAATGTGATGGGATTACTTTATTAGATGAAACATTTACGCTTAATACTATGCATGCTGTGGGGGTGTCAGAAATTTTTAACAAATATAAATTAAGATGGGAATGTAATTCGCGTATAGATACATTAAACAAGACTATAATTAATGCTTTGAGCGAAAATTATTGCGCTGAAATTCGTATTGGTATTGAAACAGGATCGCAGAAACTTCTTAATTCAATGAAAAAAGGATTTTTAATTGAGAAAACATATGAAACTTTTAAGACATTAAAGAAAGCGGGATTACAAGTTAAAATTTATCTGATGCATGGTTATCCAGGAGAGAATATGAGTACGACAAATGAAACGATACGTTTTTTGCATAAAATGAGAAAATATATAGATCGAATAAGCTTATATCGTTTTACTCCGTTGCCAGGATCTCCAATTTATGAAGAGACATTTTTAAATAAACAAGATTGGTCAGAGTACTCAATATACAATGATAATGTTCGTTGGTGGGGAACAAAAAAGGAGCAAGAGATTTTAAATATCTCTTATCAAAGGCTAAGAGATGTTGTGGATGAGATGAATAATATGAAGTAGAGGAGACCAGAATGAGAGATAATACAGTTTGTTCTTTTTGTCAAGAACTAGCAAATGAGGACTATAATAATTTTTTTGAGCTTTATTTGAAAGATAAATTTAATAAGGCAGGTTTGCAATCAAGAATTATTGGTGAAACTAAATATTTTGTGGTTCTTCCGATGGTAGGTCCGTTAGTTCCTGGATATCTATTGGTTCTCCCCAAAAGGCATGTTGAATCCATATCTATGTTTACTGAGCATGAACTAGAAGAACTATATGTAGTTAAAAATGAGATTCAATGTATTTTTATAAAATATTTTGGTGAGAGCATAGTTTATGAGCATGGAGCATTGACAAGTACTTTGCGAGGAGGATGTTGCTCTGATCATGCACATTTGCATATCGTAGCAATAGATGTGGATGTGTCTGATACATTAAGAAAAAATTTTGAAGTGCGATACTTATCTGATATAAGACATATAAGTGAACAATTAGAACAACACTCTCCTTATTTGTACTATGAGGATAAAAAGGGACAATGCTTAATTATGAATGTAGGGATAGTGGAATCGCAGTACATAAGAAAGTTACTTGCATCTCAAATAGGAGATGTAGAGCATGTGTTTTGGAATAATAATATTGAGTATGACTGGATGATTAATATTGTTAAATTATTAAAACCTGAATTTGAAGGAAGGAGAGGTAATGGTTTATGGCTATGAAACAATTTGTTACACTTACATGGGAAGACTCTATTCCTCAAATTAAGTTATATAATAGCGAAAGTACAAAGATGGAAAAAATAGATGTCCGAGGAATATTGAATATTAAAAGACATAATGAAAAATATTGTAAAGGCTATTATGATTTAATTAAAAGAACGCATTTCCCATGTATTACGTTCCCTACTTCTTTGGATTCTAAATATTCTCAATGCAAACAGTGTGAAGCACTTTCTGGATTTTCACAATGTTTGGGATGTACTGGTGCAAGCTGTAAAACAAATAGTGTTAAAGCATTGAAATATTGTAAAAATCCACATTATGTATATCTTGCATACTTTGAAGGAGGGATTATAAAAGTTGGCACTGCTGTTGATTTTCGCAAACATGAACGATTATTAGAACAAGGAGCACTTTATTCTTTTTTTATTGCTAAAACCCCCACAGGAAGAATTGCAAGAATTATAGAAGCAGCGATAGGTCGTCAAGGAATTGCATCTAGGGTAGCTATATCGCAAAAAGCGAAAAATTTAATAATTACATCCGATGTTGATTATATTCATGAACAATTACTGTATACATACAATAAACTGGTTAGAATTTTAGATAAATCCTGTACACAATATTTTATAGAGCCAGTTGTAAATAATTTTTTAGAATTATCTAGTAAAGTTAAGTCTTTGTTTATAGAAGAGTATGAACAAATAACGCTTTTCGGAACATCAAAAGAACTTGTATATAAGGAATATGAATTTATTTCACATCCAGAAAAAATACAGGGGGAAGTTATGTCTGTAATTGGAAGTTTGATTATTTTAAGAGAAAAAGGACAGGTTGTTGTTGCAAATACAAAAGGTCTGACAGGGTGGATGGTAGAGATTGAGTAGAGGGGCACATGAAAAGTATTACCGAAATAAACATTTACGAAGATAATGATTATGTAAAAACGTATGGGAAAATTAATGGATGGGTCTTATGTAGAAAGTTAGAATTACCGACATTTTCTAAAATGTATGTTATTTCAGATTATATTGATGAATCTGATCAGGCAATATTGGGTACATTTGGAACTATTCCTTTGTTATGTCGTACAGACGCACCTTGGGGGTATGGAAATTCTTTGCCGCGCGGAAGAAATGTTACAATTTTTCAAATTAATAGTTTTTTAGAAAAGGTAAAGAAGTGTACCGATAAAGGAGTATTACTGATCTGTGTCAATCCATATAAGTTGAATACAAATCAGATAATTCCGAGATATAAAATTGATGGAGGAATATTTGTCCTTTTTGAGTTTGATAGAATAATAATAGAACATGTAGGTCGAGGTTTTGATGTTGGTGATATAACTAGAGGGAAATCTGTACATAATAGAATAATTATGCCTACAAGTATAATATATGAAAAACCCTATGAAATTTTTAAATATTCTAAAATAAACTTTCCTAATAATTTCTATTCAATTTCAATTCAAGATTATAAAATTGAGAAAATAAATCGTGAAAGAGAGTTAGTGGAAGTATTAAGCGAACAAGATTTTTCACATATCAAGAGTGAAATTCCGGATAGTGCACAGCCTTTCACTCTTAATATGTTTAAAAAGGTGTACAAAGAGTGTATTGAGAAAGTGATATATTCCAGTATTGCCATTGAAAAACCTTTTGGAATTATGATGAACATTTATAACAATAATTTCTGCATCTTTGAGGTTTGGCAAAGGAAAAGATCATTAAGTGTTAATATGAAATAAAAGTAGTGAGATGAACGAAGGATTTTCCTATAAAATCTCAGGATAGATTCTGGAGAATCTCGGAGCAATAATTCAAGCGTTCAGAGGTGTCTTAGTTTCCGGTGGATAAAGTTGCGGAAAGCCAACAAAGCCCGTAAACACGGCACTTTCGGCACTACATAGCTTTGAAACTTACATTATTTCCTTGTGTTTTTAGGGGTATTTTTACATTCGGGAGAGGGTGAACTTTTGTTCTAGAGTGCTTACGTCAAAAAGTATAAACGATTTGGCATAAGTTGGATACTATTTGGCGAAACTCTGTACCATCATGGAAACTCCAGCAGTTTCCATGATGGTATATGAGTAAAACGATAAAAACAAATGGAATAATAAGAAAGAGAAGAAAAGGGCTATTCACATAGTCCTTTTGTATTTTTGAAGGTTTCGATAGGTAATTATATATTTGACAGTACAAAAGACCGCCGCTATGGGGAGATTCACCTCATAAGCGGCGGCCTGCCGTTTCCGCCGGATTATCTGCTTGGAAGTGCTGTCGGATGAAAAGTAAAAAAGATTAGGCTAAAAAAATAGAAAATCTGCGATTCACGTAGCCAGATTAACCATTCACGAAGTAGGCGTTAGAAATCCCCCTGTTTTTTCCGATAAGTTAGTTGAAGACTGGAGGTGGCAGACACGGTAAAAATTGCAATATGCGATGATGAAAAAAATATAAGGACTTATCTTGTTTCGCTTATCAAAAAGCAGGGTGCAGAATGCAGTATCACGGAATATGCCTCTGCTGACGGGTATCTGTCGGATGGCAGGGAGCATGATCTGGTGTTTCTGGATATAGAGATGGGAGGCCCCGGCGCAGGGCTGGACGGCATGGGGCTGGCAAGGCATATCCGGGGCATGGATGCCTGCAGGCAGCCTGTCATCATATTTGTCACGGGCTATGAGAAATATGTATATGACGCCTTTGACGTAGGGGCATTCCAGTACCTTCTGAAACCAGTGGCTGAACAGAAATTTGCGGAAGTGTTCAGCCGGGCGTTGGGGCAGGTTCTGTCGGAAGCGGAGCAGCGGAAGAAAAAACTTGTGATTCAGTATGGCGGCGAGGGCAGGGCAATACCGCTGAATGACATTTATTACATGGAAAGCCGGAACCACAATATCATCCTGTACCTGAAAAGCGGAAATATAGAGTATTATGCGAAGATCGGTGACCTGGAGGAAGAACTGGCGGGGCAGTTTTACCGCATCCATAGAGGGTATCTGATTAACCTTTTCCATGTGGAGGGCTACGATAAGACAGAGGTAAGGATGGCGAATGGGGATAGACTCCTGCTTTCAAGATATAAGTATGACGGCTTTGTGCAGGCATACATGGATTATATTTCGGAGGAAAGCCTATGAGCCAGCCAGCATTTGAAATGATAAACAGTATATTGGATATATGGAAGATCGTCATACAAGCCATAATGTTCCTTGCTCTGTGGTCAGCAGTTTTCAGTGCAAGGAGGGGGAAAAGGGATGGCATTGCGGCAGTCCTATTCGTTCTTGTGAATGCAGGATTAGGGTTTCTGCCATGTGCATCATGGGTCAGGTATGTAGTTTTAGCTTTGGCAATATTGGGATATGGGGCAGTGAACTATAAAGAGCAGATAGGTAAAACGGTCTTTGTGATGCTTGCCTTTTATAATCTCCATTGTCTGAGTTTCCTGATTGCGAACAGTATTTATATGAAAGCAACAAACATAATGATGAGAGACCTCAATGCCATGTCGGGGAACTATCAACAGCAGGTGTATCACTGCATATCGGCTGGGATGGCTTTATCAGTATTCCTTTATACGGCATTGTTTGTGGCGATGGCGGTCATTCTGCGTAAGTTCATCAAAGGGACAGACATAATGGCATGGCAGGACGTCCTCCTGCTTTCCGTGCTGAATTTTGTGGGAAGCATGATTGCAGGTGTGGTAAGCGG
>CANDBT010000066.1 GCA_947383005.1 uncultured bacterium | reverse complement strand
GAGCAGATAAAAGAAAACAATAATACAATCCGTAATCTGACCGGGGAATATAAAAAGATAGAGCCGGATTGCCGGGAGGGAGTGCGGGCGCAGTTGGAGCGCATGAAAGAACTCTGCAAAGAGCGCAATAGTCTGTATGAGAAACAGAACGATTTGAAAGGGCAGAAACAGAAGATAGAGAGAGCATTGGAGCGATAAAAAATGTGGGGCGTGGCGGTTGCTATGCTCCACATTTTTATGGCAAATGGAGAATGAACGTGGTATAATTTAACTTATCAATTTGAGCTGTGGAGGTGATTTTAATGGATTTTATTAGAACAGACGGCAGGAATAAAGATTTTATAGAAAACTGCCGACTTCTTGATATTGATTTGGACAGGCGTGTGGGAAAAAAGATAAAGAGAGATAAATACAAGAAATATAACCAGCTAGATGAAATAAAAGAAGCAATCGTTGTTTATGAAAATGATAAGGTGGTTGGCGGTGGTGCTATAAGAAAGTATGATGAAGAAAATATAGAACTAAAGAGAGTGTTTGTGCATACTGAATATCAAGGACGGGGGATAGGGAGTAAACTTGTTGCCTTGTTGATAGAGTGGGCTATGGAATTGGGATATAAAAGGATGATTCTTGAAACAGGAGAGTTATTAGCTGAATCTTGTGCTGTATATAAAAAATTGGGATTTGATATTATTCCCAATTATGCTCCATATGTGAATATGCCAGAATCATTGTGTATGGCAAAGGATTTGAGAGGCAGATAAATTCCTATATTGCGAGAAAGATAGAATAAATTTTTTAGTAATGATTTTAACATGATGGTATTATGTAATATAGGTGGTTAGAGAAAAATTTGTATTTAGATATTTTGGGAGGAAAGTATGGAATATGTAACGGCGGCTTCTGACATGGCGAGTGCGATTTATAATGTTTTACATACAACGATTAAAGTGGTATATGCAAAGTATTATCCCAAAGAGGTAGTGGATTTCTTTTGCCAACATCATAGTAAAGAACATATTTTAGATGGTATAGCGTCTGGAAATATGGGCGTATTATTTGAGAATGGTGCGATTGTTGGAACGGGCTGCTTTGATAATAATCATATTACGGGATTATATGTGCTGCCTATTTATCAGAAGCAAGGCTTCGGATCGTATATTATGGATTGTTTGGAAATGGAAATTTCAAAAAAATTTGATGTTGCTGTTTTAGACGCTTCACTTCCAGCAGTGTTTTTATATGAGCATAGAGGTTATAAAACTGTAGGGCATGGAATTTATGAGTTAGAAAATGATGTGAAGCTGGTCTATGAAGTTATGGAGAAAAAACTTAAAAATTAGTTGGTGTCAACGTACATAAAAGGCGGTATAAAATGAAATGCAATATAAGAAAATGGAAATTGTCAGATGCAAAAGATTTAGCAGTGGCTCTTTCCAATAGAAAGATACAAGATAATCTTCGGGACGGATTACCATATCCTTATACAGAACAAGATGGAGCAGACTATATTTCTTCTATGCTCTGTGCAAATGAAAATGATACTTTTGCATTTGCAATTACAGTAGATAACAAAGTGGTTGGAAGTATCGGAGTTTTCCGGCAGGAAAACATACATAGGCAGACTGCTGAATTAGGATATTATGTTGCGGAAGAATATTGGGGCAGGGGTATTATGACCGAAGCAGTAAAGCAGATTTGTGAATATGTTTTTTGCAAAAGCGATATTCTCCGTATTTATGCAGAACCGTTTGCGTATAATGCTGCTTCTTGCCGGGTGCTTGAAAAAGCAGGATTTCAGTACGAAGGTACATTGAGAAGTAATGCTGTGAAGAATGGGAAAGTCATTGACATGAAGATGTATTCTTTACTGAAAACAGAAATGTGATTTTCAATGCGATATTTCGTAGAGGTATATAGGGAAATATATTCTCTTATTAACGATATGAACATGGTGCTAGCACCATGTAATAAAGGCAGTTAAGGAGAAAATAGGAGTGGGTGAACGATTTGTTACGCTTTAGCCATTTTGAAAACCTTATTTTGCAAGGTCTTTAGGACGTAAATAAATGCAGAACGATATTTTATACCTTTACCCTCAAAAATAGGTTTTTACTGCGTAACATTTGAAAAATGGCTTGCTAATTTGTGGGGTTTTGCTATAATAAATGCGTGGCAACATTTTGGCAACAGAAAATCAGCAAGCCATAATAAATGATGTAATTGAAGTAAAAAAGGGCGTGTATTTGCACAAAACTTAAACAAATACAGTTAAGAGCAACAAAGAACACGCCGAGTTCGAATAGTCGGAGGTGAGCCGTAGGGCCAGTAAAATCAAGGCTTTGCGGCTTTTTCCCTCTTTTTATTGCATTACGATTGCATTTTTTATTTTACTTCTTTGTGATAAGCTGCGGTGTGCTGGTTACTGGTATAATCTGCAATGCTCTGGGTGGCAGGCGTATATTGTAGTACCCCGGTCAGCTTATTGGCAACTTCAAGATTGGTGTTAGGATACAGATGGCCATAGGTTCCCAGGGTCGTCTGTATTTTTTCATGCCCCAGGCGCTCTTTGATTAACAGGGGATTTTCACCCATGCTGATAAGCAGGGAGGCATGGGAATGCCTCAGTGCATGGATTTTGATGCGATGTACGCCGGCAAGCTCCGCAAGTTTTTCCAATGCCCGTGGAAGGGTATGTTTGCTTGTGGGTATACCATTGTAGCTTAATACATAATCACAATTTTTCAGTACCTTTTTCTGGACTTCCTGCCATGCCTTCAATTCCCTTATAGTATCTGCGTCAATGTAAATGGTACGGATGCTCGCCTGGGTTTTCGGTTCAACGGGTTTGAAATCGTCCATAGACTTGTAATACATGGTCTTGGTTATGCTTAACAGTCCTGTCTCGAAGTCAATATCCGACCACAATAGCGCAGACGCTTCACCGATCCGCATTCCAGTCATAAACAGTACCCACAAAGAGATAAAGAGATAATGCTCATAATAATCTCCCTTGTAGAGCAGGGAGATTACTTTCTGAAATTCCTCCAGCGTCCAAAAATCAACCTGTGTCTTTTTGGACTTGATGTTTCCAATCATTCTTGATGGATTCTTTTTGGCAATACCCAGTACAAGCGCACGGTCAAAGGCAAGGGAGAGCAGCCCCTGCACCACATGGATATAGTTTGGGCTGAACTGTTTTGCCAGCTCCAACTGCCAGCTTTGGACATGGATAGGTTCAATCTCATCCGTTGTCATTTTGTAGAAGTATGCAAAGTGCTTCTGAATGGTGGAATAGCGGTTCAAATAAGTGCTTTCCTTTACCTGTGTTTTGTACCACGGAAGATACGTTTCTTCAATGAATGTCTGAAAAGAAACGGTCTTCTTTTTCTCATCCAGTTCTTTGACAGACGACAGGATCAGCCTGGAATATTCTTCCCTTGCTTCCTTCTTGGTAGTAAAACCGCTGCGGTATTTCTGGATCTGTTTCCCTGTAATGGGATGGTAGCCTAAATTTGCACGAAAGTAATAGGTTCCATTGCCTGCTTTTTTAATTGGATCTTTTGCCATGATTTCACTCCTCACATAGATGTGCAAGAAGTACAATCAATTCTGTTTGTCGGGAATCGTGATTCCCAGTAATTCTTCCACAGCTTCTTTGGGAACCCTGTCCAGTTTCCGTGACTGGTAGTATGTATGTCCCCTTGAAACCATAAGTTTTTTCGTTTCTCTTATGATGTCTGCCGCAAAAGATGGTCCATATCCCAGCGCTATTAAATCGCCCTTCGTTACTGTAACCATACGCCTCCTTTCCTAGCCAGGATATGAGAAAACACAATATCTGGCTATAAGTATAACATATCTGAAAATATTGGTGATTAGCTTCTTGCAAAAATTATAGAAAATTTTTGATGGTTACACATACCTTCCACCACCGTTTCCTGCGCCCTTCCCGGCCGCGTTGACTGGCTGCACTGTGTGCGATTTCATCCGGGCCGGGCATAATCCATGCAGAAAGCCGGCCATCGGAACCCATATACATGATGGCGTATGCTCTTCAGTTTTCAAGGAGCAGCAAACCTTATCCGGAGGTCCGGAGAAGGTTTTATACAGAAATATCCCCCGGCCGGTAAATACTTGAAAAAAATTTTAAACAGGGCAAAATAATAGATATGGTATAATAAAGTTGACATGATACAAGATATTGTGCTAAGATAAATTCGTAATTGATTTTTATGCGAGACCTGTCATGGGAAACGGAAACCGGCAGGACATACCAGATGTGTCTGCCTGTTTACTGTAAGCCGCAGGTTCCGGCTCTGTCATATAGCGGCAGAAGCCGACTGCATACGCTGTTTATGATTGTATTTAGTGTCAGGAGCTGTCCGGGCATCAGGAAGAACAAAGGATTTTTCCGATGCGGCATGGCAGTCTTTTGGCACTTTTTTATTTTCCGGCAGACGGCTCTGCAGGAGATGGGATTTGTGGAAAGCCACACGCAGTAAGGAATGGAACCCCGTATGGGACCATTCCTTTTTTTGTACCATAAACATACCAGAAATGCCTCAAAAGGCTTAATCCGCATAAGCGGCTGGATAAAAAACTAAAAATCCTCCGGAAAACGGAGGGAAAAGAAAGGTGGAAAAAAACATGAATGGAACAAAAGTTTTTGAAGACAGCTATTGCGGCGTCTTCGCAAAACAGGATGAATTTCTGGAGTGCCTTGAGAGCATCGGAAGGAATTCCTTCTGGGAACGGAAAAAGTCCAAAAATCTGCGCCTGGTGCCAATTACAGATGACAGCAGGGTGGCAGAGGAACTTCGGGAGAAGTATGCAGAGGAAGGCCTGGATGAAGGAATCATCACAGATACCATCCTGAATACGGGGCTTCTTCTGAAAGTGAGAAACCAGTATTATCCGGTGCGGTGCTGCGCAATCAAAAGCATCCTTGACCGGGCAGGCATTTCAGGAGCCGGACTCCGCAGAGTGGAGAAAAACGTCTATGCCCGTATCCTGAACGACTGCCTGAAGGTGGCGAAGGGAGAAGCACTCCTGCGCATTTCGGAAGGAAAGGTGAGCGCCGTGCTGGGCGGAGACTGTCATGACTATGCAGTGCTGAACATGGAACAGATCTTCATGCATTCCGTGGAGTATTTTAATTCGGAATTTAAAGGCTGCACCTGGCTGGGTGGATTTTATGAGCATGACATGGCATCTGCCTTATGGGAGCTGTCCGGAGAAGATAAGCTTCTGGAGGCATACCAAAAAGAACTCTGTCTGCACGGAAAAGAGCCGGAGGAAATGAAGCCTGCGGTACGGATCACGACTTCTGATACCGGATCGGGCGGAGCGAATATTTATCCCATGCTCCTCTCCGGGAACGGGAACACAACCATCAACCTGGGCAGCCCGCTCCGCCTTGGACACAGGAACGGGACGCGGATCAGCGATTTTGATGAACAGCTGAAGATGCTTTACGGAAAGTACCAGCTGGCAGCCGGGAACCTGGTAAAGCTGCTCTCCGTCGAGATTCTGAATCCGGTCAACTGCATGAAAGGTGTCATGGACCGACTGGGGATAGCAAGAAAATATGAAGCGGAAGCTGTAGAACTGTTCAAAGCCCAGTATGGGGAAGATCCCTGTACAGCCCATGAGATTTATTTCGGCATCTCAGAGATACTGTATATGCTGGCCTGCGAAGGAGAGGAAGGCAGTAAGATTGCCAGGATGGAGGAGAACATTGCAAGGGCTTTATCCATTCACTGGACAGACTATGACATTCCGGGGGATTACAAATGGTGAGAGAGACAGTGGAAATTACGGGAGAAGTGATTCAGGATGAGGCTGCCGGGGTTCCGGTACGCTATTATCATCTGGAGAGAAATAAGTTTGACTGTGTGCAGAGCTGTCAGGGAGACCTGATTGTTATCTGCAATGCGCTGGCAGACTATGCCGGCCTTCTGTCAGAATATCTGGAGGAGGAAGGTGAGCACATGAATGCCTGCGGCCGGATACAGTATGAGCTCCATATCAGGCGCTGCCTGAAGATTGAGAAGCTCATATCGGAGCAGATCGGATATGACCGGGAAGCGGCGATTGAAAAGTGCAGGAAGAAAAACCACAGGAAAGAGGAAGATGTGGGAGAGGATGCCGTAGTCCTGGCAGCCAGGCGGAAACAGAACACTTCTGCCAGAAAGACGGCACAGGAACAGACGGATAAGAAAAATTAAATACAGCCGGCAGATGGAGAAGGGCCTGTCCTTCTCTTTTTTCTGCCGTGAAAGGAGAAAATATGAGTCTGAACTTAAATTATGAGGCGGCGGTACTGGTAGACACGGAAAACTTATGCCGTGAGGACTGGCTTTCCTGGCGCCGCAGGGGAATCGGCGGGAGCGATGCTGCCGCAGTCATGGGAATGTCCCCTTTCTGTACGAAAAGGGATCTTTACTATGACAAACGGGGCATCCAGCCGGTCATGGATGAGGAAGAGGACAACTGGGTGGCAAAGGAAGTCGGCCATCGTCTGGAGGATCTGGTAGCTGAAATCTTCGCCCGGAAGACCGGATTTAAGGTCTACGCCATCCGGAAGATGTTTCAGCATCCGCTGTATCCGTTCATGCTGGCAGATGTGGATTATTTCATTGATTTTGCTGACGGAACCACAGGCATTCTGGAATGTAAGACCACTAATTACAACTGCCAGAACAAATGGAGCAATGATTCCGTTCCGGTTAATTATGAGTATCAGGGACGGCACTATATGGCGGTTCTGAATCTGGATAAAGTCTATTTCGCCTGCCTGTACGGGAACAATGAGTCTGAGTTTATCATCCGCTGTGTGGAGCGGGACCTGGATATTGAGGAGGACCTGATCGCAGAGGAGGAATATTTCTGGAAGGAGTATGTGGAAAAAGGCGTCGAACCTCCCTACACAGAGAAACCGGATCTGGTGCTGGAAAGCATCCGCAGGCACTGCGGCCCTGCAGAAAAGGATGCGGATCAGGTGAATCTGGACCGGAAACATGTGGTGGAGCTGGAGAGATACCTGCAGCTGAAGGAAGAGAAAGCACGGCATGAGAGCGAAGTAAAAAAGCTGGATGGCCTGATGAAGGAAGCCTATGCGGGGATCGTGGAGGATATGGGTGTAAGCTGTACCGGCGTCTTAAAGGACGGGCAGGTAGAGTATCTTGTCTCCTATAATCCCGCCTACCGCACGGGCATAGACAAAAAGGGACTGGAGCGCTTAAAGATACAGTTTCCGGATGTCTATGATGACTATGTGAACACGACGGAAAGCAGGCGCTTTTCTGTAAAGAAGAAAGGAGCAGCATGATAAAGAAGAATGAACTGGTATATATCTGTTCCCCGCTGTCTGCGCCCACAGAGCAGCAGATCAGGGAGAACATGAAGAAAGCATCCGATTATGCGGAGCTTGTGGTCCGGCAGTTCCATTGCCGGGCCATTGCGCCCCACAGTTTCCTGCCGGCCTATCTAGATGACCGGATACCGGAAGAAAGGGAGCTCTGCCTGGCCTTTGGCATATCCGTGCTGAAGCTGTGCAGGGCAGTGCTTGTCTGCGGGAACCGCATCAGCAGCGGAATGGAAGGAGAGATAAAGACAGCGCTGGAATGCAATATTCCGGTATACAGTCTTTGGGAACGTCCGGACGGGATTGCCCTGATAAGGACAGAAGAAAGGAGGAGAACAGATGAGATGCAGATTTGTCAGGAAAATATTCTGCAACAGGGATAACGGGTATTGTGTATTCGTATTTCATACGATGGAGGAAATCCCAAAGGAGGCAAAGGATCCGCATTATGAAGGGAAGGGCGCCGAGTTCACTGCAAAGGGGGACAGCCTGCCTGATACGGATGCGGTGGAAGCCGACCTGCAGGGAACATGGATAAAGGGCAAATACGGGCTTCAGTTTCAGACAGACAGCTGGCAGGAGATCCGGCCCCAGACAGAGGAAGGAATACAGGCTTATCTGTGCTCCGGGATGATAAAGGGAATCGGCCCCCGGACGGCGGAGCTGATTGTGAAGCGTTTCGGGGCAAGGACTTTTGACATTATGGAGCAGTATCCGGAGAGCCTTCTGGAGATCCGGGGGATCACACAGAAAAAGCTGGATGCCATTCTGGATTCCTACCAGGAAAGCCGGACAGTCCGTGACCTTGCAGCACTTCTGGCGCCTTTTGATGTCACGCCTAAGAAAATACAGAAGATATACGAATGCTTTGGAAATGCGGCCCTGGAAACAGTAAAGAACCAGCCTTTTGCCCTGTGTTCCGTCAGTGGGTTTGGATTTCTGACCGTTGATAAGATTGCCAGGGCTATGGGATGCTGTCTGAATGATCCCATGCGGATCGACGGCTGCATTGACTACTGCATGGAGCAGGAACTGCAGCTGGGGAATCTTTACCAGGAAAAGCAGATATTTCAGGAAAAGGTATATAAACAGCTGAATACTGGCTGCAGGAAAGAAGCCGTGACGGAGCTGGAAGTTTATCAGAGACTCTACCAGCTGGTACAGGAAAAGCACCTCTACTATACGGAAGGGGCGCTGTATCCGGCAAAGCAGTACGCATATGAATGCGGGGCTGCCAGAGCACTTGCCGGGCTTCTGTCTCAGGAGTGTGCGGTGCCGGCAGGACTGGACATCCTTTTAAAGGAAGCCCAGAGGGAACTTTCCCTTACGCTGTCCTCCAGACAGGAGGATGCGGTACGGAAGGCATTTACCCATCTGGTATCCATTGTGACCGGGGGACCGGGAACGGGAAAGACCACGGTACAGAAAGTTATGCTCTATATCTATGAAAAGCTGGGAGGGACAGATGTTCTTCTGACAGCACCTACAGGAAGGGCAAGCCGGAGGATGGCGGAGAGTACGGGGCACATGGAGGCGATGACCATGCACAGTGCCCTCGGACTTACCTGCGATGAAGACAGTGCAGAAACGGAAGATATGCTGGAGGCCGGCTTTATCATAGCGGACGAATTTACCATGTCCGATATGCGTCTGTCCTTTGAATTTTTCTGCCATATCCGGAAAGGGAGCCGTCTGGTTTTAGTCGGAGACATAGACCAGCTGCCCAGTGTGGGCCCCGGTAACGTATTCCGGGAGCTGGTACAGTGCGGTGTAATCCCGGTGACAGTCCTTGATATGGTATTCCGCCAGGGAGAGGACAGCAGGATCATCACCAATGCACACCGGATGCAGGAAAACAATACGTTTCTGGATTATGGGGAAGGCTTCACCTTTATCCCGGCAAAAAATGCAAAGACTGCAGGAGACCTTGTAGTGGAACTGTACCGCACCTGTACAGACCGTTTCGGAACGGATCAGGTTCAGGTACTGTCCCCGTACCGAAGGAAAGGGGATGCCAGTGTCAATGCCCTGAATGAAAGGCTGTGGGAAATCTGCAGCCGGAAGGAAGACGGCAGCATGGAGATCCAGTCCGGAGGGCATACTTTCCGGATCGGGGACCGCATCATCCATAACAAGAACAGGGATCAGGTCAGCAATGGGGATATCGGTTATGTGACAGATATCTATGAGGATGAGGAAGGAACCAGAAAAGCAAAGCTTACCTTCTCGGACGGACGGGTTGTGGACTATACCTGTGACGAGATGGATATGGTGGAGCATGCCTATGCGACCACCGTCCATAAAAGCCAGGGAAGTGAATACCCGGTGGTGATCCTTCCGTGGATTACAGCCTTTTACGGCATGCTCAAAAGGAATATCTTTTATACAGCCATTACCAGGGCAAAGCAGCAGGTACTGATTGTTGGGGATAAAAGGGCCGTTGCCATGGCGATTCATAATACGGAATTTACCCGGCGTAATACCCGTCTGGGAGAGCGTGTCATACAGGAGTACAACCGGATAGAAGAGAAAAAGAAAGCCCTGCAGGAGGAGAACGGATACTGGCAGGAGGTAATGAATTTATAAGAAAATCAAGGAGGGAAAAAGAGAAATGGAACATATCAGAAAAACAAACGAAGTAGAGATGAATGAAAAGATGACGAAAAGGGTGGAGGATATAGACAATCTGACCTACACCTATCTGAAAGGCCTGCTGGAATTGGGTGAAACGGAAGCGGAAGAGAAATTCCCCTGGAATATTGAAATTCTCAGGGAAGTATCGGAAGAGATCGTTACTATTTTATGCAGGCATGGGTATGAGGTATGCGATCCGTACATTTCCATGCCGGAGAGCGGCAGACAGTACCGCTGCACATTATCTGAGTGCAGATGTGAGAGCTGCGGCTGTCAGGATGAGCTTATGGAAAAGGAAAGGATTCTGTCCAAAATCGAAGAGGCCGTCGCACTTGGCGGACTGAAGGTAATGGACGGAGACCACGAGAGCATTATTGTCAGGGAAAGCAGATCAGATATGGATTTCGAGATCCATGTCAAACGCCTGCCGGAATAGAGAGGTAAAATTTGGAAAAAAGAGATTATCAAAAGGAATTCTGCTGTCTCATTGACCGGTATGCGTACCGGTATTCCAGATGGCAGATATGGAATGATTTCCTGTATCTGTCTGCAGCGGCCCTGGCAAATGTGTTTCCGATTCCGGAGCGGGAAGAAAGGGAAAAACAGTACCTTTCGGTCATTGGCAGATACACGGCAGAAGAACAGAAAATTTTTCCGGAGATGCTGACGATTGTCACGCTGGCGCTGGATGAAAATCCGGAGCAGGACTTTTTAGGAAGCCTCTATCACCGGCTGGAGCTTCAGCAGGAGCAGAAAGGGCAGTTTTTTACCCCTTACGATATCAGCAGGTTTATGGCAGAAATACAGTTTGCCGGCGGGAGTGAAAAAGAGGAGCTGGAGCGAAACGGCTATATCAGTGTGAACGATCCGGCCTGCGGTGCAGGCGCTATGCTGATCGCATTTGCCAATGCAGCAAAAAGGAACGGACTCAATTACCAGAAACAGGTATTGTTTGTGGCCCAGGATATCGACCATACAGCGGCCATGATGTGTTATATCCAGCTTTCCCTTCTGGGGTGCCCTGCGGTTGTCATTATCGGGGATACGCTGGTAAAGCCCATGTTTCATCCGGATAATGAAGTCTGGTATACACCATTCTATCATCTGAACCGCTGGAGATTTTCACAGCATTCCGGACCGGAAGAAACGGCAGAGGTCCCCAGGAAAATGGAAGGAAGCGGAATGCCGGAGGAGATGGACAAAGAAATCCGCCTGCCGGAAAATATGGAGTTTGTGGAGGGCATGGACGGCCAGTTCACATTCTCACTGAAAAAAGTATCATAAAAATTCAAGGAAAACAGGGGAGGAGGATATTTATTTTACAGATCCCCTCCCCATAAGGAAGGAGAGAAAAAATGAGCGAAATGACAATGAATACGGGATCCATGTATGAGGAAGTGGCAGAGATACAGAATCTGAACAAAGTGGAAGGGTTTGATCCCAGAAGGTATATGAGGACGATCCAGGATGAGGGGCAGCCTGCCAGATATTATCTGGATGTGGCGTTCCGTAAGCTCTGGTTCCGCCTGAAATACCCGGAAGGGAAGATCGTAAAGCATATCCTGAAGCTGACGGACCAGGTGGCCATTGTGGAAGCAAGGGTGTATCCCCTGCGAGAAGAAAAATCTCAAACGGCAGAATATCCAGAGAGGCCGCCAGAAACTTGCGGAAATCTGCAGAGATCTGGGAATGCCCATGAAGATGCTCACCTGGGACTGCGACGCAGAAGGTGACTGGGCAGAGCATGTCAAGGGTGTGGATGATTACCTGTATGGGTTGGAACAGAAGAAAAAAGAACTTTCATGATAACAGTTGAAAACCGGAGTGGTCTTCCCAAAAAGGGATTCCACTCCCTTTTTTATGCAGACCGTAAGTAAAATGTGCGGAATCTGTAAAAAGCTGTTGGCTTTTACTTAATCTGTGCGTATATAACAAATAAAAGAGAAAAGGAGACAGGCACTATGTACCAGAAAATGATGATACCCATAGACCATGGGAACCGTAACATGAAAACAGAGCATTTTATCTTTACCTCCGGCCTGGTGGAGAGTGACAGCAGGCCCGCTCTGGGGGAGTATATGTATTATAACGGACGTTATTATGCACTGACGGAGCAGCGCATCCCGTATATGAGGGATAAAACTGTGGATGAGAGGTTCTTTATCCTGACACTGTTCGGGATTGCCATGGAAGCCGAAAAGCAGGCGCTCTGTCAAAATGATGTGATTCTTCAGGCAGAGCTTCCGGTAGGCCTGCCGCCGAAGCACTATGGAGCGCTGTATAAGAAGTTTCAGGAGTATTTCAGTAAACGGGGCCGGCAGAGCTTTACATACAAGGGGAAAGCTTATACCGTAGAGATCGAACAGGTGTCGGCATTTCCCCAGGACTATGCGGCAGCCATGACGATTTATCCGAAGATTTCGGAGTTTAACAAAGTGGTCACAGTGGATATCGGCGGTTTCACGCTGGATTATCTGCTGATCCGCAGCGGAAAGCCGGATCTGTCTGCCTGCGATTCTCTGGAAAAAGGTGTGATCACGCTGTACAATAAGGTTATCTCCCGCATCAATTCCGAACATGATATGTTACTGGAAGACGGTGATGTGGACCGGATGATCCGGGAGGAGAAAACGGATTATGATGAACGGATTCAGAAGACAGTCCGGGAAATGACCAAAACCTATGTGGATGACCTGCTGGGGACGTTCCGAGAACGCGGGATTGACTTAAAGACGGGATGTGTGGTGTTTATCGGGGGAGGTGCCCTTTTACTCCGGGAGTATCTGGAGCATTCTGAAAAGATCGGGCGCTGTGTGTTCATAGAGGATATCCGGGCCAATGCGAAGGGATATGGGTTGCTCTACCAGATTCAGAGGAAAGGCAGGTGACTGCCGTGGGAAAGAAAAATGCTTTTGTGACCACCATAGGATTCAACAGAAATGATCCGAACCATGTGGCGGTAGCAGAATTGTTAAATGGCATGAAGCGGGGAAAAGCCCAGTACCTTGTCAATGCGGTGCTGGCCTATCAGAATGGAGGGAATCCGGGAGAGGCAGGCCTGGCAGGGCAGCCCCTTGACTATGAAAAAATCCGCCGCTTTGTGCTGCAGGTGCTGGAAGAGCATGAACAGCAGGGAAGCAGCCATGATGTCCATGTGGAAAATCAGGGAGAGCAGACGGCTGGGGAGACGCCGAAAGGGATGGAGTTTGATCTGGATGAGGATGCCCTGGCAGGGATCATGTCTTCTCTGGAGGCGTTTAAGGGATGAAAGGAACAAGGGGAGCATGCAGGAATTTACTGTCCTGTCTCCCCTTTTCCGAGCAGCTCATCTGTGGATATGTGAAAATATTCGGCAAGGATCGCCACCTCATAGTCCGGAACGAAACGGCTGCCCTGTTCGATCCGCAGGATGGTCAGGTCACTGCATTCCATGCCTAAGAGCTGGAGCCTGCCTGCAAGGGCGGCCTGGGAGAGTCCCTGTCTGGTGCGGAGCTGCTTTATCTTTGGGCCTATGATATTTTTTGAAGTACCGTTCCAGTAGATCTTCATAGACATCCCCTTCTAAAGATGAAGTATATGAATTGATTTTACCGAAACGGCGTGATAATATACTTCTAAAGATGAAGTGCCGGAAAATAGAAGCGGGAGAATGGCGAAATTGGGGAATACTGGATATAGAAAGTGAAGTAAAGGAGATGCATGGTATGAATGATGTATGGTTAAAGATTGCCCAGTTTTTAGGCACCCTGAATGGGGAGAATGTGAAACGGGAGAGCTATGTGCGCACTCCTGAGTTTGAAGCGGCACTGGAGGCATGGAAAAAAACAGAGAAGGAATGGGAGGTATTTCTGGAAAAACTACCTGCAGAAGAACAGGAAAAGGCAGAGGAAATGAAGGAACGCCTGGAGGATTTTGCGTCTGCTCAGGAGAAGCGTGCCTACATCCAGGGCTATGCGGATTGTGTGCAGGCGCTGTACCACATGGGGCTCCTGAAAGAGAACGAGGAGTTGAAGTGGGCAGAGAAGATGGACGTTCAGTAGCAGTAAATTGGAAATTAAACCAAGTGTAGGGCTGGGGAATCAGTAATCTCCAGCCTTTCTAATTACAAGCGTCTTCTCGGCCTTTTACCCGTCTTTCGGGGAGAAAATCTGTATGTCGGGCATTACGAATGAAATATGCAGGTTACTTATGTATAATTTACCTGAATGAAAATATACAAGGAGGCAGATAAGCAATGGCGTTATTAGAAGCACTGAATCTAAAAAAATACTATGGAAAAGGCAGTTATCTGGTTAAAGCAGTGGATGATATTTCATTCGGGATAGATGAAGGAGAATTTGTTGCGGTTGTAGGAACATCCGGTTCTGGAAAAACTACACTTTTGAATTTATTGGGTGGGCTTGATACGGCTGATTCCGGAAAGGTCGTGATAAGGGGAAAATCCCTTTTAGAACTCGGAGATGAAGAACGGACTGTTTTTCGGCGGAGAAATATAGGATTTGTATTTCAGAATTATAACCTGCTTCCGGAGGCAGATGTATATCAGAATATAATCTTACCGATTCGTCTGGATGGTAGTAAGAATGTGGACGAGGAGTATGTGGCAGGACTCATTGAAAAACTGGGGCTTGGAGATAAGCTGCGGGTAAGACCAAACCAGCTTTCCGGCGGGCAGCAGCAGAGGGTAGCGATTGCGCGGGCCCTATCTACTAAACCGGCGATTGTCCTGGCAGATGAACCTACGGGTAATCTGGATTCGGAAACCAGCGGACAAGTAATGGAACTGCTCCAAAGAACCCTGAAAGATTTGGGGCAGACTATGGTTATGATTACGCACAATGAAGCCGTAGCAGCGGAAGCGGACAGGATATTACATATAAAGGACGGAAAACTGATAAAGGAGTGATAATTTATGTTCTGCAAAAACAGACAGAAACAGATTCTTAAAGAATTAGCAACACAGCAGCTGTCCTCCCATAGAAGCCGCAATCTTGTAATGGTGATTGCTATAGCGCTTACTGCGCTGCTGTTGTCTTTTGTATTTACGGCAGGTCTTAGTTTTATTGCCACTATGAGAGAATCGTCGGAAGCGGCTCCCGGACCTTATGAGGACGGGGCAGTGATAGGAACGCCTGACCACTATGAGAAAATTGTACAGATGGAAAATGTGGAATGGGCTGATTTGGTACTCTCATGCAGCTCATCTTCTTTGAAAAATGATGAATTTGCAGGCATCCAGACAGAGTTGCTGGCTCCGGATGAAGGGTACTATTGTCATAATAAAATCATGCCGGTATCAGGAACTTATCCCCAGGATTCAAATGATATTATGATTTCAGATACACTGGCAGAGCGCTTAGGGATAGAAAATGCCGGAGGACAGCTTTTACTATATGTTGTGGTAACGTCTGACAATGGTTCTAAAGAGGAAACAGCCGTGCCGATGGAAATCTGCGGTGTATATGGGAATCCCATAAAAAATTTAAGCAGCATATACGAGGAAATATATACGGCAGCTGGTTTTATTCAATGGAAAAATCCTTGTCTGGAGGCGGGCAGGGATTATATCTACATCAAATTTAACGATTTAAATCCATTAGCATTAAAAAGTGATGTATATTCCAAATTGGAGCAGATCAGGCAGGAGGTAGGGGCAAATTATGTGCAGACAAGGCATTATAATAATTTTTTGTATTCTCTTTTAATGGTAGTTCCGGTTATTTTGCCGGCATTGCTTATTGTAGTGAGTGGCTATTTTCTTATCTATAATGTTTTTTCCATATCAATTACAATGGATGTGGAATGGTTTGGCATGATGAAAACAATTGGTGCGACACAAAAGCAGATGATTTATATTTACCGCAGACAGATATGGATTTTATCGTTGGCGGGGATGTCTGCCGGGATATGCTTCGGATACCTTCTGGGGCTTGTCCTGTCACCTCGGATACTTGCCATGACATCCTTTACCATGTACTTTAAGGGGGCGAATGCAGTAGTGGTTGCAGCATTTACCTTCCTGTTTACAACGGTCACGTTGCGTATCGGTTCTTTGGGGATCATAAGGAAAGCTGCATCCCTGTCGCCAGTTGATGCCGCCCGATATGTTCCCCATAAAAGGAAAAAGCTGGTTACAGTCCTTTCAGTTTCCCTGAGTGGGATTATTTTCGTTGCTGTAGGGAATGCAGTATTCGGTTATAATGTAGATACAGAGGTGGAAAGACATAATCAGGAAGAATGCCGGATTCTGCATCATGCTAATTTCGAAGCGCTGGAGGATGAATACCATCCAATCCGCTATGAGACCTATGAACAAGTGAAGGCTTTACCTTTTGTGCAGGACGTGGACGTAATCTATAAAGGCAGAACCATGCCGGATGAGATGGATATGGCAGGCATGGAACTGTACTATCGTTTTTATGCCCAGATAAGACAGAGCGGTGCGTTAAAAAGGGAGGTAGATGCAATCCTTGCGGTATCTGGAGGGGCAGATACATTGTACTTTGCGGATAATGGGGATATAAAATTGGAAATCAGTGGAATAGGGGTGGACAGGCTGGAGAGTGAAAGCGAATATTTTCATGTGATAGAAGGGGAAGTAGATAGTACGCTGTTCGCACAGGGAGATTACATATTGTACCAAAGCCCCAGTTATAAATATATTATGGAAACCATACAAGACAGCAATAAAGTCCATGCAGGGGATAACCTTACAATAGATTTCTATGATGACACTATGGAGAGGTATCTGACTAAAACTTTTACAGTTATGGCAGTTATGGAGGGGGATGATCCATACGCTGCCGGAAACTTATCCCTGAGCAACATTGTTATGAATGACGATATATTTAAAGAAATCTATCCGAATTATAAATCGCATATTGCAGCAATGGAGGTACGTTCCCAAAGACCGCTGGATGAAAGAGAAGTAGAGCAGATAAAAGCAATCATCCGGAAAGAACATAATTCGCAGATCAGTATTGAAACCCGGAGTGAGGACAGAACATATTATACACAGGAAAAAAACTCCGTATTGATTATCGGGTTATTCTTTTCCTCTGTATTGGGATTGATTGGCATATCTAATTTGGTCAATACCATAGTTATGGATGTTGTTTTTAGAAAATCTCAGATAGCCATGCTGCAGTCTATCGGGATGACAAGAAAGCAGCTTTGCCGTATGCTTTTTAAAGACAGTATGCGGCTGGGCAGCATTGCTATAGTCATTATTTTGACTGTCGGTTGGTTTATGGCGGCAAATGTATCTTCTCTGTTTACCGGATTTGATTTCCGGGCATATGTGTGGGAGAGCATGGGGATTGTAGTATTTTTCGCGGCAGCTGCAGGCATCCTTGCGGTACGGATGACTGAATGGCTGAATAAAAAGACGATAGTGGAAAGACTGAGAAATGGATAAATCGTTAAGTGATTGCTTTGGTATTAAGGAAGGAGGCATGAAACAATGCTTCAGATAGCAGTCTGCGAGGACGAACAGGCGGACAGGGATAACCTCATAGGTATCTTGAAGCCGCTTTTAGACAAATACACAGAAGAATATCGGATTACGAACTTTACCTCCGGTGGGGAGCTGTTACAATCGGATGATAGATTTCATCTCATTTTCATGGATATCATGATGGAGGGCAGGAACGGGATAGAAACGGGGCAGGAACTTTACAGCCAAAATCATTCCGCAAAGATTATATACACTACCAATTTCGGGCAATACTGCATGGATGCGGTGAACACTGTACACGCTTTTGCCTTTCTGGAAAAGCCAGTATCGGCGGAAGCACTGGAGGAACAGTTGCAGGCATTCCTGCGCCAGTGTCGGAAAGAAGAGGTGCGGTTGGAATTCCGGAACGTATCTTATGAGGAAAATGGTGTCCAATCGGAAAAACCTACTCTATTGCTTCCCATTGATACTATCCTGTATTTTGAATACATCAAGGCAAAAAAGAAGGTTAAAATCGTGACGGAAAATATGGTGTACGAGTATCCGGATGCCATCAGCGGGCTGGAGGAGAGGATGCAGCCTTACGGTTTTGAGATAAGCTGTAGGGGAATCCTTGTGAACCTGTGTAATGTGGCGAAAATCAAAGGATATGAGATTATCTTGAAGGACGGTGGGACAGTGCCTCTGTCCCAAAAGCGAGTGTCACAATTTAAGAAGATGCTTAATGAATACATACACAATATGGACGAGCATAACGGGGTATAAGGATATGGAGAATTTAGTATATCTGTTCAGTTGCTTTTTATCATGTACAGTTATTGTCAGTCTGATGAGCCAATTCTGGAATGACCGTTATGAGAAAACTTTTGAGAATCCGGTCATCTATAAAATTGTTACAGTAGCAGCAATAGCAGTGTTGACGTTGGTAAACCTGATAAATAGTGTTGTATGGAATGGTATAGCAACTGTTCTGGTATTTGGCATCATCAGTTTTTCCTTATATGAAAGCGACAGGAAATGGAGAAGGGTGCTGGAAAGCGAATGTTTCTTTTGGATAATCGGTCTGTTTGACAGCATCAGTATCTGGGGAATTGCTTCTTTGATGAATTGTTTTGATGTTGTACCGAAAAATTTGCTTATAAGAAGCAGTGTTGAGGTTGTCTGTTCTAAACCTTTTTTGATATTTTTCTACCATATCCTGCTGAGACAGTTTTGGAAAAAGGATTACAGACGGAGCTGGCTACAGTATCTTTTTTATTTTACAATGTTAGAATATGGCATCGGCAGTACCATTGTGTCTGTTTTTATGGCATCACGGGGAACTGATTATTTTTTGCTTTGCATAAATCTGAGTTGTATTGTTTTTGTTAATATATATTTGTTTTACTTTATGAAGATGAGAGATGAAAAGAATGAATTGGAGTTCCAGATTGCCATGATGAAGCAGCAGGAGAGTATGCAGTTTGAGCATTATGAGAGGCAGAGGGAGAAATACGGAAGATCTATTGAAGTACTCCATGATGTCAGCAAGCATCTCCGCTCCATAGAGGAACTATATAAAGCAGGCATGACAGATAAGGCGATGGAGTACACAAGGCAGATCGGGGGCATCCTGAAGCCCCTTGTGCCGGAAGAATATTCCGACAACCCGATGCTGAACATCCTCCTTGCGGACAGGAAGCAGGCGGCGGAGAGTATTGGCATCCGGTTCGTGGTCAGGGTGGAAAGCACAGGGCTTGGGTTCATAGAGCCGGTGGATGTGACAACGCTCTTTGGGAACCTTCTGGAAAACGCAATGCAGGCTGTCCTAAAATGCAGCGGGGAACGCTGTATTAAGGTGCATATCAGAAACTATAATGAGATGCTTTCCATACGCATTGAGAACAGCGTGGAAAAGGAAGTAAGGATAAAGAACGGCAAACCGGTCAGCACAGGCGGGAGGGGCACTGGAATCGGCTGCCTGAACGTGGAGCGGTGTGTGGAGAAATACGGGGGCAGCGTCCTCTATAAGAACGGTGACGGGAAATTTTACAGTGACGTGATCCTGAACCGGTAGGCAGGATGGCATAAACCATAAGGGAGCTTTAGGATAATTTAGAGCAGATTTGGAGAAAAAACATAAAAAATCTGTACTTCGGGGAAAAAATTTGTATCTCAGGATAAATGTATAGGATTTTAATACAGATTTCCGATAATAAAAGTAATAGTGCAGTATATGCGCAGAAGTGAAAACGGATTTTAAGAACAGGATCAAGGAGGACAAAGTTATGTCAAAAATTACAGATTACAGTTTTTTATTTGAAAGTATGTTTGGAACAAAAAGTAATGCAGGAAGGGTAAATCCGCTCAAAGTGTCAGACTTGTCAAACGGTTCTTTGCGGTCACAGTTAAAAGCAGCGGGAATTGACACGAACAGCGCACAGTATAAAGCTGCTATTAAACAAATGACCAAACATGCCGGGAGTGGTGCAATGTTTACGAATGTGCAGGCAATCAAAAATCTGATGAGCCAGTATGATAAGGATGGAGATTATATTGATCCTACTACGGGACTGGCAGGATTGCTTGTGACAGAGGAAAATGCTGTAAGCAGAAAAACACTGATTTCTATCCCGGAAAGCAGCCTTGACGATATGTTTGAACTTACCAAAAAAGAGTTTTTACAGGAAAATGGCATGGGGAATGGAGATACCACAAAGAGATCAGAAGTTTATACAGATTTGCATAGGAAAACGAGCAAAAATGACCGTTTAAAAGCGGGATATACGTTATCGCAGTATGAAAAGGCATATACGCAGGCATTTATTGCAGCAGCGAAAGCGGCAGATCCTACTTGGACAGCGGGTAAACCTATTAAAGCCGGCGCATTGGACGGCATTACAAGAGAAAGTGTAGAAAGTCAGCTTGCCAAAAGTGGTAACAAACTTGTGAAAAGGTCATCTGTTTCAGGCAGTTCAATAGATTTGCAGATATAAAATACATATTGGGGAGGGCGTACTACGTTTCATATAAATATGCAAATGCAGTACGCTTTTCAATATGTGAGAAATGATAGGAATGTAAAGACTGCTTATTGGGGAGGTAGGTTTCATGAGCGTATCAGTAAGTGGCTCTGCCAGCAGCATAAAGAATATTACCATTGCAACAACCGGAAAGGGAGAGCCGAACTGGTCTTACATACCATCGGCAGGTAAATCTAATAAATCGAAGGCGGAGTTTACCAGTAAAATCAGGGAACTGGCAAAAAGGGCAGCTCTGTCAACAAATAAAACAGAATCTGAATATATTTCCAGACAGGTGCTCCAGTTAAGGGCGGAATATTTATCTGATGTTGCACCGGACAGGAAGATGTTGTATCAACAGGCTAAAAATGCTATGAAAAATCAGAATAATAACCCTAAATGTAGAGGGATTGGGGAATTGACATTATTGGATTTTTTGGAGGCGGCTGATGGCAGGGGAAGCAGTCTTGCTGAAAAAAGGTTTGCATTGGCAGGTGGCGGCACGTTGACTTGTCCGATTTTAACAACGGGCGGTTATGGTGCTGTTATTGAATGCCAGGGTGTAAAAGCCCTGTCTAACACAGGCAATGGGTGGAGCTATGAAATGACACCAGCAGAACTTGCCAAAAAGGATGAATTTTATTCTATCTATTGGACAGAGTATCGTTCTGTTAAGAACAGTGTAGGGGAAGAACTTTCAGAACTGCCAGATTATCTGGAGGAGAAGCCCTCTTTTGATAGGAAAGCATAAACAGGCAGTCATATTGGGATTTCATGAGCAAGAAATGAAGCCATGGCTGCATATCACCAATAAGGTGTAGAGGGTGTCTTGTATTAAAACGGCTGGCAGTAACGGAGGAGAGAAAAATGGCTATCAATGGAATAACAACAGGTTATTTCCCAACAGGATATGTAAACAATAAAGCCACAAAAGCAGAAACAGGAAAGACTTTTGCGGAAATTGCAAGTCAGAAAGTGGAAGAAGCGGAAAAAGAAACGGTGCAGGAAAAAATTCCGCAAATTATAGATTTGTTTGGAACAAATGCTCCAGATGAAGTGAAGCAGGCTTGGATGGAAGCGGAAAAAGAAACGGGAGTGCATATTACAAAATGTGGATTATATGTAACTCCTGATGGAGAGCACTCTTATATGACAGCGGCGGGGGTTCAGATTGCTATCAAATGGTCGAAGGGTGAGTTGAATCAGACGGATCTGTTGGGGAGTTCTGTCGAAAGTGCAATCAATACAGTAAATAAGTGGATATATGACTTAGAGCATCCTCTTGCGGGACAGCCAGCAAGAAGTGTGGAAGAGCAGAGATTGTCTATGAATGAGCGCAAGTTTTACGAGGCATTCCTTGAAAAGCTGAAGGGGCTTTTATGATGGTGACAGGTCTTATCAGAGATGGATCTGATTGATATAAGGTGTTCTGCATCAATATGACTGACAGTGAAGGGAACAATTTATATGAAAAAATCAATTATGGGAGTTTTAGCTTTGCTATGGGTAAGCATGATAGTATTGGGAGGGTGTTCTTCTCCTAAAGTAAAAATATTTTCGCTTGAAAGTCCTCAAAAAATTACTGTCACCTCTATCAGTGGAGAGAAGATTGAAGTTACTGATGAAGATATAATACAGCAGATAACGGACAATATTACATCTATTCAGTTTGAAAGAGGAGAATCGAGCGAAGATACAAACGGCTTCGGACCTATAATTTCATGGTATAATTCAAATGGAGATGTGATGGAAACTATCTCCGTCATGAGTAATGACACTATCATATACAATAATTATTTTTGGACAGCTATAAACGGAAGTATTGATATGGAAGTAATAAATGCTACGCTACCAACAGATACTGGGGAAAAACTGGTTCCGATTACCCGGAGGAATACACCACAATGGATGCGGCAGAGTGTCAGAAGTATATTGGGACATATGAAGATTTGCAGACGGGATATCGCTTTTCTTCCAGATAGAGGATGGAACGGGCATTAGTCTTTGCTGAAATATATTCCTTTGCTGGATTGTTTGTGAGCATGTCAAATATCTGGAAAATTTTTTTATCTGCCGTATTTAAATTTCTGGATATTATAAAGCGGTAGCAGGGGAACTGATTGGCGGGAGAGCAGTTCTGGTGTTATTACACCATCAATGCCGTAAATCTTACACACCAGATGTTTCCAATATCAGTAAAGATATTAGTATTTAGTCTTAGGAAAAATCAAGGTGGTTTCGT
>CANDBT010000065.1 GCA_947383005.1 uncultured bacterium | reverse complement strand
TGGACGGATGGAAACAGTACCTTAACACGGCTTCACGGTTATACAAATACAAGTTTGACGAGCAGCTTTTGATCTATGCACAGCGCCCTGATGCTACGGCCTGTGCAGAGATGGAACTGTGGAATGAAAAAATGCGCCGGTGGGTAAAGGCAGGCTCCAAAGGGATTGCCCTGATACGGGGAGCGGAAACCGGCAGGCCCCATCTGGAATATGTCTTTGATGTGGCGGACACGCGGCCTGTGCGCGGCGCAAGAGAGCCATACCTGTGGGAGATGAGGGAGGAACACTATGCACCTGTCCTTGACGCATTGGAAAGGCGGTACGGGGAGGGAAAAGAGGATGAACCTGGGAACAGGCTGATGGAGATCGCGGCAAAAGCCGTGAGGGAGGTCTACCCGGAATACCTGAAAGAACTTGCCTATGATGCGGAGGGAAGTTTCCTGGAAGAATTTGACCAGTTAAACCTTGAAGTGTGTTTCCGGAATACATTGGCAGCAAGTGTCCAGTATACTCTGCTTACCCGCTGCGGCTTCACGCCTTCCGATTATATGGACGACGGGGAACTGGCTGGCATTACGGAGTTTTCCACGCCTTCCGTCCTGCACCATCTTGGAAATGCGGCAAGTACCCTGTCTATGGGGATATTGCAGGAGATTGGAAAAGTAATCAGGAATTATGACCGGGAGTTGATGGCAAACACGCGTATAAATATGCGGCAGGAAAATATCCAGAAAACGGCTGAAAAACCTCTTGCAAAATCCACTGACATAGATTATACTAAAGCTACAGAACAATTTAACACTTTAAAGTGTGAAAGTGAAGAAAGGGGCATAGAAAATGGCAGAACTGACATACATAAAGAACGGGGATTACCAGATACCGGGACTGATACTGGACGGGGAGGAAGAACTGGAGGAAATGCCGATCGGGAAGTACGGGATGCTGCGCCAGACCTTCCTGCAGGAATACCATCAGGGGACGTACACATCCATGCTGCTGACGGGGCGGCTGATGCCCCACTTGCGGCAGATAGACGAACAGGCACAGGAGCAGGTAGACCAGACAGTGGCAGAGATGATGAAAGAAAGGGGAGTGGACGAGAACCTGAAAGCGCGCGACCAGATGGCGTGGGTACAGGCGGTGAACAGCCTGACAGCGCAGGCGGAGGAAGCGGTGCTTCAGGAGATCGTGTACCGGTAGAACCGGAAGGACAAAACAAGGAGAAAGAACAGGAAACGGCGGGTGATAAGCCCGCCGTTTCTGCGCCTGCCTATTTCCAGATGTCCCTGTTCCCCACGGTGGAGGAACAGGTTGAGCGTATCGCCCAGACAAAGGAAGAAGAAAAAAGAGCGGTATCCCCCGCCAGCGGCAAAAGCGCGGTGCCAGAGGTGGCAGAAGGAGTGATCGGGCGGGCGCTTACCAGTGGCAGTAACGAAAAGGGAAGCACCATGCGGATCGCTGCTTTTTACCAGAAATCCCCTTCTGTCGGGGAAGCTGCCGCTTTCCTGCAAGATGAATACGGCACGGGCGGCAAAGGGCTTACGATTGCCGGGGAAAAGTATGCCATGTGGTTCGATAAAGAAGGGATAAAGATCGCGCCCGGACGCACTGCAAATATCCCCGGAGCTACCCTTGTGACCTGGGAACAGGCGGCGGGGCAGGTATCGGAACTCTTAGAGGGAGGCATTTATGCCGCGCAGGAGATATTAGATACCGCGCGGGCAAATGAATATCAGGAACTGGCGGCCCAGCTTTGGTATCTGCGGCAGGACTTGAGTGAAGAAGCGGTGAAGGGAGGCTATCTGCCGCGCGTATCTGCACTGTATGGGGGATTCCCGGACAGTACGGAGAAGATCGCGGGGCTTTTGGAAGAAAAGATAAGCCGCGACGGTTTTGTAGCGGAACTTACCGGTTTTGTCCGCGCTTATGAGGCAGACCCTGACCTTATGCGTTTCCATTTCCATAATCCCCAGGCTGTTTTAAGCAGGCTTTCGGAACTTGACATTGAGCCGAGGCAGTTCCACGCTCTGGAAGGCTTTGAGCCGGCAAAAGGGAGCTTTATCACCGAAGATGAGATTGACAGGATGTTTTCGCGTGGAAGCGGCGTTTCCGAGGGGAAAATGCGGATTTATTCGTATTTCATGCAGGGGCATGACGCAAAGGAGCGGGCGGATTTCCTGAAAAACGAATACGGAGACGGCGGACATGGGAGAATGGGATATGACGAATGGCATGATTCCAAAGGGATAAAATTCACCCGTTCCGATGAGGCTTCCGGCTTTGACGGGTATGACACGGTAAAGATGAACTGGAACCAGGTACAGAAACGGATCGGGGAACTGATTGATACCGGGAGATACCTGAATCCGAAAGAAATGGCGTATACCTCCGAGTATGAAAAGATACAGCTTGCCCGGAGTATCTACGCCTTTTATTATTACTGCCCCAATACCCCGAACCCCGGTAATTCTGCTGAGTGGGATGTGAACGCGGCGGAGCGGGATTTTAAGCCCATGTTGGATGAGCCAAAATACAGCGCGGCGCTGTACGAGGATATGGTGGAATCCTTTGCCACCGTAACGCCGGAAGAAAACCGCAGCTACAGCATTATGCAGAAGGCCATCGAAGATATGGGCGCATACCAGAGGGGCGAATATTCCCTGTTTACACCGCTCCCGGAGGAAACCCTGCGGGCAGAGAGGCAGAAACGGGAGGCGGCAAAGAAAGAGGCGAAAGAGAAACAGAACGCTCCCAAAAAGGAAAAAGAACCTGCCGGGGAACTGGAAGCTGCCGCCCGCGCCCTTGCCAAAAAGCAGAAGGGGAAGGTGAAAGAGAGAGCAGATGGGCAGCTTGCCTTTGATTTTGCGGCTGCGGGCGCGGAAAATGCAGGGCAGGCAGGCACAGACCTGAAAGATACGGATTCCAGTCTGGAACAGGTTAAGGCGCAGGAAGAAGATATACTGTCCCGTTATGATATTGGCTATGGCTTTATGGGGAACGGCCTGACGGTGTGGAACCGTCTGGAAGAAGAACACGGAGACTATAAGACCATCGCCCATATCGACGCTGACAGGAGCGTAAAATTCTATGATGAGGAACTTCCGGAGATCGTCCGGGAACAGATACGGAAAGTGGCGGCAGAGACGCAGATGAATATATCGGCCACCCAGGAGGCACCCGTATTTTCCACCCCGCCGCAGGCAGAGCCGGAAATCCAGACAGGGGAAAAAGGGGAAGCGGCACCGGCAGGAAAATCCCCGGTGGAGATATACCGGGAAGCCCTTTCCATGCTGAGCAATGTCGTGCGGCAGAGCAGTTTTTATTCCTACCTGCGTGACCGTGAGACAGATTATGACGGTGCGGCGGCAGAGCTGGATAATGAACTCGGCTTTTTCATTAACGAGATCGCGGAGAGCCAGCCGGAGTTATATGATGCTTTCCAGTCCCTCCCTATGTTCAGGGCGTGGATGGTGGAGGATATTTTAGAGCGTACTTATCAGGATGTGGTGACAGACAGCAGGGATGCAATAGAGCGGCATACAGGTGATGCGGATGCGCCGGAATGGGCAAAGGAAACAGAGGCAGACGCTGAACAGGCTGTTACGGAAAATCCTGAAACAGTAAGCGTTGAAAACAGGGACGAAATATCACCGGAAGAAAGCGGCTGGACAGAGGGAAAGGGCACGGGAGAAGCAAAGACCCAGGATAAAAAGAAGGGAAGGACTTTACCGGAACTGAATTACCGGGCATTTCTGCGGCTGTTCCCTGATTTTACCAAAGAAAATTATAGAGCTATGCAGTTTAAGGCGGGGGAATCCATGATGCCGCTGCACATAGAAGCGATTGGAAACGGTGAAATTTCCATAGCGCACTATTACCGGCAGAACGGTGATACTATGGCCGACCCGGAAATGACCTTCCGGATTGACCATGAAAAAGGTACATTGGAGCCGCTTACCTATCAGCAGGATAGTTTAGGGCTGTATCAGCAGGTATACCCCGAACCGGGAAGGTGGATTCCGAAGCTGCGCAAGGATTTAAACCGGTTTGCGAACCAGTGGTTCCATAACATTGAAATACAGGATTATATCCCGGAGCGGGCTGTCATGGAGGCAGACGGGAACCGCACGGAGATTTCCTATCAGGATAGCAAACCTGTTATTCAGGAGGAACCCGCGCCGGTTTTGGAGGAAACAGAAAAAGGCGCTGGAACAAAACAGGAAGACACGAACCTGACTCCCAATGTGGAGGAATACTTGAACCTGAAAGCAGAACACCCGGATAAGCTGGTGGGCGTAGAAGTAGGGGAATATATTTTATTCTACGGCAAAGATGCACAGGCGGCGGCTCCGGCCCTTTCTGCAAAGCTGCTCACAAAGGAGATTCCCGGTCTTGGGGAAACACCCGTCACCGGAGGGAAGGGATGGCAGGCGGTGGTAAAAGACCTGTTAGAACACGGACAGAGCGTTGTGATCGCCAGACCTGACCCGGAACGCGGGGAAAATGCGCCTTATGAGATCGTGAAAGAGAGGGACATTGCTGACTATATCCCCCTTGGGATGAAGCTTACCATTGACGGGCGGCACATGGAAGTTGACAGCATTGATTACGAAAACGGACGTGTCAGCCTGAAAGATTTGGATATGCAGGGATGGTTCCCGATCTTCCGGGAGGAATCCGTCCCCTTTGTCCGGGAATGTGTGGAACAGGAATGGGAAAACAGTTTAGAGAGCGGGGAACTTCCGGAAGAAGCACTGCAGGCGGAAAAGGAGGCAGGCGGGCAGGAGGAAGAAACGCATACGCTGGCTGACAGTGCAGATTTTAAAGAGGCAATGCGGCTGTTGGAAGATTTCTGTAATAGCGAGTATGACGATGGCGTTGTAGATTTGGGAAATCCGGAGCATCTGGAGATCGCTTTCACCAATACGGAGGATGAACAGCACGATATACAGGTAGAAGTAAACCTTTTGGAGCATTCCATCAGTCAGTTTTTTGACGGCGTGTGCGTGGATAAGCGGGAGTATGGGAGTATACGGGAATTGATTGACACAGAACTGTCCCGGCTTGATTTTGATGAACTTGTGCGTCTGGACGCTTCCGTAGAGAAACTTCTGGATAGACAGGGCAGTTCGGAGCTGGAAGAAGCAAAGCGCCTGATCGAGGATTTCTGTCTTGACGAATATGAGCAGGACAGCGTGGATTTTGGCAACCTGGCAAAAGTACCGCTTGCCTATGGCGTTACAGACAGCGGCGGGCTGGAAGTCCAGGTGAATGTAGACCTGATTCACTTTTCCCTCATCCAGTATGTGGACGGGAAATGTGTGGAGGAGCGGCAGTATGACAGCCTGCGGGAACTGATCGACGGGGAACTTGCTTTTCTGGACTATGACCAGCTTATCTATCTGGAACCCAGCATAGAGGAACGGCTGGAAGCGGAGTTAAATGAAAAAATCCGGTGGGAAGAAATGCAGGGGGCAAGGGAAGGCGTCACCCCGACAGAATGGGAAACCACCGGCAGGGAGGAAGAAGAACCCCCGGATATGGTGGAGATCGAGGGCGGGGAGATTGTCACGGAAGGCCCGGCAGAAGGATACAGCACAGGGCTTCCTTACGATATTGTCATAGAGAAACTCCATTTCGGCCCTGACCGCCATAACTTCCATATCACGGACGATGCGCTGGGAACCGGAGGGCAGAAAGCAAAATACCAGGATAACCTTGCCGCAATCCGGATATTGAAACAGATCGAGGCGGAAAACCGTCTCGCCACGGAGCAGGAACAGGAGGTTTTATCAAGATATGTAGGGTGGGGCGGGCTTCATCAGGCATTTGACGCGGACAATGAAAAGTGGGGGAAGGAATATACAGAATTAAAAGAACTCCTGACCCCGGCAGAGTATGAATCGGCGCGAAGCACGGTCTTAAATGCCCACTATACCAGCCCCATAGTCATCAAGGCAATGTATGAAGCGGTGAAACGCATGGATTTTACGCCGGGGAACATTTTGGAGCCGTCCTGCGGCATCGGGAACTTTTTCGGGCTTGTGCCGGAGGAATTTGAAAAATCCAACCTTTACGGCGTAGAACTGGATTCCCTGACCGGGCGTATCGCAAAGCAGCTTTACCAGAGGGCAGAGATTACTGTTGGCGGTTTTGAGACAACGGAACACCCCAATGACTTTTTTGACCTTGCGGTGGGGAATGTGCCTTTTGGGGAATATAAGGTGCATGACAAACAGTACGACAAACAGAACCTTTTGATACACGATTATTTTCTCACAAAAACACTGGATAAGGTGCGTCCGGGCGGTGTGGTGGCTTTCATCACCTCGAAGGGGACAATGGATAAGGCAAACGGCAAAGTACGGGAGGCACTGGCACAGAAAGCCGACCTTTTAGGAGCGGTGCGCCTGCCGAACAATGCTTTCAAAGTCAATGCAGGTACGGATGTGACAGCGGATATCCTGTTTTTCCAGAAACGGGGCAGTGCGCCGGAAAAGCTGCCGGATTGGGTAAACGTGGGGCAGACGGAAGACGGCATCCCCATAAATAATTATTACCTGCAAAATCCGGATATGGTGCTGGGCAAAATGGCCTTTTGGGAGAACATGTATGGGAATGCCACGGAAACGGCATGTGTACCGCTGGAAGGGGCTGACTTAAAAGAGCAGCTTGCAGAGGCAGTCACACATATCAGAACGCCGGACAGGGAACTTTTGCACATGGACGCGCCGGAGCAGGCAGAAGAAGAAAAGGCGGAAACCATACCGGCAGACCCCAATGTGCGCAATTTCAGTTTTACGGAAAAAGGCGGGAAACTTTATTTCCGCGAAAATTCCCGCATGAGACAGATCGAAGTGGGGAAAACGCCTGCAGCCCGCATCCGGGGCATGATCGCCATCCGGGACAGTGCAAGGCGGCTCATTGATTTACAGCTTAGCGGCGCGGAGGATGCGGAAGTCGGGAAGGAGCAGGCGAAGCTCAATGCACTGTATGATAATTTCCAGAAGAAGTACGGGCTACTTGGCAGCGCCGGGAACCGTCTTGCTTTCCGGCAGGATTCTTCTTACCCGCTGTTATGCTCTTTGGAGGTACTGGACGAGGAAGGGAACTTAAAGCGCAAGGCGGATATGTTCACAAAACGGACGATCCAGCACCGCCAGCCGGTGACAAGCGTGGATACGGCAGTGGAAGCGCTGGGCGTTTCTATCGGGGAGAGGGCCTGTGTGGATCTGGGGTTTATGGCGTCCCTGATGGGAGGCGGGGATAAGATACCCCAGATCATTTCCGACTTAAAGGGCATTATCTTCAAAGACCCGGACAGCGGCCCGGCAGTTATTTCGGAGGAAAACACAGACTGGCATAAGGGCTGGCAGACTGCGGACGAGTATCTTTCCGGGGATGTGCGCAGGAAACTGGAAAAAGCAAAGAAAGCGGCGGAGGAATACCCGGAATTTTCCGCAAACGTGGAAGCGCTCCTTGCCGTGCAGCCAAAAGATTTGACAGCACCGGAGATCAGTGTCCGCATCGGCGCTCCCTGGATAGACACAAAATACTATAAGCAGTTTTTATTTGAACTGCTCCAGACACCGGGTCGGCTCCAGAACGGGAGGATAGACGTGCTGTATTCGGATGTCACGGGTGAATGGCGGATAAAGGGGAAATCGGAAGACAGCATCACGAACACCCGCGTCCATACTACCTACGGCACAAAGCGGATCAATGCCTATGAGATTTTTGAGGCCAGCTTAAACCAGCGGAGCGTTCAGATTTTCGATACACACAGGGATGCTGACGGGAAGGAAATTCGTGTCCTGAATGAGAAAGAGACAGCCATCGCGCAGCAGAAGCAGGACGCCATGAAAGAGGCTTTCCACGACTGGATTTTTAAAGACCCGGAGCGGCGCACGGATTTATGCGCTGTCTATAACCGGATGTTCAACTCCACCCGTCCCCGTGAATATGACGGGAGACATATCAATTTTATCGGGATGAACCCGGAGATCAAACTGGAGCCGCACCAGAGGAACGCTGTCGCGCGCATCCTTTACGGCGGGAACACCCTGCTTGCCCATGTGGTGGGCGCAGGAAAGACCTACGAGATGATAGCGGCGGCAATGGAGAGTAAGCGGCTGGGGCTGTGTAAAAAGTCCATTATGGTTGTGCCGAACCACCTGACAGAACAGTGGGGCGGCGATTTTTTAACCCTTTATCCGGGAGCGAAGGTGCTGGTGGCTACAAAAAAAGATTTTGAACCAAAGAACCGCAAGCGTTTCTGCGCGAGGATCGCTACCGGAGACTATGACGCTGTGATTATCGGCCACAGTCAGTTTGAGAAAATCCCCATTTCACCGGAGCGCCAGATGGCCATTATTCAGGATCAGATTGACGAGATCGTGTTTGCCATTGCGGAAGCAAAGGCAAACAGGGAAGAAAAATTCACGGTCAAGCAGATGGAGAAAACGAAGAAGAACCTGGAAGCGAAGATTAAGAAACTCTATGATAAGAAAAAAGATGATACGGTCACATTCGAGGAATTGGGTGTTGACCGTCTTTTTGTGGACGAGGCGCATAGCTTTAAAAACCTTTACATGCATACGAAAATGCGTAATGTGGCAGGCATCAGCCAGACAGACGCGCAGAAGTCCAGCGATATGTTTGCGAAGTGCCGCTATATGGATGAAATCACCGGAGGGCGCGGTGTGGTATTTGCCACCGGCACCCCGGTAAGTAACTCAATGGTAGAATTATATACCATGATGCGCTATCTCCAGTACAGTATGCTGGAGGAAGGCTACCGGGACAGCACGGGGAAGATACGGAGCCTGAAACACTTTGACAACTGGGCGGCGACTTTCGGGGAGCAGGTGACGGCGGTGGAATTAAAGCCGGAGGGCACGGGATTCCGCCTAAAGACGCGGTTTGCCCGTTTTTATAACCTGCCGGAGCTGATCAACCGTTGGAAGGAGGCTGCTGACATACAGACGGCGGATATGTTAAAACTGCCGGTGCCGGAGGCAGAGTATGTGACAGTGCAGACGGAACCCAGCGAAGCACAGAAAGCGATGGTAAAATCCCTTGCGGACAGGGCGGAGAAGATACGGAAAGAGAAGATCGACCCACGGATCGACAACATGCTGAAGATTACGTCGGACGGGCGCAAGCTGGCGTTAGACCAGCGCATTATGAACCCGCTGCTCCCCGACGACCCCGGAAGCAAAGTAAACGCCTGCGTGGACAATGTATTTAGAATCTGGCAGGAGAGCGCGGAGACAAAGGGGACACAGCTTATCTTTTCGGATTTATCCACGCCGAAGGGAAAGGCGGAGCCGAAAAAGGAGGAAGCAAAAGAAAATACGGAAGGGACGGAAACGGAAGCCGCAGCGACGGAGGAAGAGACTGCTATGGAGGCAAGCGTTTACGAAGATATCCGGAAGAAACTGATCGCAAAAGGAATCCCGCCCCAGGAGATCGCTTTTATACATGACGCGGGTACCGAGACACAGAAAGCAGAGCTTTTTGCAAAAGTGAGAAACGGCCAGGTGCGCGTCCTTCTTGGGAGTACACAGAAGATGGGAGCCGGGACCAACGTACAGACGAAGCTGGTGGCATCCCATGACCTGGACTGCCCCTGGCGTCCGGCGGATCTGGAACAGCGCGCCGGGCGGATTGTGCGGCGGGGCAATGAAAATGACCATGTAAAAATATACCGTTATGTTACGAAAGGGACATTTGACGCTTATACATGGGGGCTGGTGGAATCGAAGCAGAAATTTATCGGACAGATCATGACCTCCAAAAGTCCTGCCCGCTCCATTGAGGATGTGGACGCCACTGCATTGTCATACGCAGAGGTGAAGATGCTGGCGACAGGAGATGTGCGGATTAAGGAAAAAATGGATTTGGATATACAGGTTACAAAGCTGAAAATGCTGAAATCAAACCATCAGGCGCAGCAGTATGAGATGCAGGATAAGGTGCGGGGCTATTATCCTAATAAGATAAAAGAAACCCAGCTTTATATTGACTGCCTGAACGCTGACCTGCCCGTACTGGAGGCACACCCTGTCAGGGAAGATGCGTTTTCCATGACTGTCGTGGGAAATGTATATACGGAGCGGAAGGAAGCGGGCAAGGCAATCGTGGCGGCCTGCCGCCTGATGGATGACCCAGGCAAGGAGATCGAATTGGGGGAATACCGTGGGTTCCCGATGAAGCTCATGTTTGACGGCGCAAAATTCAAAGTGACCATGAAGCAGCACCTGACCCATACGGCGGAACTCTCTGATGATGTGGTGGGAAACATTACGCGTATCAATAACGCACTGGAGAAAATCCCCCAGAGCCTTGCAAACCATAAGGAGAATATGGCGCGCCTGCATAAAGAACTGGAAAGCGCAAAAGAGGAAGCAGAAAGACCTTTTGCACAGGAAGCGGAACTTCAGGAGAAATCGGCGCGTCTGGCGGAACTGAATACTGTCCTTGATAACGAGGAAAAAGGGCGCGGCACAGAACCGCCACGGGAGACGGAAGAAGATGCGGAGCGGGGAAATGAAAAACCCTCCATCCTGAAAACTTTGAAAGAATATGAACGTCCTGCGCCGGCTAATTTTGGAGCGGAACGCGGGCAGGAAAGGGAGGCGATCTGATGCGGAAAACGGAAGGGCGTACCATCGGGCTTTATTTTAAGGTAAGCCCGGAGGAAATGGCCCTGATCGAGAAAAAGATGGAGCAGGCAGGCACGGGGAATAAGCGCGCGTACCTGCGGAAGATGGCGGTGGACGGCTATATCGTCCACCTGGATATGGAGAGCGTGAAGGAACTGACAAAACTTTTCCGCTCCCTGTCCGCAAACACAAACCAGATAGCCCGCCGCTGTAATGAGACGCGCAACCTTTATGCTGAGGATGTGGAGGATCTGCGCAAAGGGTACGCAGCGGCACAGGCAGGGCTTCTTTCCCTGATACGGAAATTTGCAAGCCTGTAAAGACACATGGCGCAGGGGATGATTTCTCTGCGCCTGTTTTTTTTATCAATAAGATGGGCTGCGAAGCGTGACAGCGTTTGATTTGGAGGTGATGGCGGTATGCCGGGAGTGACAAAAGAACAGATCGCAAGGGCGAAAGAGTGGGATTTACTCTCTTATTTACAAACTTATGAGCCGCAGGAACTACAAAAATGTGGAGGGAGGGAATACCGGACTGTGACCCATGACAGCCTTAAAATATCCAACGGCAAATGGAACTGGCACAGCCGGGGGATCGGCGGCAGGACGGCGCTTGACTATCTGGTCAAGGTGCGGGGCATGGACTTTGTAAAAGCGGTGGAGACGCTCTGCGGGGAACGGGGCGCGGCTGTCCGGATGCCTTCTGATATTCCCCATAAAGAGAAACCGGCAAAGCCCTTTTTACTGCCGCCGGAAAACCGGTGCGGGACAGCGGCGGTGTCCTATCTGCTGGGAAGGGGGATTGATGCGGAAGTGATCAGCCAGTGTATCAGGAAAGGGATTCTGTATGAGAGCCGTAACTACCATAACTGTGTCTTTGTGGGAAAAGACAGTGCAGGGAAAGCGCGTTATGCCTGCCTGCGCGGGATATATGGCACATTTAAAAATGACGTGGACGGGAGTGATAAGCGTTACAGTTTTTCGCTGCCTTCTGCTGATGAGGACAGCCCCTTTGTGGCTGTGGCGGAAAGCCCTATTGATGCACTTTCCGTAGCATCACTGTTAAAGATGCAGGGGGAGGACTGGACAAAGAACCATTACCTTTCCCTGGGCGGGACGGCTCCCCGTGCGCTGCTTACGTTCCTCCATGACCATCCGGCAGTGGGCTGCATCAGTTTATGTCTGGATAATGATAAGGCTGGGATTTTGGGCATGGAGAAAATCCGGGAGGCGGTGCGGGAGGATGAAGAACTTTCCCGGCGCATCCGGGTGATCGTGGATAATCCGCCACCCCTTGTTTGTGGGAAGGACTATAATGAACTGTTGAAGCAGAAAATAGCCGCCCGATATGAGGCAGAAAACAGGGAAAAAACGCAGGCAGGGCGTGTCTGCGGTATGGAAAAATAGAGGAAGGAGGATGCGGATATGGCAATTTCAGACCTGCTCCCACGAAAGGCTATGGGGAGCAAGACACGGGGGCAGACGCTTCAGGCGCGCATGAAGTATGACCAGAAAGAGGAAAAGACAAAGGACGGGGAACTGGTGTCATCGTATATGTGCTGTCCGGAAACTGCCGCCGAAGAATTTGAAATGAGCAAGCTGCTTTATGAAACGTCTACCGGACGGAGCCAGCCCCAGGAGCGGGACATTATTGCCTACCGCATCATCCAGTCTTTTAAGCCGGGGGAGATTACGCCGGAAGAGGCAAATAAGCTGGGGTATGAACTGGCTATGAAATTCACAAAAGGAAAGCATCAGTTTGTTGTCTCCACCCATGTGGATAAAGCCCATATCCATAACCATGTGGAATTTAACAGTACCAATTTAGAGTGCGACGGCAAATTTAATAACTATAAAAATTCTTCCTTTGCCCTGCGCAGGCTCAACGACCAGATATGCAGGGAACACGGCTACTCCGTGATCGAAAACCCGAAAGCAAAAGGAAAGCGCTATCAGGAAAAAGCGGCGGCAAAACGCGGGCGGAGTTTCAAGGAGCGGCTGCGGCAGACGATTGACCGGGTACTGCCTGAGAGCAGGGATTTTGAAGATTTTTTATCCCGCATGAGGGAAGAAGGATATGAGATCAAACGGCGGGGAAAATCGCTGGAGTTCCGTGCGCCGGGGCAGGAGAAATTTACCCGCAGCTTCCGTCTGGGGGAGGAATATACGGAGACGGCGTTACAGGAGCGGGCCGGAAAAACTTGTGCCAGAACGGAGACAAAAACAAAACGAAAGGCAGCGGTAAGGAATGTCAATCTCCTTGTGGATATTCAGGCAAAGATGCAGGCGGGGAAAGGAAAAGGCTATGAGCGGTGGGCGAAGGTTTTCAACCTGAAAGAAGCAGCAAAGACTTTAAATTTTCTTGTAGATAGTGGCGTCACTGATTATGAGGAACTGGCGGCGCGGGCTGAAACTGCCGGGCAGAGATTCGACGCGCTTTCTGTCCGCATCAAACAGCTTGAGGGACGCATGGCAGAGAACGCACAGTTAAAAACACATATCATCAATTATTCCAAAACGCGGGAAATCTATAAAGAATATAAGAAGTCGCGCCACAAAAAGGAATACCTTGCAGAACACGCAGAGGAGGTTGCAAAGCATGAGGCGGCAAAAGCAGCTTTTGATGCCCTGAACGGAAAGCCGATACCAAAAGTGGCACAGCTTTCGGAAGAATATGCCGCGCTTCTGGCTGAGAAAAAAGAGTGCTATGAGGAATATAAGGAGGCGCGGAAAGAGATGATCGACTACCAGAGCGCAAAGCAGAATGTTGATATAATTTTAGGATTGGAGCCGCGCGGAGCGGAGAAAAAAGAAACAGAGCGGTGACAGATAAGAGGAAAACCGGAAAGGGAATAGGTAGTCCCTTGCCTGGTTTTCCTCTTTTTTATTTTGTCTCTGGTGTGGAATTTGTTATATACACAGACGGAAAGTATGTCGATTTTTTCGGGGAATCTTTGTCTTTAACCTCTGCGCGGAGTGCGGAGGGGCGACCCGTAAGCGGGAGCAAACTCAAAGTGTATTGCTTTGAGTTGAAAGCCACGCCGTAAGGCGTGTTCACAAAAGAGCGGGAGCGTATTTTGCCGGGGATTGGGGTGTCCCCAACAAGCATAGCGAGGCGACGTAAGGAGCCGGAGCGGGGATAGCGATATTCGTAAAGAATATCGTTATCCATTGCTTGCCAGTGCTGGTTTATGGTACGATTGTTTAAAGAGAAGCAAGTATTAGAGTTTAGTGTAAGAGAGAATAATGCGCTATGAAAAAGGGAAAAGGCAAAGCGGCTAAGAAAGCCATGAAATTTGCAGAACGAAAAGCTAAAGCAGAAAAGTGGGTGGCAGAATATGACGGTATACCTTATGGCGGGGATATCATAAAAGCGTATAGGAAAAAATTTGCCGTAGACCGCATGAAGGCTGTTGCGGAGTTGCAGATGTTAGGCGTTTCTTTAACAAAAGAGCAGATTGACAGGGAAAAGGCGGCAGTAAAAGCCTATCAGGATATACAGAAGGCTAAAAAGGCAAAAAGGAAAAGACTTCGTGAACAACGCAAGATGCAAAAAAGTGATATAGCAGATTATACAGAACAGGATGGCACATTTTATTATATAGCGGGTTATACATCCGGGGGTGCGCCTTATGGGGTTACCTGGGAGGAAATGGGGATGTCACCGTATATGGAGGATTGTGATGATTAGTGATAAAGAGACTTTGGGAAAAGTTGAAATAAATAGCGAAGATTTGCTTAAAGAGATGTTTCCATTTAAAAAGCCGCTGACGTCCCGGTATAGAAAAAAATATGTGGAGGTTCTTGCGTTAAGTGTTTTACAATATGGCTATGATTAACTCCTATTAGGAAAACACACTGTCAAAGGGATTTTATACTTTGGTGGGGGCAACCCGCCTCGGCGGTGTCAGAGATGTTGATTTCAATGTATTCGGCAATCCGGCGGCCTTGATTTCTCAAAGCCGCCGCTTGTGGGCGCGATAATACTCCTGCTTGTACGACGGCTTTTTTTCTTTTGCCGTCGTGCGGCAGTTTGTTTATTCTTGTGTCACAATGCAAAAGCCGGAGCCGGTCTGTGCATCTCTGCGTGTATGTTCATCAAATTCCTCTTGGCTGAACTTCTCAACGCCAGTCAACGTCCCATACCCGTTAGCGTCCAGGTTTGTAAAGTCGCGCACCGTGTAAATGTCGATAGTGCCGTCTGCGCTTCCAAGAGTGCGGAGTGCGCCGTGGAAGTTTCCCCCGGACAGGCTTTCGCCGTTGGAAATCAGCACGTCCTGAAAAATCCGAACCTTTTCGCCGTTGAAATACCACTGGTCATTTTTAATGTCATAGGTGACACCAAACGCCTCATATTCCTTTGCCCTATCTTCGAGTTCCTTGGCAGTAGGTGGATCACCAGTTATGGCAACAGAAGATGGCGGATTTTTGGTTGCCTCAATGTCACGGGCGGCAAATTCTTCCGCCGAAAACTCCTTTACGCCAATCAGCTTTCCGCTGGGGTCAAAGGAGCCATCGTCAGCCCGGACAATATTGCTGAAATCGCGGACAGCATACACATCGACTTCTCCGTTTTCGTTGAAAAAGTCCTGGCCAGCCTGGATACCATCCTCTACGGTATAGTAATCCTCAAACCACCGTACCACTTTACCATTGTATTGCAGTTCATTTTTGCTGGCATCGTATGTCAGGCCAAACTGCTCATAGGGTTTGAACTGTTCCTCGTAAGAAACATTGGTGACAGCCTCTCCATCTTCAGCCGTTGCGGAGAGGGGCGGGCTGGACGCACTCGAAATTTGCGGGGAAGTAGTGCTGATAGGGGAAGTGCCGCTGCCTTGGGATGCCGCCGCCGTACTGCACCCGGCTAAACACCCAACAAGCAACACCCCGCCAAGGGCTAATGCGAGTAAGTTTTTTGCGTTCATTGAAGAAACACCTTCCTTTCTTTGAGATACCTAAAGAATACCAGCTTTTTTTGTGATACATTTGGGATTAGTTTGTGATTTGTGTGTAGTTGAAAAGCAGCGAGTGAGCCACCCGCCGCTTTTATTGCTGTGCTTAAATTGTAAAGGAGAATTTTACCCCGGACTGCGTATTGCAGACCCTACATTCACTTCCATGTTGACGTAGGATTTCCTGTACGATATATAGCCCAAGTCCACTACCGCCAGTTTTGCGGCTTCTGGACTGCTCCACCCGATAAAATGCGTCAAACAGTTTAGGAATACTGTCCTCCGGGATATGCGCACCTGTGTTCTCAACAGAAAAACATATCTGTTCTTGATTTGCATATGCGGAAATATGAATAGACGCCCCATAGGGAGAATAATTGACTGCATTTCCAATGAGATTTGAAAACACCTTTTCTATCAACATTTTGTTGCCTCTTATACAAGTTGCTGGCGGTATATCAAGATGTATTTGCAAATCTTTTTCCGCAATTAAATCTTCGGTTTCGCTTAAATAGGATTTGACGATCTGAACACAATCCAAGCGGTCTTGCCTAAGATGTTCTCCCGCAGTTTCCAGCCGTGAAATTGTCAATATTTCTTGTACCATTGTTTCAAGTGTGTTTGCAATTTCCAGCGCCCTTGTCAGATATTTCTCATGGTCTTTATAGGCCCCGATGCCAAGGAGCATCCCCTCTAACTGGCCCTTAATGATGGTAACAGGCGTTTTCAGTTCATGGGACACCGCCGAAAAGAAGTCTGTACGGGCCTGCTCCAATTCTTTTTCATGCTCAATGTCGGCCTCAAGTTTTTTGTTTGCGTTTTGTAACTCGGAAAGTGCGCTGGAAAGATTGTGGGACAACTTATTAAGGCTTTTCTCCAATATGCCTAATTCGTCTGTGCGCTGTTCATCAATTTTCCAATCCAACTGTAAATTAGACATTTTTTCTGATATGCTGCTGATCGCCAGTACCGGCTTTGTAATGATACGGGAGTATAGCCAGGACATAACAATGGCAGTTACCAAAACGACCAGTAGAACAATCGGGAAAATACGGATAAAGGATTGTTGCAGTTCTGCAATCTGTTCCGCCTCTCCATAGACAGTGAGCATATAACGATCACGGCTATCAGCGAAAGAAAAGTAGTAGCTGTTCGATAAAATAGGATTTGTTTCACCTGAGCCGGTATATGCTGATAGCGCGATATTACCGCCCCACTCATTGTCAAATGCTTCTGTGGGTAGCGGAACCCAATCGCCGTTGCTGTTGTATAGCTCAACGGAATTGATTTCTGTGTCCGCTATAAACTGATCGAACAGGCCGCCGCTATCTGAAAAAGTTACCTGTTCCAATTCGGAAACAAACCTTTGCGCTCGGTCATCCAAAACTGTGTTTAGTCTATTGGAATAAGTCTGTGGCATGAGCCATGCCAACAGCCCGAACACAAGCAACGCAATACATAACAGCATGGCCGATGTTGCGAGAAAGACCTTTGCAAATAAACTGCTCTCAACTTTCTTTATCAATTTTATATCCCACCCCTCTGATTGTCTGGATAAAGTCAATACCCAGCTTTTTTCTCAAATTTTTGATGTGGGTATCAACAACACGTTCATCCCCGTAAAAGTCGTATCGCCACAACTTGTCCAACAGGTTTTGCCGGGTCAAAATACGTCCTTGCTGGGTCAGCAGTTCTTTCAGCACCTCAAACTCCCGCTGGGTCAGTTCGTGCGTAGTTCCATCGACAGTAGCGGTATGATTATCAAAATCCAGAAGTAAGTTTTGGTAGATAATCGTCCTGTGTTCGTCCTCCTGCGGTCCACCGCTCCGGCGGAGAACAGCCGCAATTTTGCGAATTAAAATCGGCATGGAAAAGGGCTTTGTGATGTAATCATCGACTTGTAAATCCAGCCCTCGGATTTGTTCTTCCTCGCCGCTCAATGCGGTAAGCATGATGATCGGCACCTGAGATTGCTTGCGTATCAGTTCACAGACAGCAAAACCGTCAATTTTCGGGAGCATTACATCGAGTAACACCAAATCAAACTGTGCAGAAGAAAATGTGGATAGAGCCTCCACGCCGTCACTGGATAAAGCAATCTCATAGCCAACCTCTTGTAGAAAGTTTTTCAACAGTTCTTGAATATCCAAGTCATCTTCGACAACTAAAATTCTTTGCATAATGACACCTCCAAGGAACAGCATAACATAGAATTTTGTGATTAGTGTGAAGTTTGCAAATTTCTTGCTTATTATACCTCTGCCCGTGTTATGCTACAACAATATAGCATGAAAAGAAATACTACTAAAATATCAAATTGTATTTCGTTCTCATGCCCCGAAATGTAAAATAATGTGTGGGGGTGATATAAGCGCCTCCTTCCCGACTATCCACGCAAAAAAAGCCACTCGTTTTTTTTATGCCGGACGGCTTTTTGCGTAATGTGATAGCTCTGATTATTTTTTTGTGTGGGAGTAGGCTCCGAAAAGCCTTGATATTACAGTGTTCCTAATAGGAGACATTCAAATGGTGATACATATGCTGGATTTGATGTGCATGATGCGCCAGATATTAGTGACGAGAATAGATTGGTAGGAATAGAGGTTACAGAGGCTGTTACAAAGGAAGAAGCACAGATAGAGGGCGAATTTGTAAAATATCGTTTGGAAAGTAGTTTAGTAGAGAAAGAGCGTAGAAAACAGCTAATCGAAAATAATGGTGCAAAGGTTGATGAGATGGGTTTAACATATCCAGTGAAAGACAGTGATAGTGAAAAATTGATTTTTCAGGATGCCGTAAGAAAGAAAATGGAAAAGTTAGCATCGTATAGGCGGCAGGGTTTTGAGAAAGTAGGATTATTTGTTTTTTATGATGAACCACCAATACCTATACGTCTTGAAGAATTAAAAAACTGCTTTGATGAGGTCTTAAATAAGTATAGAGATAAATATGATGTTATTTATTTTGGATATTCCTGTGGCTTAATAGAGTATAACATTTTGCTAAATAGTATTCAGGCACGACGGATTGAGAGAAATGACTATAACAGACTGCGATATGAAGCATGGTTAAAAGTAGAAGCATGATGAGCAAAACAAATAAGGTCGGGGAAGGTTTGTCAAATACCTGTCAAGTGCCTTCCCCGGTCTTTTATCTGTCTTTCGGGGATAAAATCTGTACGTCGGGATGAAGTGAATGATATTTAGAGGGGATTATGTTACAGTTAAACTATTTGAAAAACGAAACGGAGGAAAACGCTTTGAAAAGGATAGTGATAACTTTTATAGAATGTATATGCTTTTTCTTAGGGTGGGCAATATTGTCAGCGGTGTTGCCTTTGTCCAATTCGGATAATCCTGCTGTATGGAGATTATGGGCAGAAATCACACCGTTGTTGTCAATTATAGCGTTTACATTCATTTTTTGGTTAATTGAAAAGAAAACTATAAAATTACAAATTTTTAATAATCCAGTAAAAGGAACTATGATAGGAATTATAACGGGAATTTTGTGGTTAGGTTTTCCTATTGTTATTATGAAGTTGATGGGAGTTATAGATTTTAGCGGAAAGAATGATATTCCTTTATTTTTCGTATGGGTATTGGCGGCTTTTCTGAATGTTATCATGCAGGAGCTGCTTGTGAGGGGCTTACTTTATCAAATGCTGAAACAAAAGTATAATATCGTGGTTTCTACCATAGTAACCACTGCGCTGTTTACATTATTGCATGGAGGCGCATTTGAGGCGGGCGTGGTTCCGGTAGTGAATGTTCTCACAATGAGTCTGCTTATGACGGTTATTTTGGAATATAGCGGTTCTCTTATAGCGCCAACAGTCATGCACTTTATATGGAATGGGATAGGTGCGTTAGTATTAGGTGGTGTGTCGCTGGCAGATGATTACCCGCATCTGCTGAATATGACCTTTTCAGGAAGTGACCTTTTATCAGGCGGGGAATGTAAAATAGAAGGAAGTATTGTTGTTTTGGCAGTTAATGTCATACTGCTTGCAGTATTTATCGGATTACAGAGAAAAAATAGGAATGGTATAGCAGATCATGTATAATAAAGGGAGTATTGCATTCACACCACAGTACCAATCCCCTAAACATAAAACAGCAAAGGAGGCATGAGCAATGCTTCAGATAGCAGTCTGCGAGGACGAACAGGCGGACAGGGATCACCTCATAGGCATCCTGAAGCCGCTTTTAGACAAATACATAGAAACAGAAGAATACCGGATCACAAACTTTATCTCCGGTGGGGTGCTGTTACAGTCGGATGACAGTTTCCACCTGATCTTCATGGATATTATGATGGAGGGCAGGAACGGAATCGAAACAGGGCAGGAGTTTTACAGCAGGAACCAGTCTGCAAAGATCATATACATCACAAATTTCGGGCAATACTGCATGGATGCAGTGAACACCGTACACGCCTTTGCCTTTCTGGAAAAGCCGGTATCGGAGGAAGCACTGGAGGAACAGCTGCAAGCATTCCTGCGGCTGTACCGGAAAGAAGAAGTGTGGCTGGAATTTAAGAACGTATCCTATGAGGAAAACGGCGTCCTGTCAGAAAAACCTGCCCTGTTGCTTTCCGTTGATACAATCCTGTATTTTGAATATATCAAGGCAAAGAAGAAGGTCAAAATCGTGACGGAAAATATGGTGTACGAGTATCCGGATGCCATCAGCGGGCTGGAGGAGCGGATGCAGCCTTACGGTTTTGAGACGAGCTGCCGGGGCATCCTTGTAAACCTTAAAAATGTGGCAAAGACAAAGGGATATGAGGTTGTGTTGAAAAACGGTACGTCGGTGCCGCTGTCACAGAAGCGGGTGGCGCAGTTCAAGGAACGGCTCAACGAATATATCCATAGCAGTGGGGAGTAGGGGCATGGAAAATTTAGTATATCTGTTCAGTTGCTTTCTGTCATGTGTGATCATTGCCGGGCTGATGTTCCAGTTCATGGGTGACCGTTATGGGAAAGCCTTTGAAAATCCGTGGCTTTACCGGATTGCCGCCGCTGTCGCCGTGGTGATCGTAACGCTGGTAAACTTAAAGCATAATACATGGTGGAATATGTCAGTAAATTTTCTGGTGTTCGGCATTGTCAGTTTTATCTTTTATGAGGATAAAAGCGACAGGAGATACTGGCGGGTGGTGGAATCGGAATGCTTTTTTATTATGGTTGCATTGTTTGAGGGTATCGGTGTGTTTGGGATTGACCTTTTGATGGAAAAACTTTCACTTATGCCGGAGGATGTGGTGATTACGGGCAGCATAGAGGTGGCTTTTTCAAAGCTGGTGTTGATCTTCTTTTATTATGCCCTGATGAGACGGCTGTGGAAAAAGGATTACAGGCAGAGCCGGACACAGATGATTCTTTACCTTGTCATGTTTTTATACAGTGTGGTCAATTTTATCATCCTTGCAACAGCGGCAACAAGGAACGCGGACTATTTACTGATATGCACAAACCTATGCTGCGTTGTCTTTGCGAATTTATACCTGTTTTATTCCCTGAAAGTGGAGGATGAAAAGAACAGCATGGAGTTCCAGATCGCCATGATGAAACAGCAGGAGAGTATGCAGTTTGAGCATTATGAAAGGCAGCGGGAGAAATACGGAAAATCTATTGAAATTCTCCATGATGTGAGCAAACACATCCGTTCCATTGAGGAGCTGTACCGGGCAGGCGTTACGGACAAGGCAATGGAATACACAAGGCAGATCGGGGGCATCTTAAAGCCCCTTGTGCCGGAGGAATACTCTGACAATCCCATGCTGAACATCCTCCTTGCGGACAGGAAGCAGGCGGCGGAGAGCATGGGCATCCGGTTCGTGGTAAAGGTGGAAAGCACATGGCTTGGGTTCATAGAGCCGGTGGACGTGACAACGCTCTTTGGGAACCTGCTGGAAAATGCAATGCAGGCTGCCTTGAAGTGCAGCGGGGAGCGCTATATCAAGGTGCATATCAAAAACTATAATGAGATGCTTTCCATCCGCATTGAGAACAGCGTGGAACAGGAAGTAAGGATAAAGAACGGCAGACCCGTAAGCGCAGGAGGGAGAGGCACTGGCATCGGCTGTCTGAATGTGCAGCGGTGTGTGGAGAAATATGGTGGCAGTGTCCTCTATAAAAACGGTGACGGGAAATTTTACAGCGATGTGATCCTGAACAGATAGGCGGAAAAGCGTAACCCATAAGGTAGATTTGGGATCAGTTAGAGCATTTTAGCGAAAAAATATAAAAAAATCTGTACTTCGGGGAAAAAATCTGTACCTCGGGATCAAGTTATAGGGTTTTATGTTCAGATTTCCGATAATTAAAATAACAGTGCAGTATATGTACCAAAAATGAAAACGGATTTTAAGAACAGGTTCAAGGAGGACAAAATTATGTCAAAAATAACAGATTATAGTTTTTTATTTCAGAGTATGTTTGGAACAAAAAGCACAAAAGGTACGAGTATTATAGGCAGCTTTCAGTTGTCGCAGTTAAACAGCAGTTCTATACAGTCACAGTTAAAAGCGGCGGGCATTGATACGAACAGCAAGCAATATAAGGCTGCAATAAAAGAGATGATGAAGGCAGGAAATGGTGCAATGTACACAAATATCCAGTGCATTAAAAATTCCATGAAGTGTTACGATAAGGACGGAGATTATATCAATCCCAGAAACGGACTTGCCGGACTTGTGCTGACAGACGAAAATGCAGGTCGCCAGAAGCGCATCATTTCTATTTCGGAGAGCAGCAAAGATGAGATGTTTGAACAAACGAAAAAGGAATTTTTGCAAGAAAACGGTGTCTTGAATGGCGATACGACAAAGCGCAGGGATGTATATGACAATCTGTACAGAAAAACAAAGAAAGATGACCGCTTAGCGGCAGGGTACACGATGGAGCAGTATGAACGGGCATATCGGCAGGCGTTCTTGGATGCTGCAAAGAAAGCTGATCCTAAGTGGGAAATTGGAAAGCCGATTCCGTCTGGGGCATTGGATGGCATTACAAGAGAAAGTGTAGAAAGTCAGCTTGCCAAAAGTGGTAACAAACTTGTGAAAAGGTCATCTGTTTCGGGCAGTTCATTAGATATACAGG
>CANDBT010000064.1 GCA_947383005.1 uncultured bacterium | reverse complement strand
CCCCCTGGCTCTAAAACAGGGCCAGAAGGGAATAAAAATATGTCAACCGGCGTACTGATGTACCCGTCAAAGCACCGTTTTTTTCTTTGGCGGGTTGTTCCCGGATTTCATCAAATATTCCTGTTCAATTTTCTTCTATTTTATCAGACCTTTTTCAATGCACGTTCATCGCAGATTCATTTTTTACTCGATTTTCTTAAAAATATATGAAAAGCCAGAAACAGCTTTGTAAAATCGCTCTGCTTCTGGCTTTCCCTCTATATTTCCTTTTTTAATTGATATCCATATCCACGGATATTCTGGATAATACTATGTCCCAATTTCTTTCTTATGGAATATATGCTGCTTTCAATGCCGTGATAATCGCTCACGACATCTTCGCCGGTGATTGCTTTATAAATCTGTCTGGTAGTCAGCACCTGGTCATGATAGTATGCAAGCGTATACAGAACATCAAACTCCCTGGCAGTCAACTCCACTTCTTTCCCTTTAAAAAGAACCTTCCGCTGTTTTGTCCGTATCTCCACATCACCAAATGTCATTTCTTTGCCATTGGTAATCGAAATACACTCAATTTCTTGATCCTCTGCCAATACTGCTTTAATCTTTTCTACTACCTGTTCTTCCGGGTCAGAAAAGGTTACAATTATCATTTTCCCAAGCTACCACCTTCTCTCTTTGACAAAATTAAGAAAGCTTATCCAAATGCAATATATGAGCATCTGGCGACTATCCACTTCTCATAGTTCCTAGCCCCTTTTTGCCATCTACATAAAAATCTTCTGTTCCATTACATCCCACTTCATTTCTTCTATTGGTATGTTTATCAAAATTATAAGGCGTATAGCGCCTCCAAACTCCTATACTCTACTTTACTGCAAAGAAAAAGTTACCGTCACATCCCCGCTTCCCAGAGCTTCCTCCCAGCCTGTCAGATCATCAATATGGCCCAGTCTTGTATAACTCCAGGAATTAGAACCGTAAAAAATAACAATCTGATTTCCATTATACAGGACAATATCCCCTGCATGGGTTGTGGTCTGACTGTTGCTGACAGGAAGGCTTGTTCCCAGGGAGCCTACCTTCTCAAAGCCGGAATAATCACTCATCTGAATTACCACAGGATTCTCCTGCATCATTTCTACGAAAGCATCCACCGCTTCATTCTTTTCCAATGTGGCTGAAAATACCACATCACCCACCTGAACATTCATATTCATCACCGTATCCTCCATATTATCCTGAGTATCTGTTTCTATGTTATCCTCTTTATGCACTTCTATTTCCTGCATAGATTCCGTTTTACCCGTATCCGTCACGGATTCTGTCATATCTTCCCCTACATTGGAAATACTGCTCTCTGGTATTTCTTCCATTTTAGTTTCTATGGAATCCATATCCATAGATGCCGCATTTATATTTTCCACTTTTTCCGGAATATCTGATTGTGGTGCAGTTGATTGCACTGTGCTTTCTTCCGCAGAAGATTCTGTTACAAAAACAGGCGTCTGCGCCTGCGTATCATTTTTTCCACATGCGGTCATGAAAAGCACAGCTGTCGCCAGGCACAATAAAGCATTCCATTTTTTCATTCTTCCATTTTTCTCCCTTCACGTTTTTACTATATTCATACAGGAATTGCCCGTATAAAAACAAGAATTCCAAACAGACTGAAAGCCACTCCAAAAATTCGGTTCATTTTCTGAAAATGGTCTGTCCTTTTCTTCTTTCTCACCAATGCAACCGCAGCCGTAAGCCCGCTCCACCAGATATAAGTTCCAACAAATACTCCCAAGACGATAGACCATCCATTCCCTTTTGTACTGCTCCCTGCAATGCCAAACCAGGAAAAAGCAAACAAAAAGGTCAGAATTGCCGCCGGATTTGTGATGCCCACCGCAAAAGAAGAAAAAAGCATCCCAAGGCGCCCCGGCACTTCAGGCTTCTCCGCCGCTTCCCCTTTTCGGAAAAACAGGCGGATTCCCATGAGCAGGACAAGGGAACCACCAATCAGATGAATCGCTGTCTGGTATTTTAAAAGAAAATCGGAAATTATAGTCAATCCAAAAGCTCCGATTCCTGCATAGATACAGTCTGCCAGAGAAGAACCCAAACCAGTAACCAGCCCTGCTTTTATTCCATGTTCCCATGTTCTTTGTACCGTCATCGCTCCTACTGCTCCCACTGGTACTCCAAAGAGCAACCCAATCAAAATCCCTTTTAAAAGCAGGTTCATACTACCTCCTTTTGTTCTTTTCTGCAAATAATCTTTGTATTTATTGAATTACACTACGGTTTCTAAATGAATTCCTGCTGATTTCCAGGCTTATCTTATATTCCAGGATTTAAAGCAGAGAATCTTTCAATCCAAAACGAGATTTTTATTATTTTTTCTATACCTTTCCCTCTTCGGTAAAGTCCGCTCCACTTGTTCCAGAGATTTCAATACTTTTCCTGACTGCTTTTTCCAAAGAATCATGCCCGGCAGGATCATAACTGCCTCCGCCAGCACAAATGCCGTCCATATCAATGACAGATTCCCGGTTCCGGAAAAGGCGGCAATGAATATCATTGGCAAGATTACCTGTCTGCTCAGGGTGAGCATCATACTCTGTACCCCCATGCCAAGTCCCTGAAAAGCCGCCGAATAGGTCAGGCAGACATTGGAAAGAAGATAGCTTACTGCCATAATCCTGAGCGCCGTAACACCAATGGCAAGCATTTCTTCCGAAGCATCAAATAAAAGCAGCACCTGCTCCGGTACAAGTTCCATAACCAAAAAGAAAACACCATAAAAAGCAACGGAGTACAGCATTGCAAAACGGCAGCTCTGGTAGATCCTTTTCGGCTTCTTCGCTCCATAATTGTATGCCACAATGGGAATCAGCCCGCTGCCCATTCCATTCACCCCCACTGTTACAAGCCCCTGTATTTTTACACAGGCTCCATAAACCGCAACAGCAGTCGGCGTAATGACCATGAGAACAGAGTTTACATAGATTGCCAGGACAGATGAAATTGCCTGCACCAGTGTACTTGGAATCCCCACTTTCAAAATAGCCGTTATACATTCTTTATCAACCTTCAGCGTGAAATGAATCGGAATTTCCCTGTTCCATCGGCGGTTGATAAAATATCCGGCGAAGCACCCTGCCCATTGCCCAATCACGGTAGCAAGAGCAGCGCCTGCCGTTCCCATTGCCGGAAATCCAAAGTACCCAAAAATCAGAATCGGATCTAAAATCAGGTTCGTAACAGACGCCGCAGACAGAGTGAATAAAAACAGAGAGGATTTCCCGCTTGCCATTACAAAACGGTCAAACACCCATTGCCCCATCATACCCAGGGAACCAAGCATGCAGATACGAAGATAAGGTATCCCATACGCCATGATTCCTTCATTTCCGCCAGACTGCCACCTGAAATATACTCCCAAAGCCAGAATTTCCAGAGCAGCAACCAACAGCCATGCCAGAAATGCCAATACCAATGATGCTGATGCGGTTCTTCTTACCTTCTCTCCATCCTGTTCACCTAACGCCCTGGAAATTACGGCATTTAGTCCTACCGCAATTCCCAGTCCCATGGCAGACATCAGAATCTGCACAGGAGCCGCCAGTGACAACGCGGTTAAAGCATCCTCTGAAATTCTGGACACAAATACACTGTCTACAAAATTATAAAGGGAATTGATTAGTAACGAAATCATCAATGGGACTCCTGTTTTTAATACTAATCCCGGTATCCCTGCTGTCCCCATACTGTTTTCAGTTGCTTCTGTTCGTAACATTTTTTCATTCCTGCCCAATTTATCCACATCCTTTACTCAAAGTAAGCAACCATTCTCTTTTAACAGAACATTTGTGGCCGCCGTAGCACTCTCTGCCTTTCAGGCGCAAATACACTTAGAAGCAACGTTGCAGTCATCCTGTGTACAAATGATAACCTCTCCTCTGGCATCTTCATCATCCATGATGATTTCTTCTGCCTTCGGCACATAAATCCTTCCGGACAAAGGATTCTTGATGCTGATGATGGGCGCTGTAAGTGTTGCCTCTACCTGTGATTTTTCAAAGGCAAGATCTGTATCAATCATCTCACAGTTAATCAGTTTCAGGTTTTTGCAGTAGCAAAGGGGCTGCGTTCCGATGATCTTACAGTCAATCAAAGTCAGTCCCTCCGAATACCATGCCAGATATTCTCCCTTCACCACACTGTTTTTCACGGTTATGTTTTCGCCATGCCAGAAAGCATCTTTTGTATCAAATACGCAGTTCTCAAAAGTTGCGTTTTTGATGTACTGGAAGGAATATTTGCCTTTAAATGTCACACCTTTAAATGTCAGATCTTCTGAGCGCATCATAAAATACTCGCTGACCGCCGTAGTATCCTCCATACGGATTCCCCTGGTTGACCATCCAAATTCCGGCGAGATGATATCACAGTTTCTTATCGCAACATCACTGCACTCCCGCAGCGCCTTGATTCCATGCAGCCTGCTGTCTGCAATCTCCACATGGTCAGAATACCACAGTGCTGCCCGGCATAACTCCGTCATTTCGGAATCCGTAATCTTAAGTCCCTGGTCATGCCAGAACGGATAACGCAGATTGAAAAAGCAATGGACTGCCTCAATATCCTGCCCTTCTTTAAACGCGCTTTCACCGTCTGCCGGTCCGTCAAAGGAGCAGTTTTTTACCAGAATATCCCTGCTTCCATAAAGTGCGCGCTCCATATCAAAAGTCTGATTTTCGATTACCTTCATCTTGCTTTCCTCCATATCAATATTTTTTATTGCATTAACATTTTTTTCTCTGCTTATAGTTTACTCTCTGTTATAAACAATAGCAAATATTTATATTTAATTGATTTACATAGTTATTTCCTATTTGTTTTTCAAATGCATTCGTCTTTTAATATCTCCAAATCCTTTTCAGAGGTGTCAGAAATCCATAACAGACCTGGCATCCAATATTTACGGCTGTGAAATCCGAATAATCTTATTCCCCCATCCCTCCAGTACCGGATTTTCTTCTACCGCTGTTATAAATTCCTCCGTTACGTCAAAGGTGCCAATCTTTGTATATTCTGCCGAAATCTCCGCATCATGGTAAAACAATACAATTCGGTTCGGATCAGAATAAAATACGTCCCCCGCTTTTGCTTCTGTCACCGTTTCCGGAGCGGAAGGAATCTCATACCTGCTGGGAATATCATAATATTGCAGTACGCTGTAATCTGCGTCCGCATCCCGTTCATAGATGGGAAGCCTCCAGTCAGAAGTTCCTACATATCCTGCGATAACTTCCGCAGTCTCATTATCCAGAAGCGTCATCATAAAGGCTTCTCCATCATCCCCAAACCGGACTTCCAGCTGCCTGTTTCCGCTTTCCGCCATCTGTTCCTCCCCGGACGGGTTTTCCGTACCGACAGTATCCTCTGTACCTGCAGGGTTTCCTGAAAGATTACCTGCCTCGGTATTGTTTTCTGTCCTGTCATTTTCAGCGGTGACCGTATCCCTCACACTCTCCGTATCCCTGCCGTTTTCTCCGCACCCTGCCAGAAGGGAAACAGAAAGTACTGCTACAGCCACAATCCCCATTGCTCTTCTTCCTCTATTTATTGTGAATTTGTTATTTTTCATTTTGTTTTCATCCTTTCTATGATTTATTTCACATCTATTTGTTACGCATCTTTTCCAGGACTGCCCGCCTTTTTCAGGAGATCCCGATACAATTTCGTGATATTGGCAGACGATTCATGATTCCGCCGTCAGCACATTCATGTCCTCCTTTCTGAGCCTGCCTGATAACAGCCATGCGGCTCCAAAGAATAAAAGAATCACGATGCTTCCCGGAAGCAAAAGACTCTCCGGTGTATTCGCTGACGCAAAATTGCTGATTCCCGCCAGCCGCATGACGGCGGATACAACAGGGTCTGTCAGTACCATAGCAGCCAGTGTCCCAATGACTGCCCCAATTCCTGCCACAATCCCAAATCGGAAAGCAAAGGAAATTCGCAGCATACTGACGGAACATCCAATGGATTTATAAATCCCCATATCTTTCTGCTCTGCATCCAGAATCCTTGTTCCTGCCATTCCCGTTACGATACAGATAAACACTGCGCTCATCCCATACAGGAAAAAAATCAATGTGTGCATGGCGGAAATGATTCCGAAAAGTCCCGGCCAGGAATTCTCATGGACATGGACATCTCCGGCCCAAGTCTGTTCCAGTGCCTGGGTGATTGCCTGTTTCCGGGAAGGATCCTCCAGAAAATAGTGGTAACACCACAGGCGGCTGTCATCCTCACCGATGGAGAGGTATCCCTCCCTGCTCATTCCCAGATTGGCTCCCATATCGTTGGCACAATGATAGATACCGGATACGGTAAAATCGCCGCTGCCCTGATTGCCCCGGATTGTGACCGAATCTCCCACATTTGCTCCCAGATCTGCCGCCAGCGACTCCGTCAGCACTACCTCATCTGCCTCCATGCTGGTCCTTCCTCTGCTGATATGGAACCGTTCCGGCTCTGTAATTACATTAGCTGTATAATTGGTTCCATTTACAGAGACACCCGGCATAGCCAACATATAACTGTCTGTGATATCCGTATAAGAAAGAACCATCTGCTCCATGTCCTCGGCACGAAGTTCCCCCAAAACCTGTACTCCCAGGTCAAGATCTGCCGGATTGAAAGCATCCATCATTCCCTTTCCGTCTGCTCCCAGCCAGCCGTTCATCCTTCCTGCCAGGGATGCGAAGAATACCAGCAGCACTGCAACCAGACAGGTACTTGTGTAACGTCTCCTGCCTGTCAGAACCTGCCGCAGCGCCAGGTGAAAGGCAAGTCCTTCTGCCCGGAGTGTATGACGGGAACTTCCGGCTCCGGGATTCGATGTTTCCCCGGATTCTCTGCGGATGGCCGCCATGGGCGCGATTCTTTCAATCCCCCGAAGACGCAGGACACAAAAGCATCCGGGTATCAGAAGAAGAACCGCTAAAATACCGAAACATGGCAGGAGAGGAAAACGAACCGGAAGTAAAATACCGGTAGTCGTAACCGTCATCCGGCTGATCAGTCCTGCTGACGGAAGCGCCAGAACCATTCCCAAAAGGGCACCGCATCCCACAGCTGTCATATACTGCATTCCCAACTGTCCTGCCAGTTGTTTTCCGGTAAATCCAATGGTCTTTAAAACACCCAGGTTTCTCCATTCCTGCTCTACCATTCCTGTGATGCTGTGTCCCATCACTGCCATGGCGACTCCCAGCAGCACCAACGCAAAAGCCGCCAAAATGGCAGAAAAAGCATTCTGGAGAATCATCATAAAACCTGCGATGGTATCTGCGCTATGGATAAATTCCGTATACATGGAAAGGGGCGTGTTTTCCATCAGCTTTTTGCTTATCTCAGAAACCGTAATGCCGTCTTCCGTTTCCATGTGAATCATAATTCCATCCCTTGCCAAGGCATCCATTCCAGTTTCTTCTATAACGGAACAGATTTTTTCATATGTCTTTTCTGCTATCAGAAATCCTTTCATTCCAATCATGGAACTGCCCATAAAAGGATCTTCATAATACCCCGCCACTGTCAGGCTGATTGTTTGTCCATTCCTGGCTATAGGAAACGTGATGGTATCACCAGGTTCCACATCCATCATGGACTTCATGGACGGGGAGACATACACTTTCTCCTCGCCGATTTCTTCCGGAGTTTCTGCATAACCGGAAAGATTATCCTGAAAGAAGCGATACTGTCCGCTCCAAGGAGACCACGGAATCATCTGCCCTTCGCTGTCGGATTCCATTCCGTTTGCCTCATATTCAGAAAAGAGCAGCCTTTGTGGTACTGCGCTCTCCACGCCGTCCTGTTCCCGGATACTTTCCAGCAAAAATTCTTCATCCGACAAATCAGATACCCATGCGGTAAGATCTCCAAACCCTGCCCGTTCCATTTCTTCCCGGATATAACGGTTTCCGACAAGAGAGAGCATCAGCACCGTTGTCAGGCAAAGCGCCGTCAGGAACAGAAGAATCCCAATCCCCAGAAAACTTCCCTTATGCCTTTTCATGCCAGCCCGGATTATAATCTGATTTTCCATTTTCTTACCTCCACCCTACCACCGAAGCCCGGAAAGCCACCCGCTCACATCTCTTTCCCTCTGCTTTTCTTCCATCTCATTGTAAGGCTCTAACACCAGTTCATCACAAACCTTTCCGTCCTCCAGATAAAGAATCCGGTTTCCTCTGGCCGCCGCCCGCAGGTCATGGGTCACCATCAGAATACTCTGTCCTTTTCGGTTTAAATCCGTCAAAAGATCCAGAACCTCCCGGGTATTTGCCTGGTTTAACGCGCCTGTAGGTTCGTCAGCAAATAAGAGTCCCGGCTTTCCGATCATGGCTCTGGCAATGGCTGCCCTCTGGGCTTCGCCTCCGGATACCTGGGAGGGCAGCCTGTCTTTGGCTTCCTCCACATCCATCTGACGCAGGAGATTCGCCGCCCGCTCCCTTACCTTTTCGGTGCTGTCCTTTTTGCTCACATAACCTGCCACCAGCACATTCTCCAGAAGCGTCAGGTTGCTGACCAGATGGATCTGCTGGAATACAAATCCAAATTCCTCTGCCCGCAGTTTCGCCATCTGTTTTTCTGAAAGACCGGTTAGTTTCTTATCCCTGTAAAAGACATGCCCGCCGGTTATCCGGTCCATGCCGCTTAAGGCATAAAGAAGTGTGGATTTCCCGGCTCCGGAAGGCCCCATAATAACCGTAAAGTCTTTTTCGTATAGATGAATGTCAATTCCATCAAGGACCTTTGTTTCCGTCTTTCCCTGCTGAAATGCCCTGGTGATTTTTTCTCCTCGTAATATGGTATCTGCCATAGTTTAAGCCACCTTTCCTTTTAGTATCAAAGGCTTCTTCCCTGTTCGGATATCCGGCAGGATCTCATTTACAAAATTCACATAGAACTGTACATAGTCCAGTTTTTTCTCTGACAGAATCCTGCCCATCTGCTTCAGCATCTCCTGCCGGATTCGTTCTCTGGATGCGCTGTGGTCTGTTTCCGCATACATTTCAAAAGTATCTTTTGTCGTCTGCCTAAATTGATAATCCCTAAGCCCTTCAATACAGAATCCTTCAATGGCCAACGGGTGCAGGAACTCCCTGTTTCCCCGCCCGTCCTCAAACCAAAGGACGTCTTCGTTTCTCCCCAGAAGCCCCACTGCTTTGGTAAAGGGAATTTCCCCTTCCCCAGGAGCCTGCAGCGTCAGACGATCAGAAAGGCGATAGCGGATCAATGGCTGTGTATCATTATAAAGACAGGTAAGGTACATCACTCCGTTTTCCACCTCAACGACATTCATATCGTCAAACAAGAGCATCCCATCCTTTGGACTTACTTCCACTCCCAGAGCCAGAGACTCACTGGCGCCATAGATATTGACAACCGGTGCCCGGAATACCTTTTCCAAATAAGCTCGCAAACTGGTTCCCAAAGGTTCGCCGCAGGAGATTACTCTTTCCATATCCAGACTGACCTCTCCGTTTTCCATCAACTGTGCCAGAATCTTAATGGCGGACGGATAGCCAATAACAATATTGGGCCGAAATTCTTTAAGCTGCCGAACCCATTCCGTAACCGGTGTCTTGATGTCCAGATAGAGCTGGCTGGCTCCTACTCCGTCTATTCCATCCCCCACTGCCATAGCGCCGCCGTATCTTCCGTCTGTGGCTGCGATATAAACGATTCTGGGGCGTTTTACCAACAGTCTTAAAATCTGGGGCATAGACATATTCCAGAGGGCCGCCCGAATGATTCCCTGAAGCATCTGGTTCCAGGCATTTTCGTCATATACAAAATATCCGGGTTTTCCGGTACTTCCGGAAGAATGTACCACATGATATTTTCCCTGATAAGGCTTTCGGTCTGCCTTTTCCTCTGCGTCAAATTTTCGAAGGTTCTCCTGTTTTAAGTCCGGCACAGTGACCAGTTCATCAAAATGCTCCAAAAGCTCCTGTTTATCGATGGTGGGAAAACAGGAAAGAGGCAATGTATCCAGCTGCTCCTCTGTAATCCCCGCATTTTCAAAGGTCATCCTGTAATAAGAAGAATGCTCCCATGCGGACCTGAGAAGTTTCCTCAGTTTCCTGTCCTGTAGAGAACGCATCTTTTCTTTACTTAACTTCACATTTCTTTTTAATCTGTATAAATCCATTAAGGTTTTTAAGTAATTCATTTTTTCCTCCTATCTCGGTTCCACGACTGATTGAAAACGCTTCTCTCTATTCCACGGAAACCACATATGCGGTTTCATAATTTTCCCTGTGGTAATAAATCAATTCCTTTGTCGCCTGATTCATCACGATACTCCATTCTGTGGACTCGAACTCACCGAAATTATCCTTGCTCACACTGTCCAGCGCATCCCGCACTTCTGTTTCCGTCATTTCACTGTATTCCTCCAGTATCCCTGCAAGGATTTCATACCGGGTATGGGACTGGGCGGTTCCGATTCCCTGTTTCTCCCCCGGCGTCAGATAAAAATTAGTGACAACAGAAGTTTCCGTAACCGTCATTTCGTCATCCACATATTCCACTGCTACGCTCCTGCCGTCCGCATCCGCAAGCGCCAGATGTACCATCATTCCCATGGAGCTGTGAAAATCATACTGCCGCAGGAGTTCCAGTGCTTCGTCCACATCTGCCGCTTTGTCAAGCAGCAGCCGGATTGCTGTTGTCGTTGTCAGATCAGTCTTTCCCATATCCTGGTTGATGGCTGCAGAGTCCTGAATCATGTTCACGGAAACAGCCAGTCCCTTTTCGTTCATGCCGTCCAAAGGTGCATATAAGGAAACAAACGCCTGCATCTGATCCGGTAACCCGGAAAGATCCAGCCCGCCAGCCCGGATAAAATCCATATTTACAGTTGAAACGGAAGCATACCCGTTTTCCGGTCTGGCACTGACAATCAGTGCGTTACAGGTATTCCAGTCAAAATTTCTTCCGAACAGATATCCTCCCTCTGAACTTTTTACTGACAGGGTGCTGCATCCGAAAGGGGTTCCCTCCATATGGACTTCCTGTGCCAGCAAAGAAGTGATAAATTCCGCAACATCAGCGTCCGAAGCAGCTCCTCCCTGTTCCAGGAATGCGTCAAATCCGTAGTCTCCCTCATATCGGACCATTGACAATCCGTTTTCCAGTTCCCTGATCTCAGAATCCGGCGTGATGGGAATTGCGCCTTCCCTCCTGCTTTCTTTTCCATTTTCTTTCACAATTTCCTCTTCCCCAATCCGGCTTTCTATGCTATGGTTATTTGCCGCTGTCCGTTCATCAACTCCTTTTTTACATCCTGACAGCAGACCTGACACCCCCAATACCAAAAGCAGACATCGGTAAAGTCTTTTCTTCAATGCGGCTCCTTTCTGTGCTTTGGCACACCTGTCTTTCTTTTACCCATTACCATCTTCTCTGTATCTGTGGCTGTGAATGTTCTATATGGAATACTTTATCTGCCCCGGATAACATCCAGCTAACAGAAAAATAAATAATTTCTAAACGAATTCTTGCAGATTTCTCAATTACCTTTTTGGTATCTCTGGATTTATCTTAACAAGATAATATGCTAATAGCAAATACTTATAGTTTATATATTTGACTAATTATTTTCTATGCAAATATATATTTCGACTCACTTAAATCCATTTAGATATAAACAAAAATACCGGTTTTATGGAAAACAGTCTTTTCTCTGCAATCACATAAAGCCGGTACTTTTTCATCAGACATTTTTTTACTGTACATTGGAAAGTTTACACATTTGCTTGCCTGCTATTACATATTCGCGGTAAAAAAGTCTGCCAGTCTGTCAAAAGGAATACGGTTTCTGCGGTCATACAGGTCAATGTGCTCCGCATCCTCCACAACCAGCATCTCTTTCGGTTCCAATGCCGCCTCATAAGCCGCGTCACTGAAAAACCGGGAATGCGCCCTGTCTCCAACCACAAACAAAATCGGGCGGGGAGAGATCTCGTCAATAAAATCCAACAGTCGGAAATTCATCATTGCCAGATCGCTTGTCGTGGTAAATCCACCCCTGGCATTGGGATGATGTCCCCGTTTCAGTGCATAAAAACGAAACCACTCTGCTCCAGGCTCCGGTATATCCTCCGGCACCTTATCCATAGGCTGCTCCGGAAATCCCGGCAGATACTCTGGATATCCATTTTCCGCATCAATCCACCGCTGATTTGACAGACGCTCCTTTACAGCCTGAAGTTCCTCCTTATCCATATTTCCTCTGGCAGCCATGCTCATATCGTACATGCTCACCACTGCAGCCGCACGGATTCTGGTATCGCACTGAGCCGCCGAAAGCGCAAAGCCGCCGGAACCGCAGATACCGATCACGCCGATTTTTTCTCTGTCCACAAATCGCTGTAATCCCAGATAGTCCACCGCCGCGCTGAAATTCTCCACAAAGATGTCCGGTGATGACACGTTTCTGGGAAACCCTCCGGACTCTCCCATAAAGGACTGGTCAAAGGTCAGTACAATAAATCCTTTCTGTGCCAGCTCATTGCCGTACACACATGGCCCCTGTTCCTTCACTCCGCCATAGGGCGCGCCGATAATCAAAGCCGGGTGCTTCTGATCCGGAGAGATTCCTTTTTCAAAATACAGTTCTCCCGTGATATCCAACCCATACCGGTTTTTATAAACCACCCTTTTCCTCTCCACATTCTGTGATAACTCTAAAATATGTCCGCTCATGTCCATTTCCTCCTGCATATTTATGATTTTTTAAGAATAACTTTTCCTTTTTGAATCTTTTCTTTCTATAAGTTTTATTGCCGGCCTCCTATGATAAAAGGGTAATATTTCTCATAGTTCTCCCTATGGTAATAGCGCGCCTCCCCGGTACTCTGGTTATAGACAATGCTCCACTCCGTAGACGCAAACTCAGAATCAAAGTTATGCTTGCTTACGTGGTCAAGCCCATCCCTGATTTCGTCCATAGAAAAAGACGAACTACTCTGCAGCATATTCTCCAGCATACTATAACGGATTTTAGATTCTTCTGTTCCAATGCCATATTTTTCGCCGGAAGATAAATAATAGTTTGTGACAACCGGTGTTTCTGTTACTACCATCTCATTGTCAATATATTCCACCACTACAGAACGCCCTGCCGCATCAGACAAAGCAAAATGCACCATCATTCCCGCTGATGCGTGCATATCGTACCGGGAAAGCAGTTCCACGGCCTCCTCCACATCCGCTGCCTCATCCAGCATCAGGCGAACCGCTGTCGTTGTAGTCAGATCCGGTTTCCCCGTATCCTGATTGAATGCCGGACTGTCCTGAATCATCAGAACTGCCACACACAGCCCTCTCTCGTTCATCCCGTCCATAGGCGCAAATGGCGCTGCCACCGACAGAAGCCGCATCTGCGTTTCTTCCCGCATATCCAGTCCGAGATTCAAAAAATCCATATTTACGGTGGAGACAGAATCGTATCCGTCTGCCGGACTGGTCTGTACAATCAATGCCGTACATGCTCCCCAGTCAAAATTTCTGCCAAACACGGTCTCTCCCTCCGGTGTCCGGGCCGAAATGGTACTGCAGCCAAAAGAACCGCCCCTTAAATCTACAGGAAGCAGACCGTGGAATACATCCTGTATCACAAATTCTGCCACTGCCAGGTCATCGGCAACTCCGCCCTGCTCCAGAAAATCATCCAGTCTGTAATCACCTTTATATTCCATGGAATACAGTCCATCCTCCAGCCTCTTAACACTTGCGGCAGTCCATATATTTCTATGAAAAAGTATTGCAAAGGCAATGAGTACCACTGCAAACAGGATTAAAAATGCATAAATGAAATAGTTCCATCTTATTTTTTTCATTCCACACTCCTAACCGTTCTTCCCTTACTTTCCAAAATAAGCAGCAATCTCTTCCATTCTGGATGACTGTTTTACGCGGAAAGGACACCTTTTGTCACAGTGTCCGCAGGCAATGCAGTCGGAAGCTTTCTTCTCCAGATTCCCATAGTGGCCCGCTGCCATTAAATCCTCTGCCAGAGCCAGGTCATAATATTTATTGATTAACCCTACATTCAGACCTGCAGGACAGAGCTGGCAGTGATTACAGTACACACATTTCCCTACCGCTTCCCCAGGCGTAAATGTGCCGAGAACGGAATAATCCCTTTCTTCGGGGGAACTTTCAAAAAATCCCAGCAGATTTTTTACATCCTCCACATTCCGGATACCCGGCAGCACAGTCACTACCCCCGGCTTATCCAACGCGTACTGAATACACTGATACCGGGTCAGCGCCCTGCCAAAAGGCGATGTCTTATCTTCCAGCAACTGTCCGCCTGAAAAGGGCTTCATTACGGAAATCCCTATTCCTTCCGCCTCACATCTGCGGTACAGAGCCATGCGTTCTCCGGTACTGCCCTTTGCATACTCCCCATGGCTGTAGTCATATCCGGGATTGATGGAAAACATCAGCTGATCCACAATACCGGCATCCAGCACCTTCTGCGCAAGACCGGGCGTATGAGAAGACAATCCGATGTGCCGTACCACTCCCTGTTTTTTTAATTCCAAAAGATAAGCAAAGGCGCCGCCCTCTTCATATGCCTGCCAGTCTTTATCCTCATCCAGGCAGTGGATAAATCCATAGTCTATGTAATCCGTCCGCAACGCCGTAAGCTGGGCATCCACGGAACGCCGGATTCTTTCCTTATCCGTAGTCCATCCATAGGAGCCATTTTCATAATTCGCGCCAAAATGTATCTGGTAGTACATGTCTTTTCTCACAGACGAAAAGGCTTTCCCATAATAAGTAAAAGTCCTTGCGTCCGCAGTGGCCAGATCCGCATAATTGATTCCGTTCTCATAAGCAAATTCCAGAGCCTTGACCGCTTCTTTTTCCTCTGTTTCCGCAATGTAGCTTGTTCCCAGACCGATTGCGCTGATACGGTCTCCTGTTCTTCGGTTTATCCTGTACTCCATCTTTGCCCTCCTATATCCTGCTATATTTAAGCATGGTCGTATCTTGCCGACACTTTCTTCAAATGCTCAATGATGGGCAGATGCTGGGGACAGACTCCCTCGCACTGACCGCATTCGATACATTCTGCCGCCTTTCCGAATTTGGCGGCCAAAAGGTCATAGTTGGTAAAATTCACCGTCCACCCTTTCTCAGGATTGGATTCCCTCATATCCTCATTGTACAGAGAGAAATACTGCGGGATGGCAATCTTCATAGGGCACCCTTCCGTACAGTAAGAACAGCCGGTACAGGGCACCGCAATCTGGGAATTGATGATATCCGCCGCCTGGAAACAGAGCGCTTTCTCTTCCTCTGTCAGAGGTCTGAAATCCTCCATGTAGCCTAAATTATCCTTCATCTGTTCCAGATTGCTCATACCGGATAAGACCATCATCACACCCGGCAGGGAAGCCGCAAAACGGACTGCCCAGGAGGCCGGCGACATTGCCGGATCGACTTTTCGGAACAGTTCACCGGCTTTCTCAGGCAGATTGGCAAGAGTGCCGCCTTTCACCGGCTCCATGACAATCACCGGCTTGCCATGGCGGACAGCCACTTCATAGCAGGCGCGGGAATGAACCCACGGACTCTCCCAGTCCAGATAGTTGATCTGCAGCTGGACGAATTCCATCTCCGGATGCTTCGTCAGAATTTCATCCAGCAGCTCCGGCGTATCGTGGAAAGAGAACCCCGCATGTTTTACAAGCCCTTTGGCTTTCTTGTCAAGCATCCAGCCAAAAGCGTCAAATTCTTCGTATTTCGGGTACATGCCCGCCTCAATGCCGTGGATCAGATAGTAGTCAAAATAACCAGCTCCCGTATTCTCAAGCTGGGCGTCAAAAATCTTATCCATATCCTCTCTGGAATGAAAAAAGCCGGCATGAAGCTTGGTTGCCAACGTAAAGCTCTCACGGGGATACCGCTCCACCAGAGCGGCCCTGGCAGCCTTTTCGCTGCCAAATCCGTTATACATCCATGCGGTATCAAAGTAAGTAAATCCTCTTGCCAGAAATTCATCCACCATGGCTTTTACCTGTTCGATATCAATATCAGCAGGATTGGCAGAATCCAACAGCGGCAGACGCATCAGTCCAAATCCTAATTTTTTCATTTATCCATATCCTCCTTCTTATTTGAGTTTCCTTCCGAATTCACGCAGTTCTTCCAGTTTCTCTTCCGATTTATTTTCCTCTCCATATGCTGAAAAAATGCCCATATCCTCCAGCTTCAGGTAATTCAGGAAAGAATTCTGGTATTCGTAAATGGCTCCGCAGTAGACATGATTACTGCCGGAACTCATAATCAATGCCGCTTTCTTCAGATTTGCAGGCTTATCCAATGCATATATCCGATTGATGGCGCATTGGAGCTGCCCTGTAAAACTGTGGTAATAAATCGGAGAGGCAAGCACAATCATATCGGCCTCTTGCAGAACCGGATAAATCTCCTGCATATCATCCTTTTGGACGCACTTGCCATTTCCTTTCGTGTGGCAGTATTCACAGGCAAGACAGCCTGCAATCTTTTTCCGGCATACATCTACGATTGTTACCATATGACCGCTTTCCTCTGCACCTTCTGCAAAGGCTTTTACCATTGCCGCAGTGTTCCCCTCCGGTCTTGGACTTCCATTCAACACTAAAATCTTCATAACCTGTAACCTCCTATTTCAGTTCCGTTTCTTCGCTACAGACCCCTTGTAGGGGAGCAATTTTCAGCTGCAGAAGGCGCATCTGAAAATTCTCCCGGGGCCTTCCGCTCCGAAACTGTTTTAAATTTGCTGTTGGAATTTCTTTGCTGTTGACATTCTTTGCCGTTCCATTTATACAAAATTCACCACCAGTCCTGTCAGAAATGAAAATACCATCACAAACACCAGATATAGTACAAACCTCTTCATTCCCAACACAATTTTCAATGCTCCCAGATTAGTAATCTTCGTAGCCGGCCCAGTAATCATAAAGGCTGCGGCACTGCCCAGGCTCATGCCATCTAAAAGCCACGTCTGCAATAACGGTATGGTTCCGCCGCCGCATGCATAGAGAGGAACTCCCACCGTTGCCGCCATCAGAACCCCCAGCGCTTCATTTCCCCCAAACAGGCGGGTCACCAAATCTGCCGGCACATATCTCTGGAAAAGAGCCGACAATAAAATCCCTGCCAGAAAATACCATCCGGTAGCCTTCACATTCCGCCCCAGATTCTTTAGGAAACGAAGCAAAAGATTAGAGTCCATATCCCTGCTTTTCGGTTCTTCAAACCCCTTAAAACTGAAAAAGGGGTGACGACGGTAAAAAAGCCGTATCAATACTCCGGCGAAAACACCGCACAAAAAACAGGACAGGATACGCACCGCCAGAGCAGGAGCCCCAAGAGCCGCGCTGTAAATAATCAGCTGCGGGTTCAGCAGGATAGAACTCATCATAAAAGCCGCCAGCCAGTCATCCCTGCGGGAGCCATCCTCCATAACGCCGCTTCTGGAAAAAGACGCGGCAATGGGAATGGTTCCGTACATGCAAAGGGGTGAGGCAATCCCCAATATGCTGGCGCTGATGATGCCCAGAATCCCCAGCCTCTTTTTTCCCATGGAACGGAAGACCCTGTGTATATGCTCTTTCAGAAATACCGAAACCAGACTTCCCAGTACCATTCCCAATACCCAGTATTTAAAAATCTGCTCCAACTGGACACTGAAATAATACCAAAGGTAAACTGCTTCGCGGTGCAATACATCAATCATCAATACTCACCAGCTCATATTCCCGGCTTCCCAGGCCAATTTCCTGCGCCTGCTCCAACGTATGCAGGCCGTTCCTGGATTCTATCCTGTCAATCAACGACTGCCCATCCTCCGCCCCATAAACCAGATCCACGCAGGCCTGGTCAAGGGCCACCGGATCGTAAGAAGCCAGAATCCCAATGTCATGCATATCAGGCTCTGCGGGGCTTCCGTCACAGTCGCAGTCTACCGACAGACGGTTCATTACGTTGATGTACAAAATATTTCCATTCAGATAATCCACAACCGATTTACCTGCCTCGGCCATGTATTCCAAAAAAGCATCCTGGCTGCCTCCCCACATGTTTCCGCCGGTTCCTCCGCTGTGTATATGGGCTTTCCCCTCCGAGGAAGCGATACCGATAGAAATGTTTTTGATCGCGCCTCCAAATCCCGCCATAGTGTGTCCTTTGAAATGAGACAAAATCACATAATAATCATAGTCCGCAAAATGTGCGCCCACATAATTTTCTGTCAGATTGTCCCCTCCTGTCACCGGCAGAGACAGGGAGCCATCCTCATCCATAATATCCACGTCTGCAATCGCCGTATAACCATGGTCCTCCGCCACCTGATAGTGCATGGCTGTATTGGCCCTGGAGCCGCCGTAAGCGGTATTGCATTCCACAATGGTTCCCCCCAGAGACTGCACCAGCTCCCCAATCAGATCTGTCCGAAGATAATTGCTGCCCGGTTCGCCGGTAGAGAGCTTTATGGCAATTTTGCCGGAAGGAGATGCGGACAGCGCCTGATAAATATCCATAAGCCCCTGACTGCTGATGTCTGTGGTCATATAGACAACTGGCAATTCTGATTCCCCGGCCTGCCCGCTAATGGCTGCTGATTCTGAATCTTTGACTGACATATCTTCTGACAGGTTTCCGGAATCCCGCGTTTCTTCTGTTTCAGGCACTTCTGTTCCAGATGTTTCTGTCTCATCGTTCTCTGTTCCGGAAATGGATACCTCCGAATCCTCCTGTATCCTTTCCGTCCTGCTGCCATTTGTTCCCGGATTTTGTGATGTGGAATCCTGTGCCCTTTGTCCGCAGCCGGAAATGGCTGCCAGCAGGAAGAACACAAAAGAAACCAAAATTTTCTTTTTCATCCAAACAACCTCCATTGCTTTTAATCAATCCTGAACCGGTATCCCGCTCCCCAGACCGTTTCTATAAACTGGTTCTTTGATTCATTTTTGCCCAGCTTATCCCGCAGCCGATTGATATGAACGGTCACAGTCGCCGCATCTCCCAAGGAATCCATTCCCCATACCCGGTCAAACAAGGTATCCTTTGAAAACACCAGATTGGGGTTCTCAGCCAAAAAGAGCAGCAGTTCAAATTCCTTATTGACCAGTACCACTTCCTTTTTATCCAGATAGACTCTTCTTGACTTTGGCAGGATGGTCAGATTTCGGTAAGTAATCTCCGTTTCCTGGGGTTCCTCTTCTTCGTTAGCAGAAAGCAGATGATGAATATAGATATGGGATTTCACCCTGGCCACCAGTTCCGTAGGACTGAAAGGCTTTACCAGATAATCATCGGCCCCCAATCCCAGTCCCCGGATTTTGTCGATGTCCTCCTTTTTGGCCGTTACCATAATAATAGGCAGCCTTAAACTCCTGCGAAGCTCCCTGCATACATCAAACCCTGTCTTGCCTGGAAGCATCACATCCAGCAAAACCGCATCATACTTTTCTGTTTTTGCTTTCTGCTCTCCGGTAATCCCGTCAAAGGCCAGATCGGTTTCATATCCGTTTGCCTCCAAATAGTCCCGCTCCAGCTCCGCAATCAGTTCATCATCTTCTATAATCAGTACCCTCTCCATCCCGGCTGACTCCTTTCCCTAAATTCGCCCATCTTTTCATGGCATCATGGGACACCCCTGTGGTGTATCCTTACATTTTTCATTTCAATTTATAACCGGGATACAGACAATCACAGCCAGACCTCCTCTGTTTTCCGCCCTTATAGTTCCTCCATGACCGAGGACAATTTCCTTTACCACCGCCAGTCCGATGCCGCTTCCTTTTTCCGCATTGTTTCTGGAATCATCCACCCGGTAAAAGCTGTCAAATATCTGATCCAGCGATTCTGCCGGCACTCCAGGACCGTCATCCTGAAATACCAGTTCCAGGTTGTTTCCCTCCAGTGTCCGTTTCAGAGAAATCATCACTCTTGAAGCTTCCTTTTTCCGGTATCTCACCGTATTGGCAAACAGATTATTGAAAATACGTTTAAACTCTTCCCTGTCCAGTCTGACCTGGTAATTCCCTTTTCCGAAGAAATACTCAATCTGCACCTGTTGGTTTTCCATATCCGGACCCACAAGTTCCAGATACTTTTCCACATAATCCTTAAAATCTGTTTCCTCCATATGATACCGGAAACCGGCGTCCAGTCTGCTGTATTCAGAGAGGCTGTCTACAAGGCTGACCAGATTCCCTGTTCTTGTCTTTATGGCCTGCAGATACCGGATCCTCTTTTGCGGCGTATCTGCAATGCCATCTAAAAGTCCATCCAGATATCCCATAATCGTAGTCAAAGGTGTCCGAAGATCATGAGAGATTCCGGTAATCAGATCCCGTCTGCGCTTTTCATCTTTCAACCTCTGCTGTACGGATTCCTGCAGATAAACACGCATTTCATCAAAATCTCTGCATACCTGGCCAAACTCATCTTTTTTCTCATACTGCATGGGCGTTTCAAGATTTCCTTCCCGGATTTCTTTTGTACCAAGGCTCAGTTTCCCAAGGGGCTTTAAAATACTGCCGGAAATCCACCAGGAGAGAACGCCATTGATACACACGGTCAGAGCCACAAAAAGAAACAGAATTCCCGCCAGGTAACGCAGAATATAGTTTTTCAGATAATTTACCATCATTCCATCTGTTTTCTGCGGATGGACAGCCGTAATGCAGAAAATACTTTCTCCATGCCAGAAAGTATTTTTGATCACAGAGACCTCATATCGGCTGGCCGTCAGCATCTTCGCGTCATCAATGGCATCCCCTGCTACCGAACGGGCTGTTTCCAAATCCGTTTCAGACAGGTTGGAATAAATGCTTTTCCCATCCTTTGTAATCATAAAGCGATATCCCAAACCAGATAATTTATTTTCCAGATGGGTCATTTTATCGCTGTACTTGATTTCGGTCTGACACCCATCCATCTCCGGGCAATGCCCCCAGTTGTTCTCCCAAAGTTCCTGCTGATAATTGTAAATCATACTTTGGGCAAACTGTACGCCGTTCTCATCACTGTACATGGATACAAAAGTATGCCAGTAACTGCCCAGAGAGGTATTCAAACATATAATAAGCACGAGGGTTGTGAATAAAATCGGTATCATAACCATCATAATATTGGACAATCTGATTTTTTTCTTAATGGTCACTTTTCCCGCTCTCCCTTTCCCGCCATGCTTTTATGTATATTTACCACTCTGACGCTGTGGTCCAATCTGTCTGTTTTCCCTTTATCAATACAAGCGTTTTATCATCTATGTTCAGATTAGCATGGCAGGATAAAAGAATTCACAAAAATATATAAACAATTTCTAAATAAAACCTTTATACCTGCCTCCCCATTTCACGGGCTTTCGTAAGAGAGCTGTGTTCCTTTACCGTTCCGGGAGCATCCACGCCGCCTGCAAAAACACAGCCTGCAAGCCGCGCCTTCTCAAAACAGGAAACAAATCCTTCCAGTCCTTTCCTGGCCCCATCTAAAGCATGTTCTTCTTCATCTGCTGCTGTTGCCAGAAGATACACTTCACGATACCTGTAATCTGCCGTATATAAAGGATTGGCCCGATCCAGAATGACCTTCATCTGGCCGCTCATCTCATAATAGTAAACAGGCGTGGCAAACACCAATACATCCGCATGCAGCATCTTCTCCACAATTTCGCCGGCATCATCCTGAATCACGCAGTTTTTCGTTTTTTGACAGGCCAGACAGCCTCTGCAGAACCCAATACTTTTGTCTTTCAGACTTATTTTTTCCACCTCATGACCGGCTTCTCTCGCACCGGTGATAAAAGCCTCAGCCAGTATATCAGAATTGCTGTTCGGTCTCAGACTGGTAGTAATCACTAAAATTTTTTTATTCATCTTCCTATTCCTTCTTTCTTTTTTGCTCTATTACTTTCCTGTCGGTTTTTTCTGAATTTGATAGATCAGATAATCCAGGCAGGAAATTCTTTGTTCCTCCTTGTGTACCCTGTCAAGCAGACATTCCCTCTGATGTTCCAAAAGTTCCAGCTGCTTCGTCTGCTGCCCCTTGTCAAACCATCCTAAAAAATTCTGGATCATTTCGGTTTCACATCCGGCATCCTCCAGATTCCGGATTACCGATTCCCTGTTTCCTATCGCTGTCATTCCCGCACCCCCTCTTTATTTTCGCGCACAACGAACCACGCAATCTATTTGTATACCTTTTGGCCCAAAGCGCCCACGCTCCGCAGGAGCATACATTAAGGTGTGCCCTCCGGGTATCGGTATTTGGCAGGAGCCTGTGCCTGTTTACCAGACACTGCCACAAAAATCAGCCGCCATCAACCTTGCAGTCAGGTTATTAACTACACTATAAAGCCACTTTTAAAAAATAGCAAATATTTATATATAATTCACTTTCATAGTTGAAACCTATAGAAAGATGTGGTAGGATTTTTACAAAGTTTTTAATCCATCAGAAAAGAGGAAATCATGGAAATACGGGTACTTCAATACTTTCTTGCCATCGCAAGAGAACAGAGCATCATACGGGCTGCCGAGTCCCTTCACCTCTCGCAGCCCACACTTTCCACACAAATAAAAAATATGGAAGAGGAACTGGGAAAGCAGCTTTTAATCCGCGGCTCAAAGGGTTCCCGAAAGGTTACATTGACAGAAGAGGGGATGATTCTTCGGAAAAGAGCAGAAGAAATTCTGAATCTGGTGAAGAAAACAGAAAGTGAGATTATCAGCTCTGATAATGTCGTTATTGGGGATATTTATATCGGCGCAGGAGAAACAGACAGTATGCGTCTGTTGGCAAAGGCTGCCGGAAGGCTGAAAAAACTTTATCCAGGAATCCATTACCATATTTCCAGCGGAAATGCTGTCTTTGTCATGGAACAGCTGGATAAGGGTCTGATTGATTTCGGAATTATATTTGGAACGCCTGATTCCGGCAAATACGATGCTTTAAAGCTGCCCTCAAAGGATATTTGGGGAGTCTTAATGCGAAGGGATTCTCCTTTAGCCCAAAAAGAGGCCATTTCTTCGGAGGATCTGTTTAATCAGCCTTTACTCATATCACAGCAGGAAGCGGATGGCGGCAGGCTCTCCCAGTGGATGAAGCGTCATCTCTCGGAACTGGATGTGATCATGACCTATAACCTGCTGTTTAATGCTTCTCTCTTTGTGGAAGAGGGATTAGGATACGCAGTCTGCTTAGATGGTATTATCAATACTTCTGGTGACAGCAAGCTTTGTTTTCGTCCCTTATCTCCTGCTATCGAGACTGAAATGTACATGATATGGAAAAGATATCAGGTCTTTTCTAAACCTGCTGAAAAATTTTTGATGATGATGCAGGAAAATGTAAATGTAATTTAAAGGTAAATATATTTTTTGTTCATGTTAAAACTGAAATAATGGTTCATTCCACTTTTTTACCCCCATTAGTACAATCTTACTGGGAGGTGAACAAATAGTGGAAGATAAACATGTACCTTTTGGATTAGCACTTAAAAATGCCCGGCTGGATTGCGGCCTGACACAGGAAGCGCTGGCGGAACGGGCGGGGATCAGCTGCCGCTATCTGATTGCCATTGAAAATGAAGGGCGTATCCCCAAGCAATGTCGTCAACTTAAGCCGAAAATCTAGTAACTATAAATTTATGCGTATGCAA
>CANDBT010000063.1 GCA_947383005.1 uncultured bacterium | reverse complement strand
CTTATGCAGAAATTTTGCCATTTTGCGTCAAAAATCATTTATAAGTGGCCTAATACATTTAAAAACCTCTATCTCGTTGTTTTTTGATTGTATCCTTCACTCCGCAATACTTCTTCCGACAATCATACCCTTTCAGGGCTTCTGAAAAATTCCCTGTACATAAGAAGACGCTGCCGCAAAGCCCATCTGCTTTGCGGCGGCGTCCTGGATTCATAACCACCTATTTCCGTTTCTGCCTCTCCGCCAGCTCCTTCATCTCCCTGGCATTCTGCCGTACCGCATCCGTAATTTCCGCGCCTCCCAGAAGCCGTGCCAGCTCCTCCACCATAGCCTCGCCGTCCAATGCACGGATCCGCGTGGTCGTTTTCTTCCCATCTGCCGATTTGGCGATCTCGTAATGACAGTCAGCCATAGAAGCAATTTGGGGCAAATGGGTAATGCAGATCACCTGATGGCTCCGGGAAATAATCGCCAGCTTCTCCGATACCTTCTGTGCCGTCCGGCCGCTGATTCCCGTGTCAATCTCGTCAAAAATCAGCGTAGGTACCGCATCACTGTCTGCCAGCACCGTCTTAATCGCCAACATAATCCTCGAAAGCTCGCCACCGGAAGCCACCATTCCCAAAGGTCGCCCTGGTTCCCCGGGATTGGTGGAAATCATAAATTCTGCTTCATCATAACCAAGGGCGGTAAAATGATCCAAACGCCGGAATTCCATGGAAAATGCCACGTCCAAAAAGTTCAAGTCCTTAAGCCCCCCGCCAATTTGCCTGGTCAGCTCTGCTGCCGCCTGCTGCCGTTTTTCCGATAAAGCGCCGCACAGCTTCTCCAACTGCTGGCATGCCTGCTGATATTCCTTTTCCGTCTGCGCCCGGTATTCGTCGTAATTTTCTAATTGCTGGAGCCTCTTTTTCTTTTCTTCAAGAGTCTTTTCTATCTGCCCGGCGGTTGCGCCGTATTTAGACTGGATATGATGAATCAGATCCAGACGCTGCTCTGTCTGCGCCATCTCCTCCTCATCAAAAACCATCTCCTCCCGGTACGCGTCAATGGCATGGAGAATATCATTTAAAATCGCCTCCGCATCGTAAAGCTGGTCAACAATCCCCTGCAAATGTGCATCATAAGAAGATACTTCGTTGACCTGGCGGAGCGCCTGCCCGATTCCATCCATCTCTATAGCCTGATAAGCAGCCGACAAACTCTCCAATATCTTCTGTCCGTTGGCATATTTTTTATATTGCTCCGCCAGGGTTTCTTCTTCCCCCTCAATAATTCCGGCGGCTTCAATCTCATCGATCTCGAACCGCAAAAAATCCATTTCCCGCTTCCGGCTTTCCTGATCGCCGCCGCTCTTTTCCAGCGCCGCCTTAAGCGCCTTATATTGTTGGTAGGTATCCGCGACCTGGTTTTTCAGTAAACGGGTACGGGATTTTGCGAAAATGTCCAGAATTTCCAGATGTTTAGATGAATGCAGCAGAGACTGATGCTCATGCTGACCGTGAATATCAATGAGAAGCCCGGTTACCTGCCGCAGCTTAGCGGCCGTCACTGTCTCGTCATTAATTCTGCTGATACTGCGTGTGGGCATAATCTTCCGGCTAATCACCAAAAGCCCGTTTTCGTCCGGAAATATCTCCAGCTTTTCCAGTTCTTTTTGTTTGGCTTCATCTATGGAAAAAATCAATTCCACATAGGCATATTGAGCGCCATTTCGAATAATATCTTTCGGCGCCTTCTGCCCTAAAGCCAGATTTACCGAACCAATAATAATCGACTTCCCGGCGCCGGTTTCACCGGTCAGGATATTCAGGCCTTCCCCCAATTCCATATCTACCTGCTCAATCAGCGCCAGATTCTTCACATGTAACTCTAACAGCATATTCCCTCCTCATTTATACGGCATACTCCCGAAGCCTTTCCCGAATCCATGCCAAATTCCCCATCAGGCGAACACCCCAGCTTTTGTCCGGCGTAGACGGGCAAGAAGATGCCCCGTCAGAACGGTTGCCGTTCAGCTTATTAATTTGCGGATTTTATCCATCACCAGAATCGTGTCGTCTGCGCTCCTGACCGCACACATAATCGTATCATCCCCGGCAATACAGCCAACAATCTCATAAAAACCTATGGCATCCAAAGCCGCCGCTACTGCCATAGCCATGCCGGATACGGTCTTAATTACCAAAATATTCTGGGCCATATCCATAGACAAATACCCATCCCGCAAAACGCGGATATATTTGTCACTGAAAAACCCCTGATCCTGCATAACCATATAACGCTGCCTGCCGTTTCCGGACGGCATCTTTGTCAGCTTCAGCTCCCGGATATCCCGGGAAACTGTTGCCTGAGTCACCTGATAACCAGCTTCTTTCAAACGCTCTGCCAACTCTTCCTGCGTTTCAATCTCATATTTTCCTATTAATTCCACAATCTTACTGTGTCGTTCCAGCTTCATCTCCCAAGCCCTCTTTTTGTAAATCCCTGTTGCATTCTTTTATAATCGAAACGTCAAAAGTTATTTTGCCGTTTCTTATGATGCAGATTGTTCGGCGCTTGCATCGCTTTATATAAGTAACCTTTCAGGCAGCAGGAAATCCAAATCCCATACTCGGCTAAACAGCTACTTATATACTGGCCAGCTTACTCCTTAAATTGACCAAAAAGGGAATGTTTTTCAATTTAATCAATGTAGTATATCTGCTGGCCTCACAAATCTCCAGCGTTTCCCGATCCCCCAAATCGATCATCTGATCCCCGTCAAAAACAGCCATCTGCTTCTGTCCCATATTTTCCATCACCCGTATACTGACTTTATCTTTATGCGACAACACAATGCTGCGGGAATTAAAAGAATGGGAACAAATAGGTGTCAAAATAATCAGCTTGGCTTCCGGCGTCACAATAGGTCCGCCGGCGGACAGATTATAGGCGGTAGAACCTGTCGGCGTAGCAACAATCATGCCGTCTGCCATATACTCATTAAGCAGTTCCCCGTTTACATATACCCGAAATTTCAATACCTGCATAACATCTTTGCGGGTCAGGATAATATCATTAAGGGCAATGCCCGCTTTCCTCTGGTCGTTGTTTCCTCCCGCCACCCGGCCTTTAAGCATCATCCGCCGCTCCAACTGAAAATTATCCGACAGCAACGCATCCAGCACAGGTTCCAGCGCCTCTTCACGGCCCATCTGGGTCAGATAGCCAAGACGCCCCATATTAATTCCGATTAACGGAAGCTGCCGCCCTATCAAATCTCTTGCCGCCTGGATCAACGTGCCGTCACCGCCCAAAGTAATCACGCACTGGGTTTTCGGAGGAATACAATCCTGGTCCGTATATCCATAAGCGGCTCCTTCCCGCCGCTTTTTCTGAGTGCTGCCCTCACAGCCTGCCCCATGGGCGCGCAGATAATCGGCTACCCGTCCCGCCATCCGCTCTGCTCCGTTTTTTGACGGATTTGCAATCAGATAAAAGTACTTCATCCCTATTCTCCTGGCTTCTTCCGCTTTTCCCGGATTTATTCATGGCTTTCCCGCAACGCCCTATGTGCCGCCTCCACCACAATCTCTGCTCTTCTTAACCTCTCTCCGTCTTCTGACGCTTCTTTTGCCTTTTGCAGATACAATAAATATTCAATATTCCCTTCCGGTCCTTTAATCGGGGAAAAATCCAGATTCAGTAAGCGAAAGCCTGACATCCTGGCATAGTCCTCGACCTTTTCAATCACCTCCTGATGGGTGTTTTTTTCCCGGACAACCCCTTTTTTCCCTACTTTTTCCCGGCCTGCCTCAAACTGGGGCTTGATCAGCGCCACCACCTGTCCATCTTCCTTGAGCAGTTCCCTAACGGGTCCCAGCACTTTTGTCAGGGAAATAAAGGAAACGTCGATGGAAGAAAAATCGACAAATTCAGGCAAATCATCCGAAGTCACATAACGAATATTGGTTCTTTCCATACAAACCACGCGCTCGTCATTGCGAAGGCTCCAATCCAATTGGCCATGCCCCACATCTACAGCATAGACCTTTGCCGCACCGTTTTGCAGCATGCAGTCGGTAAAACCTCCGGTAGAAGCGCCTACATCCATACAAACCTTACCCGCCAGGCCAATGCCAAAGCAGTCAATCGCCTTCTCCAATTTCAAACCGCCGCGGCTCACATATCTAAGCGAAGCGCCCCGAACCTCCACGGAAACCGACTCTGAAAAAACGGCTCCAGGTTTGTCCTCTTTCTGTCCGTCCACATATACGATCCCGGACATAATCACAGCTTTGGCTTTTTCCCGCGACGCAGCAAATCCCCGGCTTACCAAAAGCAGATCCAAACGCTGTTTTTGTTCTTTCATCTGTTTTGGCTCTTTCATCACATGTCCCCCGAATAAAAATCTTTTATGGTGCGAATAACGGAATCACTGTCTATTTTCAAATTCTCTCTCAGCAAGGAAACGTTTCCATGCTCCACATAAGCATCCGGCAACGCAATGTTCAGCACCTTAACTTCCGGGTGATGCGCATGGACATAAGCCGTAACTTGAAGGCCATAGCCGCCCTGGAGTACATTTTCCTCCATGGTGACAAGAAGCAGATGGGAAGCTGCCAGCCTCTCCACCAATTCCTCATCCACAGGCTTGATAAAACGTCCGTTGGCCAGGCTGCAGTCAATCCCTTCTTCCTTTAATTTCTCGCGCACATGTTCGGCGGTACTGACCATACTTCCCACAGCCAGCAAGGCAATTTTACTGCCTTCATAAAGCATTTCGCCTTTTCCGTACTCCACCGGCGCGGCAAACTCCCTCAATCCCCGGTAAGCCTGCCCCCTCGGATAGCGAATGGCAATCGGCCGGTTAAAATGATTGACGGCAAAATCCAGATCCTGACGCAGCTCCCACAGATTTTTAGGCGCCAGCACACTCATATTCGGAATGGATGTCAGATAAGACAAATCAAATATGCCCTGATGGGTTTCTCCGTCACTTCCCACCAGCCCGGCGCGATCCAAAGCAAAAATCACCGGCAAATTCTGAATGCAGACATCATGAAGAATCTGATCATAAGCCCGCTGCAAAAAAGAGGAATAAACCGCCACCACCGGCCTCAATCCGGCCGCTGCCATACCAGCGGCCGAGGTCACCGCATGCTGCTCGGCTATTCCTACATCAAAGAAACGATCCGGATATCTCTTGGCAAACGCCTTTAAGCCTGTACCGTCCGGCATAGCCGCGGTAATCGCCGTCAAATGGGGATTTTTCTCCGCCAAACGGCACAATTCCTTGGAAAATACATCGGTATAGCTGGGATAAATCTTCTCTTTTTTCGGCTTCCCCGTAGCCGGGTCAAAAGCCTCCACGCCATGAAAACGAGATGGATTCTTCTCTGCCGGAGGATAGCCTTTCCCCTTTTTGGTAATTACATGGACTAACACCGCCCGATTCATCTTTTTTGCCTCTTTGAGAATCCTCACCATAGCTTTTATATCATGGCCGTCCACCGGCCCCAAATAGGTAATCCCCATATTCTCAAACAGCATGCCGGGAATCACCAACTGCTTGATGCTGTCCTTTGTCCGGCTGATTTTTTCCACCAGGCTGTTGCCGATAACCGGTATTTTAGCCAGCGCATCCGACACGGTCTTTTTCAATTGATTGTAGCCTGAGTCGGTTCGAATGGTATTTAAATACCGGGACATACCACCCACATTCTCCGATATGGACATATTGTTGTCATTGAGAACAATGATAAAATTTTTCTTTATTCTGGCCGCATTATTCAGCGCTTCATAGGCCATACCGCCGGTGAGCGCACCATCGCCAATCACCGACACCACCGTATAATTTTCTCCGGAAAGATCACGCCCCTGAGCCATGCCCAAACCGGCAGAAATGGAAGTCGAGCTGTGCCCTGTGTCAAAAGCATCATAAGGACTTTCCTTGCGTTTAGGAAAACCGCTCAGACCGCCATATTGACGTAGCTCATCAAACATCTCTTTCCGCCCGCTTAAAATCTTATGAGTATAGGATTGATGTCCCACATCCCAGATAACCTTATCTCTGGGCAAATTAAAAGCCTGATACAAGGCAATCGTCAGCTCGACCACACCCAGATTAGACGCCAAATGCCCGCCGGTCATACTGATCTTATCAATAAGAAACTGACGAATCTCCCCTGCCAGCGTCTCCAGCTCTTCGTCCTTTAATTTTTTGATATCCTGTGGTTCTTTGATTTGTTCCAACAGCATAGGATTCATCGCCCTTCTATTTTTCTCTGGTAATCAGCATCCGAATAAGCTCTTCCAAAAACAGGTTCTCACCCGGCAATTCATGGAGCAGTTCAATCGCCCGTCCGGAAATCAGCTTTACATCTGCCTGTGCCTTCTCAATACCTTCCAGCGTCACATAAGTTGTCTTTTGATTTTTCTCGTCACTGAGCACAGGTTTCCCCAACTGTTCCGTAGTTGCCGTCACATCCAAAATGTCATCCTGAATCTGAAAAGCCACTCCGATAGCCGTAGCCATCTGCTCCACCTTTTCCATGCACTCAGGGTCCGCTCCTCCGAGCAAAGCGCCGATCATCATGGAAGCTTCCAAAAGGGCGCTGGTTTTCAGCCGGTAAATAAAATCAAGTTTTTCCCGGGAAAGCGGCTGATTGGTCAATTCCACGTCCACTACCTGTCCGCCGATCATTCCGTAAACTCCGGTTTTGCGGGCCAAAAGCCCTATAGCCTCCGCCACCCTCGCAATATCATCTGTCATTTTGCAAGCCCTGGCAGCCGTCTCCATGGCATAAATCAAAAAAGCGTCACCTGCCAGCACCGCCATATCATAACCATATTTCACCCAGGTTGTCGGCTGCCCCCGGCGCAGTTCATCATTATCCATGCAAGGCAGATCATCATGAATCAGGGATGATGTGTGAATCATCTCAATAGCCGCCATAAACGGTTCAATTTCCTGCCCCTGGCCGCCAAAAAGCCGATATGTCTCCCGCATCAGCATAGGCCGCAGCCTTTTCCCCCCGGCGCGCACACTGTAATTCATCGCCTCAAATATCGTTTTCTGGTGTCCCTCCTCTTTTGGAAGGTATTTCTCTATGAGCGCCTCCACCTCCTGAGTCCGTATGGCCAGTTCTTTACGCATCTCCATCTGCCTCTGTACCTCCCTGCAATACGATCATCTGTTTTTCCACCTTGTCAATCTTCTCACCGCATGCTCTGACAAGCCTCATACCAGCCTCATAGCAGGCAAAAGATTCTTCCAGAGTAGTATCCTTAGACTCCAGCCTTTCCATAATCTGATCCAGCTCCTCAAAAGTCTGTTCAATCGACTTGTCCATTTCATTCTCCTGTCCTGTTTTAAGGTTGTCGGTTATGATGTAACCATTCAGACGGGGGATCTTCCTGCCGCCCGGTTACCTCGGCCTTCAGCGTGCCATCCCATACCCGGATGGTAAGAGAATCGCCCAAATCCACATCCGCTACACTTTCCACCCGCCTGCCGTCCGTATCCGTAAGAAAACCGAATCCATTGCTGATCTTTTCCAACGGCGACAGGCCATGTAAACGGCCGGCCGCCAAAGCCAGCCTGTGCCTGGCCTCTTTAAGCCGCTGCTCCATTACTGACTGCATCCGCTCTTCCCAGGCTGCCAACTGCTGCCGGCGCTCATTTATCTGCCGCACCGGGTCATGAAACCTGAGACGCAGCTTATACTGCTCGGTTTGATAACGCCGCTGCTCCAGCTTTCTTTCCATCGCCCGGATAATCACCGCCCGGTAAGCAAGACGCTGCTCCTCAAACCGGCGAAAATCAAATACGGCCAGTTCCGCCGCTGCCGACGGCGTAGGCGCCCGCAAATCAGCCACATAATCTGCAATCGTCACATCGGTCTCATGGCCAACCGCCGAAATCACCGGGGTCCGGCATTCGAAAATAGCCCGAGCCACCTCTTCTTCATTGAATGCCCACAAGTCCTCAATGGAACCGCCGCCTCTCCCGACGATCAGCACATCCAGCCCCAGAGCGTCCAGCCGGCGAATGCACGAGGCAATACTGGCTGCCGCACCGCTCCCCTGCACCAACGCCGGGCACAGGACAAGCTGCACGTACGGGTTGCGCCGGGAAGAGATATTGACAATATCCCGGATAGCCGCACCGGTAGAAGCTGTCACTATTCCCACCCGCGCCGCATACGCAGGAATAGGCTGCTTATACTCCGGGGCAAACATCCCCATTCCTTCCAATTCATCTTTAAGCTGCAAAAAACGCTCGAACAAACCGCCTTGCCCGTCCTGCTGCAGCCTCCTGGCATATAACTGATATCTGCCGTCGCGCTCATACACATCCACGGCGCCATCGGCAATCACCTGCTGCCCTTCCTGCAGTTGAAACTTGAGGCCGTTTTTCCGCTGGCCGGCAAACATAACCGCTGACAGAGCGCCTCCCCGATCTTTTAAGGTAAAATATATATGTCCTGACGGATGATATTTACAGTTGGATACTTCCCCCCGCACAGAAATCCTGCTGAGGGCAAAGTCCTGGACAAACATATTTTTAATATACGCATTAACCTGTGATACTGAATAAATATTCGCCATATTAATCCGCCGTTACCAATTTCGCCAAAATCCCATTAATAAACCCCGGTGAATCTTTTCCCCCATATTTTTTCGCCAAATCCACAGCTTCATTGATTGCTACTTTCTCCGGTACCTGATTATCATAAAGCATCTCATATAGAGCCTGACGTAAAATAGCAAGCTCTACCTTTCCTATACGCCGGATCCGCCAGCCATAGGCCACCTGATCAAGACGTGTGTCCAGTTCCGGGATTTTCTCTGCAATTTCCCCTATCCTGGCAATCAGAAATGCCTGGTCTGCGTCTTTCATCTTCACCTGATGAATGATCTCTACCCGTCCTTCTTCCAGGATATCCTCTTCCTCCGGTGAATCGAAATACCTCTCTGCCTGTTCTGCCGCTTCCTCTACAGGGTAAAACTGTATCCCAAACAGCATTTTAAAGCAATGTTCCCGCATTTCCCTTCTGGTCATGGTTTTTTCCTCCCGGCCATCCTATCACTCATAAACTGTTTTATCATACCATATTTCAGATGAAATCACAAGATGTCTCATCCAGGTTACACGACGTTAGCCGATAAAACGTAACTGCACCGAAGCGTGTTTAACCATTCATTCTGCCGTCTGCCAGAAAACAATTTTCAAACACTCTCTAACGTCCCATACAAATCGTATGGAGTCACCTGATATACATAATAATTCAGCCAATTGGCATAAAGCATATTGCAAGTAGTTCGCCAGCTTAAAATCGGCCTTTCTGTCGGGTTATCGTTTTCGTAATAATTGCAGGGCACCTCAGGAGACAGCCCTTTCCCGACATCCCGTAGATATTCTCCGTTAAGCGTCATCCGATCATACTCCGGATGCCCCTGTATGAATATCTGGCTGCCATCCTTCTTCATCAGAAGGAAAACCCCTGCTTCCGCCGATTCCGCTAAAATATTCAACTCAGGGTGCTTCTCGATATCTTCCCGCCGCACTTCGGTATACCGGGAATGGGGCGCCATCACAAAATCATCCATCCCCCTCACTAAAGGTATCTTGTGATGAAGCACCTTATGGCGATAAATACCGGAAAGCTTTTTTTCCCGCGGATATTTAGGGATTCCATAATGATAATAAAGTCCTGCCTGAGCGCCCCAGCAAATGTACAAAGTAGAATGAACATGGGTTTTCGTCCATTCCATAATCATCTTCAACTCGTTCCAATAATTAACCTGCTCATATTCCAAGCTCTCCACCGGCGCCCCGGTAATGATCATGCCATCATATTTTTTCTTTTCAATTTCGGAAAAAGTCACATAAAACTTATTTAGATGACTGGCCGAAGTATTCTTGGACGTGTGGGTGCTTAACATCAAAAAAGTGCAATCCACCTGAAGAGGCGTATTGGACAAAGCACGCAAAAGCTGCAACTCCGTCTCCTCCTTGACCGGCATTAAATTTAAAATCAGTATTTGCAGCGGACGGATATCTTGGCTTAAAGCCCTTTTCTCATCCATAACAAATATATTTTCCGACTCTAAAATCGCTCTGGCAGGCAAATCATTTTGTACTTTAATCGGCATTTTCATCCTCCCCTAAAAGTTTCAGGAAATCCTTTTCTGAAATAATTGGGATTCCCAGTTCTTTCGCTTTTTTATTTTTTGATGAATTCGAAGCAGTATCATTATTAATCAGGTAAGTGGTCTTGCTTGTCACCGAGCCGGTTGCTTTCCCTCCCCTGCTTTCAATCACCTGCTGCAGCTCCTTCCTGTTGGCAAAGTGTTCCACCGAACCGGTAATGACAAAAACCATCCCGGCAAATATGGCCTCTTCCCGGCTCTCCTCCTCCTGTTCAATGGCCAGTTCCGCCAGCAGATCATCGACCTGGGCGTTGTTTTTTACCGATGAAAAATAAGAAATCCAGGCTTCCGCCAGCACATCGCCAATCCCGTCCACCTCCGTTAATTCTTCCTTACCCGCCTTTCGCATAGCCGTAAAATCCGAATGGAAAGACCGACACAGCATTTTCGCATTAGCCTGGCCAATCCCGGTAATCCCTAATCCATAGATCAGTCGGGGCAGCGTAGTGTGAGAAGCTGCTTTAAGAGCAGCCAACAAATTATCATAAGAGCGCTGGCCAAAACCTTCCATGGTCACAATTGCATCCCGATGCTGATCCAAATGAAAAATATCCGCATATTCATGAATGAATCCGGCAGCGATGAATTTTTCCAATGTCGCCTCTGATAAACCGTCAATATTCAGCGCATCCCTGCTGGCCAGAAGGGTAAAACTTTTAATTCTCTTTGCCTGGCACTCCGGATTTGTACAGTACAGAGAACGCACATCATTAATCTGGCGGATCTCCGTCTCCCCGCCGCAAACCGGGCACTTATCGGGAATTTTTACGTTTCCGCTTTGCGTCAGGTTTTCCGCTATCTGGGGAATAATCATATTCGCTTTATATACGGTTATCCTGTCGCCTTCCCCCAGTTTCAAAGCTTCCATTATGCTGATATTGTGGACACTGGCACGGCTCACCGTAGTCCCTTCCAGCTCCACCGGTTCAAAAATTGCCACGGGATTGATAAGTCCCGTGCGGGAAGCGCTCCATTCAATCTCTTTCAGCGAGGTTTCCTTTAGCTCATCCGCCCATTTAAAAGCGATAGAATTGCGAGGGAATTTTGCCGTCCTCCCCAAAGACTCACCATAAGCAATATCATCCATCAGCAGCACCAGCCCGTCCGAAGGGATATCATACTCACCGATAGCCCCGGCAAATTGATTGACTGCCTCCGGCAAAGAATCCCTATCCACTTCCCGAAAATCCACCACATCAAATCCCTGCTGCTGCAGCCATAAAAACTGCCGCATCCGTGAATTTCCAAAATCCACCTGGTCTGCTTTTACCAGCATAAAAGCCTGAAAACGCACCCGGCGTTCAGCCGTAATCTTATTATTTAACTGGCGCACCGACCCGCTGCATAAATTTCTTGGATTTTTATACTTGGCCTCCACATCTTCTATCTCTTCATTAATCCTCTGAAAATCCGAATAAGTGATTACGGCTTCTCCCCGTAAAATCAACTGGCCTTTATAATCAATCCGCAAAGGCACATTAGCAAAGGTTTTGGCATTATTGGTAATTACCTCGCCGATTTCCCCGTTTCCCCGCGTAACCGCCTTCACCAATTCCCCGTCCTCATAAGTCAGCACGATAGTCAGTCCGTCCAGCTTCCAGGACAAAAGCCCTTTTTGCCCTCCCAGCCAATCTTGCAGAGCCGCAACTTCCTTTGTCTTATCCAGGGACAGCATCGGTGCTTCATGCGCCTCTTTGGGAAGCTCGCTCAGCACTTCATAGCCTACCTTCTGGCTGGGGCTCCCGGCTAAAACCACTCCCGTCTCTCTTTCAAGAGCCAGCAACCGGTCATACAACTGGTCGTACTCATAATTACTCATGATTTCCCGGCTTTCCTGATAATATGCCTTTGAAGCTTCCAAAAGCCTGGCGGTCATCTCCTTCATCTGCCGGATCTTGCTTTCTCTATCTTCGGACATTTTCGTTCCTTCGCCTCCTTTTTGCCTTCATTGCTTAATTCCTATTTCTTTTCTCTCTGCTCTTTTTCCACTTTTTCTTTCCTACCTCTTTTCTTCTGCTCTTTTCCACTTTTTCTTTCCTACTTCTTTTCTTCTGCTCTTTTTCCTCTTTTTTCCCTTTTCCTTTTTCTTCCCTTTATCCTTCTTCAACTCACATTTTTCCCGCTTTTTGTGTCAAACGTGCCAATTCTGCCCATTCCTCCCGTGTTACTTCACGAAAGCTGCCGGTTTTTAATGTTCCCAGGCAAATATTCATAATACGGACGCGCCTCAGCCGGATTACCCTATATCCCAAAGACTCACACATCCGCCGGATTTGCCGGTTAAGCCCCTGGGTCAGAATTATGCGGAAATCCGTTTCTCCCTCCGCTATCACCTGGCACGGCCGGGTAATCTCCCCCAGCTCTTTCAACTCCACACCTGATCGCATCTTTCGGAGAAAAAAATCTGTAAGCGGTCGGTTTACCTTTACCAGATACTCCTTTTCATGCAAATTCCCCGCATGGATAACCCGGTTAGCTAAATCCCCCTGATTAGTCATCAGAAGCAAACCTTCGGAATCCTTATCCAGACGTCCCACCGGATACACCCGGCACGGATAATCGATCAATTCCACCACATTAGGCGCCTGATCCTTGTGGGAAACTGTGCATACCACCCCTCGCGGCTTATTTACCGCCAAAAGCACCGGCGGCAATTTTATCCCGCTTATATTTACGCCATCACACTGTATATCTTCCATTCCTGTAATCTTTTCTCCCATACCGGCTATCCGGCCATCTATCGTGACCCTGCCCTCTGCAATCCGGCGATCCGCCTCCCGGCGGGAACAGATACCCTGCTCGCTTAAATATTTATTAAGACGGACTAACTCCACATTCTTCCTCTTTCTTCTCCCCTATTCTTAACGGCATTATTTTCTTTGCATTACTTTCTTTGCATTACTTTCTTTGCATGACTTTCTCTGCATCACCTGCTCTGCTGACTATCCTGACAGGTATTTATCGCCTTACCATTATGCCTTTCATATATGGTGTTGCATTATGGGTTTGATATATTAATTGTTTCTCTTTTTCTGTACATCCAATCAATATTTTGATTTCCGAATCACGCTTTATCAAATCAACAATACACATTATCGCATCTGTCCTCCTTCCATCCGAACCAACCCATACATCAATCCCTGCACCATCCATTGATGAAGTATTTTCCAAATAGCCATAATCAACTTGATAAATAAAATGGGGATATTTAGGATGTGCTGCCCCTTTTGGTCTGTCTATAACTATCTTTGAATCACGAATTAAGGAATCCAATGCCATCCAATAATCTTGATCAAAACTGTTCATTTATACCTCCTGGACAGAATATAATGATGTTGGGGTCAAAAAGTATTTTGACCCCTATGATACAGTCAAGACATCAGTATCCATTGAATCAAACAGGGGAAGATCCCCCTTGCTGGCGCAGCCTGCATGCTGTGCCGGCAGCAAACTCCCATATAGGGACCTGTAGATAAAAAACAGTATTTATATCATATCATATAAACGATGCTGGGGTCAAAAGATATTTTGCCCCCCTATTGCACACGAATTGAAATGTGTTACTGTTCACAGGTACCCTGTGAACGTAACCGCATATGCCCATGTTAAATTGCCTTCGGGTTCTAAGCGCCAGTGGCGCTTGTTTAGAACCGACCGGAACGGAGTGTAGACGGGGGCATATGCTTTGCTCCCATAATGATATCTGCCCATGGCTAATCAGCGGAGTGATTAGCCATGGTGTGAACAGTAACTGAAATGTAACCGTAAAAACGGTTACAAAATAAGGGGGCTGTTGCAAAATGACAGATGTATACAATATATAGCATAGCATTAGGCGCACTCCTGCCATATATTGTAGAAATACTGAATCTTGCAACAACCCCGTCTCTTTTCGTCTCAATTTCACAAATGTAATATTTTGTGAACAATAGTTAGATTTTGATGTCATTTGATTAACATAGCATCCCCAAAACTAAAAAATCTGTATTTCTCTTTTACCGCCTCTTCATAAGCCTGAAGCACCCGTTCCCGCCCGGCCAATGCCGACACCAACATAAGCAGCGTAGACTCCGGCAAGTGGAAATTCGTCACCAAATTATCCATCACCTTAAACCGGTATCCAGGATAAATAAAAATATCTGTCCACCCTGTCCCGGCTGTCACCGTTCCATCTTCCCCGGCCGCAGATTCTATCGTCCGACAACTAGTCGTCCCCACGCAAATAATCCGCTTTCCCGCCGCTTTAGCCCGATTAATCTTTTCTGCTTCCTTCTCCTCAATCATATAGAATTCCGAGTGCATATGATGATCCAGAACGTTTTCCACTTTCACCGGCCGAAAAGTCCCCAATCCCACATGCAACGTTACATGAGCAATCTTCACTCCCATATCCTGAATCTGTTCAAGCAGCTCCTTGGTAAAATGCAGCCCCGCCGTAGGCGCTGCCGCTGACCCATCATGTTTGGCATATACCGTTTGGTAACGATTTTTATCCTTCAATTCGTGAGTAATATATGGCGGCAGAGGCATTTGCCCCAAGTGATCCAAAATTTCTTCAAAAATACCCTGATAAGAAAACTGAATCAGCCTGTTTCCGTCCTCCACTACTTCAAGAATAGTCCCTTTAAGTAAACCTTCTCCAAAAACGACGACTGTGCCCGGCTTGCACTTTCGGCCAGGCTTCACCAAAGTTTCCCAAACATCTCCTTGCCGCCGCCTTAACAGCAATATCTCTATTTGAGCTTTCGTATCCTCTTTAACTCCGTAAAGCCGTGCCGGGATTACTCGGGTATCGTTAAGCACTAAGCAATCCCCCGAATGCAAATATTCCGTAATATCATGGAAATGCCGATGACAAACCTCCCCGGTATTCCTATCCAACACCATCAGCCGGGAAGACGCCCTATCCTCCAACGGGTCTTGGGCAATCAGCTCCGGCGGCAAATCAAAATGAAAATCTTTTACCTTCATCACTCAGCCCGTTCCTCCTTCCGCCGAAGATTCCGTTACAGCGCCGCTGCCGGCTTCCCCACCATCAGGAACAGTCTCTCCGCCTCTTGTTTCTCCGTCATCTCCGTCTGATCCTTCTTCCGTCCCGGCAGTATCTTCGATAGTTACAGACTGGCTTTCTGACTGGCTGCTTCCTACAATCGATATCTCCGGCTGTGTCTCGTTAATCTTTTCCCATACTGGTGAATCCGCATGAAGCACACCGTAAACAGCCTTCAAATTCTCGTCCGACTGCAGTGCTTCAAGAAGTCTGGCAGAAATACTGGCCGCCAGTTTCCGCACCTCAGCCGAATGATTGGCCTCTTCCACAAAACGAAGCTGCTGCTGGGTAAACTGGCTGTTATCCACAATTACATAGCTGCCGTCTCCATTCCTTGTCACATAACACCACAAACTCATAGGCGCTCTTGTTTTCGCGCTATAAAAATTAATATCGGCAACCGTATATACCAGCCAACAATTTTCTCCTGGCCCCTCCTTCACATAAGTGGCTACATTTTCAAATTCCTGTACATATTTTGAATAATTCAACATCCGGCCTCTCCTCTCTTCTAATTCCCAAGAAGAAACCTCTCCGATCCCATAAACCTGGTTCATGGCTTGCGCATCCGCTGTAGCCCGGGCGTTCAAATAAGTCTTCATCAAATCCAAAATTTCCGGCACACTGTCCCGCAAAAAATCCTCTGTCTCAAATTCATCCTGGAAAACGGTTTCCGTCTCTGTCTCCGGTTCTGAACTCTCCGTTTCATCTGGTTCATCTCCCGGTTCTTCCGGCAACCGCTCCTCATTCTCCCATGGCGCCAATGTTTCCGTGGGAAGTTCTGTCTCGGATTCAGCTTCCGCTTCTGCCACCGCTTGCGCCTCCTTGCGGCGATCTGCAATCAAAATAATAATAATCAGTATAATAACAATCAACGGGAGAACCAATATCCGAAAAAGTTTGATTTGATCCCGATTCAGCTTTATCCCCCGCCGTTTTTTAGGCTTGTATTTCATCTGATTTTCCTCCTGAAAATTTTCCATGCCTCTGATTTTTCTTATTTCCATGCTTTTCTACAACAAACTAATAACCGATTTATCCGAATCAAAAAAGCCTGTTTTGCCCCTATAGTATAACTTATCGGAAATTGCGAAGCAAATTTTGATAAAAGGCACATACTTTTCGTGCCGTATATCGATTATAGGAAGCTGATTTTGCTTCCTATAATATCAAAATCCAAACAAAAAATCAACAAACTTTCCCTTGCAATTTCAAAAAAAGTGTAGTATTATAAATACATGCGTCTGTAGCTCAGTGGATAGAGCAGTGGCCTCCGGAGCCGCGTGCGGAGGTTCGATTCCTCTCAGACGCATTTTTTGTTGCCTGAAAGTAAAATCCTTATAAATGCTTAATTTTCAAGGTTTGTCACTATTTTCCCCTTGTGATGCTTCTCCCGGATTGTACTGATTTCTACTGGTTTTTTCTGATTTCTACTGGTTCATTATGGGTACGATATGGGTAAGTTTTATGGGTATACCCATATGATTTGTTATGTAAACTAAATCCTTGCAAACTCTTTCATCCTAAAATCCAACTGGCTATCCAGCACATGAATATATTTAGAATAAGTCGTGTTAATATCCGCATGTCCCAGCAACTTACTAACTACACTAATTTCCATGCCATTCATGAGCAGTCGGGAAGCATAAGTATGCCTCAACGAATGGATCGTATAGTTTTTCTCCGCGCCGATAACTCCCATAATACTGTTAAACGTCCTTAAAAGATTCCGTTCACTCACATAGCCGCCATCGGATGTGCAAACCACATACTTGCTTTTAATTTTCATCCGTTTATTATACTCCTTAATCTGATTCAATAACTCTATTGCCATATCATTCAATGGTGTTATCCTTTCTCCTGATTTTGTTTTCGTCTTATCAGCATAAGTTTTCTTATGGTTACTTATAACTTCCCCATCTTCATCTCTTTCTTTTGCCTTAGTCAATGTTTTTGAAATTACTGCCTGCTTTTTCTTGAAATCAATATCCCGCCACTCTAACGCAAGTAATTCACCTATCCTCCATCCAGTGTTAAGCATTAGAAGGATTGCTGGCATATGCTTAAAAAACTGATTATTGCTTGTCTTTAACTCCATATTAAAAGCATACATCGCATTTGTCTCCTCTTGTGTCAGTATCTCAGCCTGCTTTGTCTGCACTTTCATATTCCTTTCTGATGGCAACACAACCGCGACACAAGGGTTAAAACTAAGCTTCCGTGAATTGACTGAATGCTTAAAAACATTATTGACTAATTCAAAATGTTTTTTCACTGTAGAATATGCTCTCGTTTTTGCCAGTTCATTAATCATTCCTTGTACATCTTCTGACGTAATATTTCCCATTTGGACATTTCCCAAATAATTACACACAATTTTATATGTTTGTTCCAACCTGTCATAAGAAACAGGTTTCAAATTGGGCAATTTATATGTTTTCATCCAAAATAGTGCATATTCCTGAAATGTGGTATTTTGAACTTTTTCAATAAACTTTGTCTGATTGTCATTGTAGTCCCTTGCTTTTTCTCTTAATTCCTTTTTCGTCCTCCCATAAATTGATTTGTATTGTGGTTTCCCCTTTATCATCTTTCCCGTAGAAATCCTCAGCTCATAAGTACCATTCGGCCTTTGTCTAACACTTCCTTCCGTAATGGATATTTTTTTGTTTCCTTGCTTTTCTGCCATATAAACCTTCCTCTCATTAAATATAGAGGGAGTCCATTATGTTTACTCCCTCTCATTATATCATCTATTTTTAAAAGTTGATAGGTTTCCCCGCGTTTTGTTGAAACCATTTATCCAACTGCTGTTTCGTTATCATATAATCGTGGTTAATTTTCACTACCGGCAAAATTCCTAATGCCAAAAACCGATTCATCTTATCTCTTCCAAATCCAAATATTTCTGCCAAATCCTGCTTATGTAAATATTCTTTGTTACAACTCATGCTTACGACAATCTACCTCCACAATTTTTTCCTTCCAAAACACAAAATAAGATACCGCCATAATTCCAACGGTATCTTGAATATCCATCGTTAGTTTATTCTTCAATTTGTTATTATCCCAAGCTGTAATCGGGCAAATTGCAAACTTCATATAAATCCACACAACATAATCGTACCTGTCAATAAAATACAGCCGGAACATGATCTACAGTTCCGGCTACGTCTTACAGGAAATCTTGCACTTATACCAGCATTGGCATAAGCGTTTTTCTTATACAAAAATTTTATCCTTTTGCGTCAAAATCATGATTAAGTGACGTAATAATAAATTGGGAAACTATCACTTGAGGTCATACCGGATCTGCTTCATCAACTCCCTGCCCATACGGTTCTTCGCAAAATCATTGATAGCATTGCCGATCAGTTGTACCGTCCTTTCGCTGGCATCACCCTGGACATTTACAGAGTTGTTGTTATTGACGGTTATCTGATGGCTCACCAGCACATCTTCCGGCAAACTCATCCTTGCTCCATTGGATAAGCCGCCCCAGTTATTCAAGCTATTGAGATTGACCGCGCTGCCATCCAGAAGCCTTTTTGAAAGGTTCCAGATTGCTTCCGTCTGTTCCGCACTGAATACATGGTCGCCGCTTTGAACCTGCCGGAATGAACCATGTTTTGTCAGGACAACTTCAGAGCCAAGCCCTTCCTCATCCGTTAAGGCAATACCGGCTTTGGCATTACGGGTACCGTTCTTATAAGCTACGTCATAACCTAACTCGTCAACTTCATCCCTGGTCAGTACGGTTTCCCCGTCCCATTTCCCATCACTGTCCAGCAGGTAGAACCCTTTGCCGTTTTTCGCCTTGACTGCCGCATCAACAGCCATAGTCCCGTCAGATTGCAGGTAATACCAGTCCCCTTTCTTATCCTTCCTCCACGTAGACTTGACCATCTCCCCGTTTTCCGGTTCAAAGTAATACCAGTCGCCTTGTGAGTCGTCCCATCCGGATTTCATATACCCGTCTTCATTAAAGTTATAGGTCTTCCCGTTGATATTATAGTATCCATTGGATACATAATCATCATCAGAGGAGCCATACCACCATCCGGTATTGTTCTGGTGCCATTTCCCCTGTTTGGTCACGTCCTCCCAGTTATCGCTCCCGTCGCCTAAGTCATTTTCCAGCTCCATGTCATCGAAGCCCCTGGTCAGGTTGCCCCAATCAATGCTGTCAATCTGGTACTGGATAGAGGAAACCATGTCTGAAAACACGTCGCTGAAAGACTGGGAAGCCGCCTCAGCAGAAGAGAAGGGGGAGGTCAAATCTTCTGTCACTTCCATATTATATTCGTCGGCATAGGTGGTGAGGACACCATAAACCGTACCGTAATTGCTCTTTACCTGGTTAAGGTACTGCCGAATTAAGGCTTCCTGTGCATCCAGGTTGGTTTTCAGGTTTTCTATTTCATTTTCCTTTGCCTCTTTGTAGGCTTCGCCTTCTTCCTCCAAAGCATCTTTTTGTGTTTCTACGGAATGCTCGCGCTGGTATTCGTCCAGCTCTTCCCTTGCCTTTGCCAGTTCCGCTTCCAACTGTAACCGCTGTGCAACGTCCGCACGGTCACTGGATAAGGACAAGACCCGGATCTGGCGTTCCAGCAGGGCAATATTTCGGTTGTCGCTGGCAATCTTCTTCTGGTACTCATAAAGTTCCTGTTCTTTGTCCAAAAGGTCAACCTTGGACTGGATCAGTTCCTCCATGGCTTCGATTTCCTGGTTGATGGCTTCCTCGCGTAAGGCGATAATTGCATCCCTGGCTTCTTTGGTTGCTAAGGCTGCGTCCTGCTGTGCGCTCCTGTACTCATATAATTTTTCATTATATTCATCCAGTGTGATATCCCCGTTCCGGTAGGTGGCATTTAAGGCTTTAATCGCCGCTTTGTATTCCTCCGCTTCCTTCTTGGCATTAATGATCTGGCGGGAATATAAGGCTACAGCGGAAAGCCCACGGTTACTTAGCATCCCGTCCTTGACCAGCCCGTCATCCCCGATAAGGGAAAGCATGTTGGAAAGCTCGCTATTGGCTGAATCCAATTTGGATAACAGGTCTTCAAGCGGCTTGAACCGGAGTTCAAAAATCCGGTCTTTGAAATCCTCGACGGCATTCGCACAGCCAATCATCTCAGACTTGATATTGATGAGTTCCTCCCGCATGTCATACCATTTGTCCGTCCCTTCCTCAATGCCGCCGGAATTTAATTCCTGCTCCAGTTCATTATATTTATCGGAAAGAGTATCATAGATTTCCGCTTGGTCGTTAATTAACTCCTGGTAATCGTCCTGGCGCGGGGTATCCCCCATCCTGTCACGGACATCGATTAAGTCCTTACGGTAATTGGTATAGGACTTCATCAGGCCGACAATCTGGTCATAATCGTTAATGATATTGTCCAGTTTTAATTCGCGGGTTTCCCGGATTTTGTCATTGGTATTTTCAAGTTCGTCCTTGCAGGACTTGGCTTTGTCATACCACGTCTGGTATTCCTTGATTTTCTCTTTGACTGCTTCATTCTCTTCTGTACTTTCAAGCCTCTCGATATCTAATTCGCCATTCTGAATCTTATTGATATAGATATCGGACAAGCCCACCGAATTGGCTTCCTGCATGTAACGGTCATAGTCTGCCTGTAACTGGACGAGTTTCTTTTGCAGCTCGTCAAATACGGTGTCCTGTAGCGCGTTCTTTGCCCGCCATCCTTTTGCGTCGGTGGCTTTCTTCTGTAGTTCTTCTATCTTCTCATCGGTTCGCTTGATCAGTGTCTCAATCCAGTCGTAAACTTCCTCAGCGTCTTTCTTTTCCTTCTTTTTGGAGCCGCCGCCTGAACTGGGTTTGTTTGATTTGTTGCCGCCGCCATAGACAGCCGTTTTATATTTGCTTGCATCGATTTCCTGGAAATTATAATCAAATTTCCCTGTATTTAATAAGTATTTGGAATGTTCGCCCTCAATAGCGGCAAACCGGTCATAGTTCTTAGATGTAGGGTCAACCAGGCTAGAACCGCTGACTGCTGCTTTAGCTGCCTGTAGGCGGTACAAAGCCGCTGCCGATGCACCAGCCGCATTAGCAAGGCTAATAATTTGGTCTATGTCGCTGGACGTGCTAATCTGTGCCCCATTGACAGCAATCTTGGCAAGTTCCAGCCTTGCCAGTTCAGAAGAGGAAATCCCGGCAGCTTCAGCTTCTTCTAAAATACGGGCAACCTCATTTGCCGTAGCCCCTTCCAAAGCAGCACTCGCCGTAGCATGGTAATATTTTTCAGCAGCAGCCTTTTCATGGCTCTCTGCCAAAGCCTGCACTACCAGTTCTTCCGCATTGACTACGCCCATATTGGAAAGCATGTCCGTGGTAAGCCCTGCTGTGCTTTCGCTTACCTGGTCTAAAATCCCCGTGCTGTCTATCCAAGCTGTCAGTAACTTGTCAAACGCTGACTGGCAAGCAATAATATCGCTTGGCGAGTTGGAAATGGTTTCGATAAAATTCGTGTAGCTGTCACCCAGCCCGGAGAAGGTATCCTTGAACTTATCATTGTCTAACAGTTTGAAATCAAACGGGTCTTTGTCGGAGACACTTTCATAGAGCTTGTCCAGCTCCTCAAAGCCTTCGGACATTTTGTTGATTGCGGAAATCATTTCTTCTTTGGATAGCGGGGGGATAGCGGATGACGTATGGGAAGAGATTTCCCCTTGTACATATCCCAGACGGATAAAGCTGTCAATCAGTTCCTCTACAGTAATATGATACTTGTCGGCCTCTTCTTTCAACTTACCAAACGGATAGCTGTCATCCAAAGATTTTAAGTCAAGGTCATCAAGCCCTTTTAAACCATCGGCAATTTGTTGCAGCTCCTCATCATTTTTTAGGTGTTCCTGGAAATCCAGTACTCTTGTGTCTGCCTGGCCAAAAGTGTCTTCGATAACAGCACCATATTTTCTCCATGACTCATCATTATTGATCTCATCCTGTAATGCCTGTAAATCCTGCCTTGCCTTTTCAACCTTTTCATCATCATAGGGGGATTCGCTTTGTGCGACTGCTTCATTATAGGCTTTAACTTTTTCCAGGAGTTCGCCATAGGTCTTTGATTTGCCATCATCCGTTGCAATGCCCGCAACTAATGACTGCCTGTAAGTATCCCCATACTTATCTATGTTGTCTTTTGCACTGTTCAGGGAAGCGGACGATACTTCCAGCACATCATCAAAAATGTGTTCGTCCCCTAATTCCTTTGCCCTGTCGCGCACGTCGCTCTCAAAATCCTGGATCGTATTATATGCGGACTGCGGGTCGGCATTGAGGTGGATCGTGTATTCTGCACCATTTACATCCTCCTGAATGCTCATACCCTGGCCTTTATATTTTTCAGCAATTTCCCTTAACGCCTTTCCTTCATCTGAGTAAAGGGACTCACTATAGCTAAGGTTGTAATGACCTTCTTCTGTCATTCTTTCGGTTGCCTTCTGGATCTCTTTATGGTTCTCATTCAGGAAAGTCTGTGCCGCTTCTTTATTAAACGCCTTGATTGCGTCCGTTTGGTCTTTATAAGCGTCAGTTACCAGGTTAATCCTGCCATATTCCTCGCCAAACTTGTCGTTTAATTCTGTCTGAAGCTCAAGGAGCTGCTTCTTGACCGCATACGTCTCTTCCTCGTTGCCTTTTGCTGCAAGGAGGGCGGTGTGGAGGTCTTTATACCGTTTTGCGTAACCTTCAACAGAGGATGCCGTTTCTTTGTAGGCGTTGGCAGATTCTTCAGCAGCCCGGCGGGCTTCTTCCACGGCCTGGCCGTATTTATTAAAAACAGCTTTCCCAATCCCGATTGCTGTGACCGCCCCCATAATCCATGTCGTGAGGTTTGTCGCCATCAAAGCCGCCTGTGCTTTAACCTGTAGCCAGACAGCCGTAGTAGCCGCCTTCATAGAACGTGTCCATGCAGGGATGCCGCTTGCTGCCTGTGCATTCATGGAAGCCATTACGCCTGTACGCATTGCAAATTCCTGCGCCTGTGCTTCTGTAAGCGCATTGGTAGTTACTGTTTCCTTTAATTTCTCGGCGGTTATCTGTACGGTCTGGTGCTCCTGCCCTTCAATTGCAGCGGAAAGCCCTAAAGCCGCCATTGCCGCAGAAGTATCCGCTTCCGCACCTAATACTGTCTGTAAATTCTCCTGTACTTGTGCCAAGGTAAGGCTCTGTTTGTTCTTCAAAAGCCCTGCCTCTACCATCGCTTGGTAGTTCTTCGCAACATTAGATTCATTCGCCGCTAACGTTTCTGCTATCTGGGCATTCGTAAGCCCCTGTGTGGACAGCAGGAGTGCCGCCTGGTTTGCTTCCAAATTTTGTATTGCATTGGCATAGTTCTGTGCCACAGTACTGTTAAACATCCCAGCGGACGCTGCTTTGACAGCTTGGATATCATTTATATAGGATTGGAGTTGTGGTGCATTAAGACCTTGAAATAATTGAATTTGTCCACTAGACATATTAGAAAAATTCAATTTTGCTTTATTCAGTTCAATTATTACGTTTTTTATATTATTTATGTTGGTTTTTAAAGTTTCGATTTTCTATTTATAAGATTGAATAGTATAAATTTCTCTGATATAATCATAACATTATTATGAAGGAGTTTTATATATGGCAAACATGAATGTTGTATTAGAGGGTAAATATAAAGGCAATAAAATCTCTGGTGGTACAATGCTTTATGCCGATGGCTGGTTTTCTAAACGCTACATCTCCTCATACACCGTCATCGACGAATCCAACAAAGACCAGTATTCTTTCTGGAAAGGTGCTTTAGGTGCTGCATTCTTTGGCGGTCTTGGCCTCGTTGCCGGTATCGGCGGCAAGAACAAGAAAGAATATCTTATCGCTATTGAATGGAAAGATGGGGACAAATCCCTCATCCTCATTGACGACAAATATTACAAAGTCTTTGTCAAAAGCATGTTCTAATCCTTACATAACCTATAATTATTTTATTCAATCTCACCCTATACTGCTTCCTGGGGTTCCCCCCGTGCTGGTCTGG
>CANDBT010000062.1 GCA_947383005.1 uncultured bacterium | reverse complement strand
TTCTTATGCAGAAATTTTGCCATTTTGCGTCAAAAATCATTTATAAGTGGCCTAAAAACGTGGACAAAAGCATAAGGCTCTTTACAATTTGAGAATTATCATGTATAATATCGTCATTGGCTGGCATAACCAGGAGACGTAGCGAAGTGGCCATAACGCGGCGCACTCGAAATGCGTTTGTCGGTTTGCTCCGGCACATGGGTTCGAATCCCATCGTCTCCGTTTTTCAATAAAGGCCGTAAATCTAAGATTTTCCGGTAAAATCAAGGATTTACGGCCTTTATTCATCCTGATTTTATAAGCCTCTGTTTTATCTAATAAACGGGTAATTTATAATTTTTTTGTCCCAAATTTGTCCAAGCATTTCTTACGAAAAAAGGGCGTCCCGAAGCTTTTCCGCTGCTTCCCTTTTAGAATTTTCTTCCTTTCCCATCCTCCATTTTTATAATATCAGCTTTTGGCACATTCATAGAACTCATTTTTGATGCAAAATAATGCCGCAGTTTGTGAATGGAAAATTGAGGTATTCTGAGAGCCTTTTCTGCGCGCTTTAGATAATTTGTAATACAATTTGGATATCCTTTGTAAATATATCCCGTTTCCCTGATCTTGTTTAATTGGAATCGATGGTGGCGACATAACTGTCGGTGAGGTATTTTCAGGGGAAATTACGGCATTTAATCGTTCCGAGATGATATCGTTCATATATTCATTGTCAAGGAGCAGGAAATTGCAGGCGTGGCAGAAACGAATGTTAAGATACCCGTCTGATCTGTTACATCTTAAGGAGATATTGCAGAGGGACTATGACCGCATAAAGGTAGCTGATTTTGGCAGGGAGCAGACAAAGAGGAGTAACGCAGGGGCGAAAAGGTATAAAAGGAGAAAAAGGATGGGTGAGGGAAAAAGAATGGATGATTTTATAACAATCGATCATTTAAAGAAGCATGGCCGCCAAATTTCCAAGAGGTGTGCCAAAGTTGGAAAAATAAAGAAATAACTGTAAGTGAGGCAGCAAGAATTTGCGGGTTTGCAAGAGCAACATTTCACGATAAAGCGAAAAAATACGAGATTTTTAAAAACGTTTGTAAAATGTGGAAATCCGGAAAAATAACCGGCAGAAATGCTCTTTTTTTGCAATAAGGCATTGATTTATACGCATAATAGGCGTATAATTATAGTTGTAAGGAAGGAACGGAATGAAAACAAAAGACCTGATTAAGCTATTAGAAAGCAATGGTTGGAAGTTCAAGCGGCACGGTGGAAACCATGATGTCTATGTAAAGGACGGAAAGAGGGAGAGCATCGTAAGGCACAGGGAAACAGATGAAGATTTAGCAAAAGCAATCATCAAGCGGAACGGGCTGAAATAAGCCCGGTATCCGCAGGATATAATATCTAAAGTCATGTTAAGGAGGTCAGCAGAATGAAAAAAGCATATCCAGTTATTCTGTCTCAGGGAGAAAAATTTATTGTGGCATATGTGCCGGATTTTGAAATTAATACACAAGGTGCAGATATTGCCGACGCAATCGAAATGGCAAGGGACGCAATAGGGGTTGTTGGAATTGATATGGAAGATGACGGAGAATCTTTACCAGAGCCAACAGCAGTATCAGCGGTAAAGGCTGATTCAGTGGCGGATATTGTGACGCTTGTAGATGTGGATTTTGCAGAATATCGCAGAAAGAACGATATGAAGGTGGTCAAGAAAAACTGCACAATACCGTCATGGTTGAATTTTGAAGCTGAAAAGGCGGGAGTGAATTTTTCTGCAATCTTGACGGCGGCACTCAAAAGCGAGTTAAAAATTCAAAGCTGATAGATAAATAATGAAAGAAGCAGAGCGTTGCCCGACTCTCTATGGTAATGGACGGGGTAATGGTACGACAGAACTCCAAACCTCACGATATCGCAAGGGCGTTTGAAATGTTGTGCGGGCAGTTTGGCATTATGCTGCCGGATAACTTCGTGAACGTGCCGGAATACGAACAAATGACATTGGTGAACATATAAAACTGAATTATATCATCCTGTAAATTGGTACAGGATAAGGGCTATCGGAGCCAGTAAGCGTGTAATGCGTCTGCCGGCCTTTCAGAAACCATGGCAAAAAGATATGTGGGAATATTTGGCGCCATGTCAAAATCTTTTGGATTTTCGGAAAATGCAGCTTATAACATGTCAACTGCTCTTACTTGACTATCCGGTGATGTAGCTTCATTTTACAATATATCCCAAAATGAGGCATACACAAAACTAAAATCCGTATTTACCGGAGAAACCGAAACCCTTAAGGATCTTAGAATAGTAATGACACAAAAACGGCCTTTATTCGTCTCGCAGAGAGATAAAAGAAAACTTAGCAAAATCTATTTTCAAAAGGCGTGGGCTGAAATAAGCACACGAGAATTAGGAGGTTTATGGCGGGGGGATGCAATAGGAGCTGTCGGAATTAATATGGAAATTCAAAGCAGGTAGATAAGGCGGAAACAGAAAAAGCTGCCAGCCGGAGCGTGTTCCCGGGATTATCCATGTGAGACCGGACACCTCCGACACGGCATATGCCGCACTCTTTTCAGAACTGGCAACTGCTAATATTATAAAATGGAGATAAAAAAACGCAAGGAGAAAAATCCGTTTGTTTACATGATTACAAACCAATGGTTATGTTCACAGGTACCCTGTGAACGTAACAGCATGTGCCCATTTGAAATCGCCTATGGCGGTTCTAAGCGCCAGTGGCGCTTGTTCAGAACCGACCGAAACGGAGTGTAGACCGGGGCATATGCTTTAGCCCCATAACTGTATTGGCTTATGACTAATCAGTGGTTCAATTAGTCATAGTGTAAACAGTAACCTCGCTGTCAGCGCTGCGGAAAAAATTGTAAGAAACCGCTTGCATTTGGTATTTTCCGGTGCTATAATACATATGATAACGTGATAAATGGTTAATTAAGAGTGGGCACATGTCCACTCTTACTTTTATGTTTCTGCCTGCCATTTGTGAAAAACGAAGGCAGAGACATAAAGACTGTTAGTTTGGGAGAGTGAAAAGTGAGGTGAGGGTATGACAAGAAGAGAAGAATATGAGTCAAGAACAGAGAAATATCTGCTGCCTTTGTTAGCACAGCACCAATTTGAATTAGTAGATGTGGAATACGTAAAGGAAGCAGGAAATTGGTATCTGAGAGCCTATATTGATAAGGAAGGCGGCATTACCGTTGATGATTGCGAGACAATCAGCAGAACTTTAAGCGACTGGCTGGATAAAGAGGATTTTATTGCCGACAGTTATATTTTGGAGGTCAGTTCCCCGGGGCTTGGCAGACCGCTGAAAAAAGATAAGGATTTTGAGCGGAGCCTGGGACAGGAAGTGGAGATTCGGTTGTATAAGCCACGCGATAAACAGAAGGAATTCGCAGGCATTTTAAAGGATTATGATAAGGAGACGGTGACAATAGAAACGGAAAACGGTGGGGAGGAAGCTTTTACCCGTGCTGAAATTGCCCTGATTCGGCTGGCATTTGACTTTTAGAAAAGAGAAAAGGATGTACTATGAAAGGTTGTACGGCAACTATGGTGAATACATGTTTGCATGCAGTGAATCATGGATATCGGACAGCCAAGGCGGTATGAGTAAAGAGGCTGATGGGCCGGATTACGAATACCGGCGGCGATTGTGCGAGCGCCAAAGGCATGGAGCAATCGGTTTTCATAGGGCGACTGGTGCAATGCTGAAAGTTGCATGAATGTTTAGGAGGAAAAGATCATGAATAAAGAGTTAATTGAGGCATTGGAGCTGTTGGAGAAGGAGAAAAACATCAGCAAAGCAACTCTGCTGGAAGCCATTGAGAATTCTCTGATTACCGCTTGCAAAAATCATTTTGGCAAAGCGGACAATGTAAAGGTAAATATCAATCCTAATACCGGTGATTTTGCCGTCTATGCAGAGAAGGAAGTGGTGGAAGAGGTGGAGGATCCGGTGCTTCAGATAAGCCTGGCCGAAGCAAAAATGAAAGATCCCAAGTACAATTTGGGGGATATTGTACAGTTCCCTATCGAATCCAAATCTTTCGGACGTATCGCCACTCAAAATGCGAAAAATGTGATTTTGCAGAAGATCCGCGAGGAAGAGCGGAATATGCAGTTTAATGACTGGTATAAAAGAGAAAAGGATGTGGTGACTGGCATTGTACAAAGATATTTGAACAGGAACGTCAGCATTGATTTGGGGAAAGTGGATGCGATTTTGACAGAAGCAGAGCAGGTTAAAGGCGAGGTGTTCCGACCGACTGAGAGGATTAAGGTTTTTGTGCTGGAAGTGCGGGATACGCCAAAAGGGCCGAAGATTTCGGTTTCCCGAACCCATCCGGATTTGGTAAAAAGACTGTTTGAGGCGGAAGTAACAGAGGTTAGGGATGGTACGGTAGAGATTAAGGCTATTGCCCGTGAGCCGGGTTCCCGGACGAAAATTGCCGTTTGGTCAAATGATCCCAACGTTGATCCGGTAGGTGCCTGTGTAGGGATGAATGGCGCCCGGGTCAATTCTATTGTCAATGAGCTACGGGGAGAAAAAATTGATATTATTACCTGGGATGAAAATGCAGCGTACCTGATTGAAAATGCTCTGAGTCCGGCTAAAGTTATCTGTGTAGTGGCGGATGAAGAGATGCGGGAGGCGCAGGTGATCGTACCAGATTACCAGCTTTCTCTGGCTATAGGCAAGGAAGGGCAGAATGCACGTCTGGCTGCCAAGCTTACCGGATATAAGATTGACATTAAAAGTGAAACACAGGCCAGGGAGACGGGATTATTTGAACAGATGGGTATTGATGACCAGGAAGAAGGCGTGTATGATGATTTCCCGGCGGATTTTGAGATAGCGGCTTCAGAGGACTACCCCGAGGAAAATTACGAGGAGCAGGAAAACTGATAAAAGGACTCCGAGAGCATAGAAAAGATAGGGAGTGAGGGACTGGTGAGTACAAAGAAAATCCCGCAAAGACAGTGCATTGGCTGCGGCGAGATGAAAAATAAAAAAGAGATGATTCGGATTTTAAAAACCCCTGAGGGGGATTTTACGCTGGATGCCACCGGCAGAAAGAACGGACGGGGAGCTTATCTGTGTTTATCTATGGAATGCTTAAAAAAAGCCATCAAGGGAAAGGGACTGGATCGCTCATTTAAAATGGCTGTTCCGAAGGCGGTTTATGAGGCTTTGGAAAAGGAGATGGAAAGTCTTGGATAGCAGGCAGAAAGTTTTAAATCTGATTGGCCTTGCCACAAAAGCGGGGAAGACCGTCAGTGGGGAGTTTTCGACAGAAAAGGCGGTGAAATCAGGAAAAGCCCGTCTTGTGGTGGTGTCAGAGGAGGCTTCGGATAATACGAAGAAAATGTTCACCAACATGTGTACTTACTATAAAGTTTCTATTTGCTATTTTGGAGGAAAGGGCGAGCTGGGCCATGCGATGGGCAGGGAGATGAGAGCTTCTCTGGCAGTCGTGGACGAAGGTTTTGCCAAGGCAATCGTAAAACAAATGAATAAAATCGGAGGTAGTGAGTATGAGAGTTAATGAACTTGCGAAAGAATTGGGGAAAACCAGCAAGGAGGTTTTAAGTATATTGCAGAGGCAAAATCAGGATGTAAAGTCACATTCATCGAATATTAGCGAAGATCAGATTCAGATGGTCAGGCATGCGGTATCCGGCAATATATCAGAAAGTGCCGGTACGCAGGCGGGAGCGGCCAAGCCGGAAGGGAGTCCGGCGGGAGCGGCGCCAAAGAAAAAGATTGCGGCGGTTTATCGTCCGCAAAATTCTCAGCAACGTTCGTCGCGTCCCAGACCACAGCAGACCAGGGACATGGGTAAAACGTCGGGTTCAGGAAGAATATCAGGGCAGGCATCAGTGAACGCCCAGCCGTCAGAGAAAACGCAGGCAAGGCCAATTACATCTCAGAGGGAAGAACGTCAGCCTGTGTCCGTTTCGGGCAGCGAGAGGCGGGAGAGTCCTGTCCAGGTTCAGGCAGAGAAGGTCGCGGCAGCATCAATTCAGGGTTCGTCAGAGAAAACTCCGGCCTCGGTTCAAAGCCAGGGCGCAGAGAAAACTCAAACGGCATCAACCCAGAAGAAAGAGAATGTACCGACAGTTCAGGCGTCGGTACAAAATTCAGGGGCAGGCAGGCCGCAGGCAGAGCAAAGGGCGCCAAAACTTCAGACGATTTCGCTGCAAAGCCAGGCGAGGCCCCAGGGACAGGGTGCAGAACAGTCAGGTCGGGAAGGAAGAGCGCAGAGCGGAAGCCGTGACGGAGGAAGAGGCCAGGGAAGTCGTGATGGGAGAAATCAAAATGCGAACCGCGACGGCGGAAGGAACCAGGGTGGCCAGGGATATGGAGCTAATCGTGACGGGGCAAGGGCACAGGGTGGAAACCGTGACGGCGCGAGATCCCAGGGAAGCCGTGACGGGGGAAGGAATCAGGGCTCTCAGAATTATGGAGTCGGCCGCGGCGGAAATCGTGACGGTGCAAAAACCTCAGGCTATTCCGGAAATCGTGACGGAGGAAGAGGCCAGGGAGGCCAGAGCTATGGTGGAAACCGCGATAGCGGAAGAAGCCAGGGAGGCCAGAGCTACGGCGGAAACCGTGACGGAGGAAGAAACCAGGGAGGTCAGAGCTACGGCGGAAACCGTGACGGGGGAAGAAGCCAGGGAGGCCAAAGCTATGGTGGAAACCGCGACGGAGGAAGAGGCCAGGGAGGCCAGAGCTACGGTGGAAACCGCGACGGAGGAAGAAGCCAGGGAGGCCAGAGTTACGGCGGAAACCGCGACGGGGGAAGAGGTCAGGGTTCATATGGAACCGGCCGTAGCGGAGCGGCGCGTTCGGGTCAGAGAGATGCATCCTCCAAAAGTTTTGATTCTTCCATTCAGACAAAGCCCAGCAGCCGTCAAAATAAGAATAATCATCGGAACGACCGATATGACAAGAAGAATGTAAATGAAGACGGGCCAAGAAGCAAGGGCGGAAAGGTATCGAAACATCCGTTTATCATGCCTCAGAAAACTGTACAAAAACAGGAAGAGGAAGTAGTAAAAGTAATTACGATTCCGGAGATTCTGACAATCAGGGAATTGGCGGAAAAGATGAAATTGCAGCCTTCTGCCATTGTGAAAAAGTTATTCCTGAAAGGTCAGATTGTTACCTTAAATACAGAAATTGATTTCGAAAAAGCTGAAGAAATTGCTATGGATTACGAAGTGCTTTGTGAGAAAGAAGAAAAAGTCGACGTAATCGCAGAGCTTTTAAAGGAAGATGAAGATAACGAGGAGGATATGATTACCAGGCCGCCGGTAGTTTGCGTTATGGGGCATGTAGACCATGGTAAGACATCCCTGTTGGATGCCATCCGTTCCACCAATGTGACATCGAAAGAAGCCGGTGGTATTACGCAACATATCGGCGCCTACATGGTGGAAATCAACGGACAGCAGATTACTTTTTTGGATACTCCCGGCCATGAAGCATTTACGGCTATGCGGATGAGGGGAGCACAGTCCACGGATATTGCCATTTTGGTGGTGGCGGCAGACGACGGTGTCATGCCTCAGACCATAGAGGCGATTAATCATGCAAAAGCGGCGGAAGTAGAGATTATTGTAGCTATCAATAAAATTGATAAACCAAGCGCCAATATCGAGAGGGTGAAGCAGGAACTTTCCGAATATGAGCTGATTCCGGAAGATTGGGGCGGAAGCACGATATTTGTGCCGGTTTCTGCCCATACTAAAGAGGGGATTTCCGATCTTCTGGAGATGATTTTGCTGGCGGCGGAGGTAAAAGAGCTGAAAGCCAATCCGGATCGGAAGGCGCGGGGCATTGTGATTGAGGCCGAGCTGGATAAAGGAAAAGGCCCGGTGGCCACGATTTTGGTGCAGAAAGGTACTCTCCATGTAGGAGATAATGTTACTGCAGGAGCATGCTACGGAAAGGTTCGTGCGATGATGGATGATAAGGGACGCCGGGTAAAAGAAGCCGGGCCGTCCCAGCCGGTGGAGATTCTCGGCCTTAACGATGTACCTGGCGCAGGCGATGTGCTGATGGTAACGGATAACGAAAAAGAAGCAAGAAATTATGCGGAAACCTTTATTGCTGAAGGTAAGAATAAACTGCTTGAGGATACGAAATCCCGGCTGTCACTGGATGATTTGTTCAGTCAGATTAAGGCCGGCAATATTAAGGAACTTCCGATTATTATTAAAGCAGATGTGCAGGGCTCAGTGGAAGCGGTAAAGGAAAGTTTAGTTAAACTTTCTAATGAAGAGGTTATGGTTAAAGTGATCCATGGAGGCGTAGGCGCTATCAATGAATCGGATGTGTCTCTGGCTTCTGCTTCCAATGCAATCATTATTGGTTTTAATGTAAGGCCGGATATGACGGCAAAATCCATAGCCGAACGGGAAAAGGTCGATTTGCGGTTGTATCGGGTGATTTATCAGGCTATCGAGGATGTGGAAGCGGCGATGAAGGGTATGCTTGATCCTGTTTTCGAGGAACAGATAATCGGCCATGCAGTAGTCCGCCAACTGTTCAAAGCCTCCGGTGTCGGTACAATAGCTGGTTCTTACGTAACCGACGGCAAATTCCAAAGAGGCTGTTCCTGCAGGATTACGCGGGATGGTGCGCAGATTTTCGATGGCAATCTGGCTTCCCTGAAGCGTTTTAAGGATGATGTGAAAGAAGTGGCTACAGGGTATGAGTGTGGTTTGGTATTTGAAAAGTTCAATGATCTCCAGGAAGATGATGTGATCGAAGCTTATATCATGGTAGAAGTGCCGCGCTAAAAACGGCATGGAGGAATTAGTGATATGCGAAAAAATAGTATCAAGAATACAAGAATTAACGGGGAAGTACAGCGGGAGCTTAGTGAAATTATCCGCATGGAAATTAAAGATCCCCGGGTGACAGGCGCTATGATCAGCGTTGTATCAGTTGAGGTGACGCCGGATTTAAAATACTGCAAAGCTTATATTAGTGTTCTCGGAGACGAGGATACAGCTAAGGAAGCAATTACAGGGTTGAAAAATGCGGTGGGTTATATCCGCAGAGAGCTCGCCAGGCGGGTTAATTTGCGGAACACGCCGGAGATCAGTTTTATTTTGGATCAGTCTATCGAATATGGCGTGCACATGTCAAAACTTATTGACGAAGTAACAAAAGGCAATGATTGAACGTAACGGTTCAGGCCGGAGATATTCCGAAAGGTATGCTCCGGAAAAAGTTTCCCTGGATTGTCGTTTTTTGTATCTCCTGTAAATGCAATTCAGGAAAACTTTTTCCGGAACTGATATTAGCCGGTTCTAAAAATAAAGTAGTATATCGTTCGGCAAGTGAACAATTGCCATTCAACCGTTACCGTTCAACCGTTACAAAAATGGAGTGATTACATGAGCGTATTGACAGAAATGGCCCAGAGAGCACATACGATCGCGATTCTTGGGCATGAGCGTCCTGACGGGGACTGCGTCGGTTCCTGTTTGGCGGCCTGCAATTATCTTCGGGAACAGTATCCGGAAAAAAGAGTCCAGGTTTATTTGGAAAAGCCGGCGGATAAATTTGCTTATCTGCGCTATTTTGGAGAGATCAGCCAGGATGCACAGGAAGAAATCCCCTATGATTTGTGTATTTGTCTGGACAGCGGCGATAAAAGCCGCCTGGGGGCTTTTACCAGATATTTGGATCAGGCAGGACAAAGCCTGTGTCTGGATCATCATATAACTAATCGGGGGTATGCAGGGGAAAATGTGGTCTGGCCGGATGCCAGCTCTACTTGTGAAGTGCTTTTTAACTTTTTGGATGAGGGTAAAATAAGCAGGGAGACAGCAGAGTGTCTTTATACAGGCATAATTCATGACACCAATGTGTTTAAAAACAGCAATACATCGGCCCGGACTATGGAGATTGCCGGGAAAATGATGGCAAAGGGCATTGATTTCGGAAGGATTATTGATGATACATTTTTTCGAAAAACCTATGTGCAAAACCAGATTCTGGGGCGGGCTTTGCTGGAAAGCATAGCTTTTATGGATCGAAAATGTATTTTTGCTGCGGTACGCCGGAAAGATATGATCTTTTTTGGGGCAGACAGTTCGGATTTGGATGGAATTGTAGAACAGCTTCGGATCACGGACGGTGTGGAGTGCGCGATTTTTCTTTATGAATGCGAAAGTCATATGTATAAGGTCAGTATGAGGTCAAACCGCCATGTTGATGTGAGCAAGGTTGCCGCTTTTTTTGGCGGGGGCGGTCATGTCCGGGCTGCCGGGTGTATGATGAGCGGCAGTGTACATGATGTGATTAATAATCTTTCTATACATATTGCGGAACAGATTTCCTGTCAGGATTCCGGAATATGTAACGGTTAAGGTAACTGTTCAGTAGGTCTGCGCAGAGCCTGCCCCAGCGAAGCGAGGGTATTTACTGCGCTGACCGTAAGATAAACTCGGCCAGAGGGCAAAAATCCCATCGCCGTAGCGATTTTCAATGGATTTTTGCTCGTAACGGTGAAGGTACTGAACAGTTACCGGTTAAGTCAAAATGGCCTGCTGTCTGAAGGAGCGGAAAGTGACATGGATGGAATCATCAATGTGTACAAAGAAAAGGGATATACCTCTCATGACGTTGTAGCGAAAATGAGAGGTATTTTGCAAATGAAAAAAATTGGCCATACGGGAACCTTGGACCCCGAGGCAGAAGGGGTATTGCCAATCTGTGTGGGGAAAGGGACCCGTCTGTGTGATATGCTGGCAGACAGGACGAAGGCTTATGAGACGGTATTGCTTTTGGGGCAGGAGACGGATACTCAGGATACGACGGGAAAAGTGCTTGCCCGATATCCGGCGGAGCCGGACGAGAACCAAATATGCCAGGTCGTGAAGAGTTTTCTCGGGTTATATATGCAGGTGCCTCCGATGTATTCTGCCTTAAAGGTCAACGGGAAAAAGCTTTATGAGCTGGCTCGTGCCGGAAAGGAGATCGAACGGCAGCCGAGGCCGGTGGAAATTTTTGATATTCAGGTGCGAAAGATTTGTCTGCCGCGAGTAACATTGAGCGTTACCTGTTCTAAAGGGACTTATATTCGCACTTTGTGTTATGACATAGGAAAAAAGCTGGGATGCGGCGGCTGTATGGAAAGCCTTGTGCGTATCCGGGTAGGGCAATTTTGCCTGGAAGACAGTATAAAACTGGGACAGATCCGGCGTATGAAAGATGAGGGAACTTTAGAGGCTTATATCATGCCTGTGGACAGCTTTTTTCATGATCTGCCCGAATTGGTGACGAAGCCTGAAGAAGACAGGTTGGTTCACAACGGAAATCCTTTCAGCCCGGTATTTGTTGGCGGGGATGCAAAAGAGGGCGATTGTTTTCGAGTCAGAGTTTATGACAGCCAGAGGAATTTTATTGGAATATATCAGTATGAGAAAAGCAAAAAGCGGTTTTACCCGCAGAAAATATTTCTGGGAGGCAGTTGAAGGATGGAAGTAATTGCCGGGACGAGGGATTTTGAGCTGGCAGAGCCTACAGTAGTGGCTATTGGTAAGTTTGACGGGCGTCACAGAGGCCATCAGAAACTATTGAGAGAAATGCTGCTGATAAAGGAAAAGACAGGATACCAAACGGTGGTTTTTACTTTTGATCTGACGCCTTCCGGTGTTGTATCGGGGGAAAAACCGCAACCAATGATCAGTACCAATCAGGAACGCCGCAAAAATATGGAAAAAATGGGAATTGATTATCTGGTAGAATATCCGTTCAGTCAGGAAACTGTTCATATGCTTCCGGAGGTATTTGTGGATCGGGTTTTGGCGGGCCAACTGAAAGCCAAGGCTATTGTGGCTGGTACGGACTGTGGTTTTGGCTATAAGAGAGCTGGCAATGCTGACTTGTTGAAGGAATTGGCGCCTAAATACGGTTATCAGGCAGTAATTATCGAAAAACAGCAGGATGACCACCATAGGGATATCAGCAGCACATATATCCGTGAACAGTTAGATGCGGGTAATATCAGGAAGGCGAATGCCCTTTTGGGCGAACCCTATGCCATTCATGGACAAGTAGTCCATGGAAACCATATCGGTGCGGCTTTATTAGGTTTTCCTACGGCCAATATCCTGCCTCCACCGGAAAAATATCTGCCCAGATTTGGCGTTTATGTATCGCGGGTTCTGGTGGATGGGGTGTATTATGGAGGAGTTACGAATATTGGAAGCAAGCCGACGGTTAGCGGTGAGAATCCTGTAGGGGCGGAGACATTTATTTTGGGGGCGGTTAAAAATCTGTATGGTAAGGAAATTGAAGTCCAGTTGCTGGATTTTGAACGTCCCGAACAGAAATTTTCCGGTTTTGAAGAATTGAAGGCCAGAATTGAATTGGATAAACGGTATGCAATGGAATTTTTTGAAAAACATCCGGAGTGGCGGTGAAAGCTCAGCCGGCGGGGAATTTGACATGGATTTGAGCGTCAAGCTTGTTTGTACGATCAATTCATGTCAAATCCCAATCGGATGGACATCCCCGCTATTCCGGTTTTTTGTACGGCGCAGACGGGCAAGAAGATGCCTGGTACACCGTTTTCTTAATTCTCATATACCAAGTGCTTGATATTTGTATCAGTGCAAGATAGTACTAGGTTGCATTAATCTTGAAGTAATCAGTGCTTGATGTTTGCGTCAGTGCAAGGCGGAGGAAGGAAGCGAGGGTATCGCCTCCTTCAAACGCTTTGCCAATGAAAAATTATACCCGATAAAACGGGGCACGCTGTCCTGCGGAGTTTCGCCAGATATAATCATGTCAGCACACTAATGTCTGTATGATCGCAGGATATCTTCAGTGGTAAATCTTTTTTGTCTCATAAAACGGTTCGGAAGTCAGTTCCAATCCCAGTTTATTAAATATTTTGATATCTATGGCAGACAACATTACCGATGTATGTACCTGGCATCCATGAAGCTTAGGAAGCTGTTCCAGGGCAATGCGGGCGTTTTTGTCAGTGGCGGCGCACATGGAGAGGGCAATTAAAATTTCATCGGTATGGAGCCGTGGATTTTTGCTGCCCAGATAGCGGGTTTTCAGGCCCTGGATAGGCTCGATAAACGTAGGGGAGATTAGTTTGATCTCATCGGCTATTCCCCCCAGTTCTTTTACTGCATTGAGAAGTACGGCAGCAGAGGCGCCTAAAAGAGGGCTGGTTTTGCCGGTGACAATATGGCCATTGGGCAGTTCCAAAGCAGCAGCCGGCGAGCCGTTTTTTTCTGCCAGGGAGCTGGCGGCCGGGACTACGGGACGCATATCGGGCGTAAGTTTGGCTTGTTTCATCAGCAGTTCAATTTTGTAAACTTCTTCTTTGCCTCCTTCATCTTTGGCCAGGCGGTTCAGTGCCTGGTAGTATCGGCGGAGAATCTCCTGACAGGAAGCGTTTTTGCAGATATCATCATCGATAATGCAACATCCGGCCATATTAACTCCCATGTCGGTAGGGGATTTATAGGGGCAATAACCGTAAATACCTTCAAAAATAGCTGCTAGCACAGGAAAGATTTCCACATCCCGGTTATAATTGACCGTGGTGGCGCCATAAGCTTCCAAATGGAAAGGGTCGATCATATTGACATCATTTAAGTCGGCTGTGGCAGCTTCATAAGCCAGGTTTATCGGATGTTTTAACGGAATATTCCAGACAGGGAAAGTTTCGAATTTGGCATAACCGGCTTTAATGCCTCGTTTATTTTCATGATAAAGCTGGGAAAGGCAGGTAGCCATTTTGCCGCTTCCCGGTCCCGGCGCCGTGATAATGACCAGAGGACGTTTGGTTTCGATATAGTCGTTTTTTCCGAATCCCTTGTCGCTGACAATATGGGTAATATTGTTGGGATAACCCTCAATGGGATAATGTCGATATACCTGAATGCCTAGTTTTTCCAACTTTGCCTTGAATTGGTCAGCGGCGGATTGGCCAGTATAGCGGGTAATGACTACGCTGCCCACATATAATCCTTTGTCCCGATATTCCTGAATGAGCCTTAGGACATCCATATCGTAAGTAATTCCCAAATCATAGCGGATTTTGTTTTTTTCAATGTCTGCGGCGTGGATGGCAATGACGATTTCCGCCTGGTCGGCTAACTGCAGCAGCATTTTCAGTTTGCTGTCTGGTTCAAATCCGGGAAGAACCCGGGAAGCATGGTAATCATCAAACAGTTTTCCGCCGAATTCCAGATACAGTTTATTGCCGAATTGGCCAATGCGTTCGCGGATACGTTTGGATTGCAAGGCCAGATATTTTTGGTGATCGAATCCTATTTTCATAATCAAGGCATTCCTTTCTCGCTTAGTAACCATTCTGCTTTTATCCTTGTGAGCAAAATGATTTTCTTCCAGTAAATTTGTTCCAGTACAGCTACAGAGATTGTACCATAGGAGTTCCCAAAAAGCATTAAAATTAATAAAAAAAATTATTTTTACAAATTGTCCCATAATTTTTGGCCTTTCGACAAGGAAAAAAGGTTTTTTCTCGGTAAAAGTGGGGGAAATATGTTTAAAATTTTGCTATTTTTGGAAAGATGTGGTATACTAACGATATAGTAAAATTTGGTGACGGAAAACAGACGTTCAGGGGATATCCGAAAGAACGGCATGATTACAGTACTCATAGTTTAGGAGTAGGAATAGGAAAGGGCAATGAAAAAGATAACAATATTGCTTGTCCTTTTCCTGGTTTTTATTGTTGGTATTTTGGCTGGCAGCAGGCTTAATGATATAGATGGCCTGGCGACGACACCGGCGCCCGTAGTGGTGGAGCAAGGCAAAATAACCGACAGGGACCAGAACGAAAAGGGCAAAGAGGAAGAGAGGAAACCGGAACGGCAAGACCAGCGGATAGTTATTGATCTGGCTTCCGAACGTGTTCCGGTGAAGGTCAAGGGAATTTATATTTCCGCTTATGTGGCAGGAACCCCCAGTATGCTGGACAGCTTGCTGGCCGAGATTGACAAGACAGAGATCAACACTTTGGTTATTGATTTGAAAGACGACTTTGGACGGGTGGCATGCGAGATGGATTCGCCCATAGTTGAAGATCTGGGATCGGTGCGGGTGTACATTCAGGATATGGAAGCCATGATGAAGAAGCTTGATGATCATGGTTTGTATGTGATTGCCCGGATACCTGCTTTTCGCGATGCCTGGCTTGGCAGCGCGCGGCCGGATTGGTGCATAAAGAAATCAGACGGTACGGTATTCATCGATCGGGACGGCAATAGCTGGGTGAACCCGTATAAGCAGGAAGCATGGGACTATCTGGTGGAGTTGGGATATCAGGCAAAGAAGCTGGGATTTGATGAGGTACAATTTGACTATCTCCGTTTTTGTACGGAAACGGGAATGGAAGATGTGATTTTTGATGAAGCCGACGTGAGGGGGCGTTCACGCACGGACGTTATCAAAGAATTTATGGAGTATGCCTACGAACGTCTGAAGAGCAGGGGGCTGTTTGTGTCAGCCGACGTATTTGGGGCGATTATCAATAGTGATGTCAATGCCAATTCGGTGGGGCAGATTTATGGAGAATTGGCGAAACATGTGGATTATATCAGTCCAATGGTTTATCCGTCTCATTATGGAGACGGATACTATGGTATCGATTATCCTGACACTCATCCTTACGAAACGATTCGTATGGCCCTTATGGATTCCCAAAAAGAATTATATTTTGCCCGGCAGGATGGCGTTCATATGGCCACGGTAAGGCCATGGCTGCAGGATTTTACCGCCACATGGCTGCCGCATCATATTGATTATGGCCCTCAACAGGTGAGGGAGCAGATTCAGGCTACTTACGATGCGGGGTATGATGAATGGCTTTTGTGGGATGCTTCCTGTCGGTATGACTGGGGTGGGCTTTTGTCGCCGGAGGAGGCGGAGAAAGAGAAAGAACAGATTGCTCAATCCCGGGCTGTTTTGCCGGAGACTACCTTTGCCCCGGAGACAGGGGTATCAGCCGCCGGAAATCCAGAGACAGAAATTGTGGTTGAGGTGCCTACAAACGGCAGCCAAAGTCCGGCTCAGGGGGGCCGTGCCGAGACTGTGCCGGTGCCTACCGGGTCGGCAGGGCCGACGGTAGAGATGTATATGGGGGATTGACAGAGAATTTTTTGACAAGAAGTAAACATCCCGATGGCGGACAATAAAATGTCCCGTCTGAATTGTTGCGGTTAGAATCATGGCTGTGGCCACCTGCCGCCGTTTAGATCTGACTGGCGGCAGGTGTGGGGTTTTGGATGGTTTTCTTGGCAGTAGCCAGACAGTGGCGTGGAGTTGTTGACAATTCTGGTATATGTCATTGGCTAATTTATTTCAAGCTGGCCAGCAGATAACTGCTTTAGCGTCCAGCAAGCAGTTTTACTTCTGATACGCCAAGGCCGGTATCCTCTGCAATTTCTTCAATTGTCTGTTTCCCTCTTTTCAATAGCCTAAGCGCTGTTTCTCTTTGATTTTGGCTGATGCCCTGGCTGATACCCTGGTTAATGCCCTGGCTGATACCTTGGCTGATACCCTGGCTCAAAATAGCTCTTGCGCTTGTCTCAATCAATGCTCCTCTCATCATATCACCTACACTTTTCTGCACATTCTCATATTTCCGTGTAATTTCTTTAATCACATCGCTGGAAAGTTCTATGATTGTCCGCTTGTCATACGCCCCGATCACTCCCTGCTGTTCCAGCCTGTCAAGCTTTTCTAAAATTTCCTGGTACTCTGCCTTTAGTTCCGCGAGTTTCTTCCTATCGGTATTATACTCAGAGAATCCTTTCTCATGTGAAAAAATATAAAAGGGAATCAGCATCAGCAGGCCTTTTTCAAAAATATCATTCAGTGAATACGCCTGTACTTTCATAACCGGGACATCATACTGGATTGTCCCGCCTGGCGTGATGATAACATATTTCATTTTATCGGGTGTATTTTTGTGTGTCCGAAGATACAAAACCGCCGTATTGGGGAATGCTACAGTCAGAGTTTCTTTTGTAACCACACCTTCGTCAAGGGCTATTTGCGCATCATATTCAAAAAGCCTGATCATGATTTTCCCATCCGGCAGGCTGCTCTCACACTCAAGATGGTATTTTTTCGGTACCTTACCGAAAATGGTAAAATTCGTGTCCGTAATCCGTTCTTTATCCGCATCATCCTGCCGGTCTATAAAATGTTCGTTGGGGGAAAAACGGATCTCTTCCTCTCCTGTATATGTTTCGTGGAAAATTTCATTGATTATAGGGATAATAAGCTTCCGGCAGTCATTTAAGATTGTCCGGAATGCCCCGTCATATATAGTTGCCATACCTTATCCTTTCCTGTCTGTAGCTTCATCATATCATTATTTTGCTGCAAATTCAAGAACCTCATAGAATTTATGCAGCAGTTCAGACGGCGGGAAATTTGGCATAAATTTTGGGCATCAAGCTTGCTTGTAAGCCAAAATTTATGTCAATCCACATTGGATGGATATCTTGGCTTTTGTCCGACGTAGATGGGCAAGAAGGTACTTGTCTGGACGGTTACGAAATTATGATGGGAAACTGGTTGATGTATTATTGTTCATACATACATGGCTATAAATTGCTGGATTGGGAATTATTATTTGGGTTCAAATGGTAAAATGCTTACCAATACAACAACTCCTGATGGGTATAAGGTGGGGGAAGATGGGGCGTGGATTCCAAATGATGCAGAATATGAGGTAAGAAAAAATAAAGAATTTATCGATAATTATAACGCTAATAATCCAGGACTTCAGTTTATTGTAAAAGCTGGAACATTGGTTGATTGTGGAAATTATTATCAGGCAGATGCGGTTTACTGTGGGGCAATTCTTGCACCTTCTGGTTTAAAAGATGGTGATATTGTATCATTGGTAGTTAATGATATAACGGGTGAAACGGAAAAATTAAGGTTCAAAAACGGCTCTTTTTTTGAATTGGACGATGATAATATATGGGGAGGGGTAATGGACGGGAAATATGGATATGCTTCCCCTTGGAAGGAAAGTTATACATTATATGAGGTTGGTGGATGCGATGTGCGGGCGAACAAACCAGTATATGAAGGAAAGCTGTTTATCCGTAAAGATGCGACTAAAGAGTATCCGATAGTGGGTTCTGTCAACAGAGTGACGCCAGAGATCATAAATTATGATGAGCTGTTCGATGAAGTGCATTTTGATAAAGAGGGGTATGTAACCAGATTGATTTGGAATTCAATATAGGGCATGTTATACAATAATATCCTGTTTTCTGCCAATGTTCTCATAATACTATTAGCTTGGAAGTTACTGTTTATGCTCCCCATTTTTTCGCTGCACCAAATACTCTCTTAGAACATTCCTGTCCCTGTATAATATATTTCTCTGCCATAGTGACAATCCGTATCAAGGTTTTAGCAGCAGATAGGAATATTTTTGTGACCAGTAAATAAAGAAGAGAGGGCTGTGCGCAAATTCTTTAGCGTATAGCCCTCTCTTTATGCCCGCGTGCACAGGGGGGGGGAAACTTCCCCTGCCCGGCTTCCGCACAAACTACCGCACGGAACCAACAGCAGTTTTTTTAGCAAAGTTCATGATGATTTGTGCAGCCTGTGACCGGTTCACCGGCTTCTGAGGCGCCCAGGCCCCCTCTTCAAAGCCGCTGACAATGCCCTGTTTCACGATCCAGTCCATAGCCTTCTGCGTATCGTCTATCTGCCCGCTATCCGCATTATCATCCGGGCTGCCATCCTCCGAAGGCGAACCCTGATATTTCCAGAGTATGAATGCCAATTGATCACAGGTAATATTACTGTCCGGGCCAGCTTCGTACCCGATACCGCGCGAAGCCGCCCATTCCATGCCTTTCTCATACCATGCCGTCCCGCCATCCGTCTCCGTTCCGTCAAAACGGGCCAAAGCCGTCGTCAGCACACCATAAGTCATGGGGGCGGCAGGCGCAAACACAGTTTCTGATGTATGATAAAATAATTCCCTGGAAGAGACAAAAGACACAGCCTCTTCATACCAGACCGCGGCGGGGACATCCGAAAAGTTCTTGGCATTATCCACGATCTTTATTGTAGCCCCATCAGGCAAAGCAACCACAACATGATTCCCTGCCAAAACAGAACCTCTAATCACACTTGTAGAACCATCTTCATTGACAATAACCGCCACAGTGCCCGCTGTGGGTGCAGCCGTAGGAATTGCCACTTTTACTAACGTGTTTCTTTGGGTATAAACCGTTATCGTCGGGGCCGCTGAGGCATCTTTTCCTGTCGGAACCGCTGAAATGGGTAAGGCAACGGCTTTGTTTCCCTTTCTGGCAGTCTCAATGGCTAAATCCGATAATCTGGCTTCCACCTCTGCCGCGCCAGCAGCGGGCTCCGCAATCGTAATGACTGTCCCATCTCCCTGTGTCTTGGTCGTGACCCGGGCTCCGTCTGCTCTCTGGCCGACCGTAGTGGAGATCGTATGGCTGTCGGAGCTGTCAGGACTGCCGGCGGAAGATCTGACGCCGGGACTGCCAGAGGACGAGCCGGAAGAACTATTGGATGCGGAAGGCCGATGGCTGCCGGAACTACTAGAGTTCCCACCGGAGTTGCCGGGGTTACCGGAGTTGCCGCCGGAGGGGCCGGAGGAAGAACCACCAGAGGAGCCAGAGGAAGAACCGCCGGAACTGCCGCCGGAAGGATTGTCGGTTGCCGGAGGTTGGTTGCCGCCGGGATTGCCCGGATTTTCATGGTCACCGTTTCCGCTATCGGATCCAGGGTTGTCGGAAGGCATATCCTTGCCGCAGTTATCGCATTTACCGTCATGATCTGCATCTATATGGTTGGTGCAGGAGTCGTCCTCAACAGGCTGAAAATCGCCCGGATCGTCGGGATCTGTGGCAAAAGGGTCGTTGAATTCGGCATTATACTCTACCTTCGTACCAGTTGACTGCAATGAAGCCTGCAAATATGGATTTGTTATGCTGTTCCATTGCGCTTCGCTGCCGCCGAAATATATGGTTTTTAAGAAATTGCACGAGGTAAACGGATTTGCTCCAATCATCCGGACGCTTGCCGGAATATACAGTGACGGAAGCGAGATACAGGATTGGAACATCCCTGCGCTAATGCGATTTGCTGTCTGAGGCAGGGTTACGTGTGTCAGATGCCAGCACTGTGAGAACAAATTGTCTCCCAGTTCCACATTGCTGCTTCCGGGCTGAAACCTCACACTGACCATCTCCGTACAGCTCATGAACGCTGCCGTCCCAACCGATATAATACTTGCGGGAAAATCAATATGAGTCAGAGCTGTGCAGCCCCGGAAAGCCTCGTCCCCAATAGTTTCCACTCCTTCGGAAACGGTTGCGGAGGTCAGGTTTTCACATCCCTGAAAAGCGCTGTTACCAATGTCCTTAACGCTGTCGGGAATCGTCACTCGGAAAGCGTTACTCTGATAAAAAGCATAATCCCCTATACTGGTGATTCCGTCCTCAAGAACGATGATGGAAACCTCATGATCCCTCCACGGCGGCAAGTTATTTTGAGAGTAATCAGGCATAGCTCCATTGCCGGAAATGGTCAGCACACCCCCATTGGTCAGCGACCAGGCCAAGTTGCCTTCCATCCCTTCGCTGACCACTTCGTCAACGCCGGAATCATCTGGCGAAACATAACCTTTGGGATAACGCGTAACGATAAAGTCCGCGTTCTTAACCGCTGCCGCGCTCATCGAGCGTCCCCAGTGGACGGATTTATGATAGTTCCCTTCAGCCACGATTACGCCGCCTGAGTTCTTTTTTAGCACAATGACGCTGTGACTGTTGTTATTCACCCGCAGAATATCGCCTACTTTTACCTCTTCAAAGGTAAAATCCCCTTTTTTTATCGCCCTTGCAGGCAGGTTGCCAAAGGCTGCGTCACTAAGGATGAACGCGAAAGCCATACATCCGACGCTGCTTTTGGCCCCATAGATTGGCCCGCCCTTCCAGGTGTAAGCGCTGCCAAGTTCACCTTTACTCCCATAGGGTTCAAAATTCGTCCATGTCATCCCTTCAGGGTACTTATCCTCTAAGGCAATCATGGCCTCATAGGCTTCCTGGTAGGAGGGGACAGCCCCCTCTGCCGTTACGGCAATGCCGTCCATGGCATCATAACCGCAGATGGTGCATACGCCATGATCATCGTAAATATGTTCCGCATAACCATCCTTTTCGCTGTCTTCAACCTCAGGGCAATCTTCGTCAGTGCACTCATGCCAATGATGCGTGCCGTCATAGTTCCAATCTGCAGACCATCTATGCTCGTCAATAATAGGGATGGAATCTACAGGCGGTTTAGCCTCGGGATTTTCCGGACCCGCAGACGATGTGTTCTCTAAATCTTTAAGCAAATCATCTGCTTCGGATTCTTCTTCGGATTCCTCTCCGTTTTCTTCTCTGGGTTTCTCCTCAGCCTCGTCTTTAGATCCTTCTTCGGATTCCTCCCCGGGTTTTTCTTCCGGTTTCTCCTCAGCTCCGTCCCTGGATTCTTCTTCGGATTCCTCCCCGGGTTTTTCTTCCGGTTTCTCTTCAGCCCCGTCCTTGGATTCCTCTTCGGATTCCTCCCCGGGTTTTTCTTCCGGCTTCTCTTCAGCCCCGTCCTTGGATTCCTCTTCGGATTCCTCCCCGGGTTTTTCTTCCGGCTTCTCTTCAGCTCCGTCCTTGGATTCCTCTTCGGTTTCTTCCCCAGGTTCTTCTTTGTTTTCTTTTTTAGTCCCGTCTCCGGACTCTGCTTCTGTCCCCTCGCTGATTCTATTTTTAGCCTCATCTTCATTCTCTTCTGTAGCCATGCCGGGCATCGGCTCTGTCCCGGAATCCACCGTTATGGCAGGCTGGGCATCTTGCCTGATTGGTTCGGCCATTGCTTCCGTTCCCATACGAGACAACAACATAGCGGAAGTCACAACCAATGAGAGTACCTGTTTCCGTTTCAAGTTCACTTAACCTCCTTTTTTGACATTTTGTCTTAGTGCATTTCTTTTCAGGATTCCATTATAATGATACCAGGGTCAAAAGTCAAAAAATCCGATGCAAGCTTGCTTGCAAGAGGATTTTTGAACTTAGGGCCCACAAAAACACCGAAAAGTAGCCATTTTTCGCAGAAAAATGAGTGAATTTGAGGTGTTTTAGGGCGCTAAACGTCCACTGGACGTTTGTCCAGCGTCGGCCGTAGCGAAGCGGTGACGCTGGAGCATGAAATGCGGAGCAATCCATGGTATCATAGGGGTCAAAATACTTTTTGACCCCAACATTATTATATATGAAAAATCCGATTTTTACCATATTTGTTTTAACAGTGGGCATAGTTATTAAATCAAAATAACTTTTCTTTTGCTGTGGGGGAAGTTTTGAATTTTTATTCATTTTCATCATTCATATTCATTTCCAATTTATAATAGATATCAATATCACGAATAATTTCGTCGATATCATGATTGTTAAGTTCTTGTATCCATGTTTGGAGTTCATTGATGGTGATTATTTCTTCAATGGCTTTTTTATATCGTTCTTCTAAAACAGCCATACCACTTGAGCGTATTGTTATATATTGTTTTAAATTGCGTAAGATTTTTGCTCTGTTTTGTTTAGTTTTTATTACAAAGCTAATTGGAAAGTGCATAACTTTATCAATATCTAAAAGATATTTATCATAATTGTCTACTTCAGTGACTTGAAAAAATCTGCCTACAGGTCGCATGACAAAATCAATACCCCCATCATTAGCATTAGTTCGGCCGGTTTTATAAAGCTCAAGAGGGAGTTCTTTTATTGATTTACGCGAATAGCCAAAGTATACATGAATATTTTTATAATGGTTTTTAAGGATAGCATAGCTGATTATTTCGAAAATTCTAGCTTCTGCATCTTCATCAAGCAGAGAGTTGATGGTAGCTCGTTTTTGGGAATAATCTGTGAGGTTTTGTAATGTATTTAGAATACTAATAAGTGAATGATCTTTGGCTATAAGCAGTTCCATATACTTTTCTATTATTCGGCATGCAGTTTTACTAATATCATGTTTATTTACATATATGTAGTCAATATGAATAAGATATTTTCCGTTATTTGTGATAATCAAGTCATTTATGGTATTTTTAACCTTGTTGTGAAATTCGCCATTTATACGGGAATTTAAAGCATGATTTTGCAGTTTTCTTCCTCCATATAGTGTGCGATAAAAATTGAAAAGCCGTGTATAATCATATCCTTCGAAGCTGCGATATTTGCTTTTTTGTTCATAATAATCATCTTTATAAAAATATAATATAGAATAAATGGCATAAATATTTGCTAAACTTCTGCGTGTTTTGCTGTTGCCATGAACTGCCTTCATTTTTTTGTCCAAGTATTGAAGCATAGGACTTTTATTATACAATTGCTGATAATCTGATGGATAGTCTTCTTTTAAGATGTTTTTTACAAAAGATTCTGTGATTTCCATATTTATTCACCTCGTACATATTTAGACTTAGCATTAGTTTTTCTAATCTTAACTTTTTCAAGACTTTTACCATTTCGTATGGCTGTGATTCCGGTACGGCGTAAACCTATTTCATAGTAATCTTCGTTCAAATCTATTCCTATACATATTCGTCCCAAACGGGATGCTACTGCAGATGTTGTAAATGAGCCTGAAAACGGATCGAAAACAATATCGCCTGGATTGGAGGAAGCTTTAATAATTCTTTCCATAAGCGCTTCCGGTTTTTGGGTAGGGTGATTTTCGTATTCGTTCATTTTGAATCTTACCCGACTAAAATTCCACACATTTCCGGGAACTTTTTCAGTACTATATGGCTGAGGGGGAGTTTTCCGATAATCCATAAGTTTTCTTTGGGTGCCTGTTTTAGCTTCCACAAGTATGTCATTAGAATTAAAGGTATATGCGGATTTTTGATTTTTATTGATCATTAATATGGGTTCATAAAGCGAACCATATATTTTTTTTGATTGTACACCAGAGCTGTCATATGTCCAGATGATTCGGCAAAGTACGTGATATTTCTCGGATACAAATACATCGAGAAAAGGCATGTGCTGTGTTGCTGTCATAAAATACATAGTTCCGTTATCAGAAAGGATTCTCATACATTCATCAATCCATAATTTGCACCAAGCAATATAAGTGGGTATAGTTTCCCATTTGTCTGTATTATTGCCAAAATTTTTTCCGATATTATATGGTGCATCTGCGAAAATAAGCTGTACGGATTTGTCATTCATTTGTTTCATAACAGAAAGGCTGTCTCCTAATATGACCAATGAGTTGCCATTTTGTTGATGTTCTTCATTGATTGGGGAAGAAAAAAGTTGGTGAAAATCAAAAATCATTTCAGAAAAAGTATTTTTGTCTGGCTTATTTTTCGGAATTTCTTCATTAAAAACTAATGTCATTTGTTCGTATTTATTAGTGGCCATTATTATTCCTTTCTATACTTTATAGAGAAACCTGAAATATTATTTAAGCTGTTTTAGGAAATATTTTTTCATAATCGGAATTATAAACAAAAGGCGAAAAAGATGTATTTATGTTGTTGAAGACGAAAATTTTTGGTTACGATGTCATATAATTATAATGCAAAAGTGAAAATAAGTCTATATATAACTCAAACTTCCCACATCGCATGGTGTGTTGAACCTTGAAAAATCAATACTTT
>CANDBT010000061.1 GCA_947383005.1 uncultured bacterium | reverse complement strand
GTCCGTGCTAAACGTGTGCCACTGGCACACAGCACCATCGGTCAACGATGCCACCACAGAGTCTGCCCCAGCGAAGCGAGGGTATCGTCTCCCTCTTCCGCCTTGCAGGCTGAAAATTTATCCTGCGCGAAACATAGTGGCAATTAGTGTGGGTCATACTAGGCTGCAGGATAAGAATGAATCGGGCTTAAGGAGGATAAGGAGCAAATGACCAAGAGAAAAACGATTATCATTGGCATCTGTGCCATAGCGGTGCTGGCCGCAGCAGGAGGATACCTTCTGGTAGGAGGAAAACGAAGCGGAATGAGGGATGCGGGCGGTTCGGGTGCACCGGGCGGTATGGGAAGGGCAGGAAGTCCGGGAGAGGCTGGAGACAGAGGAGAGCAGGCTGCCGTGACTATCGTAAAGGCGGCGGCGCCAATCAGGGGGGATCTGAGCCTGACTACGGGGCTTACCGGTACGGTAGAAGCAGCAGATGTGGTTTATGTTTATGCAAAAACGTCTGGCGATGTGACCGACGTAAAGGTGAAGGCTGGCGACCAGGTGACTCAAGGGCAGATATTATGTGAAATTGATACAGAGCAAGTGGAGTCAGCTAAAAATTCTATGGATTCGGCACAGGTAAATCTGACCCAGGCGCAAAACAACCTGAGCCGTATGCAGGTATTGTATAACGGCGGCGATTTGTCGGTTCAAGAATATGAACAATATGCAAACGCGGTAAAAACTGCCCAGCTTCAGTATGAGTCGGCAAGATTGGCATACAGGCGCCAAGTGGAATACAGTACCGTTACTGCGCCGATTGACGGAAAAATAGAAAGCTGTGATGTGGAAATTTATGACCGGGTGTCGCAGTCCAGCCAGCTTTGTGTCATTGGCGGTGAGGGAGACAGCCGGATTACATTTTATGTGACACAGCGGATGATGAAGAATTTAAGGGAAGGCGATGAGTTGGAAATTGCCAAAAACGGCAATATTTATAAAGGGACAATCAGTGAAATCAGCAGCATGGTAGACGAGTCCAGCGGTTTATTTAAGGTTAAGGCTCAAATAGAAGGGACGGATGAGATTGCCATTGGCAGCACGGTAAAGCTGAATTTAGTGACAGAGCGTACGCAAAATGCCATACTGGTACCGGTAGATGCTGTTTATTACAGCGGCGGCGACGGTTATGTATATGTGTACGAGGATGGTATTGCCAGAATGCGGGGAGTAGAGATTGGGCTTTATGATTCCCAGTATGCGGAAATTTTGTCGGGGATAAGCGAGGACGAACAGATAGTCAGCACATGGAGTTCCCATTTATATGAAGGGGCGCAGATCCGCCTGCAGGATGAAGGTGAAAGCCAGGAGGAAAGCAGAGGGGAAGCGGGCCAGGAAAGTATGGGAGAGCCAAAAACGCCGGATGGGCCAGGAGAGGAAGAGGCAAAAGGACAAAAGCCAGAAGGACAAAAGCCAGAAGGGGAAAACGGGGCAGGCAGGCAAGAGCCACAAAAAGGCGGTTCACCAAAAGCTTGAGTAAAGGAGGCAGAAAAAATGGGATTTACAAGACTGGTACTGAAACGCCCGATCACGGTTTTCATGATGCTCCTTTGCCTGATTGTATTTGGTATTTCTTCTGTTTTCAGCGCAAAGCTTGAACAAATGCCGGATACGGATCAGCCGATGATGATTGTTATGGCTAATTACTCGGGGGTAAGCCCGGAAACCATGGATGAATTGGTGACAAAGCCGATTGAGGACAGGGTAAGTACGTTGGAAGGTGTCAAAAGCATGAGTTCCAGCACCAGCGAAGGAAGCTGCCGGATAATGCTAGAATATGATTATGATGTGGATATGGATGAAGCCTATGATAATTTGAAGCAGACATTGGAAAGAATACGGAATTTGCCTGAAGATGTGGAACCCTCTATCATGAAAATGAGCAATAATGCCAGGGCCAATATCATGATTTCCATTGCCCATGAGACGCAGGAAGATTTGTATGACTACGTGGACCAGGTGATCGTCCCGGAGTTCGAACGATTAACCAGCGTAGCCGAGGTAAGCACCATGGGCGGCTCTTCCGAGTATGTCAGGGTAGAGCTTTTATCGGATATGATGGAGCAGTATCAGGTATCGATGAATAATATTACCACAGCAATGAATGGCGCGAACTTGTCGTACCCTTCCGGTGATGCCGTTTCCGGGAATCTGGAGCTTTCGGTGACGACCATGAGTGAAAATGATACTCTGGATGAATTGCTGCAGGTGCCTATTATCACCTCCAGCGGAAAGATTGTCTATCTGGAAGATATTGCCCGCGTATACTATACGGAAGAACAGAGGGGCGGCATTTCCCGGTATAATGGCCAGGAAACCATTTCTTTATCGATTACCAAGCAGCAGGACAGTACGGCTACGGCCCTTTCGGAGGAGGTTTCTTCGGTGGTGGCGTCACTGGAAAGCGAAGACGAAGATTTGAGCATTCAAATAGTCCGGGATGAGGCAGACAGTATTTTGAAATCATTGCAGGATGTAGCTGTAACGATGATATTGGCAGTCCTGATTTCCATGGCAATCATTTTTATCTTCTTTGGTGACGTAAAAGCTTCCCTGATTGTGGGAAGTTCTATCCCCACTTCGATTTTGCTGTCTCTGATCGTGATGACCAGGATGGGTTTTTCCCTGAATGTGATTACGATGAGCGGTCTGGTGCTGGGTGTGGGAATGATGGTGGATAACTCGATAGTGGTGTTGGAAAGCTGTTTTAGGGCTATGGACAGAGCCGAAGATAAGGGGGCTTTAGGCTATGCCAGAGCGGCGTTGGAAGGCGCAAACATTGTGCTGCAGTCTATAATCGGTTCCACGATTACGACTTGTGTGGTGTTTATTCCGCTGATATTTTTAAATGGAATGACCGGGCAGATGTTCGGTTCCATGGGGTATACGATTGTCTTTTGTATGTGTGCGTCTTTGTTGTCAGCCATGTCGGTTGTACCTCTGACCTATATGTTGTATAAGCCCAAGGAAAGGGAGAGGGCGCCGATGTCCCGCCCAATGTTTTATCTGCAGAATTTATATCGAAAGATTATTCCTGTATTTTTAAACCACAAACTGATGACTATGGGGATTTCCGTAGGGATTATTGCCGCTACTTTTTTGCTGGCCAGAGGGATGGAGACGGAACTGATGACCGCCGATGATACGGGAACGATTTCCGTCAGCATCGAGACGCGGCCGGGGCTGTTAAATGATCAGGCCAGCGCTATGCTGGAAAAGGCAGAAAGCATTGTCAGCAGCCATCCTGATGTGGAATCGTATATGCTTCGATATAATAATGACAGCGGAAGCATTACGGCTTACCTGAAGGATGAGCGGGAGATGGATACGGAAGAAATTGTCAGCCAATGGGAACAGGAGATGGTGGATATTGATAACTGCATGATTGATGTGGAAGCTTCTGCATCAATGAGCATGATGGGAAGATCAAGAGGTTATGAGGTGATTTTGCAAGGCACCCAGTATGACGAACTGCAGGAATTAAGCAGTAAGATTGTCAAAGAACTGACACAGCGCAGCGACGTGATGAATGTTCATTCCAGCATCGAAAACACGGCGCCGGTTGTAGCAATCAATGTGGATCAGGTTGCCGCTGCGGCGGAAAATCTGTCGGTCAGCCAGATAGGCTCTATGGTAAAACAATATTTGGACGGCCAGGAAATTGCTACTTTGGAGACAGAAGGCAGAGAGATTTCCGTAAAGGCGGAATATCCGGAAGAAGAGTATCGGACAGTCCCTCAGGTCGAACAAATGATTTTACGCAAGCCTTCCGGCGGGTATGTGGCATTATCCGATGTGGCTGATATCGGTTATCGCGACAGCCCGGCCTCCATTACCAAATCCGATAAGGCATATCAGGTGACAATTACTGCCGAGTATGTCAGCGGCAATGTCCAATCGCTTATTGACAGCGAAGTGATCAATCCCAATCTGACGGCTACGATTACCCGTGGGGTAAACTCCCGGAACCGGATGATGCAGGAAGAATTCAACAGCTTGTATCAGGCAATTGCCGTAGCGGTATTTTTGGTATTTGTGGTAATGTCTGCCCAATTTGAGTCCATGAAATTTTCCTTTATGGTAATGACCACCATTCCTTTCAGCCTGGTCGGATCCTTTGGCCTGTTAAAACTTAGCGGTGTTACGATCAGTATGACATCGATTTTGGGATTTTTAATTTTGGTCGGGACAGTAGTAAATAACGGCATTTTGTATGTGGATACCGTCAATCAGTATCGGATGAGCATGCCTTTGCGGGAGGCGCTGATTGAGGCGGGCGCGACTCGTCTGAGGCCTATTTTGATGACCAGTCTGACTACGATTTTATCTATGATCCCTATGGCTCTGGCTATTGGGAGCAGCGGATCGACTACGCAGGGGCTTGCCGTGGTAAACATCGGCGGCCTTACGGCAGGTGTGCTGGTAGCCTTGTTTATCCTTCCTGTTTATTATGCCTTGTTAAACGGGAAAAGACAGCGGGTGACGCTTGATATATAATTACAAGGTTATTTATAGTAAACGACAAAATAATTTGTCGTTCACTATAAATGTTAAGATATTGAAAGATTTATGTAAGTATTGTTTCCTTGTAAGACCAGTCTGATTGTACTATGATAAGATAATATAAGGAAAGTAAAGAAAGCGGAATGAAAAGAAAGGGTGTGGATACAGAATGACTGGCAAAAATAAAAGCAAAAACCAAAGATTTATCGGCGGCCTGGTTGTTTTGGCAGGGGTCAGTTTGCTGCCATTTCCGGTTTTGGCACAGCAAAGCCCGGAATTTGCTTATTCAGAAGAAAAATGGGCGACTTTGCGGGATGATAAACTGGAATTTGATGAAATCGGAGATTTGATCCATGAGTATAATAATACCGTGCTTCAAAACCATATATCCTATCAGAAAGAAAAGGATGATACCAGGGAAGATTTGTCCCAGGATTATTATGATGCGGCCGATAACATATACAGTAATATCCAGTATCCGGATCCCGATGACAGCGAGTACGGCAGCCGGATGGCCGCGGCGCTGAGAAGCCAGATTCAGGCGGAGCAGCTTATGGAGCAGGGAGACGAGAACACGGAAGACAGCGAGACAAAAAAATTGGGCTATGACCAGACAGAGCATAATCTGGTTTTGCAGGCACAAGAACTGATGATTGATTATTGGAATCAATACTATAACCTGGATAGCCTGCGTGAGAGGAAGAACCAGGCAGAAATGAATTATCAGTCTGAACAGACCCGTCTTCATGCGGGAATGTCTACTCAGGCGAAAGTCCTTGAAGCCAGAGAAGCGGTCAGCTCAGCAGAAGCATCTTTGTTTTCGGCTGAGAGCAATCTGCAAAAGACAAAAGAAAGTTTATGCCTGATGCTGGGGTGGGCGTATGGAGCAGATGTGGAAATCGGCGATTTGCCGGAACCGGATTTGGCCAGCATTGAGGCCATTGATGTAGAGACAGATATATTGACTGCTTTGGATAAGAATTACAGCCTGAAGCTGACCGGGAAAAGGTTGGCTAATGCGCGTACGGAGACGGTGAAAAAAACATTGACGCAAACCCAGAAGAACCAGAGAGAAGCGATTTCCACTAATGTAAAGGACAGTTATACCAGCCTGATTTTGGCCAGATCCAATTATGAACAGGCGGCCAAAGCATTTGAGCTGGAGCAGAGTTTGATGGATTCAGCGACAAGAAAGCTGCAGGCCGGTACCATCACTCAAAATACATATCAGGCCCAGCAGTCATCCTATTTGATGGCGGAAACGGCGGTTAAGACGCAAAAGCTGGATGTGTTGAAAGCTATGGTGGATTATCGGTGGGCAGTTGACGGGTTGGCTTCGGCATCTTAAGTTCTCCTTTTTTATATCGCGTAATATTTTTCTTCCATAGGAAATTGTGACCTATGGAGTCGGGCTGCTTTGTGAAGGAGGACGGAATGAAAAGAAAAAATTTTAGTATGAAGTTTGTCAGGCAGGGGATTGCATGGGTGTCGGCAATCCTGATTGCGGGAAGCGTCTCCTTTTCTGTGTTTGCAGAGGAGGGGACAACCGTGACTTATGAGAATTTAAGCCAGCTTCTGATAGAAGGCAATTTAAGTTTGCAACAGGCCAACGACAGCTATGAGACAAATAAAAAAAATTACCAGGAACTTTTGGATACTTTGCGGGAAGAGCAGGAATATATGAAATTTCTGGCCAAACAATATGAGGGAACGGAGGAAGAAGCTTCTTATTCTGCCAATGCCAGTATTTTGGGCAGTCAGGCATCCAGGATTTCCCGGCAGATTGAGTCTATGAATCGGAAGACACAGACTCTTTCCTTAGAGAAGAATATTGACGCCTATACAATGACGGCTCAGACGCTGATGAACTCTTATAATCAGATGATACGGAATGTGGAAGCTAAGGAAAAAAGTGTCCAGGCGGCGGAGGCGGCTTATCAGGCGACGAGCAAAAAACAGTCGGTAGGAGCGGCTACGATGACGGACGTGCTGAAAGCTTCAGATCAGTTGAGCCAACAAAAAAACCTTCTGGCTTCCTATCAGCAGAGGGCAGGCCAGCTTCGGTTTCAGTTGTTGTCCATGTTGGGGATAGAAGATGGGGAGACGGTTACTGTCGGCGCGATTCCTCAGCCGGATATGGAGGCCATAGAAGCGATTGATTTTGAGTCGGATAAGCATAAGGCAATTAACAATAATGATTCGGTAAAAAATGTTCGCCGTTCATATGCGGGGAGTACGGCGGAAATAACCCGTAAAGCTGTGGAGGAGATGGAAAGCACAGGGAATGCGGAGAATGATATTCAGGCGGCCTATCAAAAACTCCAGGCGTCAAAACTGGAATACCAGGCGGCGCTAGATGCTTATGAAAGCGCGTGGATCAGCTATCAGTCCCTGCAGAAAAAGCGGCAGGCCGGTATGCTGGATCAAACGGATTATCTGCAGGGAGAAGCCGATTACCTGCAGGCATTATCCGACAGGGAAACGGCTTCCATGAATTTGTACCAGGCATATGAAAGCTATGGCTGGGAGGTGAAAGGAACATCACCGGCGCATTAAGCGGTTAGGGCATTAAGCGGTTAGGCGGAAAAGATCATGGAGATACTCAGTTCAACGACTGGTATACGCTCCATGATTTTTTCTTTGCCAGGGCAGTTTCGTCCCGGGAGGCGTTGGGATTCCTGGTCCAAAGGCCAAAAGCGCCTCCTGCGGCTTCCTGGGATTGTGCGTCTACCTGACGGCTAAGATAGAAACCTTCGATGTATGGGTTGGCCTTGGCGATTTCGTATGCCTGCCGGATCGCTTCCGCCTGGCGCTCTTCCCCGTTTTCACAGGCGGATGTAAAGCCCTGTTCGGTAAGGATTAAATGGCGGACCTGCCCGCTGGGGGAGAGCATTTCCTCGGTTTGCAGATAATTAGTCAGCACATCCATGTTTTTCAGATTGATATTGGGCGTATCCAAGTCAAAGGAAATACCGTCGTCATCCAGGAATTCCGGTTTGGTAAAGAAATGTACCGGGTAAGCATGCCAGGCGATTCCGTAGTCCAAGTCTTTTAATTGTTCATTGAGCTTTGGCAGATATTCTTTTACGGTATAGTGGCCTTCCAGGGCTCCTCTTGCATTCCACCGCATATCGAAGGGAATAAATACGCGGGCTTCGGAATTGGCCTTTTTTATCTCTTCATAAAAAATACGGAAAGCCTGGGCATATTGCTGGGCATGTTCGTCAATGTTCATGTTTCCGCTGTAGTCCCAGGTGACGGCATCGTTGACTTCATTGCCGATTACCCAATTAGAAACGGAGTTGGAGTAGTGGCTGGCAACTTTTCTTGCGTAGGCCCTGACTGCAGATACGCCTTCCGCCGTTGAAACATTAAAAGCATAATTTCCCACGCCGTCTGCCGGGCTTCCCACGGGGAGGAGGTTGGAGTCCGAGGCGCCGAAATTGTTGAGGAGGATCATGGTCATAGTAATTCCGTCAGAACGGCATTTCCTGGCCAGAGGGTCATAGGCATTGACATTTTGATAGGACGCCAGGTTGCATACTACCTGTTTGCAGCCCAGGTTACTGAGGTCGGCCAGCATCTCCGGCTCCTGACTGGAAATCAGCAGGCCCTTTTTACTTTTTGGCTCCTGATAGAAAGCAAAAGAAGTGATGCAGGTGGACAGGGCCAGGGTTGAGGACAGCAGGATGGAAGCTATCTTTTTGTGTGTGTTTTTCATGTCTTTTCTCCTTGTAATTTAATATAGGAAACGCCGGTTAAAGCGTTTCCTGCGCCGGATTTGCGCTGTGAAACAACATTTCTCCTGTAAATCCGTGCGCATCACGGAGGCCCTAAAGAAACGGTGGTTTAATTAGCGCTTCCCTAGCTGCCATAATTAATTTTACGGTAAATCCGGACAAAAATCAAGTTTTATAAAATCTTTTCCGTCGTCTCCCTGCGGAACAGTATAGGGGTTATGATTTTGTGGATCGGACACCCAAGGGGAGCGGGCTTTCGTTTTTTCCGTTCATTCATCTGCTCGACAAGCAGGGATGTGGCTTCATAAGCAAGCTTGTCAATTTGCTGGCCTATGGTGCTGATGGGGATGATGGCCTCCCTGGATATGGGGGAATTGTCAAAGCCCACAATCAGGTAATCGTCGGGCAGCCTTCTGAACTGGCGTATCAGAAGGTTGAGCAGGATATTGGCATGGGTGTCATTGGAGACAAAGATTCCCTTTTTTCTGCCGGGGTAGTGGGCGTTAAGATGTTCCAAAATTGTAACGAGCTGGGGTTGGGCGGATTCATAGGAGTGGCCAAATTCCCTCAGGATGATCTCATGTTCCAGATTATACTCCTTGCAGAAATCAGAAAAGCCTTTGAGGCGCCCATAAGCCGGGATTTTTTCCGATGTGGGGGAATTGATATGAATGAAGATGCCGCATTGATGCCGGGCCAGCAGGTTGGTAGCCTGATATCCACCCATATAATTGTCCGTGTTGACGCTGGAAATGTATTCGTCTTCCCGTTCGATAGTGACAATCGGAATAGAAAGCTGTGCTAATTCTTTAGAAGGGATGGTGTGGCTTAAAATAATCATGCCCTCAATCTTGTAAGCTAAAAGTTCCTGGATGTAATTCCGTTCTGTCTCTTCATTTTTATCGCCGATAAACACAAGGAATTTATAGCCAAATGTGTCATAGGTGGATAAAATCCGGTTCAGCATCTCGGAATAGTAGTGGTGGTATAAATCCGGGATGATGATTCCTACAAATTCTGTTTTTCCATTGGCCAGGATTCGGGCTACTTTATTCTCTTTATAATTTAATTTTGTAAGCGCATCAGCGATAATTTGCTGGTTTTCCAGAGTGAGGGAGTCAGGATTGTTAAAATACCGGGAAATGGTAGTCTTGGAAAAGTTGGTGTATTTTGCAATGTCGCTGAATGTTACGTTTTTTTTCGGTGCCATGGATAAAACCTCTCTTCAGAAAATAATTTTTAATAGTATACCAGAAATATCCTTATGGCACAAGGGATAATCGGTTATGTTATCGGTTTTGCGCTATGGTAAGAGATGCTTTAAAATGTTTTAAATTGAAAATTACAGTTGACGGAATATGAATCATATGGTATGATAAAAATAATAAATAACCGGTTACTCAACTGATTACTCAACCGGTTATTCAGAAGCGGAATAAGATGCTTCAAAGTATAACAAAAGGAGGAATGAGCAATGAAAAGAAAAATGGCATCGTGTATTTCTCTGGGACTCTCCTTGGCGCTTGTGTCAGCAGGGCTTACAGGCTGTAGGTTCGGCTTCGCAAGCGATCCAGACGATCCCAACGAACAGGTTACGGAAGAACCCATAGATACTTCTGTGGATTCTTTTCAGTACGACGGTTCCCTTCAGGGGACAAAGATCACTCTCTTAAATTCCAAGGCGGAAATTCAGGTGGCGCTGGAAAAAATGGGGGCGGAATATGAGAAAAAATCGGGAGTCCACATTGATGTCATGCCGGTTACGGACGATTCGCCTTACACACGTGTTGTCAGTTTGTATAATTCTGGCAATCCGCCTACGATGTCTATTCTGGATACCACGGATGTAATTGCCCTGGCGGAGGAAAAGGCGGCGGATTTAAGCCAAGAACCCTGGATAGCGGAGGCCGAAGGGTATCTGACCAAGGTAAACGGAAAGGTATACAGCCTGCCTTTGTGTATTGAAGGCAGGGGGATTATTTATAACAAGGCGGTGATTGAGGAAACTCTTGGGGAACCCTTTGATCCGCAGTCTATTACCACATTGAAAGAATTCCAGGATTTTTTAGGGAAGCTGGTTGACGCAGGTATGGAGCGGCCTTTATCCTTGGCAAAGGAGGATTGGTCTTTAGGCGCCCATCATCTTCAGTACATTTATGAAACTTATGACGGGACGTCTGAGGGAGCTAGGGAAGCGATTGAGCAGATTAAAGCGGGAACCCTGGATATGGCTTCCTACAACAGGGTTAATGAATTCTTGGACGCTTTTGACGTGCTGAAGCAAAATAATGTGTCACTGAAAGATCCTTTGGGAGCAGATTATGACGAGATGGCTATCGACCTGGCAGACGGAAAGACAGCTTTCTGGTTCAATGGGAACTGGGCATGGCCGAACCTGGCGGAAGCAGGAGCGGAGAATGAGGATGAGTATGGGTTTTTGCCGTATTTCTTAAATAATGATCCTGATGATTTTGTAAATCAGCAGATTCAGGGTTCCCCTTCTAAACAGGTAATGTTGGATGGGCAGATGGCTACGGACAAAGAACAGGCAGCGGCCAGGGAATTTTTGAATTGGATGGTTTACAGTGAGATTGGGCAGCAGATGTTGGTGAAAACCTGCAACCTGATTCCGCCGTTTAAAAACAACCCTTATGAGCCAGCGGATCCGTTGAGCCGCGATATATATGAAAAGGTTCATGAGGGCAAGGCATTTAATGCTTCGGCAATTGTGCCAAATGACCATTGGTCTGTGCTGGGTGCGGCTATGCAGAAATACCTTGCGGGACGCAGCGACAGACAGGAGCTGATTGAATCCATCCAGAAATATTGGGATGAACAGGAATAAAAGAGTGGATAAAAGGAGGAAGACCTTATGAAGTCTCAAAGTAACGGAAAGGATTTCTGTATGTTTGCGCTGCCAGGGCTGTTCTGTTTTGTGGCGGTGATGATGGTTCCGTTTTTTTACGGCGTGTATCTGACCTTGACGGACTGGAACGGCGTATCACGGGTGAAAAATTTTGTGGGGCTTAGCAATTTTGGGGCAGTAGTAAAGGATATACAATTTTGGAGTTCTTTGCTTCTTACGTTTAAGTATGTGATTTTCGTGGTGGTGATTGTCAATGCGATGGCATTTGGCATTGCCTACCTTCTGACACGGGGGATAAAAGGCCAGAATTTCTTCCGGGCAGGCTTTTTTACGCCGAATCTGATTGGCGGAATTGTGTTGGGATATATTTGGCAGTTTGTATTTTCCAGGGTGTTTGTAAGCATCGGGAGTTCTACAGGATGGAGCTTGTTTGAGGCGTCTTGGCTTTCTGATCCGTCAAAGGCTTTCGCGGCTTTGGTCATGGTATCGGTCTGGCAGTTGTCAGGGTATATGATTTTGATCTATGTTGCCGGCTTTATGGGACTCAGTGAGGATGTTATGGAAGCGGCCAGCATTGACGGCGCATCGGGATGGGTAAAAATGAGGCATATTATTATGCCGTTGATGATGTCGTCAGTAACGATTTGCCTGTTCCTTACCCTCTCCCGGGCATTTATGGTATATGATGTAAACTTGTCTTTGACGGCGGGGGCGCCTTACGGGACGACAGAGATGGCGGCCATGCATGTATATGAAAAGGCATTTACATCCCGGCAATTCGGGGCAGGACAGGCGGAGGCCCTGGTTCTTTTCCTGATTACAGCCTGCATTAGCGGCATTCAGGTATATCTGACAAAGAAAAAGGAGGTTGAGGCATAATGACGCAGACAACAATTGGGGGAACGAAAAAAAAGATCAATAATGCTTTGGCAATGGCTGCTCTTGTGGTGATATTTCTGGCGTATATGTTTCCTTTTGTTATGGTAGTGATTAATTCCCTCAAACAGAAGAGAGATATTATTAAAAGCCCGTTTTCCTGGCTTTTTACCATCAAAGGGCTGTCCTTTGATAATTTTGTGAAAGCATATGTACAGATGGATTTTTTGAGTGCATTTAAGAATTCCCTTATTGTGACGGTATCAGCTACGTTTTTGGTGACTATTCTGGCGTCTATGCTGGCCTATTATATTGTCCGCCACAAAAACTGGATTTCCCATATCGCTTTTGTTCTTATGGTGGCGTCCATGATTATCCCGTTTCAGGCTATTATGATCCCGCTGGTGAGCATTTACGGGGGAACCTTGAACATATTAAACCACAGGGCGACCCTGATCTTTATGCATACGGGATTTTCCATGGCCATGTCCGTATTTATGTTTCACGGGTTTATTAACGGAAATATCCCTATAGCTTTGGAGGAGGCTGCTTATATTGATGGATGTACCCATTTACAGACATTTTTCCAGATTGTGTTTCCGTTGCTGAAGCCGATTATATCTACGATGATAATTTTAAACGCTCTGGCTTTTTGGAACGATTTCCTGCTGCCATCTCTGATCCTGACCGATAAGAAGCTTTTGACGCTGCCATTGTCTACATACAGTTTTTATGGTACTTATTCTGCGGATTACGGTACGATTATGGCCGGGCTGCTGCTATGTGTGATTCCGATTTTAGTCCTGTATATCGCGTTACAAAAACAGATTATCAATGGAGTAGTGACGGGTGCGGTGAAATAGGCGAAGGATATCTCTAATTCAATAATGTGTATACCACAAGTATGAGGCTCTTGATGCCATTGATCAGGAGCCTCTGTTTGCGTGTCCAAATTTAGATTGACAAACGTAAAAAACAGTTGCATAATCCTTTTAGAAAATACCAGAAATAATTTATTTTTGGAGGATAGGTTAAAATGAAAAAAGGGATCTATGCGGGAGCCGTTATTTTTTCTCTGATAACGATAATATTTTTTGGCGTTATTGCAGGAAAAAGGATATATTCTTTAGTTGGCGGGCCTTCTGCTGCCGACGGGCAGAGCTTTGAACAGACAGAGGGGGAATATATTGCTTATGATGTCGCTTATCCCGTAGCTTCTTTTGTGGAAGAATATTATTCGGGAGATCCTGACCGGGCCAGAAAAATAGCTTACCTTACTTTTGACGAAGAACGCCAGGCAGTATTAAAGGTTGTGGTTTCAGACAGTAAAAAGAGCCGATTCGACCATTTGATGAGAGCGGTTAATCGTACGCCGGAATTGAAAGAAAGCTGGGGGGACAGGCAGGCAAATGAGGAGCGTCCCATTGTCGTTAAGGGGTCTTTGCTGCCGATCGTTGATTCCGATGATATCCGGGAGATGGAGGCTGCTTTGGCCGGGCCGGATTCGGCAAGCAGCAAGGAGATTCATGCAGCGGCTATGGCCCAGGCAGAGTGGTATATGATTGAGGACAATTCCATAGAGGGAATATCCGTGGCAAATTTATGGATTTGTGCCGTGGCGATAGGGATAAACATATTGATTTTTCTTATTTCCCTGCTTTTGATGATAAGTAAAAAAGATTCTGCAGGAGAAAATTCGTACAGCAGCGAAGTGGATCGGTTTTTTGCCCGGCAGAAATCCTGGCTTGATCCATGGTGCGCACAGGGGCGTCTGAGGCGGATGCAGTCGATAGTTGTCAGTTTGCTGGTGTGCGTGGCAGCCCTTGTGGGTATTGGGATTATGGTGGATTATCCGCTAAGCTATGTGCTGACTTGCCACTTGCCTATGGGGGTATGCATGGGCGAGGCTGCGGTAGGCTTTTCTTTGTTGATGGGATTTGCTTTTAATCCGGATAAGATTATAGGCAATTACCGGAAGGCCCTGGAAAGGACGTTGCCGTCGCCGGAAGAACGGGAAAGGATGGCACGGGAGCTGTTGGCAACAGAATCCCAGTGGTCAGTGCTGGAAAAAGGGAAGAATCGTTTTACTTATGGGCTGGCAGGAGAGAACTATTGGCTGATTTTTTCCGAGAGCGGCCGCCTGGCCGTAGTGGATTCACGCAGGATTGAAAAGATTCAGTCAGAAGAAGTATCGGGACAGGTTTGGAGCGGAAAAGTCAGGATGAATTATGTCCACTATGATATTCAGGTAGCTTATCGGAATTTCCCGGGGGAGAAAAGGAATAATGTATGTTTTAGCTTCAATGCGGAATCGGCAGCAGGCCATTTCATGTCCCTGATCCGGCAGCGGTTAGGAGAGAGGGCCGCCGGGATTATACAGTAGCCCCTTGCTGCTTTGCGATTTGTTTTCGTGCGGCTCGGCGCCAGAGTGATGAACTTATACAATGACTTCCGTGTCTGCCATCAGGCGGCACCATATAGGGAAGAGGGGATTTATTGGTGTGGATCTCCGGGAATAGCGCAGAAAATAGAAGCGGAAGAATCTCATATTACATTCATAGAAGATAAGGAAGAGGAAAACAATGATTAGAAAAATGCGTATCGGCCAGTTTATGGATATCCTGTGGATTGTCGCATTGTTTTGGGCTTTGGCCGCGGCAATATTTTGGAAGCAGCACGCATCTGTTATCGGCTTTTTTAAAGGCCCTGTGGAACTGACTTCCGAAAGCGACTGGGAAGAAATGACAGGAGAATACATATCCTGGGAAGTGAAATGCCCACTGGGCGAGTACATGGAGACAACCAAGACAACAACAATCAATGGTGCATCTACCGGAACGAAAAAAAGCCGTTCTTCGTGGATTGTGCTGGATGAAGAACAGGGGATTTTGCTTTCCGTCGAAGTCCCGGTTAAACGGTATGATGAGATAGACGCCCAATGCGACCGGTTTTACGAGGCTTTTGAGCAGACGGCAGAGGATTCGGATATAGAGATACCAGAAGGGATATTGGTTGCGGGAACGATGGAAGTGCTGCGGGGAGAGGAGCTGAAGTATTTCCGGCAGGCGGCCCTTACGGCAGGTTTGCCGGTAGAGGGGAATATTTATCATATCCGTGACGGCATTATTTATGGAGCGCACGATGGCAATATTTGGGGAACTTTGCTTGTCGGCGGGATTTTATTGCTGATTCCGTTGCTGCTCTTAATCAAAACCATGATGAATTCTGCCAAAAAGCTGATTAAAAAATATTTGCAGGAACATCCTAATATTACCATGGAGCAATTGGAGAGCGATTTTGCCGCTTCCGAGAAGGTGAATCAGGTCTGGATAGGGCAAAACTGGACCTTCAGCCCGAAAATGAAGGAATTGCTGTTTGACAACCAGCAACTGGTATGGGTTCATTGCGGGAGCGTGCGCATGGGCAAAGGAGTAAACTTTTATGTCTGGTGGAATCTGGTGGACGGCAGTGAAAGAAAGGTATCGTTATCTTCTCTGAAAAAATGTACCAAGGTTGTGGAAGCTTACAGGCGTTTTCCGCATGTCCTGGTTGGCAGCAATCCGGAATATGCGTATTTGCTGGCTAATGACCGGGAGGCGCTTTTGGATATAGCTTATCGGAAATTGCACAGCGATTTCCGATAAAAGGCGCGTTTTTTGCGCCGTAAATCCGATTACAGGGTTCGCGAAGCGGTTCCTGTAATATGAAATACCGGGGAAACATCAATCCGCAAGGATGACAGAATCTGCGAATTATTGTTTACAGGCGCCTGTGGACAGCAACACCCGTGAATGGCGCTCCTCTCGGCAGTTGCCAAATGGACATGCAAACATGTCTGCTTGGCTCGTTGCCCGCAGGAATAAAAAGGGGGAATGGGATGAAAACTTGTATTAGTGATGTGACGGTGCTGACAATGGATGACCAGAGCCATGTATATCCGGATGGATATGTTTTGTTTGATGAGAGCGGGATTATTCAGGCCGGAGATGGTGAATGTCCGCGTGAAGCGGACACTTATGTGGATGGCTGTCATGGTATTCTTATGCCGGGGATGGTTAATGTCCATTGCCATATTCCTATGATACCCTTCCGTTCTATGGGAGATGACTGTCCGGATCGATTGACTCGTTTCCTTTTTCCGCTGGAATTGGAAGCAATGACTCCGGAATTGGTGTATTTAAGTGCGCGTTACGGGATTTGCGAGCTCTTGCTGTCCGGGGTGACTTCTGTATTGGATATGTATTATTTTGAAGATCAGGTAGCCAGGGCCGGCGAAGAATTAGGTATCCGCGCCTGGGTGGGAGAGACAATAATCGGCCAGCCAACCTGTGACAGCAAAGAGCCGTATGGCGGTTTGCCGTTATGTGAGGAGCTGATCAGAAAATGGAACGGGCACAGCCGTATCCATCCCATAGTTGCTCCCCATGCCACCAATACCAATTCCCCCCGGATGCTGAGGGAAGCTTATGAAGTGGCGAAAAAGTACAATGTCCCCTACAGCCTCCATGTCAGTGAGATGGACGCGGAGATGGACTATTTTCGTGAGCATTGGCAAAAGACGCCTATAGGATTTCTCCATGATCTCGGCGTCCTCAGCCCGGGAACCATAGCGGCCCATTGTATCCATACAACTCCCCATGATTGGGATTTACTAGCGCAAAGCGGCACAAAAGTTGCCCATTGCGCAGGCTCCAATACAAAAGCGGGGAAGGGAATCAGCCCTGTGCAGGAGATGAAAGCTGCCGGGATTGTTGTCGGCATTGGCAGCGACGGCCCCTCTTCCGGCAATACTTTGGATTTATTTACCCAATTCCGGATGATTCCTTCTTTTCAGAAAACAAAATACCATGACCGCAGCATTTTTCCAGCCAGGGAAATTTTGAAAATGGGGACAATAGAAGGGGCTAACGTTTTAGGCGCAGAAGACCAGATCGGTTCCATTGAACCGGGAAAACAGGCTGATCTCGTTCTGCTGGAAACCCGGTCTGTTAATATGTTTCCTGTGTATAATCCGTATTCGGCAGTTGTTTATTCGGCTAATGCTGCCAATGTCGACAGTGTATGGGTCGGCGGGAGGCAGGTAGTCAAGGAACACTGTTTGACAGAGACGGAGATTCAAAAAGAACGGGGAAATTTGTCCGCCGCCATGACAGCTTTCCAAAAGAAGGCGCAAAAATATGCGGATATTATTTAATTTATCCTAAATATAAAAATATTGACAAATTTCATGCAAGATGATATGTTATTTTTATCGTAACTATTAGATAAACCAGCATGTTTTTGATATTGCTTAGGCAATATGCTGAAAACAAGCGGTAAAAAATTTTATGATGTACTCTCGGAATCTCTCATGCACCTGCCTTTGTGGCTGATTTTCCGTCATATGCACCTAAATTTAATCAACGTACGTTCCACGTACGCCTCATAAATTTATGCACATCTGACAAAAAATCATCTCACAAAATCAGGCACAGAGAGACTCTGAGAGCACATTATGAAGTAGGAGAGGTGGGAGTCCCTTGCTTGAGAAAAAAACCAAAATTTACTGGCTTTTCATTTTGCCAGGTTGTCTGTTCTTGACATTCTTTATGCTGATACCCTTATTTTCCCTGATATTTAAGACCTTTATGGATGAAGGCGGGGCTTTTTCTTTGGGGAATTATTTTGCGTTGCTGGAAAGTACCTACTTCAAACAGGTATTTTGGCGAAGTATTCGTTTAAGCCTGATTAGTACCGCGGTTTGCGCCGTGTTAGGCTTCCCCACGGCTTACTATATTTCCAAATACGCTAAGAATAAAGGAATGCTGATGGCCTTGGCCGTATTCCCTATGTTTACCAGTCCGGTAATCCGTTCCTTCAGTTGGATGGTTATTTTAGGGAAAAAAGGAATTGTCAATGATCTCCTGGTGCAGTCAGGTATTGTTGCCAAGCCGATCAGCCTTTTGTACAATGAGTTTTCCATGGTGGTAGGCTTTATCCAGCTTTTCCTGCCTCTGATGATCCTTTCCCTCATAGGCATTATGGATAATATTTCCGATGATTTGAATTTGGCCGCCGGAAGTTTGGGCGCTTCCCGTATGGAGGTTTTCCGCCAGGTAATCCTGCCGCTGAGTATTCCTGGTTTGGTGACGGGAAGCGTGCTGGTATTTACCGGCTGCCTGACGGCATATACGACGCCGCAGCTTTTAGGAGGGACAGATACCCGCGTCCTGGCTACCTTGATTTATCAGCAGGCGATGTCTTTGGGGGATTGGACGCAGGCTTCGGCCGTAGCCGTAGTTATGATTGTGATTACGATTCTGGTTTCCCATGTGATTAACCGGATAAGCAGGAAACTCAACCCGACGATTTAAATCGAGCAGGGAGCATGATAAAGGAGAATGGATATGGCGCTTTTGGAGCTTAAGGATATTACCGCGGGATATGATAAAAATGTGATTTTAAAGGATCTGGATTTCCAGGTAGAACAAGGGGAGCTGGTTTCGCTGCTGGGTTCCAGCGGATGCGGGAAAACGACTACGCTTCGTTTGATTGCCGGTTTTTCCACACCGATGTCGGGTAAATTTATTTTTAACGGAAAAGATTACACACAGGTTCCGCTAAATAAAAGAAATTTTGGATTTGTGTTTCAAAGCTATGCGCTGTTTCCCCATATGACTGTATTTGACAATGTGGCATTTGGGCTGAAGATGCGTAAGATGCCTGCCGAACAGATAAAAAAAGAAGTAATGGAAATGCTGGAGACAGTAGATTTGGACGGTTTTGAAAAACGATTCCCCAGGGAAATGTCCGGTGGGCAGCGGCAGAGGGTAGCTTTGGCCAGGGCATTGGTCATTAAGCCGGACCTTCTTCTTTTGGACGAACCGTTGAGCAATCTGGATGCGAAACTGCGGGTAAAGATGAGAGTGGAGATTCGCCGTTTGCAGCAGAAGTTTGGTTTTACCGCTATTTATGTGACTCATGACCAGGAGGAGTGTTTTGCTATCTCCGATAAAGTAGCGATTATGAACCACGGGGTTATTGAACAGATGGACAGCCCTTCTGTTATTTACAATCATCCCCGGACAGAATTTATTGCCCAGTTTGTCGGATTTGAAAATTTCCTTGATTTGAAGCCATTGGACAGCCAGGGCTTGTATCAGACTTCAGACGGCGGGAGAATTCAGATTGATGATGGTGGGAATAAGAGCAGTACCAGAGCGTGCATCCGTCCGGAAGATATTTTGATTGTACAGGAAGGAATGCCGGCAGTTAATCTGGTTACTGGTGAGGTTATGGTAAGTACATTTCTCGGAAAGCGCAACCAATACAATGTCCGCACGGCAATCGGCGAGTTTGAGGTCAGCACGGACCAGGAAAGTGTTTACAAAGCCGGAGACAAGGTGACTTTGTCCCTGACTCCCAATAAAATTATCTTGCTTTAAAGCAAAGGAGAGAAAGATTATGAGAAAGAATGGGTTAAGTATTATGCTGGCGGCTTTGATGGCTGTATCATTGGCTGCTTGCGGCGGTTCGGGTACGGCGGATACGACGGCTGCTGAAACAACTGCGGCGAATACGCCCGCTTCCCAGGAAGGGACAAAAGCTGATGATGCCCAGGCCGCCAATCTGCCGTCTTTTGAGGGACAGCAGCTCAGGGTTTCTACTTTTTCCTTTAATGCGGAACTGCTTCAAAAAAATATTTATGATCCGTTTATGGAAGCTACCGGCTGCGAGTTGATCGTTGAAGGCGGAAAGAATGCGGAGCGGGTGACAAAAATCAAAGAAACGCCGGAAAATTATGATGTGGTAGTCATCGGTGACGCATTTATTGTGGATTTGATTGAACAAGGGTTGATCGATACAATTGATTCCAGCAAACTGACGAATTTAGACGGACTTTATGACAATGCCAAAGCTCCGTTTGGTGAAGAATACGGACCAGCTTATACGTTTAACCGTTTGGGTATTGTCTATGATGCGGCTACTTGTCCGATCGAGATTCATTCCTGGGAAGATTTGTGGAACCCTGAGCTTGAGGGCGCCGTGTCCATTCCGGATATCACGACCACTTCCGGCCCGCTTTTCTACTATTCCGTAGCCAAGATGGCTGGTCTGACTCCCGGTGAGGATGATGATGCAATTTTTGCTAAGTTTGAAGAATTGAAGCCCAATATCATGAAAACATACACCAGTGCGAACGATACGATCACTATGCTGAATCAAGGTGAGATTTCCGTTGCCGTATTATTGGATTATTCTTATACCGCGGCCAAATCTGCTTCTGATGATTATGTTTGGGTTGATCCGTCAGAAGGTGTGTACAGCGGTTTTAACAGCCTTAATGTGATTAAGGACTCTCCCAACAAGGAGCTGGCTGAGGCGTTTATTGATTTTTATATTTCCAAAGAGGTTCAGTTGGCTGAGGCTTTGGACGGAGTGGACTCTCCGGTCAGGTCAGACGTAGAACTTACTCCTGAGCAGGCAGCTAATTTCACTTACGGAAAAGAGATGATTGACAGTTTGCTGATTCCTGATTGGACCACGATCAATGCCAATAAGGCAGATTGGACTTCCCGTTGGAATGAACTGTTCTCCGTACAGTAATTTCAAGAATAGGGAAAAGGGAAAGGAGCTTATTCATGAAAAAGAGTAAATCCCTGCTGATTATTACTTTATTGGTGTATGTATTTCTGATTGGCCCGCTGTTGGTAATCATGGCGGCATCCTTTAGTGATACTACCTATCTAAAGTTTCCGGGAGAGGGTTTTACCCTGCGCTGGTATGAGCAGATTTTAAAGGTAAAAAGCTTTGGGAGCGCGGCGAAAAACAGTATTATTATTGCCTTTGCCGGTACTTTTGTGGCTTTGCTTTTGGGATTGCCGGCGGCTTATGCACTAAACCGCTATCGTTTCGGTGGGAAAGAGTTTATCAAAAGCTTGTTTTTGTCCCCAGTATTGATACCGGTGATTGTGTTGGGTTTTGTGATGCTCCGTTATGTGGTGAACAGGTTTAAACTTCCGGCTCTGCCCAGCTTGCTGATTGGCCATACGATTTTGTCTATCCCTTACGTCATGAGGGTTGTTACCTCCAGTTTGGCTAATTTTGATTTTTCTATGGAGGAGGCGGCCAAGATACTGGGAGCGGGGAATATTTATACTTTTTTCCATATCCTTTTGCCAAACATTAAATCCGGAATTGTATCGGCCTGCATTATGGCGATGATCAATTCTTTTAACAATGTTTCTTTATCCGCTTTTTTAACCAGCGCGGGAGTATCTATGCTGCCTATTGAGATGATGGCTTATGTAGAGTATCATTTTGATCCGACGATTGCCGCGCTGGCTACATTATTGATGGTGATTACTTTGGGTGTGATGCTGGTGATAGAAAAAACGCTAGGGCTGAAGAGCGTGGTGTAACCGCTGGGGTGGCAGAGATGAACCTTTGTTTTCAACTACAGCGGCGGCAACCCGGTTAGCGCAGGCAACTGCTTCACGAAGAGAGAGGCCGCGGGTCAGACAGGCGAGTATAGCGCCGGCGTGGGCGTCGCCTGCGCCGATGGTATCAACAACTTTTTCTACAGGAACAGCCGGCGTAAGAAAGCCTGTGCCATCTTTATCGAGGCAATATGCACCTTGTTTGCCCAAGGTAATAATTACGATATTGTTTGTGGCTGCTTGCAGACGGCGGGCAGCCATTTTGTAGTCTGTCTGACCGCTCATATCCAGGGCCTCTTGCTGGTTAATATGCAAAATTGGATGAAGCGCCATCATACGGGCAGTTTTTTCTTTGGGGATCTGCACCCCCCGGGGGCCGGGAGCATAGAATATTTCAAGATTCTTTTGCTCTTCCAGATATTCAATTAGATTAATGCCTGTTTTTTCTTCAATTTCCAGGCCGCATACATAGGCAAAGCGGTAATTTTCAGAAGAATAGGGTTCCATCCAGGATTTCTGAAAAGTGTATTCCACACCGTGAATAGACATAAATGTACGCTCGCCCGATGCTTCTACCAGACAATAACAACAGCCGTTTTCCTGTTCCGGCACATGGATGGAAACAGGAATGCCAAGGGCTTTTAGCCTGTTTGCCGTGTAATCTCCGTATGTGCCGCTGCCTACAGGGCTGATAAGCGTGTGGGGGGCATTTAATAGTTTCATCATATAAGCTACATTAAAGGCACAGCCGCCTAAAGCCATGGTTTGGGAATACGGATGGATATCTTCGCCTGTATGCGGAATATGGTCGATGTTGATGATTACATCTACACAGGTTGAACCGATAACTAGTGCAGGTTTCATAATGGATACTCCTTATTGGGTTATTTGTAATTTCGGTGCGTTGCGGGTCTCAGAGTCAAAATTCTTTTTGCCCTTGATATCATCATTATATAATTAAATAAGTGTCAGTTCAAATACATTTTTATATTTAATATAGGGTTTGTAAAGAAGGTTGTAAAAAATAATTGTTAAATAATTATTAAAAGGAGCAGAAGATGATGGTAAATCAGAAGATAATGGAATATGCAAAAGCCCTGGATCAAAAAAGCCGGGAGAGAAGGAGAGACTTTCATCGGTTCCCTGAAACCGCATGGATGGAAATGAGGACGTCGGCGATTATTGCCAAGACATTGACGGAGTTAGGTTATGAGGTTTTGACTGGAAAGGAAGTGTGTCTGAATGAGGCTCGGATGGGGCTGCCGTCGCCGGAAGAATTAAAAGCACATGGGGAACGGGTCCTTTCGCAGGGAGTTCCGGAAAATTATCTGACAGACGAGATGAAACAGGGGTTTACCGGGGTAATCGGTATTTTGTGCTGTGGTGACGGGCCGGTGGTGGCACTTCGTTTTGATATTGATGCCTTAGGGCTGATTGAAAAAGAGGGTGAAGAGCACCGACCTTGGAAAGAGGGATTTTCCTCTCAAAATCCGGGGATGATGCATGCTTGCGGACATGATGGGCATGGAGCTATAGGCCTGGGGACGGCAGAAGTGTTAATGAAAATTCGGGAACATCTCCATGGGACGGTAAAGCTGATTTTTCAGCCTGGCGAGGAAGGCGCCAGGGGCGCAAGAGCTATCGTTGCTCATGGTCATTTGGATGATGTTGATTACTTTGTCGGTACTCATGTAGCCCCTGATAATGGGCCGGATGACGGCAATGTAACACCGGGAACATGGGGATCTTTGGCGACCAGCAAATACGATGCGTATTTTTATGGACAAGCTGCTCATGCCGGTGGTTTTCCTGAGGAAGGAAGGAGCGCTATTGTGGCTGCGGCTAATGCCGTGTTGAATTTGACGGCAATTCCCAGACACAGCAAAGGGGCTTCCCGCATCAATGTAGGAGTAATTCAGGGAGGTACCGGCAGGAACGTAGTGCCGGATTATGCAAAAATTCAGTTTGAGATACGTGGTGCAACAAATGAAATTAACGATTATATGGAGCAACAGGCAAAAAAGATTTGTTTAGGGGCAGGAGAAATGACCGGCTGCCGATGCGAGATGAAGCTTCAGGGCGCCTCTGAGTCTTTGCACAGTGATGAGGATTTTTTAGAAAAAATTGCGGAAATAATAGGGAGAGATTTACCCCATTTACAGATCAGCAGTTGCAAAAATGCCAAAAACTGGGGTAGTGAAGATATTTCTTTGATGATGAACAGAGTTCAGGAACATGGCGGAAAGGCAGTTTACATGCGTTCTATGACGCATATGGCTTCTGCACAACATACGCGGGAATTTGATTTTGACGAGCATGTTTTGACCGAGGGGATAGAAACGTTTGCTGTAATTGTGTGGGAGCTGATGAAAAAGGATTGTTGAGACAATCTTCCTCCTTTTAGGAACGAAAAGAGCTTGGCTTCATAAATTACATTATAGGAAGCAAAAACAATTTCCTATAATCAGAATTATGGCACTTTAAGCATGTGCCTACTATCTGAGTCAAAAGCCTTTAGTAATCAAAGCGAAGTTTTTTTAGTGAAAAAATTGAGGAGGAAGCATGAATGTATTTCGATGAAGGAAATAGATGTTATAATGAATATAGCGGAAATTGCATGAATGATGAAGAAATTTCCGGTATTTTCAGTGACTGTCCGGAATTGGCTTATGCAGATTACCGGTGGCGATGCTGTTCACCTTGTTCGTGCTGTATTGATCTGAGGGGCTTTGTAGGACCAAGGAGTCCCGCAGTGCTTCGGGGGCCAATAGGAAGGACAGGTCCGGCGGGGGCGGTTGGCTCCATCGGCCTGGCAAGCCCGACCAGAGCGACAGACCCTGCGGCAATAGCTCCTGCAGCTAATGCCCTTACGGTTACGAATGAAGCAGCACAAACTCCGGCAGCTAATTCGGCATTGTTTTTTGACCATACTCAAGCGAGCATAGGGACGGATATATTTTATTCTCAGGATACGGGAATATTTACGCTGGCAAAAGAAGGACTTTATGAAATTCATTACAACACAGTAGGAACGAATGCAGCCGCATCATCGCCGCCGGTGACCATTGGCGTGCATTTGGCCAATGGAGGGGCGGCTATTCCCGGGACAAGGACGGAAGCCAGTATTAATGCGGTAGATGACATAGCAACATTAGCCGGAACAACGATAGTTGATGTTACTACGGCGCCAACGAATATTACTTTGACAGCAGATAATGAAAGCGGATCTTACAGCTTTACTTCTGTGACTATTCGCAAAATAAATTAAAAGAAAACTTCCGAATGCGGGTTTGCGCATAAAAAGTTGAAACTCGGAAGATGAGCGGGCAGCATATGTGCTATATTACAGGAACCGCTTAGCGAACCCTGTAATCGATTTACAGCGCGAAAGACGCGCCTTTTATCGGAAATCGCTGTGCAATTTCCGATAAGCTATA
>CANDBT010000060.1 GCA_947383005.1 uncultured bacterium | reverse complement strand
TATCCCTTGACTATCTGATGTCAGAACGATATTTTGAACCGTCTGCTATGGACAGTTACTTTGAAAAACGGGACAAGCCGACTGTATTTCTTGTATTGGGAAAGGAAGTTGTCGTTGATGATGAACGGTTAGCAATGGCATTATCAAGATTGCCGCAATTAAGGCGAGAAGTCTTACTGCTTTATTACTTCATCGGCTATCGTGATGAAGCAATCGGCAGACTGTACAGGCGTTGCAGAAGTACGATAAATAGTCGAAGAAATGTTGCACTGAAACAGTTGCGGAAAGAATGGGAGAGATTGGAACATGAGGAACAAAAAGCTGATACCTTTTGAAGTAATCGAAAAAGCCGTTGCCGGAGAGCCGGAAGCGGTAGACGCAGTATTGCAGCACTACACCGCACACATCAAATACCTGTCTATGTATAAGGGGCATATCAATGACGACACACAGGACAGATTAAAGGCAAAACTGGTTGAAGCCATATTGAAATTCCGCTTCGACCGATAGGAAGTAGCAAAGACAGGAAAAGCTGTCAAGGGTAAACTTCGCGCTATGCGCCCTTGACAGCTTTTCCCGCCTTTGCTTGTGGGTAGTCAAGAGGACGAAATCAGTAAACTGCTTTCGCCCTCAATTTATTATGGGGATTGTTACGCAGTAGGAGGTGTTTTACCCTTGATTTATGCGGCTTTGCGGGCGTTAAAATGACGGGGTAAGGGTTTTATATGTCTGCCCTCAAAAATGGCGTTCTATTGCGTAACAATAATCGAATAAATATTTATTATCCATTTTATATAATCTACACAAACATAATCTTATAGAGGTTAACACATAATAATTGCATAAATTGTTGGATTTTAGTATAATAGGAGGCAAAGAAAATATGAGACGAGAGGTGCTTATTTTGAAAACTTTTAAACCAAGGGCTTTTTCTATTTCCGACTTATATGATTGGTATAATCAAACTCCTACTCAACTGATACTAAACCCAAAGTTTCAAAGACGTGCAGTATGGACACCACAGTCAAAATCTTACTTAATAAATACTATATTATTAGGATTGCCTTTACCACTGTTTTTTTTACGCCAATGTACAGATCCACAAACAAAGAAAACTATGAGAGAAGCTGTAGATGGGCAACAACGATTGCGCGCAATATTTGATTTTATTGATAATGGTTTTCCTTTAAGAAAAGCACAAAATGAAACATATGGAGGGAAATATTTTTCCGAATTGCCATCAGAGGTTCAATCGGATTTTTTATCCTATGAATTAACCGTAAATGTTTTGATAGATTTAGATGATAAAGATGTGCTGGATATTTTTGCACGTCTTAATTCCTATGGCGTCAAACTAAACACCCAAGAGTTAATAAATGCTAAGTATTTTGGTTATTTTAAGCAACTTGTATATTCGCTGGGATTTGACTTTACAAAATATTGGGAAGTTAATAAATTATTTTCTAGTGCAAATATAATGCGAATGAAAGAATCCGAATTTGTCTCCGAATTATTAGTTGTAATGTTAGACGGAATTCAAGATGTCAAAGCTGTTGATAAATATTATGCTCAATATGATGAAAGTTTTGAAAATCGAAATGAAATAAGAAACAGATTTGAGGAAACGATGGATTATATTGCTAATCTTTATGACGGTAATTTATCTAATACTGGATATAGTTCATCGCCTCTATTTTACAGTGTATTTGTAGCGATATATCATCTTAATTATGGTGTTAAAGGATTTGATTTCCCACGCCGTATTTTACAGCCCGAAGATACTTCAAAAATTCGTGCTGCATTAGATGAGATAGAAAGTATTCTTCATAAGGAAAGTGATTTGACATCTGAAGAACAGAAGTTTATCATTTCCTGTAAAAAATCAACAGGACACAAGATAAACAAAACTACAAGATGTAACTTTTTGATGTCTATAATCAATAAGCATTTAGGTATATGACTATGATATTAACAGATGTGTTCCAAAATGCAATTCAGCAATGCAATAAATCTATTTTGCTTGTACAACATACGAACGAATTTTTTAATTCAAGTGTATCGAGTAATGGCGTTGTTTATTCTTCTGATCTGCATTTTTGCGTTATTGATGGGGCGTTTTTAGAGTTGTTTAGGGCTTTTGAACAATTTTTAGAACAATCATTCATTTGTTATATGTTGGGGCAAACAGGCATAAACGGAAATAGTTTTGTAAAGTACGTTTCCCCACAAAATGAAGAACAAGCCATTAATATGCTAAAAGGAATCAATCGCCACACAGATTTTACTAATCGTGATACTATTGTTAAGCTTGCAAATAATTTTTTTGAGAACGGAGGTACATATGTTTATCTAAATTCCATATCAACAGATTTTGAAGAAATGAAAAAAATAAGGAATGCAATTTCTCATATTTCTGTTGAAAGTAAACGTGTTTTTAGTGGGCTTGTCCGTAGCAAATTAGGAGTTCTTCCACCTAATGTTACTACATCAAGTTTTCTGAACACTATTATACCAACTTCAACAACAACTTTTTTTAATTACTATAAAGACGTAATAATTAATGCCATGACTAATATATCTAATCCATAATTATATATAACGAGAGTTGATTTTTGCAATGAATCAACTCTCGTTTTGCACCCTGTTTGTCAGCGTTAATGATAAGTTGGTTTCCATACTTCCTTATCACCTTAAACCTCAGGATTTATGCGGGTTTGACGGGCCTTCCGCCCTGCTTTTGGACAGGCTCCCCATCTACCAGAAAACCATGAAACAAAGCAGGATTGAGGAATTGTTTTCATAGCCAGGCACTATACTTTGTCAACGGCTGTGATTCTTTCCCGGAACTAAGCGTAACTATTGACATTACAACAAAAAGTGGATAAAATTTTCCTATAGAAAGCGAGGTATTTATATGCAGATTTCAAGCAGATTTATATTAGCGGTACACATACTGGCCTGTATCGATGCTTTTCAGGGTGAATATAGGGTTACAAGTGATTTTCCGGCAGACAGCACGAACGTGAACCCGGTCATTGCCCGCAATAAAATAAGCGGCGGTTGAAAAAAGCCCTCAAAGTCAGGATATGAGGATACGCTTATTCTCAAAGGCGGATTGTTTATCTATACGAGAAGCAGTTTATGATGCAACGCTAAATCGAAAGGAGGGAGGCTCATGTACCGGGTTGCCATCTGCGATGATGAACCATACGCCGCAGAGCAAAATGAAGCTATGCTCTGCCAGATTCTGGAGGACAGGAATCTTAAGCGGGATATTGATTATTCCGTTCATTGTTTTTCCTCTCCTGTGCCTCTGATTGCACAGATGGAAAGGCATCCATCCGCCTTTCATCTGCTTCTGCTCGATATTGAACTGGAAAATGAAAACGGCATTTCCCTCGCTGCACATCTGCGGGAAACCGGATCGGCCTGTTCCATTATCTATATTACCGCATACCGGGATTATGTTTTTGACTGCTTTGACACCCGTCCGCTTCACTACCTGCTCAAACCGGTAGACCAGGAAAGGCTGGCAAGGGCAATTGAATGGGACTTACAGGAAAATTACCACCCGGAACAGATCAAGTTCCTGGTGGGTGGCTGCTGGCGGTCTGTGGAAGCCCGGGATATCCTTTATGCAGAAGCTACCAGCCACAAATCTGCTGTTCACCTGCAAGGCGGAGAGGTGCTGTATATCAACCAGAATTTTTCCGAATTGATTCCCCGCTTGAATGGAAAGCGGTTCTGCCGCAGCCATTTCAGCATTCTTGTGAATTTGGAACATGTTTACCGCTTGACGAACAGCACCCTTATCCTGGATGATGGCCGGGAACTTCCCGTCAGCCGTTCCCGCCAGAAAGAAGTCAGGAAACAGTATATCGATTTTATCAAATAAAAACCCCGGTCATTTTTCCGGCATCTGCAAAGCTGTGGCAGCCAAAAACAATCCATCTGGAAATTTCAGCAGCAGTTCGCTCTGATACTTGTGTACCACGGCCTGTACTGCTTTCAGGCCGTAACCGTGAACCGTCGTGTCTGTTTTTGTTGTGCGGCACAGGCCGGTTTTCCCATCATAATTTACCGGGCCAAACCGCGTGGATTCTCCACGCCGATATACAAATGCGCACCTCGAGTGTGTATGCTGACCCGCAGCCATTTTTTTGCCCCATCCGGAGCCAGGGCGTTGGCATCCAGGGCATTTTGCAGAAGGTTCATCAAAACGGTGCAAAGCTCTGCATCTGGAAAGGGCAGCGTTTCCGGTGCGCTCACTTCATGCTCTGCCTGAATCCCCAGCTTCTGTGCACGGGCCAGAATGATGGTCAGGACCGCATTGATGGCCGGATGTGCAACATATGCCATAGCAGGAACTGCTTCCGCATCGGCCAGCAGGCCATCCAGATATGTTTCCAGCCTGTCCCACGCTCCCCCCTGGGACAGTTTTTGCAGGACAGTATAGTGATTTATAGTTTCATGCCGTATCCTGCGGAGGGACTCGTCGCTTTCCTGTAATACCGCAAGCTGTTCCTGTGCTATGCTTTCCCGTGCGGACAGCATTTGCAACCGTATTTCCCGATCCGCCATATAACGGAGCTGGGACAGGATACTGACCAGAAAGCACAACAGCAGCAAAAAGGTACTCCACCAGTATAACGTATTGTCCGGCTGATGCCAGGTGAGTTCTAAAATCATCCACTGCATATAAGAAAACAGCCCGCCTTTGCACAGCCAGGACAGCAGGCACGCCGCCCCGATTCCGGCGGCAGATAGCGCCAGCCCAGGCAGGAACAGGCAAAACATCTGATTTTTATCCCGGTATTCCAATATGGCGCACACCACAAGGGCTGACACAGTAAAATAAAACACCTCCCCGATCCGGGAAGCAATCATGGAAAAAGCGGGAATTACCGTCTGAAATCCTGCGGCCACAAAATAAATCAGTGCGGGAAGAATGGCGAAAGGCAAAAACAACTTCCGCCATTTTTTCATGCACGACAGCAAAAAGAACGGCGGAAGGGCAAACAATACCACTCTGGAAAGGGAAAGCAGCAGCCCATAGATTTCCGGGGGGAGGATATATCCGCCCCGGCTTTTGGCGTGAAAATAAAACACCTGGCTTAGGGCTGCAAAAGCAAGCACCAGAACCGGCCAGCTACTGTTCCCCTCAGCCAGCCCAAAGAAAAACAGCCCAAGGGCAAGCAGAGACACCACGGCAAAGACCGCGGCCGGGAGTGCGTTTTTGGCCGTATCCGCCCGGATAGTTTCTTCCATTATGCCTCTGTCTGTGAGATACAAAAAAGGGAGTGGTTCTCCTTTCTCCTTTGCCGTTTCCAGAATTACTGTTTTTCCCTTACAGTCCAGAGGCAGCATAAAGACAGCATTGCCCAATGTCTTTTGATCCCAGGCATCTATGTGTCCCAGAATTTCCCCGTTCAAAAAGAGATTCCCTTCCCCTCCGCCCGTGTGCCTGATCTCCAGTATCGGATGCCACCGGCTTACCCATTCCGGAAGCACCGCCGTCAGTGTGACCGGGTCGGCATAATCATAGCCTTCCTCTAATGTCATCGCGCTGCCATTGACATTTGTCTCCAGCCTTAGCTTCTCCCGCCGGGGAGAAGTTTCCGATGCCAGAAGCAGCGCCAGCGCTAGTGTGCAGATCAAAAATGCCGTTCCTGCAAGCCATCGGGGTATTGCCCTTTCCCGTCTCCCAAGCAGCATATTTCCTACCTCCCATACAATTCCTTGACTCAACATCATGTTATTAGCGTAAAGGGTAAAAGAGCCAGTGTCAAGAACCGAAAACAGCAAAGCAGGAAAACCCTCTTGTTAGCCAATCCGGGTTTCTGGTATGGTGTAAAGTAGAAAAATGTGATTAGGGGGGATAGTTCTCCCGCTACAAACCAGGAGGCCCAGAACATGAAAAAATGGATGACGAAACGGGTATTGTCCGTGCTTTTGTCTGTTACGGTAACCGTTGGCACAGGTGTTATACCCGCTCAGGCTGTCAGTGATACAGGAAATCCCGAACAGGAAAATACCCTGTGCCCACACCACCAGGAGCATACCGCAGAGTGTGGTTATGCCATGTCCATGCCTTGTACCCATGAACATAACGGGGAATGCTATCTGACCACAGAGGAATGCGTGCATATCCATACAGAGGAATGTTATCCGGATGATATTGCGGATGAGGACAGCGTGCCTGAGCGCAGCGCCACTCCTTCGGATGCTCAAAGCCGGGAACCGGAGAACTGCCCTCATGTATGCAGCAGGGAAAGCGGCTGCATCACCGAAAAATTAGATTGCCGGCATGAGCATGACAGTGAATGTGGTTATGTCCCTGGGATACCTTGCAGTTACCTATGCGCCGAATGCGGAAAGGCGGAAAACCGGCAGGACGAAGAACTGCAGGAAGAAATTCCGGAGGGACCGCAGAAAGAACAGCCAGAAGAACCGCAGGAAGAACAGCCGGAAGGGCCTCAGGAAGAACAGCAGGAAGAGCGGCCGGAAGAACAGCAGAAAGAACAGCCGAAAGAACAGCCGGAAGAGCGGCCGGAAGAATTGTCGGCACAGCTAGACAGCCGGATTATGCCAAGAACTACGGAAATTGCTTCCGGTGACCTTGGTAGCAGGTTTCATTGGATGCTGGACGAAAACGGCACTCTCACGGTTGAAGGTACGGGAAATATGCCATATGCAGGATCCAGTGATGCTTTGTGGCATAATTATGAAAACGATATTGTCGAAGCAGTAATTGCGGAAGGCATAACTTCCATTGGGGAGAGCGCCTTTGAGAACTGCCGCAGCCTGGAGCGGATAGAGCTGCCCGATAGCATAACTTCCATTGGAGATTTCGCGTTTTACGGCTGTGAAAGCCTTGAACTGGACGAACTGCCCCCTGATGTGGTTTCGATTGGGCGGTGGGCGTTTAACGACTGTATCAGCCTTGCGTTGACGAAGCTGCCGGACGGCATAACGGTAATCAGAAACTACGCATTTTCCGGCTGTATCAGCCTTGCGCTGTCTGAACTGCCCGCCGGCCTGACATCGATTGAACATCATGGATTTTTCGGCTGTTACCGCCTTACGCTGACCGAACTTCCCGCCGGTGTTGTTTCGATTGGATATTACGCGTTTTTTGACTGTACCGGCCTTGCGCTGACGAAGCTGCCGGATGGCATAACTTCGATTGAGGATAGTGCATTTATGGGATGCAGAAACCTTGCGCTGACCGAACTGCCTGCCGGCTTGAATTCCATTGGGGACCGCGCGTTTGACGGCTGTGAAAAGCTTGCGCTGGCCGAACTGCCCGACAGCGTGAACTCCATTGGGGATTCCGCGTTTTATGGCTGTAAAAACCTTACGCTGACCAAGCTGCCCGATCAGGTAACTTCGATTGGGATTAACACCTTTGTTTATTGTGAAAACCTTGCGCTGACCGAGCTGCCTGACGGCATAACTTCCATTGAAGTCCAGGCATTTTATGGCTGTAAAAGCCTCGCGCTGACGAAACTGCCCGACAGCGTAACTTCGATTGAAGACAGCGCCTTTATGCTCTGCACCAGCCTTGCGTTGACTGAACTTCCCGCTGGCATAACTTCCATCGGACATCACGCGTTTTATGGCTGTGAAAGCTTAACGGAGATTGCCTTTACCGGCAGTACCGCGCCATCTTTAGGAGTCAACGCATTTGATGACTGTACTTCTCTTGAGGTAATTTATATCCCGGCCGGGGCTACGGGGTACGATGGGGCAAACTGGCCTGCAGATAAGATTAAGACCATGGCGGCTCCGTCATTCACCGGCCGGCCCCAAAACGTTACTGTCGCCGCAGGACAGACTGCAGCCTTTACGGTAACCGTAAGCGGCGGGCTGGTTTCGGCTTACCAGTGGCAAGTGAACAAGGGCAGCGGTTGGGAGGATATTCCTGGCGCAGCAGACAGAAGCTACACGACAGGGGCAGCCGATAAGCGTATGGATGGCTGGAAATATCGGTGCGTTGCCAGCAATAGCGTAGGCGGCGCAGTAAGTGACGAAGCAGTGCTGACGGTAAAATCCACTGACACAAGTGTACAGGCTGTTTTGGTGGACGGCACAGCGGGAGTAATCAGCGGGACATCGATCATGGTTGTACTGCCTTACGGAAAAGCTCTGCCAACAGATAAGGGCAAAGTGGATATTACACCGGCAGAAGGTGCGGCAGTTTCTTCTCTTGCTGCGGAAGACGGCGGTGCAACATGGACGTTTACCGTTACCGCTGAGGACGGGGTGACCATGGCAAGCTATGCCATAACCGTTTCCAATGCCCCCAACCCGGCGGCGGCAAATATCATGGACGTTGCGGCGGTAAAGTCCACAATCGAAAGCAAAATCTGGATTATGGGGCAATCCGCGGCAAACACGGAAAGCGCGGTGAAGGCATGGATTGACAGCCAGATTGCCGCAATGGACGTAAATGGCGTGAAATGCGAGGTTTCCATAACGGGTTTTACGGCGGCAATTGCCGGAAGCGAAGATAATACGGAGGGAATGGACGGAGCCTTTACTTTTACGGTTTCCCTTTCCAAAGGAGAAAATGATACCCTTGCAGAAGCTACAGCCACAGGCATAAACGGCGCCATTACCGCTGCCTCTTACAGCGCGCAGGAGTACCTTGTTTCTGTTAGCGCAAGCCCGGCGGCAGGCGGCATCGTTTCCGGCGGCGGGACTTATGCGGAAAATACGTCTGCCGTGGTTACGGCTGCCGCAAAGGCTGGTTATCACTTTGTAAGATGGACAGAGGGAGGCAGCGAGGTAAGCACCAGTAAAAGCTATACTTTTACTATTATCGGAAACCGGATTCTTGTGGCGGTTTTTGAAAAAAATGGAGGCTCTGGCGGCAGCTCCGGCGGCGGAGGGAGTTCTTCCGGCGGCAGCTCCGGCGGCGGAGGGAGTTCTTCCGGTGGCAGCTCCGGTGGCGGGGGGAATTCCTATAATGACAAGCCAAAGATTCCTGCCGTCGGCCAGACGGAGCCAATAATGCCAGATGCAGGCGGCAATGCAAAAGTGGATAACGGCGCCGTACAGTCCGCGGTCAGTGCAGTGAAAAATGATGCCGGGAGGGACGGCGATTTAGCAAACGGCGTGGCAGTTACCATTCCTGTTACCCCGGGGGCAGGCCAGGCTTCCTGGAATGTGGCCATCACAGGCCAAACTTTAGATACCCTTGTCCGTGAGGATGTAAAACGGCTGGAAATTGTTATTGAGGGGATGATAATCGAGGGGATAAATGCTGACCTGCTGAAATGGCTGAATACGGTATCGACAGGCGGGGATATCATCCTTCGGATAAAACGGACAGACTTGCCCGGTTCGTCAGAGGCCCGGTCCGCTATCGGCACAAGACCGGCCTATAACCTGTCGATGGTTTATCTCTCCGATGGAAAAGAAACGCAGATTGACGATTTTGGCGGCCACACCATCTCGATCCGCCTGCCTTACATCCCGGCAAAAGGCGAACAGGCCGGCAGTTTATATGCGGTTTGTGTGGACGGCGCCGGCAAAGTGGACTGGATCATCAATTCCAGCTATCATCCGGATCTGGGGGCGGTTATTTTTGAAACCGGGCATTTCAGCGTCTACGGCGTGGCCTGCAAGGACGATGTCCCAGCCTTTACGGACATTGCGGATCACTGGGCTGCGGATAACATTATTGTCTGTATACTGGGGTTAAAACCCTCGCCTTCTAGGCGAAACCTTTAGGTCAACCCCACGCCTCAAAGTTTAGAAAAAAGAAATGTAGAGATACTAAACTTGAGGTGAAAACATGGAAAATTATAGAAAGTCAGCCCATTGTACGTATGATATCAAATACCACATTGTGTGGATCACAAAATACCGAAAACCAGTGCTGATGGGAAAGATCGCAATAAGGACAAGAGAACTGATACGCAAGATATGCCAGACAAACGAAGTGGATATTTTGGCAGGGTATGTGGGGAAGGATCACATACATCTCCTGGTATCCGTGCCACCGCATCTGTCAGCAAGCAAACTGGTTCAGTATATGAAGGGGAACACATCCCGAAAACTACAGATGGAATATAAAGAGCTGAATAAGGAATTCTGGGGCCGTCATCTATGGGCAAGAGGATATTTTGTAGCAAGTAGTGGGAACGTAACGGACGAGATCATACAAGAATATATCAAAAACCAGGATTTAGAAGAACGAAAGAAGAGCGATAACTTCGAGGTCGGACAACTTTAGGCTGCTTCAGCAGCCAGCCCAAACCCACCGGCTTTAGCCGGTGGTGGTTTAGTTTTGCAGCCAGCCGGGGACTGCTCTCCGGCACAGATCATAACCAATTCAGTCCCAATGCGGACATGACACGGGGGATGTTCGCCGCCGCCCTGGGGCGGCTGGCAGGCATTGACCCGGACAGCTACAAAGCTGGTAACTTCATAGATGTGGAAGCAGATATTTACTACGCCCCTTATGTAGAATGGGCGGTGGAAAAGGGCATCATAAACGGCACCAGCGACACTACATTTTCCCCGGACAGTGGTATCACGCGGGAACATATGGCAGTCATTATGGCAAATTACGCGAAAAGCCAGGGCTATGCCCTGCCTGCCACCCAGGAAGCGGTGGTATTCGCGGATAACGCACAAATCAGCGGCCAGGCTGCGGCAGAGGTCAAAACCATGCAGCAAGCAGGTATATTAGCGGGGAAAGACGGAAATCGGTTTGACCCGCAGGGAGCGGCTACCCGTGCCGAAGCCGCCACCGTCCTCCGGCGGTTTGCGGAGATTGTTATCGACCCGCAAGCCGCGCAGGGCTGGGGGCAGAACCATAGCGGCTCCCGGCAATACCAGAAGAACGGCAAAGCCGCTACCGGCTGGCTGTATGATGATAAGCAATGGTACTGGCTGGGTGAAAGCGGCTGGATGTTTCACGGTGGCTGGAAGCAGATCGATGGCAAATGGTACTACTTTTACGCGGACGGCCCTATGGCCGCCAACACAGTGATTGACGGCAGGCAAATCGGATCGGATGGTGCGGAAATTCCGGTGAATTGAGTACCGGTTTTCCCCATCGGGCGAACGCCGATGTTTCTTGATCGGCGTAGCCGGAAAAAAAGATGCGCCTTGTGAGCAGTAACAATTTTTATCGACCGATATCAAAAAAATCATTATAGTAATCTTGTTTGGGCATAGTTCCATGATAACATGGAATGGGGAAAAGATGGTTGTCATTAGCCATCTTTTTTCTATTTGTCACAGTAAAAATACCCCCCCTGCTATGCAGGGGGAGGGAAGTTCTTTAGATTAAAGTAACTCCTGTGCTGGAATAAAAGTGGGTCTGCAAAACCACAAATAAAAAGCACAGGAGGCCCCAAATGGACAATAACAGTTTAGCGCATACCAAGTGGGAATGCAAGTATCATATCGTATTTGCTCCTAAATACCGGAGACAAGTAATTGATAAAGATATTCGGGCAGATGTGGGACAGATATTGGGAACGTTATGCAAAAGAAAAGAAATTGAAATCATAGAGGCGGAATGTATGCCGGATCACAACCACATGCTGGTTCGGATTCCACCAAAATATTCGGTGTCAGAAGTAATGGGGTATCTGAAAGGAAGCATTGAGTAAAAGCCCCTTTAGGGGCCGTACAAGCCATCGGCTAAGCCGGTGGTCTTGACTCATGGGATATTTTTTTACATTTGTGTGAGAGAGTACTGAGGAAACGATTGACATGGCAGCAAATTCTTTGTACAATAGTTATTGACTTAAAGTCAATAACTATTGTAGGAGGCGGGGAAAATTTGGCAAGGCCGGTGAAAAAACAGCCGGAACAATGGAAGAAAGAGATTTTGGACGCGGCAAAGCCGGCGGGTGCTGACTCCGTTATGGCTGGAACTGATTGAGGAAGGGCGGCGTGACGGTTCGATTCGGACGGAATATGCAAAGGAGCTTTCCGAACTGCTGTCCCTTGTCAATTTTGAATGTTTCATCAGATTGGGTTATCAGGCCAGGGAGTTTCAAGGAAAAGTTTTATCCATGGTAAAAAATGATTTTTCCGGCAGTATCCGTTTTATCATGAAAGAGCGGCCGGAGGTTTATATTGTGGTGACTTTCGGGCTGGGATACCGTTTGGAGTCCCTAAGCGTAGATGCGGCGGTGGAGCCGTACCTCGGACGTTTTATCCACCATGTCCTGGTTTCCGGGACAGGGGAGGTTGATGATGAGCTGATGGGATGGGTAAAGGAAGCGGCTGTCTTTTCGGCCGGCAAGCGCTGAATTTGGAGAGGTAAATATGATACTTGAAACGGAACGATTATATTTGCGTGAGATGAATCAATTTGATTTTGAATCTTTGTGTAAAATTCTACAAGATAAAGAAACAATGTATGCATATGAGGGGGTATTCAGTGACGAGGAAGTCCATGAATGGCTTGACAGGCAGATTGCCCGTTATCAAAAATGGAAATTTGGTTTATGGGCAGTTATCCTGAAAGAAACTGACGAAATGATTGGGCAGTGCGGACTTACAATGCAGCCATGGAAAGAAGATGAGGTACTGGAAATCGGTTATCTTTTTGAGCGTTCACATTGGCATAATGGTTATGCCGCTGAGGCGGCAAAAGCATGTAGACAGTATGCGTTTGAAATATTAAATGCAGCGGAGGTATGCTCCATTATCAGAGATACAAATATTGCATCTCAAAATGTGGCCATAAGAAACGGAATGACAATGACGGACACATGGATAAAGCATTACAGAGGCGTAGATATGCCACATTACCGTTATGTGGTTTGCCGATAAATTTCTTTTTGTAAAGCCGGATAGACAAAATTTGTTAAGGAGAAAACAGATGAGCGAAAAAACAGTATTTAGCCGGGGCTCTTTTTTCCATGGAACAAGAGCAGATCTGAAAATGGGTGATTTGATAGTTACAGGAAAGAAAAAGAATTGGTTTAAGGCTGGGAAGGTGGAAACAGGGTGAGAGGTTTTTGGCTGTTGATGCCGTTTTTGTTTGTTTGGTTTATCCTGCTGGGTGTTTTGAGGAAAGAGGCTGTGGCGTGATATTTTGGCGTGTTCTTTTAATTATGTTCCAAGTATGAATAGTATATTATTTATGAAAAGAAGTAGATAAATGCGGGAAACAAGTGAAACATAGCAAGAATGATGAAAAGATAGATAATTCCTTGTGCTACAATATTTCATTGAAATCCCATACAGGCATATCATAATGCTCAAAAGTGCGGGAAAAAGGAAACACCACAAGGGTGTACCTCTATGCCCGTAAAGCATGGGCGAGAATGAAGGAGGGAGCGAAATGCAAGGTCAGACAGTACGCATTGTTTCACAGGCTATCCGATATATCGAAGAACATCTGCATGAAAAGATAGATCTGGATATTGTGGCATCGGCACTGCATTATTCCAAATACCATCTGCACCGGATTTTTACAAAGACCGTCGGCTTGACTATCCACGATTATGCAAAACGGCGGCAGCTTACAGAAGCGGCAAAACTTCTGGTATTTTCTGCAAAACCGATCATCGAGATCGCCCTTATGAGCGGATATGAAAGCCAGCAGGCATTCACAGATATTTTTAAGGCGATGTATAAGACTTCCCCTGCGGGATTTCGGGAAACGGGAAATTTCTACCCGTTACAGCTTAAAATTTATCTGAAGGAGGAGCCTGTAAAAATGGATCTGACAAAAGATGATATAACATTTGCCACGCCTGAAGATGCGGATGATTGGATGAAACTGGTAAGCCTCTCGATCGACGGTTATCCATGTCTGGATAAGGAAGATTACGCCGCAAACCTACATCGGTATATCGCGGATAAAAAAGCTTTGATCTTGCGGTATGTTGGATCAGCTATTGGTGTGATGGGATTTTCGCAAGGCACAGGCAGCATAGACTTTCTGGCTGTCCATCCGCAGTATCGGCATCTTGGCATTACAAAGCTGTTCCTTGATAAACTGGCAGACGAGCTGCTCTATGGGAAAGAGATTACCTTGACGACATACCGTGCAGGAGATAAGGCGGATACGGGCTGGCGGGAAGAATACTGCCGTCTTGGATTTGCAGAACGGGAATTGCTTGTGGAATATGGCTATCCGACGCAGCGTTTCGTGCTTCCACCGAAAAATACGGAGGAAAACCCCTTCGGGGATACCTCTATGTCTAAAAACATGGGCAGGAAAGGAGAAATAAGGAATGGCCGTAACACAAAAAAACCCCTTAGCGGAGGAGTTTAATGTCCTATCCCTTATCCGATTTGCTTTCCCAAGCATGGTGATGATGCTGTTTATGGGATTATACACCATTGTAGACACGATTTTCGTCGCACGGTTTGTAGACACGAACGCCTTGTCGTCCATCAATATCGTCTGCCCCGTCATCAATCTGATTGTCGGTCTGGGGACGATGCTTGCGACGGGCGGAAGTGCGGTTGTTGCGAAGAAAATGGGGAATGGAAACACAGAGGAAGCCCGAAGCAATTTTACGTTGATTGTCGTGGCAGGGGCGGTTATCGGTCTGCTGATTACAGCGGCAGGGCTTTTCTTTTTGGATGAAATCATCTGGGGATTGGGGGCGAGTGAAATATTGTTCCCATATTGCAGGGATTATCTGACGATACAGCTCATTTTCGCCGCCTTTAACATGATGCAGGTGCTATATCAGAATCTGTTTGTGACGGCGGGGAAACCGACATTAGGCTTAGTGCTTGCTGTTCTGGCGGGGATTGCCAATATTGTTTTTGATTATGTCTTTATCGTTTTACTGCAAATGGGAATCAAGGGAGCTGCTATTGGGACAGGCATCGGATATATGATACCGACAATTATCGGTACAATATTTTTTCTGATGAAAAGAAGTGAATTGCACTTTTGCAAGCCTAACATGGACGCATCTGTTCTGCTGAAAAGCTGTTCCAACGGTGCGTCGGAAATGGTAAGTCAGTGTTCAACTGCCGTAACGACATTTTTGTTTAATGTAACGATGATGAAATTGTTGGGCGAGGACGGTGTGGCGGCGATTATGGTGCTTATCTATTCGCAGTTCCTCTTAACAACGCTTACTATTGGCTTTTCTATGGGAACAGCCCCCATCGTAAGCTATAACTATGGGAGCGGGAATGTAAAACAGCTAAAAAAGACCGTCCGTATCTGTTTTAGCTTTATAGCGGGGATTTCCATATTTGTATTTTTATTTTCCCTGCTTGGCGGAGAAAGCATTGCAAAGGTATTTGCGGAGAACAACAGGAATGTTTTTGAGATTACAAAGAATGGATTTATCATTTTTTCATTCAGCTTTCTGTTCTCTGGATGCAATATTTTTTCATCCGCTTTATTTACGGCATTATCCAATGGAAAAGCATCGGCAACCATATCTTTTCTGCGGACGTTTGGATTTATTACGATGTTCCTTTTGGTGTTGCCAAGATTTTTAGAGGTAACGGGCGTGTGGCTTGCTGTTTCGCTTGCAGAGCTGTTTACGCTTATATTGACGGTATATCTGATATGCAGGTATCGGAAACAGTACCATTTTTTCTGATATTTTTTGAAAATTTTTTGGCGGAAAATTTTGCGTTTTCAGAACATTCAGCATATGCTCAATGGCACGTTTGGCGATGTCCTCAAAATCAAAGCCGAAAAGGAATTGGATTGCCTCCCGGCTTTCCGCCATGTAAAACTACAGGGCGGCTTCCACCGCATAGCTTAAAACGGGGTCATTGGTTTTCCCTATAATCGGATAACTGGAAGAAAACATACTTTCCAGCACATAGGAAACTGAGAATTGGTGAAAAGCTGAAAAGCATCCGCATGGCCTGCACTCTCTCCTTGGACGATGCTGCAGCGCTGACGGGTGTGAGCAAGCCCATGTTAGGCCAGATCGAACGCGGCCAGTCTGTCCCAACAGTGACAACTCTATGGAAGATCGCCACGGGGCTGAAAACTCCGCTGTCCGCGTTGCTTCTTATCTGCAAACGCTGGAGATGGTGAAATCCCTGCAAGCGAAACTGTTTATCCCGGCGCACGCAGAGGCGGCGGAGGACGTGACAGCCCTCGCACAGTATAACATTGACAAGGTACTGGAAATCGCGGATAAGATCACCGGCATCTGTCAGAAGCCACCCTGTTTCGAGGCTATCCTGCAAAAATTGTTTACGGATTACGGGCTGACCATGAACTTTGAGCAATATGTCCTGGTGGGCAGCACCATCCGCTCCTATCTGGCGTGGCTGAAGGATACCAACAGGGTGAACGCTCTATTTGAAAACAATATGCTGCTTTGGCAACGGGTATAGGAGGACAGATAGTATGGACAACGGTAGGATGGAAGCCTTTGATGGCATCTTCCTGGTGCAGTTTTTAGAATATCCTTATACATCTGGCAGGTTCTGATCTCCCCAGGTTTTCATATAGTCAATAACATCCATGAAACTCCGCCCCAGATCGGACAGGGTATATTCCACCCTTGGCGGAATTTCTTTGAAGTCGTGCCGGATCAAAAATCCATCCGCTTCTAATTCCCGAAGCTGTTTTGTCAGGGATGACTCTGTTATCTCCCCAAGTTGGCGGCGCAATGCCCCGAATCTATGGATATCGCAAAAAGCTATGTAATAGAGAATTTCAAGTTTCCACTTGCCGCCCAAAATCTTTTGAAGGATTGACATCGTTTTGCAGCGTTGGATCGCTGTTTCTGTTTTCTTCATGTTCCGTGACCTCCTGACAGAATTATACCGCTTTTGCATTGCAAAAACAAGGTACTACAAAAAAGTACCGTACTTTTATTTTTTATGCACAGTGATATAATGGCAAAAAATCAAGGAGGTAATCCTCAAGAGGATACCTGAATGTCCAAAATGCATGGACGATTAAGGAGGTAATGTTATGCACTACACGGGAACAATATGGAGGCCCCCCTACGAGGCTTCATCACTGTTGCTTGAAGTAACGGCAGGCTGTACCCATCATAAGTGCAAATTTTGCACACTCTATAATGATTTACCGTTCAAATTCAGAATGTCTCCTTTGACAGATATTGAGAGCGATTTGCTGGAGGCCCAACTTTGGAGTACAGACCCCGTTTCCCTGCTGACGGCCCGCCTGCAGGGATTACCCAGACCAGAGCGAGTCCAGCGGGCTTTTTTGACCGGGGCAAATCCCTTTGTATTGAAATCTGAACGGCTCATGGCCATCGCTGACCTAATCCGGAAATATGTTCCCTCAATTAAAACGATTGGATGTTTTGCCCGGATTACAGATGTTACGCTAAAGTCGGACGAGGAACTGGCATCCTTGCATCAGGCCGGATATGACGGTCTGACAATCGGGATTGAAACGGGTGATGATGAAGCCCTGCGATTTATGAATAAGGGCTATAGCGCCGCTGATATTGTGAAACAATGCTATCGATTAGACAGAGCCGGCATTCATTACAGTTTCTTTTACCTGGTGAGTATTTCCGGCGCCGGCCGTGGTGAGATCGGCGCAAAGGCAACTGCCCATGTTTGTAATCAGCTCCACCCGACGCTCATCGGCGTCAATATGCTGACCATTTACCCGGACTCGGAGCTTTACCAGGAAATCCAGCGCGGCAACTGGAAAGAGGAAAGCGAAATTGAAAAATACAAGGAAATCCGCACTTTGCTTGAAAATCTGGAAATACCTACCCAATTTGCCGCTTTAGGTGCATCAAACGCATTTCAGTTTCAAGGAACGCTGCCAGAGGATAAAGATGCCCTTACTGCGGCACTGGATAAAATTATCGAAACCGTAAAAGAAGATGATTTGCGGGAGTACCGCGTCAATCTGCGGCATCTGTAAGAGGCTCACCAAAATTGCTGACTGGTGGTATGGCAGCTTAGTAGGTTGTTCCCCAATCACACAGCGATTTTAAACATTTTTTGCTTTTCCCGTACACGGAGCTGTGCCGGAAAAGTGCCTGTTTGGTTCCGATGCACCGTTTGGGGCGCTGTTATGCAGCCACCCCCAAAATACACTGTCATTACAGGGCCTGGTACTACCTTGCGGAAATCCCGGTGAATTCGGCACTCGCTATTTCCGCAAGGTAGTACTAGCTACGCCATAGCGTGGCAGATCGGCAACCACCTGTTGAAGCAGAGTATGCAGACCGAGCCGTAGGACGATAACGATGTTGTAGCTGCTGTCGCCGCGGTTGATGTGGGCGCGGACCACCTCATTCAAACGCCTCTGCCTACGGAGAACGGCATCCAAGTCCGACAACCGTTCTTGAGTAAAGTCAGTCACGGTCATTCCGGGCGCGATGACAGCGCAGGGGTTAAAGATACTTTCTCACGGCCTCCCACAGACTTGAGGAGGAACCCTGCGACATATGAGTAAAATGGTGTTGCGGAGTTATGACAGCCCTGCCAGGGGCGGCCTGTAATATCCCTATCGCCAGGGGAACGAGGCAAAAATGGCGAACAGATAAGAAATAATTCAAAGTTAAAACGGTCACACCGAGCATTTACCGCGATATGTTATGCGGTTCCAATCACACCGGTGTGGCCGTTTTTAGTAAGTAGAAAATATAATATCGTACAAACTTATTTGCATACATTTCTTTAGGGAGGTGTTGCCTGTGAAAAACGAGGAATATGTTCTTGAAACTACGGAACAGCCGGATATAGACAAACTGGATTGTAAGGATTTTAAAATCAATTTTCAGCGGGCAATTTTACTTTCTCTTTTGGAAAACCGCAAATTGACGCAGGCCCAATATGAGGCTTGCATGGATAAAGTAGTTCAAAAATATTCAGCCCGCTTTTCTTAAAATCCGTATCATTGCCAGATTCGAGAATTACAAATAGAAGAAGATCAACACTCGATAAACATACCTAATTGGACAAAATCCACCCGTTCAAAGGGCATGGTATTGCGGGATGCCCGGATGGGTATGACTTTTGAAAAGGAGTTGAATTTATGTTGAAGGTAAGCGCTTACTGCCGCGTTTCCACAGACAAGGACGACCAGGCAAATTCATTTGAGAGTCAGCAAAAATATTTCCGTGAATATATTAACCGGAATCCTGAGTGGGAACTGGTACAGATTTTTGCGGAAATGAAAATCGCTTAATTGATACAAAGGGCAAAGACAGAATAGACGCAAAACCGCTGAATTAAAGGCATTTGACGATATTGGATACAGTCAGATGCCTTTTTTTTGTAAGTAATTATGAAGCCGTGAGAAAACGGAGAGGTGCGTGAACCCTCCCCGCATAAATCTGAACCCCTTATTTGGGAAAATTGAACCCTCCCAAGGCAAAATCAAAAAGTATAAATTCTGGATTCACTGTTATTTTTGCTGTGTTGTTCAGAAAATCTAGCATGGCAATCTTACTGCCATGTGCTTTTTATGTATTTGCCATTGCTTCTTTGTAAGAGATTCCCTATACTTCCATAGGTAAATAAAAAGCGGTTTATGGGTGTATCAATTATGGAGAGGCGTTATGCCCGGACAAGATAAAAAAGCAGTCTGTCTGTATCGATGGGGATATAGGGAAGATCCTTTTAAGGCTGCAAAAAGAGCAGCTTGTATTTTGATCGGAGAAAAGCCTATGCACGATATATGGAATCCGTGGCACGGCTGCGTGAAATGCAGCGAGGGCTGCCAGCATTGTTATATGTATTTTCTTGACCGTGTGTGGGAGCTAACGGGGCTGATATATACCGCACAAAGTCAGGGTTTCATTACCCGTTTCAAAAACGGCGTGACGGCGGTTACAAGATCAAAAGCGGGGAAATGTTCCACGTCTGCATGACTTTGGATTTCTTTTTAGAGGAAGCGGATTTATACGTCCCGTATTATCGGGATAACTGTGGGCATTGCGGGAGCAGGATTATCTGTAATGGGTGTTCTGATTGCGGAAAATGCGCGGGATGATTTTGAAAAAGGGGGTGATGAGATAGAAAGGGTATTTGTGTTTGCGACTAATGAACAGGAATCTGCTGTTTTTAATGAACTGATGGAAGTGATGGCGCGTCATGGCGTATAGGCCGGCGCGAATAGTGACAAGCCCACGTCACATAAAATGTCGTGGGCAGTTTTTTTATTTATTTTAGAAAAAATATCCCATCAAAACGGCTGACAAATCTTCGTATAGTGAGGAGATGTTTTCATGACTGACAGACAAAAACAGCAGGTCATACGCCTTCGGAAAGAAGGTTTCGGATATATGGCGGTCGCAAATAAGGTCGGAATCTCAAAAGATACGGTCAAGAGCTTTTGCAGGAGGAACGGGCTGTCAGGGAAAATGGCAGCGGCACAGGAGGATAGGGTTCCGGGATGCCGGGAATGCGGGAAGCTCCTGCAGCAGGCGGAAGGGATGAAGCCCCGCGTGTTCTGTTGCGATGAGTGCAGGGTGAAGTGGTGGCATGAGCATCCGGAAAAGATAAAGCAGCGGGCAGTCTATTCCTTCACCTGCGCAGGGTGCGGGAAACCGTTCACGGCTTACGGCAATTCCAGACGCAAATACTGTTCCCATGAATGCTACATCAGGAGCCGTTTCAAAGGCGGTGATGCCAGTGAGTAAGGAACAGTTCAGGGCGGAGCGGCTCTACCTTATGTCCCTTTCCGTGGCGGAGTCCATGTTTCAAAAGGGCGTTATTTCGGAGGATGAATATTCGGAAATTGATACAATCCTGTTCGAAAAATACCGCCCAATTTTGGGTACATTACTTGCCGGAAAATCTTTGCTATAATTGCGGTTCAGAGTGATATATGGTAGCGGAAGGGAGTTGGTTTCATGAAGAAGATCAGCAGAATCGAGCCGAAACTGCCGGCCATCCAGGCACGGAAAAAGGTCGCTGCTTATGCCCGCATATCAAGGGATACCGAGCGGCTGATGCATTCCGTTTCTGCACAGGTGAGCCATTACAGCACCCTGATCCAGAAAAATCCGGAATGGGAATATGCGGGGGTATATGCGGACTGCGGGATATCTGGGACGGACACATCTAAGCGTAGCGAATTCTTAAGGATGCTTGCCGACTGCGAGGCAGGAAAGATTGACATTATCCTGACAAAATCCATCAGCCGCTTCGCAAGGAACACGGTTGACCTGCTGGAAACGGTCAGGCATCTGAAAGCCCTTGGCATTGAGGTGCGGTTTGAGAAGGAGCATATCCATTCGCTCTCAGAAGACGGGGAGCTGATGCTCACCCTCCTTGCCTCCTTTGCGCAGGAGGAGAGCCGGAGCATTTCGGAGAACGTGAAATGGGGACTCAGAAAGCGCTTCCAGTCTGGGGAGATCGGGGCGGCGAATAAACACATCCTCGGCTACCGGTACGATAACGGTTTAAGGAAATATGTCATCATCCCCGAAGAGGCGGAGGCAGTCCGCTGGATGTTTCAGATGTATATTGACGGCGTTTCCCTGCGGAAGATAGCGGAGAACATGAATAAGGCGGGGATACACACCACGCTTGGGAATGACTTCCAGGAAGCCTCAGTGCGGCAGCTTATCTTCAACGAAGTTTATGCCGGGGACATCCGGCGGCAGAAATGCTACATGGCAGATCCGATCACAAAAATGAAGGTAAAGAACTGCGGGGAGCTGCCGCAGTATTACATGGCGGACTGCCATGAAGCCATCATCGACCGGGAAACCTACGCAAAGGTCCAGACGGAGATGGAGCGGCGGGCGGGGCTTGTCAACCCCACCTACCCCTTTACGGGAAAGATCAGGTGCGGCATATGCGGCCAGAACTTCACCCGCCGGAAAGGAATCAAAAATGGAAAAGAATACGTTAGCTGGTTCTGCAGGGCGAAAAAGAAAGTCGGGATGACGTGTAAAAGCCATAACTACCCGGAGAAGAAGCTCATGGAGATCTGCGCGGGGCTGATGGGGACAGGCGGCTTTGACGGGGAGGCTTTTGAAAGGACGGTCAGGCTCATTACGGCGCTGCCGGACGGAAGCCTTGAGATGCGGTTTTTTGATGGGCAGGCAAAGAGGTGGGAAATGCCTTCGAATCCCGTAAAACTGTATGACAAGCCCATGAAGAAAAGACCTGCGCATTCTTTGACAGAAAGATATTTTGCGGATAGTGCGGCAGACGGTATGGCAGAGCGGTCAGTGAAAGCAGGGACAGACACCTTTACTGGTACTGTTGAGCCAAGAGCGGGCATGGCGTGACCTGTGACAGCGTGAATTATCCGGATTCGGAGATAAAGGATATCTTCTGCAGGGTGATGGGGCGGGAAACTTTTGATGAAGGGTTTTTCACGGAAACGGTGGAGCGGATGGTGGTGCAGAAAGCAGGGAGCATAGATTTCCATCTGAAGGACGGCACGGTCAGGGCTTAAAAACGCTGAAGCTCCGGAGCAACAGGCATGAGAACACATCCACGGATGAGTTTACCGGAAAGATACGGTGCGCCTCCTGCGGCAACATCTACCACAGGTACTGCTGCTATGGGAAATACACCTACTGGCGGTGCAGCGGAAAGTCAAAGGTGCGGACGGAATGCAGCGGGCGGGATTTCCAGGATTCCGACATCCGCAAGGTTTCCGCATATTTGATGGGCATGGAGGATTTTGACGGGAATGAACCGGCATAGCAGTACAGGTCTTTTCTCCAGCAAAATAAAATGCGGCGACTGCGGAAGCTGATACGGCTCGAAGGTGTGGCATACCAATAGCAAATACCGCCGGGTGGTCTGGCAGTGCAACCACAAATTTGACAACGAGGAAAAGTGCACCACTCCCCATCTGGACGAGAAAAGCATCAAGGCGCTTTTCGTGAAAGCAGTCAATATCCTGACCACGGAAAAGGATGAGATCGCCGCCAGCTTCCATGCCATTAAAGTGCGGCTCTTCGATACGGCGGATCTGGAAGTGGAGCAGTTACGGCTGGATGAAGTGGGAAATGCCATCACGGAAAAGCTGGCGAAGAAGGAACGGATAGAAATGTTCCTGGCTGAGTTGGAGCGGCAGGACGGAGTGGCCACGGAGTTTGATGAGAACCTCTGGTACAGCCTGGTTGATTTTGTCACAGTTTTTAATAAAGAAGATATCCGATTTACCTTTATAGACGGGACGGAGATCAAAATGTAAAACAGAGATATTCTGCTGCCAATAATGGTAGCAGAGTATCTTTATCTATATGACTGATGTATTACCGCATTTATTGTTCTGTTAATAGTTTTTGTAAAACTTCAATCTTGTGCAGCATCATTTAGTTTTTGAATCTTTGTTCTAAATCAGATAAATCCTTGAGATTACCTTTTTTATAAAAGTCATCGATATAGCCTTTATACTTTGCATATCTTGATTGATTTGCTTTTAGACCTTTGCTTTCCAACCATTTGATAACTTCATCCATTTTATTCATAAAATAGCTTGTATGTGATAATTCGTAGGACATTCGATTTATTCCACTCATGTTAAAACCTCCGTTTGAGTTAATAAATTACAATTTCAAACACTACGGATATAATATAGCATAGGAACACAAAAAAATCTATTTTTATTTGTAGCCTTTCCAATGTTGAACCCTCCCCCTACGGCACAAAATCAAAAAGTATGCCAAAATCAAAATGTATAAGGCAAAATCGAATTGTATCAAAGACAGCGTTTACATAGATGAAGGTATATCAGGAACCAGCACAAAAAAGCGGAAAGAGTTTAACCGCATGATACGGCTGGCCAAAGCTGGAGAAGTGGATTTGATTATCACAAAAGAGGTGAGCCGGTTCGCCCGTAATACGGTGGACACTCTGCAATACACCCGCGATTTAAAGAAGATCGGCGTCTATGTTCTTTTTATGAATGACAATATCAACACAAAAGACCCCGATGCAGAATTGCGTTTGACGATCATGGCTTCTATCGCACAAGAGGAAAGCCGCAAGACTTCCGAACGTGTGAAATGGGGACAGAAACGCCGGATGGAGCGGGGGGTTGTGTTTGGCCGTGATATGCTGGGATATGACGTTCGCGGCGGAAAGCTCTATATCAACGAGGATGGCGCGGAAACGATACGGCTGATTTATCATAAATTTTTAGAGGAAGGAAAAGGTACATATACAATTGCCCGTGAGCTGCGGGAGGCTGGTATTGAGACTTCTACTCATATGAAAAAATGGTCAAATGTTGTTGTCCTGCGAGTTCTTAGAAATGAAAAGTATTGTGGTGATCTGATTCAGAAAAAGACGTATACGCCTGATTACCTGAGCCATGAAAAGAAATATAACCGTGGCCAGGAGGAGTATGTTGTCCTGCGTGATCACCATGAACCAATCATTAGCAGAGAGATTTTTGAGAGGACACAAAAAGAATTGGAACGCCGTTCTCCGTCTCCGGAGCAGAAAGCGAAGCATAGTAACCGATATTGTCTATCTGGTAAAATTCAGTGTGGATGCTGCGGTTCCCGGTTTGTTTCAAGGACGAAGAAGCGGAAGGACGGAAGCCAGTACAAGGCATGGCGTTGTTATGAGGCGGCTCAGCATGGACTTCTGAAAACGGATAAGGTCGGAAATCAGATTGGCTGTGCAGTCAACCAGCAAATTCGTGACGAGGACTTTATGCTGATGCTTCAAATGGTTATCAAACATTTACGGCACAATAAGAAACGGCTCATTTCTGATCTGGTTGAAATCGTCAAGCTGGTTCTGTCGGCTTCGGATGGTGAGGAAATGGACGTCAGTAAATTGGAGCAAAAACTTGAAACGATTGCGGAGAAAAAGGAGCGGCTCCTTGATCTGTATCTGGGGCAGGACATTTCCAAAGAGGAATACCGCCGGACTCATAAGCGTTATGATACGGACATGGAGAATCTGAAACAGCGGATCAAAGAGGCCCAGAAACAGAAAGAGATTACGGCCAATCAGGAGGAAATGATGGCAGACATCGCCGCTACGATCCGCGCCCTGGCTTTGGGAGAAAAGCAGGACGATACCTTTTACCGGAACATTGTGGAAAAGATTGTTGTCCA
>CANDBT010000059.1 GCA_947383005.1 uncultured bacterium | reverse complement strand
TTCCTGTAATATAACTTATCGGAAATTGCGAAGTAATTTCCGATAAAAGGCGCGTCTTTTGCGCCGTAAATCCGATTACAGGATTCGCGAAGCGGTTCCTGTAATATAACTTATCGGAAATTGCGAAGTAATTTCCGATAAAAGGCACATGCTTTTCGTGCCGTAAAATAGAATGGCAACGATAACGGATAGCGGATCGCATGTTTGTTGCTGTTCACGGCTGAAAGAAGATCAAAACATACAGGAAAAGGAAGGAGGCCGTTCCAATGGAGCTGGATGATCGAAAGATCACCATATTAAAAGCAATCATTAAAACATATTTGGAAACAGGGGAACCGGTAGGCTCCCGGACTATTTCCAAGTATACGGATCTGAAGCTCAGTTCGGCCACTATCCGCAATGAAATGTCAGATTTAGAAGAGATGGGGTATATTCTTCAGCCTCATACTTCAGCCGGGCGGATTCCTTCCGACAAAGGATATCGTTTTTATGTGGATCAGATTATGCAGGATAAAGAACAGGAAGTTACCGAGGTCAAAGAACTGATGATCAAGCGGGTTGACCGGTTAGAGCTGGTGTTGAAGAAGCTGGCTCAGCTTTTGGCTGCCAATACGAATTATGCTGCTATGATCAGCGGTCCCCGATATCATCAAAATAAACTGAAGTTTATCCAGCTATCACAGATGGATCCACATAAGCTGCTGATTGTAATTGTGGTAGAGGGGAACCTGATCCGTAACCGGATGGTTATGATTCAGGAAGAATTGAGCCAGGATGATCTGCTGAATTTGAATATTATGCTGAACAGCAGCCTCAACGGCCTGACGATTGAGGAGATCAATCTGGGTGTTATCAGCCGCCTTAAAGAACAAGCCGGCAGTCACAGCCAGGTTATCGACATGGTTCTCAGCGAGATTGCTGCCGTGATTGAGGCGGATGAAGAGGATTTGCAAATTTATACCAGCGGCGCTACCAACATATTTAAATATCCCGAGTTGAGCGACGGGCAGAAGGCGAGTCAGCTTATCAGCACACTGGAACAGAAAGAGATGCTTAAAGAGCTGATTGCCGATGATGACGGCACGGAGGACAGTGGGGATATTCAGGTATATATCGGTGAAGAGACACCTTTGCAGACCATGAAAGACTGTAGCGTGGTGACAGCGAATTATGAGCTTGGGGAGGGAATCCGGGGTACCATCGGGATTATCGGCCCTAAAAGGATGGATTATGAAAGGGTGCTTCGCACATTGAGAAATTTGATGAGACAGTTAGACACTACATTTAAAAATGACGAGGGAAGGTGACAGGGATGAGCCAGGATAAGGAAAAGCGCCAGGTTGAAAACGAGGCATACGAGGAGGCGGACCAGGCGGAACAGTTTCTGGACGAAGAGCTGGAAGAAGAGATCAAAACTCCGGAAGAAGATGCCGGCAAAAAGGAAAAGAAAGATCCCAGGGATGTTCAGATAGAAGAGATGCAGGATCGTTTGATGCGCCAGATGGCGGAGTTTGACAATTTTCGTAAGCGTACGGAAAAGGAAAAGTCGGCAATGTATGAGATTGGCGCGAGGGATATGGTAGAGAAGATCCTTCCTGTATTGGATAATTTTGAACGAGGCTTAGCCGCCGTGCCGGAGGATGTGAAGGGCAGCCCCTTTGCCGAAGGCGTGGAGATGATATATAAGCAATTTGTTAAAACATTGGAAGAGGCCGGGGTGGAAGCGATTGAAGCGGTTGGTCAGACATTTAACCCGGATCTGCACAATGCCGTGATGCATGTGGAGGATGAGGCGCTTGGGGAAAACGAAGTATCTCAGGAACTTCAAAAAGGGTATATGTATCGGGGCATTGTAATTCGTCATAGTATGGTGCAGGTGGCGAATTAACCGGCAAAGCCAAGGTTACATTCTGGCCGGTATTCATATCCGGTCTGTTCCATAAGTTACAAAAAAGCAGGAAAACAACTAAATTTGATTATATTTTCAGGAGGAAAAAGCTATGAGCAAGATTATTGGTATTGATTTAGGCACCACTAACAGTTGCGTGGCCGTTATGGAAGGCGGCAAGCCGGTGGTTATTCCCAACCAGGAAGGTTCCCGGACCACCCCGTCCATTGTGGCTTTTACCAAGACCGGAGAGCGTCTGGTAGGAGAACCGGCTAAACGTCAGGCAGTAACCAACGCGGACCGGACCATTGCGTCGATTAAGCGCCATATGGGTACGGATTACCGGGTTAGCATTGATGGGAAAAGTTATACGCCACAGGAGATTTCTGCCATGATTCTGCAGAAGCTGAAAGCAGATGCAGAGGCATATCTGGGGGAAAAGGTGACTGAGGCAGTTATCACTGTTCCGGCTTATTTTAACGATGCCCAGCGTCAGGCAACCAAAGACGCAGGAAAGATTGCCGGGTTGAATGTACAGCGGATTATCAATGAGCCGACGGCTGCTGCTTTGGCTTATGGCCTGGACAATGAAAAAGAGCAGAAAATCATGGTATATGACTTGGGCGGTGGCACGTTTGATGTATCTTTGATTGAGATTGGTGATGGTGTCATCGAGGTGCTGTCTACCAATGGCGATACCCGTCTGGGGGGCGATGATTTTGACCATCGGATTAGCCAGTGGCTGGTGGATGAATTTAAGAAAACGGAAGGCGTGGACCTGTCCGGAGACAAGATGGCTATGCAGCGGTTGAAAGAAGCGGCTGAAAAGGCGAAGAAAGAGCTGTCCACGGCAGCCACGACCAACATCAACCTGCCGTTTATTACGGCTACCCCGGAAGGCCCCAAGCATTTGGATATTAACCTGACTCGTGCCAAATTTGATGAGTTGTCCCATGATTTGATTGAGAAGACCGGCATTCCGGTACAGAATGCCCTGAGAGACGGCGGCGTGACGACTGGCGAGCTGGGAAAAGTGCTGTTGGTAGGCGGTTCCACCCGTATGATTTCCGCACAGGATAAAGTTAAGCAGATGACCGGAAAGGAGCCGAGCAAGTCATTAAATCCTGACGAATGCGTGGCTATCGGCGCGGCGATTCAAGGCGGTAAGCTGGCCGGGGATGGCGATGTAAGAGATATTACCCTGTTTGATGTAACTCCGCTGTCCTTGTCTATTGAAACTATGGGCGGTATTGCTACCAGGCTGATTGAGAGGAATACTACCATTCCTACCAAAAAGAGCCAGATATTCTCTACCGCAGCAGATAATCAGACAGCCGTAGATATCCACGTAGTACAGGGTGAGCGTGAATTTGCCCGGGACAACAAGACTTTAGGACAGTTCAGGCTGGATGGGATTCCGCCGGCAAGAAGAGGCGTTCCGCAGATTGAAGTTACTTTTGATATCGATGCCAATGGTATTGTAAATGTATCTGCCAAGGATATTGGTACCGGAAGGGAGCAGCATATTACCATTACCTCAGGTTCCAATATGTCCGATTCCGATATTGAGAAGGCAGTAAAGGAAGCGGCTGAGTATGAGGCTCAGGATAAAAAGAAGAAAGAAGGCATTAATGCGAGGAATGATGCCGATGCTATGGTATTCCAGACGGAGAAAGCCCTGGAGGAAGTGGGTGATAAGCTGGATGCCAATGACAAGGCGGCTGTGGAGGCCGAACTGAATGCGCTGAAAGAGGCGATTAACCGTGCTCCTATTGATCAGATGACCGATGCCCAGGTAGAAGATATTAAGGCCGGCAAAGAGAAATTGATGAACAGTGCTCAGGCATTGTTTGCAAAGATGTATGAGGCGGCTCAGGCTTCCGGCGCGGCGCCGGATATGGGCAGCGCCGCGGGAAATTCCGGCAGCGGCAATGATGATGATGTGATTGACGGAGATTTTAAGGAAGTTTGATCTAGTACTGCATTGCATTAATCTTGAAGTAAAACGTGCTTGATATTCGTGTCAGCTGTGCGTCTGCGAAACGAAGGCGTAGTGGTGGCTACGGTGAGTTTTGCAGACGTGCAGATGGCGCGGATAGCAAGTGCGGATTACTCGAGAATTAATGCAAGGCAGTACCAGTACAACCCGATTAAAATAACCTTACGTTTCGCTGGTTTGCTTTCCCGATAGCACACAGGAAAAATGCTCAGCGTGGCACCACTACGCCTCCGCTTGTTCCTGTGCACTCTCGAAAAAGCATCCTCAGCGAAACAGCAAGGTATTTAAATTGGGTTATACTAGTAATGCATTGCGGAATAACAGTGAATACAGTGCTTGATATTTTCGTCATCTGTGCGTCTGCAAAGCGACGTTCTACACTCCGTTCCGGTCCTTGCTGAACAAGCGCCACTGGCGCTTAGCAACGTAGCGGTGCCTACGTCTAGCTTTGCAGGCGTGCAGAGGGCGGAAATAGCGAGTGCCGAATTCACTGAAATTTCCGCAAGGTAGTACTAGCGTTTCCGTATGATTGAGATGTGAACGTAACAGTTGATTTGACTGCTGCAAATGAGATAGAGGCGGAGGCTGGCGCGGCCTGCAAGGGGGATGAAGCCTCCGGCAGGCTGCGACAGCCGTTTCAGCGTGTTGGTGCTGCTGGGGGAAACTCCGGGAGTACATATACCCGTGAGCCAAATGATTTGCCAATATATAAAAGCAACCAATCATTTGACAAATAAGTATGCTCGTGAGTATAAAATCGTAACAGTTCAGACGGGTATCTTCTTGCCCGTCTACGCCGGACAAAAGCTGGGATGTCCATCCGATGTGGAATTTAACATGAATTTTGGCTTACAAGCGAGCTTGAGGCCCAAAATTCATGTTAAATTCCACACCGTCTGAACTGTTACATAAAATCAAGATGGAGGAAACCATGGCGGAGAGCAAGAAAGATTACTATGAAATTCTGGGAGTCCCCAAAAATGCGGACGACGCCGCTTTGAAAAAAGCGTATCGTGCTTTGGCCAAAAAATATCATCCGGACAATAATCCAGGCGACACCGCGGCGGAAGAGAAATTCAAGGAAGTATCAGAGGCATATGGTGTCTTAAGCGACCCTGAAAAACGGCGTCAATATGATCAATTTGGTCATGCCGCTTTTGATGGCGGCGGTGGTTTTGGCGGATTTGATTTCAACGGCGCTGATATGGGGGATATTTTCAGCGATATCTTTGGCTTCGGTGATATTTTTGGCAGCCGCGGCGGCCGCGGCAATCAATATAACGGGCCGATGAGAGGAGCAAATGTACGTACATCGATCAGGATCACCTTTGAGGAAGCGGTATTTGGCTGTGAGAAGGAGATTGAGATTAATTATAAGGATGAGTGCGGAAAGTGCCATGGCACAGGCGCCAGACCGGGCACATATCCGGAAACCTGTCCGAAATGTAGCGGGAAAGGGAAAATTGTCCATGTTCAGCAGGCACCCTTTTTCGGCCAGGTCCAGCAGGTGCAGACATGTCCGGACTGCAACGGCAAGGGTACAATTATCCGGGAAAAATGCCCGGATTGTTATGGAACCGGTTATGTGACGCAAAAAAAGAAAATTAAGGTGTCTATCCCTGCCGGTATTGACAATGGCCAGAGTGTTCGTTGTTCCGGCGGCGGCGAGCCGGGGATCAACGGTGGCGAGCGGGGAGATTTGCTGGTGGAGGCAATCGTGTCCCAACATCCTGTTTTCAAACGCCAGGAGTTCAACATTTATTCCACCGTTTCCCTTTCCTTTGCCACGGCGGCTTTGGGCGGGCCTATCCGCATCAAGACCGTGGACGGTGAGGTTGAGTATGAAGTGAAGGCAGGTACCCAGCCGGAGACGCGGGTTCGCTTAAAAGGCAAAGGTGTGCCGATTGTGAGGGGGCGGGGCGCCCGGGGAGATCATTTTGTGACCTTGTCTGTTTATGTACCTGAGCGTCTCAACGAGGTTCAGAGAGAGGCTCTGCGCAATTTTGATGCCGCTATGCGGGGGGAAGTGCCGGAGTCAACGGAAAAGCACAAAAGGAAATTTTTCAAATAAAAACCAATCGAGTAGGGAAGAGCCATTTTCCCCTACTCACCGCGCGCCCCATGTGCCGCTTCTGCGGCATACTTCCTCTGCATGGGGCTGTGCATAAAAGGACCGCCGCGTGATTGTATTCACGCGGCGGTTCTTTGGTTGCAACCCTAATTTTTAAGGTTTTTTGAAAATGGTCTTTCTCCGCTTTCGGGAACTCGGCGGGTGTGATAGAGTGTAATGCATCAAGGAATTTCGTAACTTGATATGTTTTATTTGCTTTGTTCTCTGTCGCGGAAATTGACTCTTTTCATCATCCGTTCAATAGGTTAATGCAGCAGGCGGATATTTTATTGCAAAAAAATAAAAAAATTTTAACCGGTAAAAAATACGGAATGTGATTGTTTTTTTGTGAGTACAATAAATGGGCAAATAATTCACAATTTTGCTGTGGTTTTTAGCGGAAAAAGTGTTGTTTTGTGGGGGAAAATACGGTAAGTAAGCGATGGTAAGAGGCGATTGTTCCTTATTTTTCAGGAATACATAAGAAATGGCAGAGAAGATAAAAATTGTTATATATTAAACAAAAAGAGAGAAAAAAGTCTCTTTTTTTGCCTATTTTTAAGCAAAAATGGTATTTTGTCGTTTTATGAATGCTGAAAGATCCAATTGTATCCCCGTTTTAATTGTGTTATACTATAAAAGATGACAAATCTCACGGTTTGTTGAAGCAGTTTAACGGTAACAGTTCAAATTCCACGTCAAGTGGATATTGAAAGCTTTTTGTCCGGCATAGACGGGCGAGAAGACGTTCCGTCGGAACTGTTACTTTTAACGAATTTGTATAGAAAGAGGGGAGAGGTAGATGGGATTGGCTACTTTTAAAGGCGGCGTTCACCCTTATGAGGGAAAAGAACTGTCCGAAAACAAGCCGATACAAGTCCTGATGCCGAAGGGGGAGATGGTTTATCCCATGTCCCAGCATATCGGAGCACCAGCGAAACCGTTGGTGAAAAAAGGCGATAAAGTGTTGGCGGGCCAGAAAATCGGCGAAGCAGGCGGATTTATTTCTGCTAATGTCATCTGTTCCGTTTCCGGCACAGTTAAGGCAGTTGAGCCGAGGAGAGTGGCGAGCGGCGCAATGGTGAATTCCATTATTGTAGAGAATGATGGAGAGTATCAGACGGTGGAAGGCCTGGGTGCAGACCGGGATTCGTCCAGACTTTCCAAACAGGAGATTCGCGACATCATCAAGGAAGCGGGCATTGTCGGCCTGGGAGGCGCGGGGTTTCCCACCCATGTAAAGCTGACGCCGAAAAACGAAGAGGCGATTGAGTATGTATTGGTAAACGGTGCGGAGTGTGAACCTTATCTGACCAGTGATTACCGTCTTATGCTGGAGGAACCGGAGAAGCTGGTGGGAGGATTAAAAGTCATTTTGCAGCTTTTTGACAAGGCCAAGGGGATTATCGGTATCGAAAACAATAAGCCGGAAGCGATTAAAAAGCTGAGGGAACTGACGAAAGATGAACCCCGCATTGAAGTTTGTGAGCTTTTGACCAAATATCCTCAGGGCGGTGAGCGTTCCCTGATTTATGCTGTTACCGGCAGAAAAGTGAATTCATCTATGCTGCCTGCAGATGCGGGATGTGTCGTGGATAATGTGGATACGGTGATTTCCGTTTATATGGCGGTATGCAAGAGCACACCTCTGATGAGACGTGTGGTGACGGTTACCGGCGACGCCATTGCCAATCCTCAAAATTTTCAGGTAAAAACCGGAATCAACTTCCAGGAGCTGGTAGAAGCGGCCGGCGGTTTTAAGACAGAGCCGGAGAAGCTGATTGCCGGCGGGCCGATGATGGGTATGGCCCTGTTCGACCTGAATATCCCGGTGACGAAGACCAATTCGGCGCTGCTGTGCATGACAAAGGATCAGGTGGCGGCCAATGAACCGACTGCCTGTATCCGCTGCGGTAAGTGTGTCGAGGTGTGTCCGAGCCATATTGTCCCGGTGATGATGATGAAAGCGGCCTTAAAGGGAGACTGTGAGGCTTTTGAGAAGCTCAACGGCATGGAATGTGTCGAGTGCGGGAGCTGTGCCTTTATCTGTCCGGCCAGGCGGCCTTTGACCCAGGCGTTTAAAGAAATGCGGAAGACGGTTGCTGCCAACCGGAGAAAGAAAGCGTAGGAGGGGAGAGAGACATGAGCAAATTATTAAACGTATCGGCATCCCCGCACGTGCGGAGCACGGAGACTACCCAGAGCATTATGGCGGATGTATGTATTGCTATGCTGCCGGCAGCCGCCTTTGGCGTGTTCCAATTCGGCATCCACGCGCTGCTTGTTCTAGTGGTCACGGTTGCCGCCTGCGTGCTGAGTGAATATCTGTATGAATTGGCGACGAAACGGGCTATTACGATAAAAGATATGAGTGCTGTAGTGACAGGATTGATCCTGGCGTTGAATATGCCTGCGGACATCCCCCTGTGGATTCCGGTGTTGGGCGGTATTTTTGCCATTATTGTCGTTAAGCAGCTCTATGGCGGTATCGGCCAGAACTTTATGAACCCGGCTTTGGCCGGCAGATGCTTTTTGCTGATTTCTTTTGCCGGCAAAATGTCCAGCTTCACTTTGGATGGCTGGAGCGGGGCTACGCCCCTGGCTCAGCTTAAGGCTGGCATGCCGGTAGATCTGGCGGCTATGTTTTTGGGAAAGATACCCGGGACAATCGGTGAGGTATCCGTATTGGCCCTGCTGGCAGGGGCGGCTTATATGGTATACCGGAAAGTGATTTCCCTGCGCATTCCCGTTACATATATTCTGACCGTGGCGGTATTTGCCTTTATTTTCGGCAAACAGGATATGAATTACGTGTTGGCCCATATCTGCGGCGGCGGTTTGATCTTCGGCGCGTTTTTCATGGCTACGGATTATGTAACCAGCCCGATTACCCCCAACGGGCAGATTGTCTTCGGGGTTTTGCTGGGCGTGCTGACCGGGCTGTTCCGTATTTTCGGCGGTTCTGCAGAAGGCGTATCTTATGCGATCATCATCAGCAATATGATGGTGCCGCTGATTGAACGCTATACGATGCCCAAGGCATTCGGAAAGGAGGGCAGGCAATCATGAGCAAAGGCGGATTTATGAAGGATGCCCTGATCCTGTTTGCGATCACTCTGGTTGCAGGCGCTTGTCTGGGCGGTGTTTATGAAGTGACCAAGGCGCCTATCGCAGCGGCAGAGCTGGCGGCCAAGGCAGAGGCTTATCGGGCTGTGTTGCCTGAAGCGGAAGAATTTGCCACGGACGATATGACAGATATGATGGCAACGGCCAATCAGGAAATTTCTGGTTTAGGATACGGCAATGTAGCGGTGAATGAAGCCGTTACGGCGTTGGATACTTCCGGAATGCCGATAGGTTATGTGATTACGGCTACCTCCAAAGACGGTTACGGCGGCGCAATTACCGTGTCCGTGGGCCTGAAGGCGGACGGTACGGTAAGCGGGATTGAGTTTTTGACCCTGACAGAGACGGCTGGATTGGGAATGAACGCTCAAAATCCGGAGTGGAAGGCCCAGTATGCTGGCAAGAACGTAGACGCTTTTTCCGTGACAAAAAACGGCGCCTCTGCGGATGGTGAGATCAATGCTATCAGCGGTGCGACAATTACGTCCAGTGCGGTGACCGGTGCGGTGAACGCGGCAGTTTATTTTGCAAAGAACTGCCTGATGCAGTAGGAGGTGGGAAATCATGAATAAATGTGTGGAACGGATTTATAACGGCATTATCAAGGAAAACCCAACCTTTGTGCTGATGCTGGGCATGTGTCCGACCCTGGCAGTTACCACAACGGCGATCAATGGCGTGGGCATGGGGTTGTCTACCACAGCGGTTTTGGTATTTTCCAATTTGATCATATCGGCATTGAGGAATATTATCCCGGATCGGGTAAGGATTCCGGCTTATATTGTTATCGTAGCTTCGCTGGTTACTATCGTTCAGCTTCTTTTGCAGGCGTTCGTACGAAGCCTGTACAGTTCTTTGGGTATTTTTATCCCGCTGATTGTAGTAAACTGTATCATCTTAGGCCGTGCAGAGGCATATGCGGCCAAGAACGGACCGATAGAATCGGCTTTTGACGGCATCGGCATGGGGTTGGGTTTTACTGTAGGCTTGACGTCCATTGCGATTGTCCGTGAGATTTTAGGTGCGGGCGCGGTATTTGGCTTTACCTTTGTCCCGGAAGATTTTCGGATTACGATTTTTGGCCTGGCGCCAGGGGCATTTTTTGTCCTGGCTGTGCTGACCGCGCTTCAGAATCTGGCTAAGGCGCCGTCGGCAACCAACGGTTCCGCACCGCAGTCTGCATTGGCCTGCGGAGGAAACTGTGCATCCTGTCATGGTTCTGCCTGTATGTCAAACCATGCGGAGTTAGAGGCAATCCGTGAGAAGGCGGAAGCGGAGGCCGCTGCGAAGAAGAAAGCGGCAGCCGAGAAGGCGGCAGCAGCAAATGCCGCCGGGCAGAATGCCCCGGCCGGCCGGAAAGAATAAGGAGGGCGCGGACAGATGAAAGAGTTGATTTTAGTAATTGTAGGCGCGGCCCTGGTGAATAATATTATCCTCAGCCAGTTCCAGGGCTTATGCCCGTTTTTGGGGGTATCAAAGAAGGTTGACACTTCCCTGGGCATGGGGGGAGCGGTAATCTTTGTTATCGTACTGGCATCGATTGTGACGAACCTGATTTATACTTTTGTGCTGGTTCCCTTTAAGGTGACATATTTACAGACCATTGCTTTTATCCTGGTAATTGCGGCGTTGGTGCAGTTCGTGGAGATGTTTTTAAAGAAAAACGTGCCGTCGCTGTATCAGGCGCTAGGTGTATTCCTGCCGCTGATTACCACCAACTGTGCGGTACTGGGTTCCGCGCTGACCAACGTGCAGAAAGAGTACAATTTTATCTTGAGCGTTGCCAACGGGTTTGGTACGGCAGTAGGCTTTACCGTGGCGATTGTGCTGCTGGCAAGTATCCGTGAAAGCATTGAGGACAATGATATCCCGTTCAATTTCCAGGGATCACCGATTGTACTGATCACGTCCGGCTTGATGGCGATCGCGTTCATGGGCTTTTCCGGGCTGATTAAATAGGAGGCGGCAGAGGATGAATATGACAGGTTTGCTTTTAGCGGCGGCTATCATCGGTGCCATCGGTATTGTTATCGGTGTGCTGCTGGGGATTGCCAGCGAACAGTTTAAAGTGGAAGTAGATGAAAGAGAAGTTCTGGTCCGCGCCGAACTTCCCGGTAATAATTGCGGCGGCTGCGGATTTCCGGGTTGCGACGGCCTGGCTGCCGCCATTGCCGCCGGTACGGCGGCAGTTAATGCCTGTCCGGTAGGCGGCCCGGCCGTGGCGGATAAGATTGCGGCTATCATGGGTGTTGAGAGCGGCGGTTCCGAAAAGAAAGTTGCTTTTGTAAAATGTAAGGGTACCTGTGACAAAACACGTGTGCAGTATAACTATTTCGGTATTGACGATTGCGCCAAAGTGGCTGTGGTGCCGGGCGGCGGAGAGAAAGCCTGTACTTATGGCTGTATGGGTTACGGCTCTTGTGTTAAGGCATGTGCTTTTGATGCGATTCATGTTGTGGATGGTGTGGCGGTTGTGGATAAGGAGAAATGTGTGGCCTGCGGCAAGTGTGTGGCGGCTTGTCCTAACCATCTGATTGAACTGGTGCCATATTCTGCAAAGCATCTGGTACAGTGTTCTTCACATGACAAAGGCAAGGATGTGAAAGCTAAATGCGACAGTGGCTGTATTGCTTGTACGTTATGCACAAAACAATGTGAATTCGATGCGATCCATATGGATAACAATGTCGCGGTAATCGATTATGAGAAATGTACAAATTGTGGCAAATGTGCGGCGAAATGCCCGGCTAAGGTGATTTTATAAAAGGGTACCGAAAAACTTTATGTTATTGTTCACACCATGACTAATCACTCTGCTGATTAGTCATGAGCCAATACAGTTAAGGGGCCACAGCATATGCCCCATTGCCGTAGGCGATTTCAAATGGGCATATGCTGTTATGTTCACAGGGTACCTGTGAACAGTAACAACTTCATAGAGGATACAGGGGTAAGGAGAGCTGTGGAGAGGAATCTGTCATAGCTCTTTTTGCTCTTTTCGAACAAGCAAATCATCTTGCGGTGTTTGCGTAAATATGATATACTTTTTTGTACGATATCTGTACGGACAGATTGATTGTGTAAAAGGGGGGAAAGACAAAAGCTAAGGAAACATATAGTTGTACGAGTAAATGAAGGTATGATTTCTGTTAGTGGAGAGAAAAGAATGAAACAAAAAATATTGATTGCAGACGATTCGGAGATGAACCGCTCGATTTTGGCAGATATGCTGGGCGATGAGTATGAAATTTTAGAAGCAGAAGACGGCGTGGAAGCCGTAGGGATTCTTCAAAAATATGAGACATCCATCTCTTTGCTTTTGTTGGACATTGTAATGCCGAATATGGATGGTTTTGAAGTCCTGATTATGATGAACAAACATAAGTGGATTGACGAGATACCGGTAATTATGATTTCCTCAGAAAGCGCCCCGGCTCATGTAGAGAGGGCTTATGGACTGGGGATTGCTGACTTTATCAGCCGTCCTTTTGATGCGCTGATCGTTCATCGCCGCGTGGTCAACACGATTTTATTGTATGCAAAACAAAAAAAGCTGGTTGGTTTGGTTGCCGACCAGATGTACCAGAAAGAACGGCAGGCCAGCATGATGGTAGATATTCTTGGACATATTGTCGAGTTCAGGAATGGCGAAAGCGGGCGCCATGTGTTCCATATCCGTAAGCTGACGGAACTGCTGTTGGAATATATGATCCATCATAATATAAGGCCGGATTTGGCAGATTTGGATGTTTCTTTGATCTGCACGGCTTCCGCACTTCACGATATTGGGAAAATTGTTATTCCTGATGAGGTTTTAAACAAACCAGGCCGTTTGACTGATGAAGAATTTACAATCATGAAAAATCACACCTTGGTTGGAGCCAAGATGCTTAACGAACTGCCCTTTTATCAGGATGAACCGCTGATCAGGGCCGCTTACGAAATTTGCCGCTGGCATCATGAGCGGTATGACGGGCGTGGATATCCGGATGGATTGAAAGGCGACGAGATTCCGATTTCTGCGCAGATTGTGGCTTTGGCCGATGTTTATGATGCACTGACCAGTGAACGTGTCTATAAAAAGGCGTATTCCCACGAAAAGTCTATTCAGATGATCGTAAATGGTGAATGCGGTCAGTTTAATCCTGTGCTGTTGGATTGCCTGGTTGATATTGCGGATACATTAGAAAAAGAAATGCACGACAATGACGAAAATACTGAGCCGCATATCAATAAAGACGAAATGCGTAATGTTGCAGAGGAGATGTTTAACCGTGAGGAGCTTACCGCTTCCGAGCGTACGCTGCAGTTATTGGAGCTTGAGCGGATGAAGTACAGCTTTTTTGCCGATATGTCGGAAGAAGTGCAATTCGAATATACGGTTTCACCGCCTATGGTCATGCTGTTTGCGTTGGGAGCCAAGAAGCTGGGACTGAATGAGATAATCCTTGATCCGCTGAAGGATGAGACGGTGTTGGCTATGTCAGGACCGGAAGGTTATAAAGCCCTTTCCGATGCTTTACGCAGCACTACGCCTGAACAGCCGATTGTTAAACACGACCAGGAAATTTGGATCGACGGCGAGAAACGGTGGATGCGGATCATTGCCCGTGCCATGTGGTCGCAGGAAGAACCGCCCAGATATACAGGGACGATTGGAAAAGTGATTGACATTCATGACGACCGGGTGAAGCTGGATACGCTGAGGCAGATGGCGTCTCATGATGCCCTAACCGGCCTGTTTAACCGGCGCTATGCGGAGAGCCGGATAAAGGAACGGATGGAGGCCAGGCCAGACGGACGATTTGCTCTGGTTATTTTTGATTTGGATCATTTTAAGGATGCCAATGACAATTATGGCCATATATTTGGCGATCAGGTGCTGTCTTTTATGGCAGAGAAATTGCGGCTGTGCATTCGGGGAGGTGATATCGCAGCCAGGGTTGGCGGTGATGAATTCCTGATATTTTTGGAGTATAAACTGGATGTGGAAACCGTTATCCAGCGGATTTTTGACTCGCTGATTGGTCAGTATGAGGATTTCCGGATTTCCGTCAGTATGGGAATTGCCAAGACGCAGGAGATAGGCACAGAATATGAAGAACTGTTCCATGCCGCAGATCAGGCGCTTTATACAGTGAAGCGGAGCGGAAGGGGACGCTATTGCTTTTATGATGAAAGTATGCGGGATATGTTGTCGGTGATTTCTTCTATCGACAATGATGACGACGAAGAAACGGACAGTGATAAAGAAACGGATAATAATGGAAAGGCCGCTGAGGATGAAGCGGATAAGGAGGGGGAACAATGACACTGAAAGAATGTTATGCAGCTCTTGAAGGGGATTACGATAGCGTGATAGGCCGTTTGCGCACGGAGAGGATGGTTCAGAAGTTTGTTTTGAAATTTTTAAACGATAAAAGCTTTGATTTGCTGGTTACTTCATTGGACGAGAAAAATTATGAAGAGGCTTTCCGGGCCGCCCATACGATTAAGGGCGTTTGTCAAAATTTAAGTTTTACCAAGCTGTATGAATCGAGCAATAATTTAACAGAAGTTTTGCGGTCGGACTATAGTCCGGAAGTAGAAGGGCTGTTTGAGCAAGTGAAAGCGGATTATCAGCAGACTGTGGACGCGATCCAGGTATTGCAGGCAACAAGCTGATAGGGGTTACTGACGGATAAGCGGATAAAGTATTGGTAATGGGACTGTTTTACTGCTTCTGTATAGGTATGCTTTTTCTATGTCCAGGGATGAAAGCAGGTATAGCGCTCAGAACAAGCAGCGAGGTGATTTTGGATGAAAAACAAGACAATACGATTTTTAACAACGGGCCTTATCCTTGTGATAATCCTTTGCATTTGCGTTTTTTCTTTTTTGTCTGTTTATATGAGGAAACAGAGCGAAGAAACAGTAGTCAATGTAGGCAATGTTTATATGCAAGGCATGAGTGAGCGTATCACCATGCACTTTGAGACGACTATCCAGCTTCGTCTGTCGCAGGTGGAAGTCTTGGAAAGTATGGCTGCTTCTCAAAACTATGTCAGTGACGAGGACCTGATCTACAATGCGCAAGCTCGTGGATTTGATTATCTGGGGTTTTATTCCGTATCGGGGAATTTTGAGATGCTCTATGGGGAAGAGATAATCGTGACAGACCCGGAGCCTTTTTTGAACTCTTTAAATGCCGGCGAGCCTAAAATAGCCGTCGGGACCGATGTATCGGGCGATTCCGTGGCTTTGCTGGGAGTGTCAACCACAGCGCCTCGCGTGATGAGCAATGGTGAAGAAGTTACCGGCATTGTTGCCGGCCTTCCCGTTAGCTATATTGGTGATATTCTTTCTCTGGATGATAAAAGTTCGCTGGTAAATTCTTATATTATCCGTCGGGACGGCAGTTTTGTCATTCGGGGTAAGCTTAAGAACAGCAATTATTTTGATCGCTTCCGGGAATTTTATGGCAGCGGCCGGGAGAAAGAGGCAGAAGAGCAGATTGATATTATGCGCGATGCGATGAATACCAAAGAGGATTTTATGGTGGTAATTCATTCCGGCAACGGGCGCCGGCATATAAACTGCAATCTTTTGCCTGCTTCGGAATGGTTTTTGGTGACGGATCTGCCTTATGGAACCCTGGATCAGATGATCAACAATATGGGCCAGCAATGGACGGTTATGGTACTGGGCGGCTGCGGTGTGATTTTATTGGCGTTGTTTGCCATGTTCATCGGATATTATCATCTTACGCGGATGCAGATTGCCGAATTGGAGAAAGCCCGTCAGACAGCGCTCAAGGCCAATGCCGCCAAAAGTGAATTTCTCTCCAATATGAGTCATGATATCCGCACTCCGATGAATGCTATTGTGGGTATGACAGCCATTGCCATAGCTAACCTGGACAATCGGCAGCAAGTACAGAATTGCCTGAAAAAAATCAGTTTATCCAGCAAACATCTTTTGGGCCTGATTAACGATGTGCTGGATATGTCCAAGATTGAAAGCGGAAAAATGACCTTAAATATGGATCAGGTTTCTCTGAGGGAAGTAATCGATAATATTGTGAATATTGTTCAGCCTCAGGTCAAGGCAAAAAAGCAGAATTTTGATGTGTATATTCATGATATCGATGTGGAAGATGTTTATTGCGACAGTGTGCGTCTCAACCAGGTATTGTTGAATTTTTTGTCCAATGCGATTAAATTTACGCCGGAAGAAGGGAAGATTGAAGTCGCCTTATATCAGGAGGAGTCTCCTAAAGGGCAGAATTTTATTCGGAATCATTTGCAGATCAGCGATACAGGGATTGGTATGTCTTCTGAGTTCCAAGAGAGAATTTTTGATTCTTTTGTCCGTGAGGACAGCCGCCGGGTCCAAAAGACAGAGGGGACAGGCCTGGGCATGGCCATCACTAAGTACATTGTGGATGCGATGGGTGGGACGATCCGGATAGAAAGCGAATTAGGCAAAGGCAGTACCTTTTTTGTGACCCTGGATATGGAAAAGGCGCTGGTGACGGAAGAGGAGATGATCCTGCCAAACTGGAACATGCTGGTTGTGGATGATGATAAACAGCTTTGTAAGAGTACCGTGGAATCTCTGAAAAGTATCGGCGTCCGTGCGCAATGGGCGCTGGACGGAGAGACGGCGATTAGGCTGATAGACGAGTACCACAGACAGAACAGGGACTTCCAGGTTATCTTGCTGGATTGGAAACTTCCGGGCATTGACGGTATCCAGACAGCCCGGGAGATTCGTAAGCATATGGGTGGGGATATTCCCATACTGCTGATTTCCGCCTATGATTGGGGGGAGATCAAAGAAGAAGCAGAAGCGGCCGGCGTTACCGATTTTATCGCCAAGCCGTTATTCAAATCCACACTTTATTATAGTCTTAAAAAGTATGCGGGTATAGCCGAGGAACCAAAGAATCCGGAGGAGAAAGAGTTTGAACTGGCTGGCTGCAGGATACTTTTGGCAGAGGATAATGAACTCAACTGGGAGATTGCCGAGGAGCTGCTATCGGATTTGGGGCTGGAGCTGGCACATGCGGAGAACGGAAAAATTTGCGTGGATATGTTTGAGGAGTCTCCTGTAGGATATTATGACGGCATTTTGATGGATCTGCGGATGCCGGAAATGACGGGATATCAGGCAACTGAAGCGATTCGGGCTCTGGAACGTGCGGATGCGTCGCTTCCCATTATTGCCATGACAGCAGATGCTTTTTCGGAAGATGTACAAAAATGCCTGGATTGTGGTATGGATGCACATATCTCCAAACCGATTGATATTGATGAAATTGCCAAGCTGCTGGAAAAATTTATAGTCGCTCAACGAGCCTTGTCTGATGATGCGGACAGTACGGTTTAGTATGGTGAAAGCAGATATTTGATTATTGAATAAGGTGGTGAATCTATGCAAAAAAAGATCAGAGGCCGATGGCATTTTATCATAAAAAGGATATTTTGCGGCTGCTTTTTTCTGGCAGTAGCGGGCGTCTTTTGTCTTTTGGCGGGAAATTTTTGGGTGAGAAAAAGTACGGAAAAGAAAATTATGACGAATGAAGAAGAGTTAAAACAGGTTTCCCAACCGGATTGCATTTTGGTGTTGGGGTGCGGCCTGCGTCCGGACGGGGAACCTACCCAAATGCTAAAGGACAGGCTGGATACGGGAATTGCCTTGTATCAGGCGGGAGTCGCGCCAAAGCTTCTGGTGAGCGGAGATCACGGCAGGATTCAATATGATGAAGTCAACAAGATGAAGCAGTATGCTATAGACCAGGGGGTTCCTTCTCAGGATATTTTTATGGATCATGCAGGATTTTCTACTTATGAAAGTATGTATCGCGCCAGAGATATTTTTCAGGTGAAACAGCTGATTGTTGTTACTCAGGAATATCATCTGTACCGATCTATCTATGATGGAGTACAGATGGGAATGGAGATTTGGGGTTATCCGGCAAAGAAGGTTCGCTATGGGGGACAGAGAGTACGGGATTTGCGGGAGGTTTTGGCCCGGAATAAAGATGTATTGTATTGCTTGTTTAAACCGAAACCGACTTATTTGGGAGAGGCTATCCCTGTATATGGAGACGGGAATGTGACAAATGATTAATGGAAATAGCGAGTGCTGTCTTACTGGAATTTCTGTAAGGCAGCATTATTACAATGTAACAGTTCAGACGGCTGGGAAAACAGATAAAAACAGGCGTCAAGCTTGCTTGTAAGACTGTTTTTATCTGTTTTTCCACATCGAATGGACATCCGATGCTTCTTGTCCGGCGTAGACGGGCAAGAAGATACCCGTCTGAACAGTAACCAGTGCAATTCGCATTAAATGAAAACGATAATCAAAATCATTGACTTTTAAGGAAGCCGGATGTATAATCAATGTACTCTCGGAGTTTCTCTGTGCCTGAATTTGTGAGAAGATTTTTTGTCAGATGTGAAGAAATTGATGAGGCGTATGTGGAACGTACGTTGATTAAATTTATGTGCATCTGACGGAAAATCAGCCACAAAGGCAGGTGCAGGAGAGATTCTGAGAGTACATATCAGTAAAAAGGAGGCATTGAATAATGGTGGATTTTATTATTGGCGCTATTGTAGTAGGTGCGGTAGCGGCAATTATAGGAAAACGAATTTGGAATATCCGGCAAGGGAAGTCAGGCGGTTGTGGCTGTGGATGCGGCTGTTCCGGCTGCGGGAAAAAGAGCAAGTGTTAAGGGAGTTAAGCAAAGGAAAGTTTTCTCCCTGCGGGTCTATGCATAGAATATCCATGGGAAAAGTATGGATTTCCCATGGATATTTTCTTTTGGCCTTTTGCAAAGCCTTCATTGCTTTTTGGCAAATTTCTGCGTATAATGGAATTACTCGGTCGAAGGGAAATACATTGGGAGGAGAAATTTATGTACAAAATCATAGCATGTGATTTAGATGAGACTTTGCTGGGGGAGGACCGTAAGGTTTGCAAAAGGAATCTCGAGGCAATTAAAAAGGCAAGGGAGCTGGGAGTTAAATTTGTACCGGCAACTGGGAGGGGGTTTCGTACAATAAAGGGGACCTTAGAGGAGCTTGAGCTGCTGGATGAAAAGGGAGAGTATGTCATTTCTTTCAATGGTGGGGCAATTACAGAAAATAAGGGAAATCGTATGCTGCACTTTGAAGGGATTCCTTTTGCCATAGCGGATGAATTGTACAAACGGGGGCTGGCATATGATGTTTGTATTCATGTATATACAAAAGAGGTGGTTTACGTCTATAATTATGTTCAAAGTGAGAAAGGGTATTTGACCGGAAGGATGGAAGTCACGGAAATTCACAGAGAGAATATTGATTTTCTTAAGGGACAGGAGATTGTTAAAGTCCTGTATATGAACACAGACAACCAATATTTAAGATGGATTGAAGGGGATTTAAAGGACATTACCGGTGGTTTGGATGTCAGTTACTCCAGTAACCGCTATCTGGAATTTAACCTTAAAGGGGTGAATAAAGGAAACGGGTTACTGCGGCTGGCGGAGCTATTGGGAATAAAGAGAGAAGAAACCATAGCTATTGGCGATCATATTAATGACTTGTCCATGATAGAGGCGGCTGGATTGGGGGTAGGCGTCCGAAATGCCGTAGAGGAAGTGAAGGAGCGTTGCGACTATATTACAGAAGCGACGAACAATGAAGGCGGTGTAGCTGAGGTTATCGAGAAGTTCGTCATTCATTGCTGACCGTTTGCGGGGTTGGCAGGAGTCAGGAATTTAAGCGTTATCCAGGTTGTTGAAGGAAAAGAGAGAAACGGGATGCAGGAGTGTCAGAAATGTCAAAATTGAAGGTGCGGGTGGAGAAGGAAGAGCAGGCAAATCAGATAAAGCCTTCCAAAACGGTGGCAACAGCCGGGCAGGAATGGACGAAAGGGCAGGCAAAAGAGCAGGCGGATAGGGAGATCCGCCAAATGGCTATGCGTCGAAAAAAAAGAAGACAAAAACAAATTCGCAGAGCACGGTTAATGTATGGCCTTTTGTGTGCAGGGGTTGTGGTTTTATGTTTCAGTACGGTTATGCTTGTAGCAGGCAAATCAGGAAAAAACAGACAGGCGGAAAGTCCTGATAAGCTTCAGGAAAGGATATCTGGCATGGCAGATTTGAATGTCAGTGATGCAAATGGCGGGACGGTGAATTATCCTATGTCCGAGATTGTTATGCGGGAGACTGCGGAAGTCAAGCGTCCCCGGCTGGACATACCGAAGATGGATGCTTTGTATGGCATTCATATTTTTGATAAAGGCTGGAGCCATAATTTTGCTGATCATCTTTATGGGATGGCCCCGGCCGGCGGGTATATTACTGCAATTCGGGCCACTTTACATAATCAGCCGTCCGATATGTCGGGAACTATTCAATATAAAGTGAATTTAAGCGGAAGTGGATGGCTGGATTGGCAGTCGGACGGACAGGAAGCGGGTGATGCTTCCGGGAAGATGCATTTGGAATCGATATGTATGCGCCTGACCGGAGATTTGGAGCAGTATTATGATGTGCTGTACAGCGTGCTGCAGAATAACGCCTGGACAGATTGGGTGAGAAATGGCGAGGAAGCAGGGACAGCCGGAGCCGGGCTGAGAGTGGATGGTATTCGTGTTTCTGTAGTACGCAAACAGAACGGGGACATTTCCTATGCAGGGGAGATTGACCCGACAAAGCCGATGGTAGCGCTTACGTATGATGACGGGCCGTCTAAAAACACGTCCCGGATTCTTGCCAAATTGGAAGAGTGCGGAGGAAAAGCTACATTTTTTATGGTAGGTAAACGGGCGGAAAATTACGCCGATACGATTCGCCAGATGGTACAGCAGGGGTGTGAAGTGGCAAATCATACTTATGATCATACTTTGATGACAAAGGTTCCTCCGCAGGAGCTGGAAAAACAGTTAATGAAAACAAACCAAGTCGTGTATGATGCCAGCGGGGTGACTCCCGTGGCAATGCGGCCTTGCGGGGGCGCTACGAATGACGCGGGAATGGTCGTAGCGGGAACGATTTCCATGCCGGCGATTTTATGGTCTATTGATACACTGGATTGGGAGACCCGCAATGCGGAAAGCACAGTTTCTGCGGTGTTGGATCATGTGCAGGATGGTGATATTATTTTAATGCACGATTTGTATGAAACTACGGCAGATGCCAGTGACGTGATTATCCCGGAGTTGGTAAACCGGGGGTATCAGTTGGTGACAGTCAGTGAATTATCTTCTTACCGGGGAGGTTTGCTGCCGGGAAAATCTTACTTCCGGTTCCGGCCCTGATATCGGATAACCGCCGGGACGGCGGGAAATCTGGTACAGGCAACATTGGCCATCCGTTTTTTGACAGTCATATTCTTTCTCCCCTCTTCATATTTTGAAAGTAGCCAGTTGGGAAAATGAGTGGAGGGGTGGACTTGAACGATAATTATTTAGATGTGCTGCAGAAATATGAAGGAGAGATTTTGGAGGTTCGCCGGGGACGGGGAGCGTGGATTTGCGAGCGTTCTGACGGAGTGAAGCTTTTAAAAGAATACCGGGGGAGTTTAAAGCGGCTGGAGTTTGAGGAAACCGTTCTGCAGGAACTAAAAAGCCAGGGAATTTGTTGCGTTGACCAGTATGTAAGGAATCAGGAGGGGGAGCTGATTACTGTCGGAGATGACGGGACAAAATATATTCTGAAGGACTGGTTTACTGATCGGGAATGCAATTTAAAGGATAATGAGGAAATTTTGACGGCGGTTTCCTGGATAGCCAGGCTGCACCGGGCATTCAGGACTGTTGTCTGGCGTGAAGAATGGAAGCTTGGTTCCATGCTTCCGCCGGGATTGAGTGAGGAGATGCGGCGCCATACCCGGGAAATGAAGCGGGTAAGGACTTTTGTCAGTGGGAAACGGAAAAAGAGCGAGTTTGAATTGTGTGTAATGCGGTATTTTTCCGAGTTTTATGAGCAGGCATTGGAAGCGCAAAAAGGAATGCAAGCGTTGGAGGAAAATGTCGGCCGGGAGCGGTTATTTTTATGCCACGGAGATTTGAACCAGCATCATTTGCTGATGGGGGCCAAGGATGTGGCGGTAATTGAGTTTAACCAAATGCACCGGGGGAATCAGATGGCAGATTTGTATCATTTTATTCGGAAAGTGATGGAGAAACAAGGTTGGGATGAACGGCTGGGGCGGGCCATGATGGAAGAATACGACAAAGTATTGGCGATGGATGTCCTGGATCGGGAATGTCTGTATTATCTGTTTTTATACCCGGAAAAATACTGGAAGCAGTTGAATTATTATTACAATGCCAATAAGGCATGGACTCCGGCGAAGAATGTGGAGAAGCTGCAGAGCCTGAAAGATCAGCAAGAGGCCAGAGAACGGTTTTTGGAGCAAATTAGGAGCTGAATGATTGGGGGCTTTTAATGCTTGCTTGGTTACTGTTCACTGGTATCCAGCGAACAGTAACTCAGACCGCCATTTAAAATCACCTGCGGCGATGGGCGGCTTTGGTTCGCTGCCATTACGTGCATCCCCCATGCCAAGCAGCGTGGTGCTTGACGTGGGAGTGAACAGTAACCTTGTTCGCGCCGTAACGATTTTTAGGGAGCTGAAGATTTTTACGGCAGAAACCTTTTGACGCAAGAATCATCTTATTATATAATAGAACTAATTGGGAGCGGCGTAAGCGCTTTCATAAGCAATTCTGCTGAGAGATTCTGGCAGAAAGTATACAGAAGGGAGTAATTTAATGATGAAGGATTACATGAAGATCTATGAGGAATGGCTGAGCAATCCGTATTTTGACGAGGAAACCAAATCGGAGTTAAGAGCCATTGCCGGCAACGAAGAGGAGATCAAGGAGAGATTCTATATGGATCTGGAATTCGGTACCGCCGGTCTGAGGGGAGTTATCGGCGCAGGTATTAACCGGATGAATATTTACGTTGTGCGACGGGCGACTCAAGGCCTAGCCAACTATATTATCAAGCAGGGGGGAGCTGCCAAAGGGGTGGCTATCGCTTATGATTCCCGCCATATGTCTCCTGAATTTGCCGATGAGGCTGCCCGTACATTGGCGGCCAACGGAATCAAAGCTTATAAGTTCGAGTCTCTGCGTCCGACCCCGGAGTTATCTTTTGCCGTGCGTGAGCTGGGCTGTATAGCAGGGATTAATGTGACTGCCAGCCACAACCCGCCCGAGTACAATGGCTATAAAGTGTACTGGGAGGATGGCGCGCAGTTTACCCCGCCTCACGACAAGGGTGTGACCGAGGAAGTGCTGGCTATCGAGGATCTTTCCACAGTTAAGACGATGAGCGCGTCCGACGCAAAAGCAGCAGGGCTTTATGATGTGGTTGGAGCGGAACTTGATGAAAAATATATCGCTCACGTAAAGGCGCAGGTAGTAAATCAGGATGCGATTGACCAGATGCAGGATCAGATTAAGATTGTCTATACGCCTCTGCATGGGACGGGCAATATACCTGTACGGAGAGTACTGAAAGAGATCGGATTTACCCATGTGTATGTGGTTCCTGAGCAGGAGCTGCCGGACGGAGATTTCCCCACCGTAGGCTATCCCAACCCGGAGGCCGCGGAAGCTTTTGCGCTGGGGCTTAAAATGGCCAAAGAGCTCGATGCGGATCTGGTGCTTGCTACAGACCCGGATGCAGATCGTTTGGGTGTGTATGTTAAGGATCAGAAGAGTGGCGAATATATTTCCCTTACCGGCAATATGTCCGGCTCTCTGCTTTGCGAATATGTGCTGAGCCAGAAAGCGGCGAAAAATGCAATTCCTGCCGACGGCGAAGTAGTAAAATCTATTGTCAGCACAAACCTGATCGATGCCGTGGCTGCGGCTTATGACTGTGAACTGGTAGAATGCCTGACCGGTTTTAAGTGGATTGGCCAGCAGATTTTGAAAGAAGAAAATACCGGCAAGGGTCACTATATGTTTGGTATGGAAGAAAGCTATGGCTGTCTGATTGGTACTTATGCCCGGGATAAGGATGCGGTTTCCGCCAGTGTGGCGCTCTGCGAGGCGGCTGCATACTACAAGACGAAAAACATGACCTTGTGGGATGCTATGGTGGCTATGTATGAGAAATATGGTTTCTATAAGGATGCTGTTAAGTCTATCGGCTTGTCCGGTATCGAGGGCCTGGCTAAGATTCAATCGATTATGGAAACCTTCCGCAACGAACCGCCGACAGGCTTTGGCGATTATAAGGTGCTGTCCGCCCGCGATTATAAGATGGATACCGTTAAGGATATGGCTACCGGTGAAATAAAGCCTACCGGTCTTCCTTCTTCCAACGTTCTTTATTATGATATGAATGATAACGCGTGGCTGTGCATAAGGCCTTCCGGCACTGAGCCTAAGATTAAGTTCTATTATGGCATCAAAGGTTCGTCGTTGGAGGATGCGGAGGCTAAATCGGCGGCGTTGAGCGATGCTTTGATGGAAGTGGTGAATAAACTGCTGTAAAACAAAGAGATGTATTTGCTATAGGGCAAACGTCCACTGGACGTTTAGCGCCCTAAAACATCTCAAATTTGCTCATTTTTCTACGAAAAATGGTTACTGTTTATGCGCAGCCCCATGCAGAGGAAGTATGCCGCAGAAGCGGCGCATGGGGCGCGCGGCGAGTAGTGGAGAAGGTCGTTCCCCTACTCGATTGCGTATCGCGAAAAATATTCTTGGGAAGTATTCCCTATTCATTTTTTGCAAGCAGCATCATAATCTTATTGCTTCTGCCGATAAACTTTGTCATCTGCTCCGGCTGCAGGGGCGCCTGCTGAATCAACGCCAAATCGTAAAGCTGTTCACAGATCAAATCAACGTTTTCACCGTCCTGATGGTCAATTACATACTCTACAAGCTTGTTGTTGGCATTCAGAATCAGCGTTTCTCCTTCTTTTCCCATTCCCATATCCATTCCCGGCATCGCATACATCTTCATCATATCCTGCATTCTGCGCGCTTCCTCGGAAACGGTAATCATGGACGCAATATCCTTGTTTTTGAGTTTCTCCACCTTCACGGTAATGTTATCTTTCTTCACTGCCTTTTTAAACAGCTTGGAAACCTCTTCGCTCTTCTTTTCCAGCTCCTCCTCAACCTTCTTTGAATTCTTTGTCTTAAAGGTATCGGTCAGGTCCGCGTCAATGCGGGAAAACTTAATGCCCTCATTCTTTGCCTCAAGCTGCGATACAAACGGCTGGTCGATTCTGTCGGGCAGCACAACCGCATCCATTTTCGCCTTTTTAAACATGTTGATATACTGGCTCTGCTGAACGGGGTCCGTCACATAGTAGATAATCTTCTCCTTTGTCTCCTCGTCCTCCGCCGGAATGTCAACGACTTCTCCGTCCTCGTCCACAACCTCCGCCTCAATCTTTTCACCCGTCCCGGCGTCTGTCGCCGTAGCGCTGTTGTCGGTTTCCTGTGCGGTTTCCGCCTCTGCTTCATCAGGATC
>CANDBT010000058.1 GCA_947383005.1 uncultured bacterium | reverse complement strand
GAGAAAAGCAGGACGATACCTTTTACCGGAACATTGTGGAAAAGATTGTTGTCCATAGCAGAGAGCATATCGAAATTTACTTAAATCTGCTCTCTTACAAGTGGTCTTATATGCTGTCAGAATTACCGGGAAACCCCGGTAAAAATGGCGATAGTGAGGAGCATTTTGCTACCTCTCTACCAATATCGGTTAATATTGCTTTGCCTTTTTCATAAGGCATTGCGTAACGCTGAGACAAATACCGCATGGAGGCGGCGGATTCTCCGTCAGGACCACCGTACTGGCTAATAATATACTGAGCCAGTTTGGGATTGGTTTGTGAAATTTTTACTGGATATTGCAGGCGTTTTTCATATCTCCACATTACTGCATTCCTCCTTCCCATGGCCATGGATTATTGGCCCAACTCCAGGTGTTGCCATTTACTTGGTTGCTCGTCAAAGGACCGAAAGACTGCTCGTAGGCACGAACAGCTTCCTGATTTGCTTTTTGAGCATATCGGTAATATTCCATAGCCTGTTCATCTGTGGGATGAGTATCCAAATAGAGAGTGATTTCGTCCAAAGCAAATCCTGTTTCATATACTTTTTGCATCATCAGGTTTTGGTTTTCACACATATTAGCGGCACCTCCCCATAACAAATGGTAAATCTAAATCAGGAAAAATTGTCCCTCGGGAAAAGCCTTGCTGCATCGGATAGGTTTGCCCCCATTTCTGCCAGGGAACATATCCCATGCCAATAGGCATTTGGTTAATATTTTCACCGGGATTTATCGGACAATTAGCGCCGCAGCCACAAGTCGTGTTTATGGATGACATAGATGGGGTCTGTGCTGCCGGCATATTTATCTGAGAAGGCTGCATACCTGTCTGGGGCTGCATACCTGTCTGGGGCTGCATACCTGTCTGGGGCTGCATACCTGTCTGGGGCTGCATATCTGTCTGAGAGGGCTGCACAACCGTCTGGGAAGGTTGCATAACATTGGACAGGGCCGGATTGCGTTGAACCGAAGAGTAATTATCTCCAGAGTTTTGCTGCGTAGTATAAGAGGGAAGTGGCCTGGGCCTCACGGGAGGCATTGGTAAAGGCGGGGGTATTATAGGGCGCAAAGGAGGGATGATTGTACCTTCACAGCCGCAATTCGTATTTACACAGGGCGGCGCCGGCATTTGTGGCCTGCATGGGCAACCGCACCGATGGTTATTGAAATAATTCATAAAATGAACGGTTCCTTTCTTTTGATGGAAGGTTTCTAATGATATATTATGTAAGAATTTAATGGAAGTTCATAATAGTTTGCCAGGAAACCGACATTAACTTTGATGGGAAAATTTCGTTACGGTTCACAGGCAATATCATGATGTTGCCTGTGAACCGTAATAAAATTTCATCTGAGGGATGTCACACTTGTCTGATTGTCCACATAAGATACATTACAAAACAAAAAAACAGGAGCTTTCAATGATGTGTAAATGTAATGGAAATAGATGTGGATGCAATAGTGTGTGCAATACCGGATGCGGCTGCTGCAAGCTGGTTTGTGGATGTCAGTGCCGTTGCCGCAGATGCAACAATGTCTGCGGGACGAATACCTGCTGCAACAACAATGTCTGCGGAGCCAATACGAATACCTGCTGCAACAGCAATGTCTGCGGAACAAACACGAACACCTGCTGCAGTAACGTCTGTGGAGCCAATACCAACACCTGCTGTAGCAACGTCTGCGAAACGAATACGAACACTTGCTGTAGTAACGTCTGCGGAGCCAATACAAACACCTGCTGCAGCAACGTCTGCGGAGCCAATACGAACACCTGCTGCAGCAACGTCTGCGGAGCCAATACGAACACCTGCTGCGGCAACGTCTGCGGGACGAATACGAATACCTGCTGCTGCAGCAATGTCTGTGGAGCTAATACCAACACCTGCTGCAACAGCAATGTCTGCGGAGCCAATACGAATACCTGCTGTAACAATGTTTGTGGGACGAATACCAATACTTGCTGCAATACAGGATGCTGTGGCTGTCATGACAACAATAATCAGTGCCGTCAGGCATACTGGAATGGTTTCCGTAATGGTTATACTCAAGGATATAATGACGGATATCGGGATGGCTGCAATGCCTGCGATCCAATCCGTATTCCAGGAGCCGGTGTTCCTACTCCGCTTCCGGCGGCAATTGAAGCTGATAGGTGTGACGGCGTTCTCAGACCAACTTGCAGCTAAGATTGCAGAATAGAAAGGGCAAACGGGAAAGATAGACCAAAAACATATGCTCCATTGCCGAAGGCAATTGTAAATGAGCATATGCAGTTAATTCAGCATAAGTGTTTATGACAGAATAGAAAGAAAGCGCGCTGCTGGCAGTTTGCCGGTTAGCGCGTTTTAAATGCACAGGCCCGCACAGAGGAATATGCCGCTAAAGCGGCGTGCGGCCGCGCGGCAAGTAGGGGAAGATGGCTCTTCCCTACTCGGTTAAATAGGTAAAAAGTACAAAAATAAGGGCGACAATTTGTGAAATATACCTATTGTTTTTGAAGAATAGTTGTGGTAATGTACACATATAAGAAAATCGTATACAATTTAAATAAATGTATACCTTGCTTATAATAATATTGAGAAAAGGAGAAGAAAACTTATGGATTACATCAAAAATTATTCTCTGGAGGGTAAAGTTGCCTGGATTACCGGAGCGTCTTATGGAATCGGATTTGCTATTGCTAAGGCTATGGCAGGCGCAGGGGCAACGATAGTGTTTAATGACATCAAGCAGGAATTGGTAGACAAAGGCTTAGCTGCTTATGAAGCAGAAGGGATCAAGGCATATGGATATGTCTGTGATGTTACCGATGAGGATGGTGTTAATGCTACAGTAGCAAAAATTGAGCAGGAAGTAGGAGTGGTTGATATTCTGGTCAATAATGCGGGAATTATCAAGAGAATTCCTATGATTGAAATGGCAGCTAAAGATTTCCGTCAGGTCATCGATGTGGATTTGAATGCGCCGTTTATCGTTTCCAAGGCAGTTATTCCTGCTATGATCAAAAAGGGCAGCGGAAAGATTATCAATATTTGTTCCATGATGTCCGAGTTTGGCCGGGAGACGGTTTCTGCCTATGCGGCAGCTAAAGGCGGCTTAAAAATGCTGACCAGAAATATTGCTTCCGAATACGGCGAATACAATATTCAGTGCAACGGCATTGGGCCTGGTTATATTGCTACCCCTCAGACAGCCCCGCTGCGTGAGATCCAGCCGGACGGTTCCCGCCACCCCTTTGATCAGTTTATTGTTTCTAAGACTCCGGCAGGACGTTGGGGTGAAGCCTCTGATTTGGGCGGCCCGGCAGTATTCCTGGCTTCTGAAGCCTCTAATTTTGTAAACGGACAGATTTTGTATGTAGATGGCGGTATTCAGGCGTATATCGGTAAGCAGCCTTCTTAATTGCCTGATTTGAAACAAGGATAATTTTGGACAGGGAGACGGAAATGGACGAAAAATCAAACAAAAATCGTGGAAGCTATGTGTTTGAGACATTAAAAAAAGAAATGTTGGATTTGGCGCTTAAGCCGGGACAAGCTATCAGTGAAAATGAAATTTGTGCCCGTTTTGAAGTCTCCCGGACTCCTGTCCGTGAAGCTTTTCGCAGATTGCAGGAGCAGGGGTTTGTCCATACGGTTCCTTATTCCGGCACTTATGTCACACGGCTGAATTTAGATAATATCCGGCAGATGATTTATATGAGAGTGGCAGTGGAACTGATGGTTATGCGGGATTTTATGAAGGCGTCCACTCCTTTTCAGATGGAAGAGATCCGTCATCAGATCCGTTTACAGGAGTTATTGATTCAGCAATCCGATTTTGAGCCGGAGCAGTTTTATCGGATGGATGCTAAAATGCACGCTATCTGGTTTGAAGCTACAGGCAAAGAAAAGTTATGGGAATTTATCCAGGCCCAGCAGCTTCATTATACTCGTTTCCGAATGCTGGATTTTGTGACCGAGACAGATTTCACCCGTATCATTAAAGAGCATACTCTTTTGCAGGCATTGATGGAACAGAAAGATGAAAAAGAGCTGGAAGAGGCATTGAAAAAACATTTGTATATCAGTATGACGCGGATGAAATATGCGATAGAGGTGGAATACAAAGATTATTTTGAATGAACATAAAACCATTTAATATTCAATGCTATGCAGGACGTGAAAAAATAAGCAAGAAAGCAAAAAAGGCAAAACAATTTTCCAAATTGCAAAAAAGTGTTGCAATTTGGAAGAAAAGTGCTATAATAGCCAATGGAGGCATAGCTCAGCTGGGAGAGCACATGCATCACACGCATGGGGTCGCAGGTTCGAGCCCTGTTGTCTCCATATACTCTGCGGCAATCGGTCGCAGAGTTTTATTACGGAGTATCCGACAGCACAAACATTGGTGTATTTGGCGATAAACAAAGGTTGCTGGAAACATATTTTTATTAACTGTCTTGTTTGGGGATATAGCTTAGCTGGGAAAGCGCTACGTTCGCAACGTAGAGACCGCGAGTTCGAATCTCGTTATCTCCATTTATGTGGCACCAAAAGCCTCTATTTAAAGGTTTTTGGTGCTTCTTTTTTCATATAAAAACCAAAGCTGTTTTGCTTATTACTGAAGGGAATGATTATTTATATGAACCAAATGGAATGGATGAAGCCGGATGAGATTGAGAAGCGCAGCATGGAAATTATAGAATCAGAAATATCCCTGGCGGGATGGTCCTTGACGGAACAAGCTGTGGTAAAACGCTGCATCCATGCGTCGGCAGATTTTGATTATGCGTCTAACTTATATTTTTCGCCGGGAGCAGCAGAGCAGGCATTGGATATTTTGCGACAGGGAGCTTCTATTGTAACGGATACCAATATGGCGGCTGCCGGAATCAATAAGAAGGCTTTGGGAAAGATAGGCGGGACAGTGCGCTGCTTTATGGCTGATGAAGATGTGGCCATGGAGGCTAAAAAAAGAGGGATAACCCGGGCAGCAGTCAGCATGGAGCGCGCAGCCGGATTGAAAGGGCCGGTGGTTTTTGCTGTCGGTAATGCGCCTACAGCTTTGTTATATCTTGACAAAATGATACAGGCAGGAAAAATCTGCCCTGCGTTTATTATTGCCGTGCCTGTAGGGTTTGTCAATGTGGTTGAAGCAAAAGAAAGAATTTGCCGATTGAAAACCCCCTGTATTGTAGCAAAGGGCAGAAAAGGAGGCAGCAGTATTGCCGCAGCGATATGTAACGCGCTGATTTATCAGTTATAGTCCGCAGGGGTGGTTTTCCACCGGTTTTCCGCATGGGTGAATACAGTTATGGGGAGTACGATGCTTCTTGTCCGTAGAAAACGGGCAAGAAGATGCCCCGTGAACAGTAACTTTTGTCAGATCAGCAGCAGATAAACAAATAATCCCCTCTTGCATTTTCCGACAAATATAATTATAATGTAGGAATAACTTGCTCAGAAAAGGTGGCTTTTTCTATGGCGAATAGACAAACGGATAAGAAAATGGACACTATGTTAGAAAATCCGGCAGATTTTACCAGCCCGGAGGATTTGTATCAGAAGTTAATCGGGACAATCCGGAAGTATCATCCATCGGATGATATTTCTTTGATTGAGAAAGCATATAAGGTTGCTGCCGATGCCCATAGCGATCAAAGGCGCAAATCGGGTGAACCCTATATCATCCATCCTCTTTGTGTTGCCATTATCCTGGCGGATTTGGAGATGGATAAGGAGACGATTGCTGCCGGACTTCTTCATGATGTGGTAGAGGATACCCGTATTACCTTGGAAGATACCACCAGGGAATTTGGTTCGGAAGTGTCATTTTTAGTAGACGGAGTGACAAAGCTGACCCAGCTTTCCTGGGATAAGGACAAAGTGGAGATACAGGCGGAAAACCTGAGGAAGATGTTTCTTGCCATGGCTAAGGACATCCGGGTGATTATTATAAAACTGGCAGACAGGCTGCATAATATGCGTACGGGGGAATACTGGAAGCCGGAGAAGCAGCAGGAAAAGGCCAGGGAGACGTTGGAAATATATGCGCCTATCGCGGACCGGCTGGGTATTTCCCGAATCAAGACGGAGTTGGACGACTTGTCTCTTAAATTCCTTAAACCGGAAGTTTATTCGGATCTGGTGGAAAAGATGAATTTCCGCAAAGGGGCCAGAGAACAGTTTGTCCAGGATATTGTGGAAGAAGTCAAGAGCCATATGAAGATGGCGGATATTAAGGCCAGCGTAGACGGGCGGGTAAAGCATTTGTTCAGCGTGTACCGCAAGATGATCAATCAGGACAAAACGTTGGATCAGATTTACGATTTGTTTGCCGTGCGCATCATTGTGGAGACGGTAAAGGACTGTTATGCCGCGCTTGGAGTCATACACGAGCTCTATAAGCCTATTCCCGGCCGGTTTAAGGATTATATTGCTATGCCTAAACCCAATATGTACCAGTCTTTGCATACCACGTTGATCGGCAGTACCGGACAGCCGTTTGAGATTCAGATACGTACCTATGAGATGCATCGGACGGCAGAGTATGGTATTGCTGCCCATTGGAAATATAAAGAGAGCGGCAGCGGCAAGATTGCGGCCGGAGACGAAGAGGCGAAGATGAGCTGGCTGCGCCAGATATTGGAGTGGCAGCGGGATACGGACGATTCCCGGGAATTTTTAAGTCTGGTCAAGGGCGATTTGGATTTGTTTTCTGACAGCGTTTACTGTTTTACTCCCTCCGGAGATGTAAAGACGCTGCCCAGCGGTTCTACCCCTATTGATTTTGCTTATGCTATTCACAGCGCCGTGGGCAATAAGATGGTGGGAGCCAGGGTCAACGGCAAGCTGGTCAATATTGATTACGTGATTCAGACCGGTGACCAGATTGAAGTGATCATTTCACAAAATTCCAAAGGCCCAAGCAGGGATTGGCTGGCATTGGTGAAAAGTACGCAAGCGAAAAATAAGATTAACCAGTGGTTTAAGAATGAGCTTAAGGAAGATAACATCATCAAAGGCAAGGAGATGATAGACCGTTACTGCAAGGCAAAGGGGATCAATTTTCCGGATTTGAATAAGCCGGAATATCAGGAAAAGGTCATGACCCGTTATGCTTTTAAAGACTGGGATTCGGTATTGGCTTCCATCGGCCATGGCGGTCTGAAAGAGGGCCAGGTAGTCAATAAGATGCTGGAGGTACAGCAGAAAAAGCTTAAGAGCGAGATCAATGATCAGACGATTTTGGACGGATTGAGCGAGGGCAGTATCCGCACGCCGGTTTCCCGGCGTACTAAAGGCGGCATTATGGTTCGCGGGATACATGATTTGGCTGTTCGTTTTTCCCGTTGCTGCAGTCCGGTTCCGGGAGATGAAATTGTGGGGTTCGTCACCAGAGGCCGTGGGGTGTCTATCCATAGGACGGATTGTATCAATATTATTAATTTGCCGGAAGATGAAAGGAACCGCCTGATTGACGCCGAATGGCAGCAGGCAGAAGGAAAAGGCGATAGCAATGAACGTTATGCCACGGAGATTCAGATATTTGCCAATAACCGCATAGGCATGTTTGTCGATATTTCCAAAGTGTTTACGGAGAAACAGATTGATATTACTTCCATAAATGTGCGGACCAGCAAACAGGGAAAGGCTACGATTATTATGGCTTTTGATATCCATGGAAAGGAAGAGTTGAATCGGCTTTTCGACAAGCTCAGGCAGATTGAAGGGGTTCTCGACATTGAGCGGACCGTAGGGTAGCCGGCCGATACAAAGCCGGATGGCCGGCAGGTGATCAAAGGTTACTGTTCTGGCCGGTTCTAAACAAGCGCCACTGGCGCTTAGAATCCGAAGGTGATGGTAATGGGCGTATGCCGTTGTGTTCACAGGGTATTTGTGAATAGTAACGATTGAAGAAAGGTTAGGTACGGATATGGGGGATTTTCGAATCAGCACCTTTGTGTTGGGACCAGTCAGCACAAATTGTTATCTGATTTATCATAATCGGACGAAAGAAGGGGTCATTATAGACCCGGCGGATAACGGAGCGTATGTGCTGAATAAATGCCGGGAGCTGGGAGTGACGCCGGCAGCCATATTGCTGACCCATGGGCATTTTGATCATATTATGGCTGTGGAAGATATTTGCCGGGCTTTTCACTGCCCGATATACGCAGGGCGGAAAGAAGAAGAGCTTTTGCGGGAACCGTCGATGAATTTAAGCGGAAGCATGGGGACGGAAGCGGTTTCCCTTGAGGCGGATGTGCTGGTTAAAGAGGGAGATAAGCTTTCATTGATTGGACTTGAATGGAAAGTTTTGGAGACGCCGGGGCACACGGAAGGATCGGTGTGTTATCTTGTCGAATCGGAGAAACTGTTGTTCAGCGGTGATACATTATTTGCCGGTTCTTACGGGCGGACGGATTTGCCTACAGGGAATACAAAGAAGATTTTTGATTCCCTGACGGAGAAACTTTTCCTTCTTTCGGGGGATATACGGGTTTGCCCGGGCCATGGGGAGGCCACTACTATTGCTAGAGAAAAGACGTCGTCGTTCCGGGGGTTCTAACGGGAACGTAGGAAGAAGATTGCTATGATCGGGATTATATTGAATGATTTTGCATATGAACAAGATATTCGGGAGCTTTTGATGGCTTTTTTTCCAGGCGAATCGTTTGCTTATGAATCGAAGCCGGATATGGAATTTTGTTTGTCAGGACAGCTCAATGAGAGCCGCAACAAATTTCAGTTATATATGATTTTTCGCGGCAAGCATTCTCTTTATATTTGGGATGCTTCTCCGGCTGAGAAAAAAGAACTGGATCATTTTGACGAACCGCTTCTCGTGAACTATGATGACCGGACAGAGACGAAGAATAAAATCAAGCGCAGATTATATGTGATTTTAAGGGCCCTCACCGGCAGAAAACTGCCGTGGGGGTCATTGACTGGCATTCGTCCGGTGAAAATAGTCCTTACCAAGCTGGCAGAGGGAAAAAGTGAGGAAGAAATATATGAATACATGAAGGAAAATTATTTTGTCAGCGATGAGAAAATCCGTTTGGCAATAGAAATTGCCAGGAAGGAGCGGAAGCTTTTGACCGGGCTTTCCCAGGATTTTGTACATCAGGACAATTACAGCCTTTATGTGGGGATACCCTTTTGCCCGACGACTTGTCTGTACTGTTCATTTACTTCCTATCCCATTGATCAGTGGTCTGGACGCATTCATGAGTATTTGGGAGCTTTGTTCCGGGAATTGCAGTATACGGCGCTCCAAAGGGGCCGGCACCCTTCTTCTATTTATATAGGGGGCGGTACGCCTACTTCCCTGACAGCGGAAGCTTTGGGGGAATTGATGGTAAAACTGCATCAGGAATTTGATTGCCTGGGAGTGAGGGAATTTACTGTGGAAGCCGGCAGGCCCGACAGTATTACCAAAGAAAAGCTTCTGGTGCTGAAAAAGTATGGAGTCACCCGTATTTCCATCAATCCTCAGACGATGAATCAGAAAACGTTGGATTTAATTGGCCGGCGCCATCGGGTGGGGGACGTGAGGGAGAAATTCTATTTGGCCCGGGAGTTGGGGTTTGACAATATCAACATGGATTTAATTGTGGGCCTGCCTGGGGAAAATCTGGTGGATGTACAGAAAACGATGGAGGAAATACAGACGCTTTCCCCGGATAGTTTAACAATACATTCCCTGGCTATCAAACGGGCGGCACGGCTAAATACCATGAAAGAAGCATATAAGGATTATAAGATTATTAATACGCAGGATATTATTGAGATGACAGCCCGTTATGCCCGGAAAATGGGGATGGAGCCTTATTATTTGTACCGGCAGAAAAATATGGCAGGAAATTTTGAAAATGTGGGTTACGCTTTGCCGGGAAAAGAATGTATATATAATATTCTGATTATGGAGGAGCAGCAGACGATTGTGGGCTGCGGCGCCGGGACGACGACCAAGCGGGTCATCCCGGGAGAAAACCGGATTGAACGGGCAGAGACAGTGAAGAATGTTGAGCAGTATATTGAGCGGGTGGAAGAGATGATTGAGAGGAAGAAGAGTCTGTTTGAATAGCTCCCTTTTTGTTCCGAAATCAGATAGAAACGTATAGACTGAGTTATGGCAAAAGCCAGGAATTTGAAGCAGATTCCTGGCTTTTGCTCGTCTGAACTGTTATGTATTGACTTTTGTCAATCCTTAAAACTGGAGGATATGGATATGCTGGAGTTGTCCGGCAGGGTGCTTGGAAAGCTGCGGGATATAACCAATGAAGAATTTGAACGGCTTGAATTGACAGATGCAGAGTAAAATGTAACGCAAACAGGCTTCCCCGTCCTGTTTACGGGCAGGGGAAACCTGTTTTTTGTTTGATTCAGCCGAGAGATAGCTGTTGAAAAACCTCGATTATCTTGACAAATTGGCGGCTTCTTAATATGCTAATTAGTAGCAAGTTGTGGATGTGAAGGGTAATAATTAATTATGTATTAAGGAGATGAATTTAGTGGCAGGAATTAAAGATGTAGCAAAAAAAGCAGGTGTTGGAGTTGGGACGGTTTCCCGAATGTTGAATGATAGCGGATATGTTGCAGACGATACCAGAAAAAAAATAGAGATTGCAATGAGGGAACTAAATTATACGCCAAATGAATTGGCTAGAAATCTTTACCACAAAAGAACGGGAATAATTGCTGTGCTTGTTCCTAATGCCTCTCACCCCTTTTTTTCGGAGTTTGTAAATTATGCAGAAGCGGAGTTGTATAAAATTGGATACAAGATGATGCTTTGCAATACGGAAAAAGCAAACAATGCGGAATTAGAATATTTAGATATGCTGAACCGCCATATTGTCGATGGAGTTATAACGGGAGTTCATTCCCTCAATGTAGAAGAATATAAAAAAATACAGAAACCAATTGTTGCTTTAGACAGATATCTTGGTGATCGTATACCGGTGGTAGCGGTTAATCATAAAAAAGGAGGACATTTGGCAGCAGAGGCTTTAATTAATAGTGGGTGTAAAAAGATTTTACATTTTATAGGCACAACGGTAGTCGGATCTCCATACCACGAAAGACATATTGAATTTGAAAATGTTATGAGGGAAAATCATATAAAAACATTATCCTATGAGTTAGAGTGGAATCGTTTTGATACGGAATATTATCAAAGAGTTATTAAGGAGGTGTTTTCAAAAGATATTGATGTTGATGGTATATTTGCTGTAGATCGGATGGCGATAGAATGTATGAATGAGATGATACGAAAGCATCGTAAAGTGCCAGAAGATGTGAAACTTGTTGCATATGACGGAACATTTATTACAGAAATTGTTGAGCCAAAAATGACGGCAATTGTGCAGCCTATTGAGGAGCTTGCAAAAGAGTCAGTAAAATTACTGTTTGATTTGATTAATGGGAAGGAGTACAAAGATAAACAGGTTACTTTAGAAGTGACACTTAGGAAAGGGAATACAACCATTATTTGATAATTATAGTGAACGCCAAAAATTTTTCATTTTTGGCGTTCACTGCGCTGATTTTGCGTTGCGTGAAGCGCAACGCTTACCTTTGCAAAATCGTGCGCATCCCCCGGAGGGCTTATAGTAAATGACAAATTATTTTGTCGTTTACTATAGAACATTGATGCCTTGGGAAGAACAAGGGGCGATATAAAACTGAATTTTTTAAATGAAGAGGAGTTTATATGATTTTGATTAGATAAGAATTGTATTATAAAGAGTTGGGGAGAATCAAAACTATCGGCTAACCCCATGGTTTTGATTCTAATTTTGAAAATATCTCTTTGATAAGATTTGAGGAAATGCAAGAACAAATATTGTGCAAAATATCAATAAAGTGAATGATATTTGTGATTTTTAATATAAAAAATTGGATAATATATATAATGTTATTGGAAGTTAAAAAAAAATATTGACATATCTGGCGAAAAGAGTATAATAAAAGTAACAGATGTGGAAAGCGTTCCATACATAAATATTGGCAGCAGTTATATTTTTTTAAAGCATATGGAACGGGTTCCATAAAAAAGAAAGGAGATGGGTTAATATGAAGTAAATGTTATAGAGATATGATTCTCAAATGATGAAATAGAAGCTAAAATCGGAATTCATAGCCAGCTTCTATTGATTAGAGAATAGCTATTTTCAAGCAGTAAGATTGTATTTAACTAATTGTTAAAAATGAATCAGTGAAGAAGGAGAAAAAATGAAGAACAAAATTCTTAGCGTTTTACTTATATCAACTATGTTGGCAGTTTGTGTTACGGGGTGCGGAGCAAAGAACGAAGAAGGCGGTTCAGCAAAAAATAGTATTACAATATTAGTAGAGAGTGGTTCTCCTGCGGAGGATTTGGCCAACAATACGGCAGCCGATTTTGAAGAGGAAACAGGATGTAAAGTGATCGTAGATGCAGTGGCTTATACTGGGATGTATGACAAACTTTCTACAGAGATTAAGGCAGGTGCCGCGGCACATGATGTAGCGTGTATGGATTTTGTATGGCTGGCGGCGTTTGCCGATGCTATTGAGCCGCTGAAGGATGTAGATACCAGCGATTTTCTTCCAACATTAGAAAATAGTGGCACAATTGATGGAAATCTTTTGGGATATCCGATGTGGGTTAATGTAAAGACATTAATCTACAGAAAGGACCTGATTGCAGAAGAAAAAATTCCAAGTACATGGGAGGAGTATCAAAAACTTGCAGAAGAAATGGCATCATCAGATATGTATGGGACGACAGTATTTGGAAGCGGGTCTGACGCAGTGTGTTCATTTCTCGATTTTGCATGTCAGGCAGGTGCCCAAGGTCTGATTTTTGATAAAGACGGAAATGTAAATATTACTGAACAGCCATATGTAGACGCATTGAATTTTATGGTTGAAACAGCAGGTGCAGAGTACACACCATCCGATTCACTGGCAACGGCTGCAACAGAATCACAAGAACTTTTTACTAATGGAAAAGTGGCAATGCAGTTAAATTGGAGTCATCAATATCCGGCAGCGGTAAAAGCCCTTGGAGCTGATAAAGTAGGGTGCGCTCCTATGATTGCGGGTGATGCAGGAATTGGTGCTACTACTGGTCCATGGTATGAGTGTGTGATGAAGAATTCAAAAAATAAGGAAATGGCACAAAAATATGTAGAGTACATGTATGAACATAATGAAGATTATATGAATTTAACTTTGAAAATTGCGGGAAGAACATCTGTATATGAGCAGGCCGGAAAAGAATCAGGAAATGAACATACAACAGCAGTTTTGGAAACTTTGGCAGCATCACAGTCACAAGCCAGACCTATGGTTTCTACATGGGCACAGATCGAGGAGGTGCTTACTAAGGTTGTAGAATCTTGTCTTGGAGGAGCAGATGTGAATGAAACCTTGGCATCTGCAAAAGAAGAAATTGAGGCAATCGGAAAATAGTGTTTACTAGTAAATGAGGAGGTAGCTAGGATGAGGTTGATTTCAAGGAAAACTTTATTACTATTTTTCCTGCCAGGTGCGATTTTCATGGGAGCATTTCTGATATATCCTATCATTACAATGGTTATCGATAGCTTTTATAAAATCGGAATTACTGGAAACAGGACATTTATTGGACTGGAGAATTATATTCATGCATTTACGGCAGGAGGTTTTTTAAAGCAACTGAAAAATACGCTTCTCTATATTGTGATTGCAGTAGGGGTTGAAACAGCCATAGGATTATTGTTTGCACTCTTTTTTGAATTAAACTACAAAGGAAGCAAAATTATCCGTTCGTTGATGATGACACCGCTGATGATTGCTCCTTTAGTGGCAGGCCTTACTTGGAAGTTAATGATGAGTTCCAGTTTCGGGATTGTGAATGAGTTGCTGACAAGAATAGGTATTTTATCAAATTCAAGTGATATTTTGTGGCTAGCGGATGAAAAATGGTCTTTGTTGGCTTGCTGCATTGCAGATATCTGGCTGACTACACCATTTATGATGTTGATGATTTTGGCGGGGCTTCAGGGATTAGATAGTAGCATGTTGGAAGCGGCCAAAATTGATGGTGCAAATATGCTGCAGCAAGTTTTCTATATTAAGGTTCCGGTAATAAAACCAGTGCTTTTAACAGCATTATCCGTAAGAATTATTGATGCGGCCAGAACATTTGATATCATTTGGGCAATGACGGAAGGCGGGCCTAATAGTTCGTCAGAAACAATTAGCATTATTATTTATAAGACATTGACACGGTATAATGATGCAGGATATGCTAGTGCCATGGCGATCATTTTTATTGTGGTGCTTGTAGCTTTTACCTTAATATTCATGCAGAGTCTTTGGAATCCAAAGAAAAAAATAGGTTAGATCGGAGGGCGGAAAATGAAAGGAAGATGGGAAATTGGAAAAAAGATAGGCATCAGTTTATCAGTTATTCTTACTGTTTTCTGGCTTATCCCGTACATATATGTAATTTGCTGTTCATTTAAGCCCGGTTCGGAAGTAGTTGCTGTGCCGCCAAAGTTTTTTCCGCAGGTGTTTTCTGTAGAGAATTTCAGCGGACTATTTGAGAGGATGGATGCAGCTAGTTTCTTAATAAATAGCCTGACAGCGGCTGTGTGCAGTACAGTGATTGCGTTAATACTGGGTTCTCTTGCAGCTTATGCCATTCAGCGTTCCGGAGCAAAACTTTCAACCGTATTGGTAGTGTTAGTGTTATGCCTTAAAATGATTCCGACATCCAGTATAGTTGTTCCAGTCTATGAGTTGATTTGTGAACTTGGATTATATGATACGAAAATTGCATTGATTATTGTATATGCGGCAATCAATATGCCTTTTGTTATGTGGACTATGCTGAGTTTTTATGAGGGAATTCCGACAACGTTGGATGAGGCGGCTTATATGGATGGGGCTTCCAGCTTACAGACTTTTAAAAAAGTAATTTTGCCAATCTGCAAACCAGGACTTGCAACTGCATTTATTTTTACGTTGTTTCTTGCATGGAATGATTTTCTTGTATCGCTATTGCTGACAAGTACAAATGCAAAAACATTTACTGTTGGATTGGCAGGATTTCTGTCTGCATATAATCTGGATTTAGGTCCTATGTGTGCAGGGGCATTTTTATTCAGTTTTCCGGTCATGGCGATTTCTCTTGCGGCTCAGAGGTATATTGTGCAGGGAATGACTGCAGGGGCAGTAAAAGGATAAGATTAAGTGGAGGAAACTATGTCAAGAGAGTTGATGATAGCAAATATCAATAAAGCTCAAAAAGAGATAGAACAGAAAAAAGAAACTGTAAAAATGGGGAAGATGCGCCAGCATTATCATTTTATGCCTCAGACGGGATGGCTGAATGATCCAAATGGATTGATATATTTCAAAGGAAAGTATCATTACTTTTATCAGTATAATCCATACTATGGATATTGGGATTATATGCACTGGGGACATGCGGTTAGCGTTGATCTTCTGCATTGGGAGTATCTCCCATTGGCACTTGCCCCAAGCGAAACTTATGATGATTATATAAGAGGTGGATGTTTTTCCGGAAGTGCCATAGAACATGATGGGAAACTGTTTTTAATATATACTGGTTCATCAAATCAGGGAAACGGTGTTGAACAGACACAGTGTATTGCATATAGCGAAGATGGAATACACTTTGAGAAATATAAGGGGAATCCTGTATTGATAGCTCCGAAAGGAATATCTGCAGATCAGTTCAGAGATCCAAAGGTCTGGAAACACGAAGATAAGTATTACATGGTGTGTGGTGCAAATTGCAACAATATGGCTCAAGCATTGCTCTATTGTTCAGAGGATTTATTTCATTGGAATTTCGTTAATGTATTGGCAGAGAGCAGGGGTGAATGGGGATATATGTGGGAATGTCCAGATTTTTATAGGCTAGGCGACAAATATGTACTCACATTTTCACCTATGGGCGCCGGAGAACATACGGCAGTATATTTTGTGGGAGATTTTGATTATGTTACAGGGAAATTTTTTCACCAAATATGGGGAGAAATAGATTGGGGGCTTGATTATTATGCTCCCCAGTCCTTCCTGACACCAGATGGAAGAAGGATTGTCGTAAGTTGGGCGAATGAATGGGACTGGATGCCATTTTGGAAAGATTGGGGGCCAACGTATAAAGAGAATTGGTGCGGTTTTTTCAATATTCCCAGAGAAGTACGAATTATGCCAGATAATACTTTGCAGTTTGTACCTATAAAGGAACTAGAAGCATTAAGGAAAGACAAATACAAAGTGGATTGTTTTACAGTTCATGAAGCAGCAATGCAATTGACGGCAGGGGATGGCATTTCTTTTGAAATGAAAATGAAAATTGATTTGGAAAAGACAAATGCCGAAAAGTTGGAATTGGACTTGCGTTGTGGAAATAGTAAGAAGGTTATCTGTATGTTTGATTTTATAAATGGGCAGATGTATGTGGAACGAAGCAATTCAGATGGATGGAGTCAAGGAACTTCAAGAAGCACATTGTTTTTAAAGGGAAGGAAGGAACTGGATATTCATATTTTCTCTGATCAGAGTTCTATTGAGATTTTTGCAAATCAATATCAGATTAATCATGCAAATAATATTTTTGCTGATAATACGCAAAATCAAATAGAAATCCATGCACATGGAGGGAAAACGGTAATCAAAGAATATGAATCCTATGGAATACAAGAATGTTTTCTATAGTTTTCAAAATTACAAAGTTGCTTAAAAGGGAGGATTTATTTATGGCAAGTAAAAATTATTACAATGTAACAGAATGGAAGGTTGGAGATCCGTATAAGGATATTGGAGAGGTAATCAATAGCATTATTGCGGATATTAAAAGCAGGCAGTCAGAAACGGATGTGAATGATGGAGGAAAGCCAGGGGCACTCATCTATATTCCGGCAGGAGACTATCATCTTGTTACACAAGTAGTAATTGACATCAGTTATTTGAAAATAATGGGTTCGGGACATGGTTTTACATCTTCCAGTATTCGGTTTAATACACCAGAGAGTGAGTGGAAAGATTGGCACGAATTGTGGCCAGGAGGAAGTCGTATAATTGTAGATATTTCTTCCAAGCCGGGCGAAGAGGAACAAATGGGGGCTGCATTTTACATCAAGAGAAATGGAAATCCTCGAATCAGTTCGGTAGAATTTTCGGATTTTTGCATTGATGGTTTGCACTTTATGGATGACGGTTTAGGAGAACCAAATCCAGAAAATACATATACAAATGGGAAAACGGGAATTTATATTGCAAGTGCTCAAGATTCATTTCGGGTTACTGGTATGGGAATGGTATATTTAGAGCATGGAATTGTTATCTATGATGCAGATGCACTGGATATTCATGATAATTTTATTGCGGAATGTGGAAACTGTATTGAATTGCGAGGGTCAGGACAGGCTTCAAAGGTTACAGATAATTTGATCGGAGCTGGTTATAAGGGGTATTCGATTTATGCACAAAATTTTGGTGGGCTTTTGGTTGCAGCAAACAATATTTTTCCGCGAGGTGCAAGCAGCGTATATTTTTCAGGTGTGACACGTTCTATTATTACAAGTAATAGGTTGCATTCTTTCTATCCGGGAATGGTAGTGTTAGAAGAAAATAGTTCAGAGAATATGGTTTCATCAAATCATTTTCTGCGGACACGTGAACCATGGCCACCTATGCAGGCACATAATAATGGATTGGACGATTTGTATGGAATTGTTTATATCAGCGGTAGCAATAACTCTGTAATTGCTAATCATTTTTCAGAAATTATTGATAGACAGTATATTGTACCGGAAGGAGTGATGCCTGTAATCATTCATATTGTTTCTGGCGATGGTAATTATATTTCTGATAACCATATTGTTGCAACTACGGAATCATCGGGGGTACCTGCTGATATGATTTCCTCTTGTTTCTCTACACAAGTAGCAAATCTAATGGTTGGTGAAAAATCAGAAACACTTGGGGTGGTAACCGTGATGGTAGAACAAGGATCGGTAAGGAATACTATCCTTGATTCAGGAACAGAATATCAGGTTGAAATGAATAAATCGTTAAATGCGTTTAGAGCTACACCAGTTCCTGCAATGTAAATAGAAAGATAATGTTGTTTAAAGTTCTGGTAATCATTTACTTACAACTTTCCTCGTAGTGCTCTGCGGGGAAAGTTGTCTTTTGAATTTTTATATATAAATTAAGCGAAAGTGTGGCAGAGAGGAACATGGAAATGAAAAAATATGATGTAGTTGCTTTAGGTGAGTTGTTAATTGATTTTACACAAAATGGTATAAGTCCGCAGGGAAATCCAATATTTGAGGCAAATCCGGGCGGGGCACCATGTAATGTGTTGGCGATGCTGTCAAAATTGGGACATAGAACAGCATTTATTGGAAAAGTAGGAGAAGACTACTTTGGAGAACAGTTAAAAAATGCTATTTCTGAATTAGGAATATGTGCGGATTATTTGATGAAAGACGAGAAAGTGCATACTACACTGGCTTTGGTACATACGCTCCCAGACGGAGATAGAGATTTTTCATTTTATAGAAATCCTGGGGCAGATATGATGCTTATAGAATCCGAAGTACCGGAGGAAGCAATCAAGAATTCCCAATTTTTTCATTTCGGAACGCTTTCCATGACGCATGATAAAGTGCGTAAAGCTACTCAAAAAGCGTTAAAAATAGCAGAGGAGAATGGAGTGCTTATTTCCTTTGATCCCAATCTGCGTCCACCATTATGGAATTCATTAGAAGTTGCCAAAGAACAAGTTTTCTATGGAATAGAGCGTTGTGATGTGCTGAAAATATCGGACAATGAGATTCAGTGGTTAACAGGAGAGGAAGATTATACTGTAGGGGCACATTGGCTCCAAGACCACTATCCACAGATACAGTTGCTGCTTGTTTCAATGGGAAAAAATGGAAGCCGAGCTTATTATGGAGATATTATGGTAGAAGAGCAAGCATATATAAATGCAAAGACCATTGAAACAACAGGGGCAGGCGATACATTTTACGGCTGTGTTCTTCATTATTTATTGAAGCATGATTTGCAAGGGTTATCTTCAGATAATTTGAGTAATATGTTAAAATTTGCAAATGCAGCAGCGTCTATCATTACAACACGAAAAGGCGCTTTGCGTGTTATGCCAGCCCTTAAAGAAATAATGTGTTATTTACAGTAGGAACGGAATGAATATTGGGTGGTATAGGAATAGAGGAGAATATAGTGTGGGAGTGACTTGTTAATCGTTGTATTGTACTCGTGTTTGCTGATTTGGAGTTGCCATAAACAACGACAATAAGATATAGTTTTACGACATTTATTGTAAAGCATCTCAATATTGGTTAGCTCCCTTTTTGTTCCGAAATCAGATAGAAACGTATAGACTGAGTTATGGCAAAAGCCAGGAATTTGAAGAAAATTCCTGGCTTTTGCCCTTTCAAGCGGTTTATGGATGTGTTTGTTGTGTGCCCGATGAAAAATATATTGCCATTTATGCCCGCCGATAGTATAATCGTAAAGATAAAATGGATTGCTTATAAAAGACAAAGAAAACGGAGAGATGGTTATGGCGCTGAAAAAAAAGCCGGTGACCGGCATGAGGGATATTTTGCCTGTGGAGATGCAGGTGCGGGAGTATGTGATGGATCAGATCCGGGATACGTACCGGGGATTTGGTTTTACCCAGATTGAAACTCCCTGCGTGGAGCACATTGAGAATCTGACCAGCAAGCAGGGCGGGGACAATGAAAAGCTGATCTTTAAGATTTTAAAACGGGGTGAAAAATTGAATTTGGAGACGGCTCAAAGTGAGAGTGACCTGGTAGACGGCGGTCTCCGCTATGACTTGACGCTGCCGTTGGCCCGCTATTTTTCCAACAATGGCGCTCAGCTTTCCATGCCTTTTAAGGCACTACAGATGGGAAGCGTGTGGCGGGCGGATCATCCGCAGAAAGGCCGTTTCCGCCAATTTACCCAGTGTGATATCGATATTTTAGGGGACGAGACTTCTATGGCGGAGATCGAGCTGATTTTGGCTACTACCACAGCTTTGGGAAAGATTTGCCCGGAAAACGGGTTTACGGTGCGGATTAATGACCGGGAAATCCTGAGGGGGATGGCAGCTTATTGCGGTTTTGCGGAGGATGTCTTAGACCAGGTGTTCATTATTTTGGACAAGATGGATAAAATTGGAATGGAGGGCGTGAAGGCGGAATTGCTGGAAGCCGGACAGGCAAAAGAGAGCGTGGACAAATATGTGGAGCTTTTGAACAGCACGGAGCATAATGCAGCTGGTGTGAGAAAGCTGGGAGGGATTTTGGAATCGGTGATGCCAAAAGAGGTGGCGGATAACCTGGCCCATATTATGGACACGGTGGCTGATGTGGCGGAGACGGATTTTTCCCTGTATTTTGACCCCACTTTGGTGAGGGGGATGTCTTATTATACCGGGACGATTTTCGAGGTGTCCATGGAAGGTTTTGGGGGTTCCGTGGCCGGCGGGGGCAGATATGATAAAATGATTGGAAAATTCACGGGAAAAGACACACCGGCCTGCGGTTTCTCTATCGGTTTTGAGCGGATTATCACGATTTTGATGGAAAAGGGTGGGTGCAGTAAAGAAGAAAAGCCAAAGAAGGCATATCTGGTGGAAAAAGGTATGGATTCTGCCCGCTTGGGAGAGATTATGAGACAAGCTATGGCTGAGCGGCGAGACGGGGTGCAGGTATTGGTTTCCCAGATGAATAAGAATAAAAAATTTCAAAAAGAGCAGTTGGGAAAAGAAGGATATACGGAATTTGTGAATTTTTATCGAGAAGCGTTAAAATAGTTGGAAACGGATATTCAAGCAGGAAATATCATAGGGAAAAACAAGGAGGAAGTTATGGCAGAGTCTATGCAGGGGCTGAAACGGTCCCACAGATGTACGGAAGTGGGCGCCGCCCATATCGGCCAGAAGGTGACGGTTATGGGATGGGTGCAGAAAAGCAGGAATAAGGGCGGCATTATTTTTGTGGATTTACGGGATCGCTCGGGCATCCTGCAGATTATTTTTGAAGAAAGCGATTGTGGGACAGAGAGTTTTGCCAAGGCAGAGAAGCTTCACAGCGAATTTGTTATTGCCGTAACAGGAAGAGTGGAAGCTCGTGCCGGTAGCGATAATAAAGATGTAGTCAATAAAAACCTTGCTACAGGAGCAATTGAAGTGCGGGCGGAAAGCCTGAGGATTTTGTCCGAATCAGACACGCTTCCTTTCCCTATTGAGGAAAATTCCCGGACAAGGGAAGAAGTGCGTTTGAAATACCGCTATCTCGATTTGCGTCGGCCGGATATCCAGAGAAACCTGATTTTGCGCAGCAGGATTGCTATTTTGACCAGGCAGTTTTTAGCCGATGAAGGCTTTTTGGAGATTGAGACGCCGACACTGATAAAAAGTACGCCTGAAGGCGCCAGGGATTATCTGGTGCCCAGCCGGGTGCATCCGGGGAGTTTTTATGCTCTTCCTCAGTCGCCGCAGATTTTTAAGCAGCTTTTGATGTGTTCCGGCTATGACCGTTATTTCCAGCTTGCCAGGTGTTATCGGGATGAGGATTTGCGGGCGGACAGGCAGCCGGAATTTACTCAGATTGATATGGAATTGTCTTTCGTGGATGTGGACGATGTGCTGGATGTCAATGAGCGGCTGATGGCTAAGCTTTTTAAGGAACTTTTGGATGTGGAGATTCCTTTGCCTATTCCGCGAATGACCTGGCAGGAAGCGATGGACCGTTATGGTTCGGATAAGCCGGATTTGCGTTTCGGTATGGAACTTAATGATGTGTCGGATGTAGTCCGAAACTGTGAATTTATTGTGTTTAAAAACGCTTTGGAGCAGGGCGGGACAGTCCGGGGAATCAATGCCAAGGGCCAGGGCGGCATGCCTCGCAAGAAAATCGATGCTCTGGTAGAATTTGCTAAAGGTTATGGAGCTAAAGGGCTTGCTTATGTGGCCATTCAGCAGGATAATACACGCAAGTCCTCCTTTGCCAAATTTATGACTGAGGAACAGATGGATGCGCTGATTTCCGCTATGGGTGGCGAGACCGGAGATTTGTTATTGTTTGCTGCCGACCAAAAGAAAGTGGTCTGGGATGTGTTGGGTAATTTACGTCTGGAGTTGGCCAGACAGCTCGGTTTGTTAAAAAAGGATGATTTCCGTTTCCTTTGGGTGACGGAATTTCCGTTGCTGGAATACTCCGAGGAGCAAGGCCGGTTTGTGGCTATGCACCATCCTTTTACCATGCCGATGGAAGAGGATTGGGCGCTTATTGACACTGACCCAGGTGCGGTCAGGGCAAAAGCTTATGATATCGTACTTAACGGCACGGAACTGGGAGGAGGATCTGTCCGTATCCATCAAAACGATATTCAGAGCAAGATGTTTGAAGTGCTGGGATTTACCCCTGAACAGGCCCAGGAACAGTTTGGCTTTTTGCTGACGGCTTTCCGCTATGGAGTACCGCCTCATGCAGGGTTGGCTTATGGCCTTGACCGGGTGGCCATGCTGATGGGAGGATGCGAAAATATCCGTGAAGTTATTGCATTCCCCAAGGTAAAAGATGCTTCCTGCCTGATGTGTGAGGCGCCTTCTCCGGTAGAGGATAAACAACTGGAGGAATTGGGGATTGAAGTCAGCGAAGGGCAATTGCGCTCATAGATGCTGAGAAAACGGCATTGTTGTGGCAAAGGAATGGTAAACGGCATATGCCGTTATGTTCACAAGGTATCTGTGAATCATAACTCTGATTATACAGGCTGGGATATTTCTTGGAGGAAGGGATGTCCTGGCTTGTGTTTTGTATCATAAGAGTGTGCGTCCTATGATACAAAACGCTCCGCGTGGATGCACACTTCGCGCAAAGGGAGATGGTTGTTGTCGCAACCGCGCTCCGGCGCGAGCGTGCGTCAAGACGCACACTTTTTTACTTCATAGGAAAGTGCGTCCTATAAAGCAAAAGCCCTCCGGGCAGGATCGCACTGCGGCGGAGAGGAATCATGTCGCTAAAGCGACCCGCCGCAGGCGGAGAATCCTGCAAAGCAGGATTCTTTGTTCTTCCATAGGAAGGTTCGATTTACGGAATAAAAAGCCCTTCGGGCAGGTTGCTGAATGCCGGCGGCAATCCTTGCAGAATAACTGTGAAATCTCTGTGAAATAGTAGAAATGGGAAAAAATATTTGTTAGAATAGGTTCATGACAGACAGGAGGAAATCATGGATTTATTAAAAGTATTGGTGGTAGATGATGAAGACAGGATGCGTAAGCTGGTAAAAGACTTTTTAGCCATTAAAGGTTATCAGGTAATCGAAGCAGAGAATGGCGAACAAGCGGTGGAAGCGTTCTTTGCCCAGAAAGATATTTCATTGATTATTCTGGATGTGATGATGCCTAAAATGGACGGCTGGGAAGTATGCCGGACGATTCGCCAGTATTCCCAGGTGCCGATTATTATGCTTACGGCCCGGGGGGAAGAGAGGGATGAGCTGCAGGGTTTTAAGATGGGTGTGGATGAATATATCAGCAAGCCTTTCAGCCCAAAGATTTTGGTGGCCCGGGTAGAAGCTATTTTGCGCAGGAGCAGGAATATATCCGGCGACCTGCTGGAGGCAGGAGGCATACGGATTGATAAATCGGCTCATGAGGTGACGATTGATGGCAAACTCATTGATTTGAGTTATAAAGAGTTTGAGCTTTTGACATTTTTTATGGAGAACCAGGGTATGGCGCTCTCGCGGGAGAAGATTCTCAATAATGTTTGGAATTACGATTACTTTGGCGATGCCAGGACGATAGATACACATGTGAAAAAACTCCGCAGCAAGATGGGGGATAAGGGGGAGTGCATTAAAACGATCTGGGGTATGGGTTATAAATTCGAGGTGACTTAATTGATGGGCAAGTATTTACATGGTTCGATCCGGCATAGGATAATGATGATTTTTATGGGCCTGACGGCAGTGATGATGCTTGCAATCTGGGCAATCAATAACTGGTGGCTGGAAAAATATTATATTGATCAGAAACGAAAGGAAATGGAACAGGCTTACGATGAAATCGATGCCGCAGTTATGGAAAAAAGCCAGGCCGGAGAAATTATCAGTGAGGTGATTAAACGCGAAATCCAGCAGGAATGGGAGGCATGGTCTAATTCGGCTGGCCAGGAAGAAGGGGAAAACGAAGAAAGGGGATATTTTTCTAAAGATGAACCGTCATCCCGTGCTTATGAAGAGGGCGGACATCAAGGAAAAGAAGAAACAGGAGATAAATCCGGTTCCCTTTCGGAGCAGACTTTGCTGGGAAAAATCCGTGATTATGAAGAGAAAAACAATATTAATATTGTGCTGATTGACGGCAATACCGGAACGGCAATTCTCGGGCCGGGGCGGGACAGCGATTATTTGATCCAAAAGGTGCAGCGGTATGTGCTGGGGATGGAAAAAAAACGGGGGATTGTGCTGAAAAAACACGAAAATTATGTGTTGGAAACCAATTTTGATTTTCGTTCCCAGTCCAGCTATATGGAAAGCTGGGGGTTCTTGTCTGACAATAGTACATTGTTTATCATGTCAATGCCTTTGGCTAGTATCCGTGAAAGTGTGGAATTATCTAACCAGTTTACGACTTTCGTGGGCTTGGCGGCACTGGTTCTGGGAAGTGCGCTGATTTATTTTGTAACTATGCGGGTGACTAAGCCGCTGCAGCGGCTGGCGGTCTTGTCGGAACGGATGTCGGAGCTGGATTTTGATGCCAAGTATGAGGGCGATTCCCGGGATGAGATTGGAGTGCTGGGACGCAGTATGAATACCTTATCCGATAAGCTGAAGGAGACGGTTGGCGCTTTACAGAAGGCTAACCGGCAGTTACAGCATGATATTGAAGAGAAAATTCAAATTGATGAAATGCGCAAAGAATTTATTGCCAATGTATCTCATGAGCTGAAGACGCCGATTGCTTTAATTCAGGGCTATGCGGAGGGCCTGACGGAAGGGATGGCTGAGGACGCCGCAAGCAGGGATTATTACTGTGAAGTAATTATGGATGAAGCGGGAAAGATGAATAAGATGGTCAAACAGCTTTTGACTTTAAGCGCCCTGGAATTTGGCAATGATGCGCCTGTGTGGGAGCATTTCGATTTGGCTGAACTGATTCGGGATTTGCTTAGTTCTGCGGATATCCTTATCCAACAGAAAAACGCCCGGATTTCACTTGAGCTGGATGGGCCTTTGCCTGTGTGGGCAGATGAATTTAAAATCGAGGAGGTAATGACGAATTACCTGAATAATGCTATGAATCATTTGAGTGGGGAACGGATAATAAAAATATGTGCAAAACGGCAGCAAGAAAAGGTGGTGGTTCGGGTTTATAATACCGGACAACCGATACCGGAGGAAGATATTGATAATCTGTGGACGAAATTTTACAAAGTGGACAAGGCACGGACCAGGGCTTACGGCGGAAGCGGGATTGGTTTATCTATCGTGAAAGCGATAATGGATGCCCACCATCAGGAGTGTGGAGTGAGGAATACGGATGGCGGTGTGGAATTCTGGTTTACGCTGGCGGCCGATTCGGCGTGATTTTGATGATATTTCTGATGTGGCCGTCTTTGGCCGGATGCCATGAGTGATGGGAAATGGGCGAACGCACGATGTTTCTTGTCCGTTGAAAACGGGCAAGAAAATGTCTCTCCCCGTGAAAAGTAACTATGGCAGTTACTGTTCACTCCCCATGTCAAGCACCACGCTGCTTGGCATAGGGGATGTACGTAATGGCAGCGAAGCAGGCCGCCCATCGCCGCAGGCGATTTTAAATGGCGGTCTGAGTTGCTGTTCGCTGGGTACTAGTATGACCCACACTAATTAACCATATGTTTCACTTGTCTAAATTTCCAT
>CANDBT010000057.1 GCA_947383005.1 uncultured bacterium | reverse complement strand
GCTTTGCTTTGTTATGCTTTGCTTTGTTATGCTTTGCTTTGTTATGCTTTGCTTTGTTATGCTTTGCTTTGTTATGCTTTGCTTTATTATGCTTTGCTTTGTTATGCTTTGCTTTGTTATGCTTTGCTTTGTTATTCGTTGTTTGTTAATCTCCTGCGCCTTCTGTCCACTGCTTTCTTTATCCTCCGGGCCCGTTATCCTTTGCTCTTTTATACCCCTGTTTCTTTTGTCCTTTTCTTTCCTTATCCTTTAACTTCATTATCCTTCGTCTTCTTCTATCCTTCGTTTTCTATTTTCATGATTTCCACTTGTTCTAACAATTCCCGCGCGTTTGTCGGATCAAAATTGCCTGTACCTGACGACATGGCGTTGGCAGTAGCAACCGCTATAGCAAACTTTAACGCCTTTTGAGGATTGTCCTTCCTCTGCAGGGATACTGCCAAAGCTCCCACCATGGAATCCCCGCAGCCAACTGTGTTCACAACCGGAACCTTTGGCGATTTTCCCTGGAAAATACCTTCTTCGCAGAACAACAGCGCCCCATCTCCGCCCAGGGAAACCACCACCCAGGGGATTCCCTGTTTCCGCAGCTTCTTCCCGCCGGCAACCACATCCTCCATACTTTCAATTTTCATATGGAAAAGCATTTCCATCTCATCCTTATTTGGTTTTACTATGTCCGGGCACGCCTGAATGCCTTTTTCCAACAAATCGCCGCTCGTATCGAGAATAACCTGCTTACCTGCTTTTTTTGCCATCAAAATCATTTTTTGATAAACGTCTCTGCTTACCCCACATGGGACACTTCCTGATATAGTAACGACATCGCTGTCCTCGATGATTTCCGGGAAGCGTTCCAGAAAATTCTTCTCCTCTTCCTCTGTCACCTGACAGCCTGGTTCCAGATATTCCGTTGAACCAAATTGCCCGTCGAGGATATTAATACAGCTTCTGGTTTCCCCCCGGATATGGTCAAAATCGTGGCAGATGCTATCCTCGTCCAAAAGTTTCTCCAGATAACGCCCGTTATAGCCGCCGACCAGCCCGGAGGCCAGGACATCTTCCCCGCACAGGCGGATGATCCGGGCCACATTCAGCCCCTTTCCGCCTGCGGTATTGCCCACAGAGCCTACCCTCATCACGGTCCCGTTTTCAATAGCCCTGTCCATGTGGTACGCCTTGTCAATGGAGGCGTTCAGGGTAATTGTCGTAATCATCTTCCTGGCCTCCTACCTTTCGCTGTCAATCAGAATTTTCCCTTTTACTGCCCCTGGCGTCTTGAACAGCTCAAAGGCGTCCGCAATCTGGCTCAGAGGTATTTTCCTGAAAATAAAGGAATCGTCAAACTTTAATTCTCCGGTCTTAAAATAATGGGCAGTCAGTTTCCATTCCTCACCCGGGAACGGAGCGCTGTAGGACATCCAGGAGCCGGTCAGTGTAAATTCCTTCCGGTTCATGTTCTCCCATTCCTTTACGGTAAAGGAAAGCTCCTTTGTGGGCGTTCCCACAAAGCATACACGGGCTTTGTTGGCTGCCAGCTCAAAAGCCATCTTCATAGTGGCTGTATTGCCGGCGGTCTCAAAAACATAATCAAATCCCCTTCCGCCTGTTAAATTCATGGCCTGTTTCATAAAATCCTCATCCAGGGTATTCATTCCCGCACCGGCTCCCAGACGCATTCCCAGTTGAAGCCGTTCCGGCGAAATATCAAACACCGCAGTCTGCGCGGCGCCGAATATTTTCGCCCACTGCATCACGAACATTCCAATAGTTCCCCCGCCCAGGACGGCCACTGTTTTCCCGCCTTCATAAGGAACCCGTTTGAGGCCATGAAGAGCCACTGTCGCCGGTTCAAAGAAAGCCCCCTGTTCAAAGAATAGCTGCCTCCGTCTTTTCCACACCTACGCCGGAAATAAACGGCATACCGGTAATTACTGGAATTCCATAATCCCTTTTTACTTTAGAAGTGGGGACAATTAAGACAGCTCCCGAGAGATTGGATTCAATCTCAGAAATCCGGATCTGGCAGATCTCCACATCGATACCGTTTTTCTTACACAGCTCCACTACTTTATTGGCTGCAATAGTTGAGGTTGCTACGGCTCCGCCGCAGGCTACGATAACTTTCTTTTTCATAATGCAATCTCCTTTTCTCTGATAATATTTATGATCTGCTGCTTCTCCTCTGCTTCTGTCAGCTTTTTCAGGACATCCGTGTCCTGGATAATGGCCAGGATTTGCTTTAATTCCTCCAAATGCGCCTCCGGGTTAATGACAGACAACATAAAAACCAGTTTTACCTTTACCTCTTCATCATCCGTTGCCATCTGGATAAACGAAACCGGATTTTTCAAAAGCCCAATGGCAATCCCAGGCTTATTAACATGACTTACATCCGTATGGGGAATCGCAACTCCAATCCCATTAATGTCCAACCCTGTGGGAAAATTCTTCTCTCTCTCTGAAAGGGCTTCAATGTAAGAATCCTTTGTGTAGCCTTCTCTTGTCAGGGCGCTGCCCAGCTTCTGAAACACATCCTGGCTGGAGCTGGCCTCCAAGTCCATCATGATTAAGGATTCCTTTAACTCTTCCCAGATCATCCTGTCCCTCCTCCTTCTGCTCTTACCCCTCCAACAGTTCTTCCTGTGCCGGCTCTGTGAACTCTGTTTTTGGATTTTCCTGTTTGTGCATTTATCTTATCACGCATTATTGATGAAAAACAGTCAAATTCTTTTCCATAATTGTGCAGAAAAATAGAATGGTTAAAATCTTTTCCTGTCGGTTTGAAAGGATTTCAACCATTCTGTATATTTTCCCGGATTACCCGGCAACCGCAACAAGCAAGCCAAAATTGTAGCTACAGTTCATAAGGTTATTGTAGGCAGCAGGCAAATAGTCTATAATCAAATATATCCATTCATCAACCGCTGGTTGAATCTGCCAAAATCAACTATTGGTTAGTTTCTGAGCAACTTTTTTTCTATTATACTGATGGCAAGGAGGATAAAAACATGAACCAGGAAACGATAGGAAAATTCGTTGCAACCTGTCGAAAAGAGAAAGGAATTACACAAAAACAGTTAGCAGAAAAGTTAAATATTACCGACCGGGCAGTGTCAAAATGGGAAACCGGAAAAAGCATTCCGGATGCCTCCATTATGCTGGACTTATGTAAAATACTTGGTATCAGCGCAAATGAACTGCTCAGCGGAGAAAGGATTGCCATGGAAAATTATCAAAAAAGAGCAGAAGAAAATCTTGTGGAATTGCAGCAAAAAGCAAATAACGCCCAAAAAAGTTCGGGTTTGCTGGTAAAGCTTGTAGTCCTGGTTTTAGGGGTGTTGTTTATCGTCAAATATGGAATCGGCAACAGAACCTGGTATTTTGTGGATTCTATCAGTCTGGAATTTATCCTGATTCCCTGCTTTCTGACATTGCTGTGTACAGGATATTGGCGGGGCTTTCTAAAAGCATTTGTCTATTTAATTAAAAGAGACCATTGCACAGCAGAAATGATAAGGGACAGTGCGAACGCGCTTAAACTGGTATGCAGATCCAGTTTAATTTGGGGAAGCATCGGCTTTACCATCAGCACAGTGAATCTTATGCGCCGTCATATGCCAAATCCCGATTTTGCCGCCTTATGTGGGGATATATCGGTAGCGCTGCTTCCTTTGTTTTACTCGCTGGTTATCAATGCGGTACTGATGCCATTGTGTTTTGAACTAAATCGTTTTCATACAAACAATGCCTGAATGCCATCATTACAAACAGCGGGGAGCCTCACCCCATAACCTCATATTCATACATCTCAATAATCTTTGAAGCCTCCTCCGGTGTATCGCACCGGCGGAGCTTTTCCTTAAAATCCCCGGTCTGGAGCATATTAACCAGATTAAAAAAGGCTTTCAGGTGGGTCTTGTGATCCACCGCGCTTAAGCAGCACACAAACTCGACTGGGTCGAACTCCTCATTTCCAAAGTTTACCGGCGTCTTCAAACGGATCAGATGCATTCCTACCTTGATACTTCCGGCCTCCAGCCCTTCATGGGGCACGGCGAAACCAGGCGAAAGAACCACATAAGGCCCATGCTCCTCGATATTGCGAATCATGGCGTCAATATATCGCTTCTCAATATAGCCCTCAGCCATAAGCTTTTCTCCCGATATTTTAACCGCTTCCCGCCAGTCCCTGCACTCCACATCCAGGGTAATATGCGAAGGACTCAGCAGATGATGAAGGTACGGTGAAAAAATCTCAGCCTCCGCTTCGATTGACTGGCGGAAATAATCCCGGATAGCTTTCCGCATTTTTTTCATCAGTACAGCCGCCTGGTCGGGCACAGCTTCCCAGACAATGGGAGTCAGCCGTTCGATCATCCCCTTTGCGGTGATTTCCTGTTCCTCTATCCTGGACGGCAGACGGCGGCTGCTCTTCAGCGCATCAATCTTATTGCCGACACGGACATAATCCTCATCATTTAACATAGGGGAAACCACCACATAATCCAGCTTACAGCCCTCTAAAGGGATGGTTGAAATCACAAAATCCGCTTTCCCCTCTTCCAGATTCTTCGCTTCATGGGAAGATACCACATCAACAATCTGAAACTGGAAATGTGTCTTCAGCTTTTCCAGAAGAAGCCTTGAGGTTCCGATCCCGGCATGGCAGGCTACAATCACATGGAAGGCAATCCCCTTATTTTTCTTCCTTTCCAAAGCAGCGCATACATGGACAGCAACATATTCCAGATCTTTTTCCGCCAGTTCCCTTTTCATACAGCTCTGGACAATAGTCTTGCGCTTATTTACGGCCAGCACTACCTCCTGATTTTCAGCCACAATCTCGTCAATCACAGAATTTTCCGGGTAAGAAACCTCTTTTGCCGAGAAAATAGAAGCCAGGTGGTTGGACAGGCTCTCAAAAAAATCATAATCATCATTCAGATTGACACCCAGTTCATCAGAAATCTTTTCGATAAACTGCCGCGTAATCATCTGTATCTGCACTACATTATTCTGTACTGCTTTATTTTTTAAATATCTGGCCCTGGCCAGCAGTTCGCTTAAAAACTGCACTTCATCCTCTGTTGTGGTGATATGGCAGTATTGTACAATATACTTCATCATATCCTGCGCCATATGATATTTGCTGTTGCTGGCTCTTTTCCGCTCCTCGATATATTCCCCCTGCAAATTGCGGTTAATCATAATACCCAGATAAAGAAGGAGCCTATGGAAAGACGAATCCGTAAAAAAGCTGGCATGGATATGTTCCTGTTCATTCACGATTTTCTGGACAATGATTTTATTTCCTGCCTGCAGACTAATATTTTTCGCCACAATATCCTGACGGTCGTTAAAGCCCTTTTGCCCGGCCAGCCTCATTAAAAACAGGCGCTTGTCACTTTCCAGGCCATCTACCCTAAGCCCCTTGTTGGGGTGAGAAAGAACCTGAAGCTTTCCCTCCTTTACAAAGCGTTTGATCTCATCCAGGTCATGAATAATCGTGGCCCGGCTGACAAATAAACTTTCCGCAATTGCCTATAGGGTAATATATTCCGAGGAACTCACCAGAAAAGAGGCCGCAATCCTTATCCGCTCTTCTTTAGAAAGCTTATATGCGTAAAAATCCTCATCCGAAACCAACAAAAGCAGCTTTTCAAAATCCTTTCCGCAGAAAATCCTGCCTCCGCTTCGGATCTCCATCTCCCCTATCCGGTTTTCTGACAAAAGGTCATTGATGGCATTTAAATCATTTCTGATTGTTCGCTGAGAAACCTGGAACTTTTTTGCCAAACTGCTGATACTGACCCCAGGGGTTGCCCTGTACAATTCATCAATAATTGATACAATCCGTTTATTCATCCCGCCCCACCGCTTTGTCCCGTCTTTTGCTACCATAGCGTGTCCTTTGGACATTATATCATGTGCTTCGCACATGCTCCCTCCGGGGGATGCGCACAGTTCGCTATGGTATTTTGCCGCGCTTTGCGCAGCACCGAACTGGCGCTGGTATAATGTCTAACGACATTATACCATGTGCTTCGCACATACTCCCTCTGGGGGATGCGCACAGTTCGCTATGGTATTTTGCCGCGCTTTGCGCAGCGCCGAACTGGCGCTGGTATAATGTCTAACGACATTATACCATTATAACTGCCAAAGAAAAAGAACAAATGTTTTCAAGGGTTTGTGCAAAAAAATCAACTATTGCCAAAAAACTATTAGAAATAAATTTTGGCAGCAAGCAAACCCGGCATCCAAACTTCATCTCAAATTCCCCGCCGCCTGGATTATTTCCTTTATAGTAAAAGTATTTTTGTTAAATTCAATCAAACCGTCCTTTCTCATTTTCCCCAATTCCTTCGACAAAGCGCTGCGATCCAGATTCAGATAATCTGCCAATTGCTGGCGGTCAAACGGAATGACAATTTTTCTGCTCCCCTGTACAGAAACCTGCTGGGAAAAATAAGAAAGCAGTCTTCCTCGTATTGTTTTGGGCGATGTATACAGGCTGCGTTTAGAGAGCTGCAGATTTTTTCTTGCGCTGATCATGACAAGATTCCGGATAAGCCTGTTTTGACTCCCGCATACCGGACAGGGCTGAAAAAGCTTGGGGACACTGATAAATAAAATATTGCATTCCTCATTAGCCACCGCATCTACCATCATCGGCTCGTCCGGTATACAGGCATAAGACTCGGCAAATACGCCGCCGGCATGGACAATGCCAAGGATGCTTTTATTTCCCCAAAGATCCGTATGTTCAATTTGGACGCTTCCAAAAAGGACAAGGCCGATATCCGTCACGATGCTCCCCGCACCGAAAATCACATTCCCCTTTCCATATCGGGCCGTTCGAAAATCCAGATGCTTGGCCATATTCAAAATATCTTCATCGGAACATCCCTGAAAAAGAGCCGTTTGAGAAATAATTTTCAAAATAATAAAAACCTCATTTCCGTGGTTATAACCACATACTTATGCGGATCATTATAGTATAATCAGGAACATAAAGTCAAGGAACACAATATCCATTCAGGAGGAATAGTAGATGATTAGAAAGATAATAAAAATTGATCAAAGCAAATGCAACGGATGTGGTGCATGTGCCGCAGCCTGCCACGAAGGAGCAATTGAAATTATCGATGGAAAAGCCGCACTTACCCGCGAGGATTACTGCGACGGCCTGGGCGACTGTCTTCCCGAATGCCCTACTGACGCTATCAGCTTTGAAGAACGGGAAGCGCCTGCATACGACGAAGCTGCTGTTCTCGCTGCCAGGCAAAAGAAAATGAGAGAGCAGGGCATGAAACTTTCCCATACAGGCTGCCCGGGAATGCAGGTTCGCCAAATGGCCCATCCGCAGAGTGAAGAAATCCCTTCCCCTATGCCCCAGGCTGCTTCCCGGCTCGGCCAATGGCCTTGCCAAATCAAGCTCGCCCCTGTAAATGCCCCATATTTTGAGGGAGCAAAACTGCTGATTGCCGCTGATTGCACTGCATACGCTTATGCGAGTATCCATGAAGATTTTATAAAAGGAAAAATCACATTAATCGGCTGCCCAAAACTTGATTCTGTTGATTACAGTGAAAAACTGACAGAAATAATAAGAAATAACAATATAAAAAGCGTTACCATCTTACGTATGGAAGTTCCCTGCTGCGGCGGGCTTGAAGCGGCCGCAAAAAAAGCCTTGCAGGACAGCGGGAAATTCATTCCCTGGCAAACCATAACCGTATCAATTGACGGAAAAATTCTCGATAATTAAACGTAACAGTTCAGACGGCGGGGAATTTGAGATGAATTTGGGGCATAAAGCTTGCTTGTAAACCCAAATTTATCTCAAATTCCACATTGGACGGACATTCCAGTTTTTGTCCGGCGTAGGCGGGCAAGAAGATACCCCGTCTGAACGGTAACAATTACACATGTACCTTGGAAAGGAATGGAAAAAACATGTACAAAAACATGGAAAAACAAATGAAACTACAATTAAAAGACCAAATTGAATATCACCCCGGCCAGGTAGTCAGCAAAACGCTTGTACAGAATGATAAAGTCAGCATGACCATTTTTTCTTTTGACAAGGGAGAAGAAATTTCTACCCATGCAGCAGGCGGAGACGCAATGGTAACTGTCCTGGAAGGAACCGGACGTTTTACTGTCGGCGGTGAAATCTTCCTCCTGGACGAAGGCGAGACATTGATCATGCCAAAGGATATCCCCCATGCCGTATACGGCGAAGAAAAATTCAAAATGCAGCTTATTGTATCATTCTGATTGCTCTATTCAATCGAGTAGGGAAGATTTTCCCTACTCGACGCACCCCCATGCGCCGCTTCTGTGGCATACTTCCTCTGCATGGGGCTGCGCATAACAAATGGAATAACGGCCCAAATGGCGGGAAATTTGACATCTATCATATGCCTCAAATTTAGCAGTAAGCCAAAATTCATGTCAGATCCCCTATTATCAAACAATTGTGAATATCCACGATGGAAAACAACACCAATGATTCAATAATCCCAAATCTCAACTGCCATATAAGTATGGCTGTAATGATAACCCAATTTTTCCGCCAAAGCGACAGAATTTGTATTCTGCGCATCCCAGCTCGGGTACAAGCCCCTCCTTAAACATTCCAAAATCAATTTTGCCCCGCATACATAAGCTAATCCCCTTCTCCGGTATTCTTTCTTAGTATCAATTTCTATTTCTATCCCTTCATTATATCGGGAATAAGAAGATGCACCAGATACAATCTGGTTATCTTTGCAGATTACCACCCCTATCCCCAAATTGCGGTAACTTTCATAATCTGCAAACTGCGACACCAAATCGGCGCTCCACGCTTCCGCCTTGCACATCTGATAAAGCGGCTCATCAATCAGGGAAACCGTATATCCTTCTGGCAAGGAGGCAACCGCATTTTGCAATTTTTCTTTGTCAAAAATGCCCTGCCCTTTTTTCATTGCATAGCGGGAAACGGTTTTTGCCTTTTTACCGTAAAACCCTGTAATCATATTTTGCCAGGATTCGTTTTGAGGGATCATTATTATAAATTTTTTCGGATACCCGGCAGGTTTATTTACTATTAATTCTATCGTTGGTTTCCCGGCAAAAAACGCAAAATCCCCCAACATAGCCATCGCTGCTGTCGGATTATCCGAATCATCCGCGTAAATCTCTCCCATTACTCCCTGCAAACATGACCAGATAAACGTTTCTTCCCATTTGCCAAACAATGATGAAACACGGCTTGTATCTGTGATCTTAACTATCAACGCCTGTCTCCTTTTATCCTTAATTTGATGTACTCTCGGAATCTCTCCTACACCTGCCTTTGTGGCTGATTTTCCGTCAGATGCACATAAATTTAATCAACGTACATTCCACATACGCCTCATAAATTTATGCACATCTGCTGCGTTGGCTTTATTTGATCATACCAGGCGGCATTCTATCTTTCTGGCGCCTTCGGCCCGCACGCTTTTGTCGCTCTTAACCACAATTCTGGTTATCCCGGCTTCGAGATTAACTTTCTTTTGGTAACCGTCATCTTCATACCACTCATAAACTGCCTCCGTTTTCACGAAATGCAGCAAATCCAGCCGGGAAGTATCCACCTTCTCCACACAACCGCCGCCGGAGGACAACACAACCACATGATCCGGCCGTACAAACACTAGGACTTCATTCAATTCTGCCGGCACATAATGATGCCCTGCCGGCAGCATTTCTTCGTCCCAATCTTCCCCGCTCCTCATTCGATACAGCTTCATTTCCTCCGGAAGATATACATACCTCCCCCTGGCGTTCTGGCGGTAGACCGGGGCAATCATCATGCTCTCCCCTACCATAAGCTGGTCTTCTACTCCAGCCGCCATCTCATCTTCCGGGTAAACAAAAGCCAGCGGCAAAAACATCATATCATCCCGCATGGCTGCCTTCATAAATTCGCTGTAAAGATAAGGCAAAAAAACATAGCGCAGCCCGATGATATTGCGGAAATCATCTACATGGCCAAAACGGTAAAATTCCTGCATACGCGTCCCCATTGCCGAATGGTTCCGCATCAATGGGGTAAAAATACCAAGTCCCAGCCACCGCAGCAGCAAATCCTCCGTCGCATCTTCGCCAAAACCGCCCAAATCAGCTCCCGTATACAAAAAACCGCACATATTCAATCCGGGAAGCATTTGCAGATTCATCAGCAAATGGGACCACCAGGAACAATTATCCCCCATCCACACGCCGCCATACCGATGCATCCCTACATAAGACGCCCGGGAAAATAAAAGAATCCTCTGCTCCGGTTTCAGCTCGTCAAAAGCCTCCCCCGCCGCCCGGGTCATGCCATAGCCATACAGATTATGCACCTGATCATGACAAATTTTCTCCCCCTGATAATCATGGTAAAACGTCTGGTAATCTTCCGGCCTGTTGGAAACCCCCAACAGCATCTCCTTCATGGCAAAAAATGAGTGGATATTCAGCTCCTGCTTTTGATAATCTGCCAGCTTCCCAAATGCCTCCTTCAGATACTCCTCCGCATAAAAGAGCGCCGGTTCGTTCATATCATTCCAAAACCCGTCAATTCCTTGTTCCAGCAGAACCTGATACTTGAGCCCAAACCATCTGCGGGCCTTTTCATTCAACACATCCGGGAAATGTACCCGCCCCGGCCAAACACCACCTACAAATTCCGTTCCGTCCGCCTTTTTGCAGAAATAGCCATTTTCCAAGCCTTCCTCGTAAACCGGGTATCCTTCTTCAATTTTCACCCCTGCATCAATAATCGGCACCAGGTGGATTCCCTGCTGCCTCATTTCCTTCACAAAGGCCGGAAACTCCGGAAAACGCTCCCCGTCCACCGTAAAATCCTTATACTGCTCCATATAGTCGATATCCAGATACACACTGTCCAAAGGCACACCGTTTTCCCGGTGCTGCCTGACCACTTCACGGATATCTTCCTCGTTCTGATATCCCCACCGGCTCTGTCCATACCCGAAAGCCCACTTGGGAGCCAGATAGCTTTTGCCAATCATCCGCCGGAACTCCCTCACTATCCCCCGCAGGTCATCCCCTTCCAAAATATACAGCACAAATCCGCCAGGCGCTATTTTTACCGCCAAGCGGCTACGCTCCTGAAATCCCATGTCAAAAACTATTTTTTGCGGCGCATCCACAAATATCGCAAATCTCTCCCGCCCGTCAACCAGGAAAAAATTATGTGCTGCATAAAGAGAATGTTTGCTCTCCGTATGAATGCAGTCATCGGTACAGTTTGATTCATACAGCCATCCCCGCTTATTGATACCTCTGACATTCTCACCCAGTCCATATATGGCATCCCGCTCTCCCATTTCATAAATAACGGTACTGCCCTCTTCCATGCCTGTTCCTGCTGTAACCTTAAGAAAACCGGGAATATCCTGTACCGATGCTCCAACCCTTCCCCCAAGAATCCCAGCCTCATTTACTACGGCCTCCGTCTCTATCGGACGGCCGAAACGAAATCGTTTAACCATATCGGTACCTCTCCTCTTAAGCATTTTCATCCCTTCCAGAAATATCCTGAAACTATACTCCTGGCCCTTTATTAAAATTCGCACCGCCAGTCGCCACCACCCGGCTGCCGGACGAACTCTGTGAGGAACCCTGTCCGGAACTTTGGGCCACCGCACCGTCGGAATCATAATAATTGTTCACATATCCGTTAGAAATACACACACCATCAGCAGCAAAAGTATAGCTGGCGCCGTCAATAATCTGGGTCGTACCTGCCACCATCCGGCCATTCCCTGCCGGATCCATATAATAGTAAGCGCCGTTCTTCTTCAGCCAGCCATTTAATTTCTTGCCATCGCTTTTAAAGAAATACCAATAGCCGTCAACCTCAACCGCGGAATTGAGCACGCATATTCCGGAGTCCGGACGCAGATAATACCACTCTCCGTCTATCTGTTTCCATCCCGTAGTAAGAGCCCCGTTCTCTCCCATATAATAATAATTCCCGTCCAGCTTCAGCCAGCCAGTAACCATCGAACCATCCGACAAAAAGTAATAATACGTCCCGTCCAGGTTCATCAGCCCTGTGGCCATCTTCCCGTCCTGCTGGTAATAATATCTCTTGTCCCCTACCTGGGACCATCCCGTCGCCGCCGATACCGGAAAAACTGCCATAGCGGCCAATATCCCGGCCATTCCCAATGCTGCCGCGTTCTTCGTCACTTTATCCGCTATTTCCCTCTTGCGCAATTTCATCAAAAATAACCTCCTCGTATAATATGATGAACCTAAAATCCGCTCTTTTTCTGCGAAAATGGCTGCTTTTATTATAAAGGTTGGAATCGTTCCAAAGTCAAGCAGCTTTTTTGTATTTTTTGTTATTCTATAAGTAGTAATCTAAGCGTTAATTATTTTGTGGCAACAGACAGTTTAAAAATATTTTCCGTATTCTGCCTGGCATGTAAAATCAGCTCTTCCTCTTCCGCCTTCATATACTTTGCCAGCTCCCTTGCCACATACACGATATTCTCCGGCACATTGGTCCTTCCCAGGCCCGGCACATTGCGCGGTGTCAAATAAGGCGCATCTGTCTCAAGCAAAATTCTGTCCAGAGGGATTATCTTCACCGCCTCCCGAAGTTCTTTTGCCCTTCGGTCATCACAAATCCATCCCGTAATGCCAATGGAAAAACCCATGGATAGATATTGCTCCAAGGTTCTCTTATCGCCGGTAAAACAATGGACTACGGATCTTTTGCAAATATCCGGATGTTTCTTGAATCTCCGGATAAATTCCTCTGCCGCCGCGCGCTCATGAAGAAAAAGCGGCTTTTGGAGACGCTCTGCCAGCACAATGTGCTTCTCCAGGCAGCGGATCTGATTTTCACGCGAAGAGAACATACGGTCAAAATCCAGCCCACATTCTCCCACGGCAACAATCCGGCCATTTTCCGTAATCAGTTTTTCAATCTGTTCAAAATCTTCCTTTTTTGCGGAATCTGCGTTGTGGGGATGAATCCCGGCCGTTCCAAAAACCTCATGCTTTCTGGCAAATTCATCGATCAACTGGTTCTCACGGCGGTCAGTGCCGGTGAGGATACAGCACACGCCTGCTGCCGCCGCATTTTTTATAATCTTTTCCGGATCTGGAAATTGTTTGCCAAACAGATTGAGCCCAATATCATAATACTTTATGCCTGTCATATTTCCTCCCGGATGATTTCTGCCCCGAACGGCATTAAAGCCAGCTTCGCCAGCTTGAACTGCTGCAAACCAAAAGGTATCCCCACTAATGTCACACACAGCAAGACGCCCATCGTCAAATGCTCTAAGGCAAGAGGCAATCCGGATATTAAGAGCCAGATAATATTAAGAAAAAATGACCCTGCGCCGCCTCCATATATCACCTCTTTCCCGAACGGGAAAAAACTGAGCGAAGCCAGCTTAAAGCATTGCATTCCTATTGGTATTCCTATAATAGTAACACACCAGACACATCCTGCCAGACACCAGCTCAACCCGCCAACCAATCCTCCACAAATAAACCAAATCACATTTCCTATCGTTCCCATCATCCTGCTTCCTTTCTCTTTTATTCTTAATAAGCTAAAATTCTTGTCAAATTCCGCATCGAACGGACATCCCAGCTTTTGTCCGACGTTGACGGGCAAGAAGATACCCGTCTGAACGATTACCTTAATTTTTCGTAACAGCTCATACCGACAAGAAGATATCCCTCCTCAACGGTTACGCAATAATGATTTTCCGAAAACAATCATTCAATTCTGTCCAATCCTTATTATGATCATCCGGCAGACTGTCGGCAAGGCGCTTCTGCCTGGGCAATTCTTCCTCAATAAATCGGCAAATAGCCGGTATTTGCGGTTTTAACTCTTTTTCCCCAGTCAGTTTTTTCTTTTCCAAAAGTTCATCAATTGCTTCGCGCAGACCTGCCTCTGGCACTACGCAAAATAAATCCGCGAACCGCACAGGCGGTATCTGGTGAAAACGTTCAATATAACGCACCACAAGCAGCGGACGCAAAGCGTAAAAATATTTTTTATAACTGACCGTTTCACCAAGAAGACATTCCTGGTAAATGCTGTTGGCCATCCCATAATAATGGCAGACCGCCGATTTCTCAGAAAAATATGCTTTTGATACTTCCTGAATCCTCCCCCACTCCTCTGTTGTCCGGTATATTTCCGGCGAAAAGCTCCACTCAAAAAGCGTGGCATTCCCCCTGGCAAACTGCTTCATCGCCTTTCTCAAATCCCACCCATTGATATCCAATACTTCATCTAACTGCCACTCAATCACATCCCGCCGCTCATCCAGCCGCAAATAGTCCTCCAGCGGCCTGACATAGACAAACCGTACGTCATAATCGCTATCCGGCGATGCAAAGCCCCATGCCCGGCTCCCGGATTCCACAGCATGCAGGATGCGGACATCCTCCCGGCTCTCAAGTTCTCTCAATTTTTCTTCAATTTCCTGTCTGACCATCCTCATTTCCACACCTCTTCACCAACGGCTCCGCTAAATATCGCCAATTACTACCAGCCGGTTCACCCGTTCCACATATGCTGCCACCCGCTCCATATCCGGATTCTCCGGAAGCCGGGTTATTCGAGCCGCCTTTTCCAGCCTATGCCCATACATTTCCAAAATTTCATAAAATTCCGGTGAAAACGCGCCGTCTGGCTGCCGGAAACCTCCCCGGCGGATTTTCATCAGCAAACCGGCATCTTCCTTTCGGTGCGTACAGATTTCGCCTGTTTCCAAAATATCAACGGCCATCATAAATAACCGGATAAGATGCATGGCATGCTTATTCAAATGCGCATCGTCTTTCTTTTTATTTCTTTTGCCAATCTTCTCATAATCATTCACTACCGACCGCATGGCTCCCAGCATATTGTTGTAGTCTCTCAGCGGCATATGCTGATATGCCGCATCCACAAAGATTTCCGTATCCAACTCCGGATTCTCCGCTTTATCGATGTAAATGTGAATGCTCCCCCTTTCATTAGCCCGGTATCTGCGGTTAAAATCCTCCATAGCGTTTCTGACGGATTTTAAAATATGCGCTTCCCGCTCACTCTGGGCCATAGAATCCCTTGCCAGGGCATTCTGCAGACGGCGTAGTTGTGCCTCCGCGTATCCTCCAAAGGACTGAATGGCCCGCTTGGAAAGAAAAAGCCCACGGTTGGCAATCAATTCTCTGCCAAGTTCTGACTGAATCAAATATTGGTCATCATCCAGACCCAATATCTCACAAGTATTAGGATTGCATTCCAAAAGAAGCCGGATAATCTTATTGAAGCCGTAAATCACGGTGTCTGTCTTTCTGTCCTCATACTGCTCAAATCCCGTCATGCCAATCAAATCAGAAGAAAGCTGCAGTGTAACCCCGCGAAAATCAATGTCGCTGCCTTCCTGGCTGGTTCCATAGGCATAGCTTCCCCCAAGGCCCAATAACATAATCCTTCTTCCCAAACGGGGATGGGTTCGCAAAAAATCATACTCTTTCCCTTGTATTACATTCCTGAAATCCAACATATCAGCACCTCTGACCTCATTATCATTATACCCAAAAACATCCATTATGCAATACCTTTTCCATTTCCGATATCCATATTACTATTCACTCGTTACTGTTCACACCATGATTAATCACTCCGCTGACTAGTCATGGGCTAATACAGTCAAGGAACCAAAGCATATGCCCCATCGTCGTCAGGCGATTTTTAATGGGCATATGCGGCTGCGTTCACAGGATACTCATAAGCACAGTCATAATACGACAAAACTTAACAATTTTGAAAAAAACTATAGCAATTTAGGTAAAACTTTAGTAAAATTCAAAGTAAAGCTTCTCAGGCAATTGTTATTGCCTTTTCCTTTTATACAATCTTGCAGGTGGACGAATATGAATATTTTTAATGTAATAACCCTTTTTGGCGGACTGGCCATGTTCCTCTACGGAATGCGTATGATGGGAGACGGGCTGAAAGCCAGCTCTTCCGGTACGCTGAAAAAAGCCATGGAGCGGATCACCGGCACTCCGCTTAAAGCATTTCTTCTTGGACTGGCCGTAACTGCAGTTATTCAATCTTCAACAGCAACAATTGTCCTCACTTCCGGGCTTGTCGGCGCTGGTATTATCTCCCTGCGCCAATCCCTGGGAATTATTGTCGGCGCCAATGTGGGTACAACCGTCACCGGACAGATTATCCGGCTTTTGGATATCAATTCATCCGGCACCTGGTTTTTACAATTTTTAAAACCATCCACGCTGGCGCCTTTGGCTCTGATTATCGGCATTATCATTATCATGGGGATAAAATCCCGTGATTCCGGCAAAATAGGACATATCATCATCGGATTTGGCATCCTGTTTTCCGGACTGCTGAATATGGCAGATGCAGTAAGCGTACTGTCTGACAGCGGAATCGTAGAGCAGCTTTTCTCCCGCCTGGGAGAGAATCCTCTGCTGGCCTATCTGTCAGGGGCGGGTGTTGCTTTTGTGCTCCAAAGTTCCTCCGCCACCGTTGGCATCCTGCAGGCATTTTCCACTTCGGGGCAACTGACTTTTGGAGATATTTATGCCGTACTGGTAGGCATCTATCTGGGCGACTGCGTAACCACAGCTATCGTCTGCAACATTGGTGCAAAAGCGGAAGCCCAAAGAGTGGGTGTTGTAAACATTTTGTTTAATCTGTGTAAATCCGTATTAATTTTAACCGTAGTCGCTGTCATTCATCGATTAGGGCTGCTTGAGGGAATCTGGGACCGGGCGATTCACTCCGGTGGTATTGCCAACGCCAATTCCATTTTCAACCTTACCTGCGCGATCCTTCTTCTTCCATTTGTAGGGATCTATGAAAAAATCAGCCACAAGCTGATTAAAGACAAGCCTGTAGCTGTTGGAAAATATGACGAAATGCTGGATTCTCTGAATCCGGTATTTATCAGCACCCCGGCAATGGCTTTCGGGCGTTGTTACGATATCCTGCTGGTTATGTTCAAACTGGCAGAGACCAATATCAACCGGGCATTTGATATGTTTACCCAATATAACCCTGACACCATGGGGCTGATTGAAGAAGATGAAAATTATATTGACAGCATGGCGGACCGGGTAAGCAATTACCTGATCCAAATTTCCGCCACGATCACATCCCACTATCATGTGGAAATCATGAATTATTATTTTTCTGCCATTACAGAATTTGAACGTCTGGGAGATCACGCTCTGAATATCGCCCAGATTGCCGTCGATCTCAATGAGAAGGACAGTTCTTTTTCCCAGGATGCCCTTTCCGAGCTGAATCTGTTATGGAAACTGTTAGATACGATCCTCAATCACACCAATGAAGCTTTCCGGAAACAGAATCTCGCGGAAGCCCGACAAATCGAACCATTGGAACAAGTTGTGGACGATATGGTAAATATATTAAAAGAACACCATTTAAAACGGCTCCGCAACGGGAAATGCGGAGTCTTCAATGGTTCCGAATTTTTTAATTTACTTTCTGAAGCGGCACGGATTTCCGACGTCTGCTCCAATGTAGGCGTGGCAACCGTAGCAAGGGCAACCCCCGGAATCAATCATCAGGTACATGATTATATTTCCATGCTACATTCCGGACATGACGAGGAATTCAACCAGGTATACCGGGAAGTTCATGACAAGTATTTTCATTTGCTGCAGGAAAAAGAGCAGGGACAGGATTAATCATCTCCCACTTACATAAAGGAGGCCGCAATGCAAATCACCTCTCTTCGCATCCGGAATTTCAAATCTATCCGGGATTTGGAAATTCCCAATATACAAAACGCATTGATACTGGTAGGCAAAAATAATACCGGTAAAACCGGTATATTAGACGCTATCCGCATCGTATTCAGCGCCTATAAGGTATCTGAAAAAGATTTCAATGAAAAAGGGCAAAATATTGAAATATCCATGGTGCTGCGCTTAGGCGAGGAAGATCTTTCCCGTCTTCATGTTTATGGCCTGATCAGTCCTTATAAACGGTTTGAAACGTGGAAGCGGGATTTTTCCGCCAAAATGCCGTCCTTCAGAGACGGCTTGCTCCCTTTTACCTGCTCGGTCAACAAAAGCGGAGAAATCCGCTTCCTGGACGGCTCGCACAAGCCCAACCGATACCTGCCGGAACTGTTTCCCCGCTTGTATTACATTGACACCAGCCGTGACTTAAAACCTTTTCAGGAAGATTTGCTGATGTTCCATGAAGATGAACAGTTGATTCACCTGCGTTCCGGCGTCTGTATGTTCGATACAGCCAAACTATGCAATCAATGCCACAGTTGTATCGGCCTGATTAACCAAAAAGCTCCCGAAGAACTCACACTGACAGAAACCGTCCGTTTGCTGGAATACAAAATGTATCAGCTCAACCTCAATGATTTCTCGCAAAAGGTCAATGAGAATTACCGAAAAAACGGCGGACAGGAAAGCATACTTTACAACCTGTCCTGCAACCCGGACGATCTTTTCCACGTGACTGCCGATGTATGGCACAAACAGCAACAGCGACGCAGCCCTGTCGAACATCTGGGCAATGGCATGAAAAGCATTTACATGCTCTCCTTGCTGGAAACTTATATTGAAGAAGAAAAACGAATTCCCAGCATTATTCTCGTGCAGTATCCGGAACTGTTTCTTCATCCGTCCCTGCAAAAAACCGCTGGAGAAATCCTCTGCCGCCTTTCGAAAAAAAACCAGGTGATTTTCTCCACCCACTCGCCATCTATGATTTCCAATTTTTCCGGACGGCAGCTCCGTCAAGTCGTACTGGATGACGACGGCTATTCCACCGTCCGCGCACATGCCAATATCGATCACATCCTGGATGATTTGGGTTACAGCGCCAATGATGTCCTCAATGTTGATTTTGTATTTATTGTCGAGGGCAAACAAGATAAAAGCCGGCTGCCGCTGCTTCTGGAAAAATACTTTTCGGAACTTTATCACGCAGACGGCAGCTTGTCCAGAATTTCCATCATCACTACCAATAGCTGTACAAATATCCGCACATATGCCAATTTGAAATATATGAATCAGGTATATCTGCGGGATCAATTCCTGATGATCCGGGACAGCGACGGCCAGGACCCGGAACAGCTGGCCGGAAATCTGTGCCAATTTTACCGCGACCGCAACCGGGAAGATGCCGACAAGCTTCCCAAAATCCAGCGGCGCAATGTATTAATCCTAAAATATTACTCATTTGAAAACTATTTCTTAAATCCTGAAATTATGACCCGATTAGGCATTGTCAAAAGTGAAAAGGCTTTTTGGCGCATTCTTTTTGCCAAATGGAAAAAATATCTTCACCGGCTGTCTTGTGGACGTCATTTAACCCAAGTGCTGGGAAAAGAACTGAATTCTCTGGAAGAATTAAAAGCGCATTTTGAAGAATTTAAAATTTATATGCGGGGCCACAATCTGTATGATATTTTCTATGGCCCGTTTAAAAATCGGGAAACGGAACTGTTAAAACAATATATTGAATTAGCGCCCAGAGAAGATTTCCGGGATATTCTGGACGCCATCGAGGCATTTCCTTTCTTTGACAGCAGAAAACGGTAATACATCCGATGCTTCTTGTCCGGCGCAAACGGGCAAGAAGATACCTGTCTAAACAACAAAACTTACAATATACTGAATTTTTCGTTTTTTGCTGACATTTTGTGGCTATCGTGCTATAATCCTTTGTAAAAACAAGTTGTACCCGTTAGTTTCCCCCGGCCAAAGGAGTATATACGATGATCACTCTTCATTTGGATGATGCGGTTATTGGAAGCTTAAGCGAAAAAGAACTGGATATCCTGAAATACGTATATGGAAACTCTCAGCCTGTCCTGACCATGAGCATTCATGAGTTAGCCAGACAAGTTTCCTATTCCACAGCCACCATACTGCGTCTTTGCAAAAAATTAGGCTACTCCGGTTTTGCCGAATTTAAGTATTCTCTCCGCCAGGAGTTGAACAAACCCCAACCAACTGCCAAAACCCTTGGGAAAGGCAACCTTCACACACGGATGATTATTGACAGCCTGATTTTCAATGCGGAAAGCACGGCAAAATTAATGCAAAAAGAACAACTTCTCCAAACCTTCCGCTATTTTGACAGCAACTGCCCCATCTATCTATGGGTGCCGGGAGGGATTTCCTCCATTTTGGTGGATTATCTCGAAAAACTGCTGCTGTCTGCCGGACGCCAAAATGTATATAAGATTGAAGAATCCCAGGCAGAAGAACACATCCTTCAAAATATTCATACTGAATCTATTCTGATTTTAATCAGCGCCACAGGCAATTACCTGCCAACCATAAAGCTGGCCAAATTAGCCCGAATGAACGGCATACCTATTATATCCATTACCCCCTGCACAAATAACCAGATAGCTGAATTCGCCACAATTAATTTCCGTTTTTTTGCCAATTCAAGGGAAAATATGGGAGTTGAATTTACTTCATGGCTACCGATTTTTACTGTCATTCACCTGATTATTTCTGCTTACCTGCATCCAAATGCCTTGGAGGAAAAACATGCTCCCGATCTTTGAAAAAGCCCATCAGTTTCCTCTCACTGATACAGAGAAGGAATTGCTGAACTATGTTGAAAATAATCTTCCTGCTTCCGCCTTCATCAGCCTTAAAGACCTCGGCGCGAAGCTGTATATTTCCAGCGCGACTGTCGTCCGCTTTTGCCGAAAGCTTGGGCTTAAAGGTTACAATGAATTTAAATATCAGATACGCAATGAACTTGAGCAGCTTAACGAACTTTCTTTTTCGTCCAATATCCTGCTTACTCACTCCCTTACTCTATTTAAAGATAACCTGGAGAATCTCGATTCTGAAACCTTGGAAACCGTTGCCCGGCTGCTCACAAGCAACCGTCCTCTCTATATTTGCGGAAGCCGTTTAAGCTCCATTGCTGCGAAATACCTTCATACTACCTTAACGGCTCTCAACCATCCGTCCATACTCATAGAATGGCATCACCTGCTCAAAGGACTTGTCGGTAAAATGAGCAAGGATGCCATCCTTTTTATTATCGCCGCCCATGGGGACGGCGAACAATATCTGCCTGTTTTTCAAAAAACCGATGAACAAAAATTATGTACAATCTTACTGACCTGTGAACCGGAAAGCCCATTGATCCCTTACTGTACTTATATCTTGCATACGAATGACCAAAAACAAGAATACCAGCAAACAGACGTCAATAGCCGCTTGGGCTTTTTTATCCTCATCCAGGTTCTCCTCGAACTGATTGCCATGGACAAAACCGATTGACTCTACTCCTCTGTTGAGTATAAAAGCATCTGGTTCCCTAAGCTAAACGCTATGTACAAGGGTTCTCCCGTTCCCAGGACGGAATCCTCCACTTCAAACAGAAGTTCTCCGGATTCTGTCTCCCCCGGCTCCAATGTAGCGCCGATTAAGCACTTGCTGTTCGTCATGGCATCTACTGTAGGATAATAATTATCCCCGGCGGCATCCATAACTTCCGCATAAACATCTTTGCTCGTGTCAATAGAACTCCTGGGTATGAACGTCGCCATTTTAGACCCGCGGTTAGTGATGGTGAACCCGCCTCTGACAAACTGGCAACCGTCGCTTGCGGTATAATTAAAGAGCCCCTCGTCAAAGGATTTTACGATTTCGCATGAATCAAAAGTGATTTCCCATGCCCCAAGAAGCGCTGTCTGCCCCTTCACCAACGGAGCTTCCAAAGCGCTGGTATGGTCAAGCAAGGTGGTATAACTGTCGGGATTATTTAAATTATGGTAAATATAAACCAGGGTATCCGCACCGGTCAGTTCCGGGTATTGGACGGACTCTTCACTCAAATCTTTGAATATTGTGGAAGGTGCATCTTCCATCACATTCCCTACATGGCGGATAAGCGCGCCGGTGGCAGCATCATAAAGATCCACGGATGTGCTGGAATAGACCGCCTGGATCTTTGTCGGATTTCCTGACTGGTCATAATAATAATCCCCAAACTGATGGTCTGCCGTCAGGACAAAATAGTAATCGGCTTCTGCCACCGAAGAAGGAACCTCTTCTTCCGGAATCTCAAGCATAAAATCGCCCAGAACCATCCAGGCAGGAGGCGCATCCGCATACTCCTCAGAAGCCGGATTATGATACAGGGCAAGTACCGTCTTTCCCTCCAAGTCAACCGGCTCGGCATCCCCGGTATCCGCCGGTTCTTCCAGCGCCAAGTCTTCCTTAATCATAACCGTCAGGCCCGTATCATAGTATTGTTCTTCCGTAATGTCTGATGTGTGCTTTAAATCCCCTTCAATCAGCTTCCCCTCCGTGATGGTCGCCTCCATGATGGGAAGCAGGGTGCTGCGCATATAACGGATATAGGCAAGCCCATCCTCTGCTGTCTCCGCTTTGACTACATAAGGAACTAAAGTATTGCCCAAATAAGTCCCTTTCCAATCGTCCCTGCTCCAATCATCATAATAACCTATATCAATCAAGGCATCGCTCACCTTTGGCGCTTTTCCCGGTTTATGCTTTACCCAGTCTTTAATCGCATCTTTTAATTGTGTGTCGTACGAATCTTCAGGCACATTTTGGTTCAACTTAGCCAATGTCTCCCCGTCCAGCTCTTCCGCCGCCGCCAACATCGTCCAAAAATAATCGCAAGGATAAATACCGTCTTTAATCGATTCCCAAAATGCCGCTTCGTCCGTATTTACCTTGGCAAAATAGCTGTCTGCATAAGCCGAGCTAATCGGATAATCAAATAAAAACACGTCGTCAGTATCCCTGCCAGAAATATTGGGCGAACTGTTGGCCGACAGGTTGTCCTGGTATTCAATCATACTCAGCAGCGCAATTGCCTTAGCCTGCTGGCTTAACGTAGCATTGGCATCTTCCGCTTCCGCTTTCAATACCTCCACATCCAAATCCTCCCGATGCTCCGTCACATAAGCACCTATGTCGTCAGCCTTTTTGGCTTCTTTCCACTTGGATTCCGCCACTGTACCCTTCTGGCCGCACGCCGTCATACAAGCCAGAAAAAGACAGCCCGCGGCAATCCATGATTTTCTTTTCATAACCATCCTCCTTATTTTCTTTATGTACTCCCGGAGTACATCGTTTTATCCGATTGAATTATACCAAAATATACCCTTCTTTTCAATAAAATACAACTAAATTTTGTATAGGAAACTGCAAAGAGCCTAAAACCTGCAGTCATGCTTCCGAAACGCAGGGGGCAACGCATTGCTTTTGAAAATAATCATCCGTGATATCCAGAAAATGTTTCATGGCGGTTGAAATGTGGCTGTCATTATAATAGGCAACTACTACTTTCCAGGCGAAATCCACATCCGGTTCCAGATAATAACAATCAAGATAATCAAAGGAACCAAAAATTTCCAGATAATGTTCAGGGATAAACGTATAGCCGATATCATTAGCTACCATACGCTTGATGGTTTCCTGATTGCGGCTGGTCATAACGATGCGGGGAGTAATCCTCGCTTTTTTAAAAATCGTTTCGTTGATTGTGCGGATGCGTTGCCCCTGATGGCCGATAATAAAGGGGGCGTTGTTGAGCTGCGTGATATCCACATAGGAAAAACGGTCATACGGAGTTTTCCGGTAGCATTGTCCTTTGATCTCATTATCCCGGGAAGACAGGAGTACCATTCTGCTCTGCAAAAACAAGTGGTGGGGGAAGGCGTTGAATTTAAAGGGAAGTGGGATGACGCAGATATCGATGGCTCCGTTCATCAGGAGCTGTTCCAGCTCCGTGGACGAGGATTCCACCAACTGCAAATTAATCTGCGGAAAACGTTCCCGATAGGTTGGGATAATGCAGGCGGCAACCAGAGTTCCCAGCAGATAGGGAACCCCTACGGTCAGCTTTCCGCTTTCGGCGTTAGAGAGATGGGAGAAGGTATTTTCCAAATCTTTTAGAATTCTCTCGATTTCCTGGCCGGATTTGACGAAAACCTCTCCCTCTGGCGTCAGCTTTAAGCGGCCCTTAACGCGGGTGAACAAGGAGACAGAGAATTCCGCTTCCACTTTCTTTAAGGTCTGGCTCAGAGACGGCTGAGCCACATAAAGCTTTTGAGCAGCCTTGGTGATGCTGCCCTCACGGGCGATAGTAAGAATATATTCAATCTCTCTCAAATTCAGGTTCACGAAAAATTCCTCCTGTTTAAAAACGCAATCAAAAGATAATCAGCCCGCCGGGCAAAGTCTGTGAAAAAACAGATGAAATTCTCATTTCCTCTAAGTTTAGGGGATATGATAAAAAATGTCAAGGCGCGATTAGGGAAAAAGAATATAAGATTTGTTAAAAAAAATAGTAATGTTAGATAATTAAAAAAACAAATAGGTATTTTGAATAAAATATATATTGTTTGTGTATTGGATAAAAAGAGTCAGAGCATTTATAATAGAATTAGAAAAAACAGGATATGGAGATAAAAATGAAGACAATTTCAGAAAAAATAGCAGAATTTGCACTGCATCAACAAATAAGTGAAATTCCTCACCATGTAATTGGCTATGGAAAACTGCTGTTGATGGATACCTTCGGCGTGGCAATGGCAAATCTGGAGTTGGAACATGCACAGGCGATTCGCAATGTAATCATGGAACAGGAATCCCGGGCGGTCAGCACACTTTGGGGAAGCAGGGACAAAGTACAGGCATCGGAAGCTGTTCTGTACAACGCCGGATTGATTCATGGCTCGGATTATGATGATACCCACGTGGCAGGAATTGTGCATCCCAGCGCCGCGGTGGTCAGCACGGCCGTAGCTGTCGGGGAGGCATTAGGAGCAAGCGGGGAAGATGTCTACCAAGCGATCCTGATCGGATGGGAAATTATAATCCGGATGGGGCTGGGAGCACAGGGGAAATTCCATGATGCAGGATTTCACGGGACAGCTATCGCCGCTCCATTTGCCGCCGCCTGCGTAGCAGGAAGGCTGATGGCGCTACCAACGGATGTGCTGGTCAATGCCCTGGGAATCTGCGGAAGCCAGGCAGCGGGACTTCAGGAATTTTTAAGGGATGGGAGCTGGGTCAAAAAACTGCACCCAGGGTGGGGAGCCCATAGCGCCATTTACGCGGTGAATCTGGCAAAGGCAGGCATGACAGGACCAAAGAGGGTGATGGAAGGTGAATTCGGGATCTGGAATACCCATTGCCAAACCACAAAGGGCCTGGAGGAATTTGAGGATCTGGGCAGGGTGTGGCACACCTTGGAGATTACGTTCAAGCTGTATCCTGTCTGCCATATGACACATTCTTTTATTGACTGTATTTTAAAGGCCAGAGCGCAGGAGAACATGCAGCCAGAGGAAATTGAACGGATCGAGTGCCGGATTGAGAAGCGCTGTTATGAAATTGTCTGTGAACCGGAGGAAGCCAAGAAAAATCCCAAAACCGATTACATGATGCGGTTCAGCCTGCCCTACGTGATGGCTGTGGCTATGGTACAGGGAAGGGTAAGTCCATGGGAAATTGATATGAGACTGACAAGAGACAGACGCATCCAGGAGCTAATGAGCAAAGTGGCCTGTATTGCGGATGACAGCAAACGAAATCCGGGGTATTTTCCAGGATGGGTAAAAATCATCAGAAAAGATGGACGGGAATCGGTATTTGACCAACGCTGGGAGACCGGCACACCCCAGAATCCGGCAGACATGGATGCGGTGATGACGAAGTTTACCAACAATTTGGCGCGGTTCTACAGGAGGGAGCAGATAGAAAGGATTTCTGATTTGCTGCAGAATATAGAATGCCTGGAAAATATGGAATCACTGGTGGATAGCCTGGCAGACACCAGACATATCTGAATTGATGCCGCCTATTTGGAGGCAGGACTTTTAAAAAAATGTAACCGTTCAGACGGGACATTTTCTTGCCCGTCTACGCCGGACAAAAGCTGGGATATCCATCCGATGTGGAATTTG
>CANDBT010000056.1 GCA_947383005.1 uncultured bacterium | reverse complement strand
TCTAGTTTTATTATATCAAAAAAAGCCGGCTTTTGCCGACTTTTTTGACAGTCTGGGACGGTATATAAAACCGTCTGTTTTTTGTTGTCATTGTTTTCCCCATTTAATTTATTCCATAAACCCTGATTTTAGTATTTTGGCTAAAACAGGGATTATTTTTATCCCAGAATCTTCACACATTCCAAAAATCAATCATATTAACTCTGATAACCCACCAAAAGGATTTTATATAGATATATTTTATAGGAAAGGGGATTCAGATGAAAAAATTTAAGAAATTTCTTTCTGCAGTCATGGCATCCGTAATGTGCATTCCTGTCACTCCCGCATATGCAGCGGAACAGGACGGCGGTGACGCCTATACCATTACCCTTACAGAAACAGAAAATGGTGTCATGCAGTTTTCCGAAACCTGCATAAACCACAGGTGAGATTGTTTCCCTGTCTACCAGACACCCACAGGCAGGAGGGACAACAATGCCGTCCCTGAGGAAGGCGGGAAATTAAAAATTCTGTCTTAAAAAAATATCATTTTAAAATTGCAATAAAAAATATGAAAGGAGAAGGATATATGAAAAGGAGAAAGAAACGTACAGATGTACATTTTTATAGTGCAGATAATATTGAAAGGCACTTAATAGGCCGGAACTTAGCAAGACGGGTAACATTCCCGGCACGCGACGATCCGAAGGAGGAAGTATTGGATCAGGCTGTTAAGGATGCAGCACAGACGTTTTTTACGGTTGTTGCCACACTTGAGCAGGACCGGTTTATTGAAACACACTGGGATATTCTGTTTCCAATCATAACCGAATGTATCACATGTGGTATTAACACAGGGGCAGAGCATCACACAGCCTTAGGCAAACCAGACACAAACAAACATTTAAGTAAGAAACCTGTAGACACTACGGACACCTCCGTGAAAATTTATGAGGACAGGCATTTAGCGTCTACAGAAGCAGTGCCGGAGCCAGACAGTTCGATCTGTACTGCGGCTGACATGAACTGGGCCAACAAGATTGCAGATGCAATCATGGCACAGGAAAGTACAGGCGTTGTGCTGGTAACAGCAGACGGGTGCAGAGTAAGGAAAGACCCATAGGTATTATGCGAATGGGGTATCATGCATTAATTAATATACTGGTACCCCGTTTTGTCTGCACAGGAGGAATGGATAACGTCAGGAAAGAATTTTAAAAAGACCATATTTTTTGACATCACTCATGGAGATGGAAACGGTCAAAGGAAGGAGAAAAGTCTGATGAAGAGAAAAGAAGAGAACCATATGGAAGACGGGCAGAGTGTGACATACAATGGGATCATTGAGGGACAGTCAGCCTGGATGGCAGAATACGCACAGGATATGAGGAAAGATGCCGTCAGGCAGGCAAAGAAAGCCTTTGAGAATGACAGGGACCAGATATATTCCGCGTTGACGGCAGTAAACCGTGTTTTATCGTATGCCAGAGCAGAAGGACTCACATTATTGTCGGAAGATGAATGTTTCAGGGGCGGAAAACCGCATGTGCTTGACCTGATAGAGAAAAAAGAACACAGGACGGTCCCGCTGCGCCAGTACTTGGCATTCGGACTGGATGCCATACCAGGCGGTGAAATGCCCAGATGGGCTGGGGAACTGATGGTAAACAAGTATCATGCCAACCGCTATGCCGCCAGGGAGGCATTTATAGCATATATTTATTTTGTGGGCGTTATCGGTGTGGTATACTGTATGCCATCTGAAGTACTGATGGAATATTTCCTTTCTGTCATTCCAGATGAAGAGACAGATACATTTAATACATTTGCAGAACGGCTAAGGAATCAGGACATGGATGTCTGGTGGAAAGAATGAACATACATTTGCATGAAAGGGATAGGGAAAGTCTGGTGCCATTAAGCCAGCACTGAGATAATGTAAATTTCTTATAAACAGAGATTGAAGAAGTGTGCCCTTTAATCTCTGTTTTCAGAAAGAATTAATCATTCCAACCGCATAAAATAAACCTCCTAAATTATATGTTTCACTAAAACAGCCATGGTAGGATACTGCTGTGGCTGTTTTGGCTGTTAAGGAAAATGGACACGGCAGTTTTGCCGTGTCCGTTCCCTGTTTAAAAATGGAAATTTTATTTTGTCATACAACACATATTTTAAGTGCGGATAATTTAAAAAAGGAGGCGCAGTAAAAATGAACAAAGAGACGGCGGACAGGCTCCGCTACATGGATTACGGCAGTGCCAGGTGGAAAATTGTTTACAAGCTGATCAATAGAGACAGGAACAGGGAACTGCTGGAGGAGGTACCCCATATACCCTTTATGGATCTGGCTATTATTTTCCAGTATATCGCCTGCCAGAAAGAGGATAAGGTGGAATTGTTACCAGTATATAATGAACATATAAAATTGTGGGATGTGACAGTAGAGAACCTTTATCGGGATGCAGATAAAAACACGCATCTGCTCATTCCATACATGGCAAGAGATATTGGGGAACATGTGTATGTAGTACTGGAGGAAACAGGCATGAAGAAATCTCCCCCAGAGGAATTTTGGGAAACTGATACAGACACTGAGCAGGCCTATACACTCACTACAGAGAACCGGATAAACGGCGCAGCATGTATGCTGTATCCAGATCTGATCAGGAGGTTTTCTGACTGTCTGGGCGAAAATCTTTTTATCCTCCCATTGTCAGTAAATGAGCTCATGATCCTGCCGTATGAAAATTCGGATGAGGGGGAGGCCAGAAGTCTGATCAGGGAGGTCAACGATACAGAGAACACGCCAGATGAAATTCTGTCCTATTCCCTTTACTATTATGACAGGGAGGAGTACAGGCTCTTTATATATTAACTTACAACCAAAAAGCTCTGGGATCATAACGGGGCTTTTTGATTACAATGAGTGGACAGGATTATGTTGGCAGATCCTTTTAACAGAATAACAAACAATTATATGCCTTATATGTCTATAAAAAGTCATATTTGGGATAAAATACCATGATGCCTGCAGAATGGTACCAGGATATAGGGAGGACAGACCTGGTTCCGGACCGCGGGTAATTCAAAATTTTGTACCTTGACAACATCATCCCGGTACTGACGGTTTATTAAAGTGTGCTGTAGAGGATAAGGAATGGACCCGTAAGGTAAATGAGGATTTTGCAGAAATACAACGTAGAAAGATTACATTTCTTCCGGAAATACAGGATACAGTATATGATAAGCTTAATGGTTATTTAACAATCCTTGAAACAATGTATACGGAAATGATGAAAGAAAAACAAAAAGAAAAAGAAGAGTCCGAGAAACGAAGAAATAAATGGAAAGTTACCAGGGTATTTACAGATATACGCCCGAAAGGCAGCGAATATGGCACAAATGGGTATATTGATGCAGAATATATGTCCCAGAATGAAGAAACCGTAAGGATGGTCAGCAGGGATGTATTCGATGGTGGATGTTATTCCTATCCCAAAAGGTTAGAAAGGAAAGGCGATGTTTTGGATTTGAACAAATAGACTGAATCTGAAAAACAATTAAGCATCTGACTAGATGGATTTGGCGAATTCCATGAAATCAGAATGTAAAATACTTAAAATAACATATCACAGCCGTTGGCTGCAATCAAACTAAAAAAGAATCATCCTATTCGTTAGATGCATGTGCTATAATGCACATATACGATATCTGTGTACCAATCCATCGGGAACTAAATTCCCCTACAAGCATTCATACGAAAGGAAGATTCCATGAACACTATTTTAGAACAGTTTCAAGATAAAATCAATGGTACTTTTTTGACAGGTTGATCATAAAAGGACATATCCGCCAGTTCTTTTCTACATCGGGAAAAGGATTTTTCCTCTCTGAACAAAATGTACTCCTTAAAGATTTTTCTGCTTATGCGAACCAGATAACCACAAATATCGTTTCCCATGTGGAAAATATGGCTGCCTCTTTAAAACGCCCCCTGGTCTACCTGACATCTGCAAAGACTTCAAAAGAGCAGACCGCATTAGAGATCCTTCAGGATCAGCCAGTAGATGAGGGTCTGATCTGCATCCTTTCTGTTGTTGAATACTGTCAAACTCTTCAGCCTAAAAAGTATGACAATGGGAAGCTTTCCCTTGATACTGTGAATCGTAAATGTAAATACTATTACTTTTATTTCCTTGATAAATATTTCGGCTTCATGCATGTGAAGCTCCAGACATGGTTCCCCTTTCTGATTCAAGTCTACATCAACGGGAGGGAAATGATGAAGCATGTCTTTGATAGAAATGGCATCTCTTACCAGATGTATGATAATTCTTTTTTCGAGATCAGTGACCTCCAGAAGGCACAGGAACTTGCCGACAGGTTCAATTCCAAAAGCCTCTGTAGGCAGCTTGATCTCTTTGCACATAAAGTAAACCCTTATCTTGATACGATTAAAAAAACTTTCACAGAGATACTACTGGTGTGTAGACCAATGCGAGTACGCTACCGATGTTATGTTTAAAAGCCGAGAGGCTTTGGAGGATATTTATCCGTCCCTGGTAGACCACGCATTCTACGACTTTAATTGTACAGATATTTTTTCTTTTCTGGGACGTAAACTTCATCATAAGTTTCAGGGAGAGGCTGTCTCCGATTATCGTAAACGCCCAGAAGGCTAGAGGATTAAATTCAAAATGAAGTCCATTCTGTGATAGGAATATGTTGTGAACATGCCATTTCACATTGATTGCATCCAAAATAAATGCGGAAAGATGATATTCCCATCAGATACATGCAAAGAAATTAACTATTGATTTTTTAATTTCGGATTGTTATACTATGTTCAATTAATGGTCAAAACACAGGAAGATCAGTATTAATCTATGCAAATTAATATGTTCTTTCTGTTTTAGGAGGGGAGTATAAGATAAAATGAAGATTCTGTCAGATCGATTAAAAACCGTATTATTTACAATAGCGGTGGCAGTTATTCTTTTGGTCGCACTGGCAATTCTTGACAGAAACAACGATTTTTCCCTCACCCAAACAGAAAGTGCACACAAGTTTGGCGCCACGTATATGACCATGAATAATCCCTTTTTTGAAGTGATAAATGAAACAATCCGTTCTACTGTGGAATCTAACGGAGATATTTTGATTACAAGAGATCCGGCGTTGGATGCGGACAGGCAGATACAGCAGATCTATGAATTGATTGACGAGGGCGTGGAGGCTATTTTTATTGCACCTGTTGACTTTGAGAAGATCATTCCGGCGATAGAGTACGGGAAAAGAAAAGGTGTAAAAATAATATTTGTGGATACGGAGATTTATGACGAAAGTCTGGCAGACTGTATCGTAGTTTCGGATAACTATCATGCTGGAGTTCTCTGTGCCAATTATCTTTTGAATAAAAAAGCTGAGGGTAAGGTTTTGATTTTGGAACACCCAACAACCAAATCCTCAAACGACCGGGTGGAAGGTTTTATAAATACGATTATGGAATACGGGAATTTTAAGATCGTGGACAGGCAAAACTCCGCAGGGCAGCTCGAGATTGCCATGCCTTTGATGGTTGAGGAATTGGAAAAAGGTACGGAGTTCGATGTTGTTTTTTCTATCAATGATGTGGGGGCCCTCGGCGTGATGGCTGCCCTGAAAGATTACGGGATGCTGGATGGGATATCTGTTCTCGGTGTAGATGGCGCTCCGGAAGCGAAGTCAATGATAAAAGAAAAAATAATGCTTGCGACGGCTGCCCAGTACCCGTCCGAAATCGGGCAAAATGCAGTGGACCAGCTTTACAATATGATCGAAGGCAGAGCAGTAGAAAAAAAGATAAAAGTTCCGGTTGATTTGATCAGCATAGAAAATATAGATGAATTCAGCACAAAAGGATGGCAGTAGTGAATGGTCACATCAGCATTAAAGAATTCGGTATTAAACCTGATAAAAAGTTTCAACTTTATAATCGTGTTGTACATTTCAGTTATTTCTGCGGTGACTATTAAAAAAATCGGAAATTCCGGGGCGGCGCTGATGTTTCTTAAGAAAGTAAATGCATTGCCTCCGGTTCCGGGAAAAATGCTTCTGGTTGCGGTCAGCTTTTTTATACTTCTGATCCTGCTCATGTATATACATGACAGGTATGAGATAACGCATCAATGGCATATGGTCATCGCGGAATTTGTGTGCACTGTTCTGGTTATTGCCGCGCTGCAGGTAAACTATAACGGTGTCATTCTGCTCTTTGCAGCCCATATGATGAATTATTTTGAAGGCAGCGGCAAAAGACTTCTGCTTCTCATATTTGGCAGCGCATTCTTTCTGATTTTTGATTACAACGTCTGCTCAAACATTTTTAATATCATTTCCTTCGAGACATACACAGAATACTATATGGGAACTGTGGCAACCCTTTTGATTTTGGTCAAAAATCTTTTTACCACCTTAAATATTATTCTTTTTATTGTATATACGATTTTACTTCTACGGGAGCAGATGGATGAAAAAGATAAAATAAATTCCCTGAATGAACAGCTTCAGGCCGCAAACAGGGAGCTTGAAAACTATGCCGCCGAATCGGAAAAATTAGCGCAGACCAGGGAGAGAAACCGGCTTGCCAGAGAGATACACGATACGCTGGGACATACGCTGACCGGAATTATCGCGGGGATCGATGCTGCGTCTGCTGTGGCTGACGTCTCGCCAGATATGTTAAAACAGTATCTGTCTATCGTTTCTGATGTGGCAAGACAGGGCATGACAGATGTAAGGCGTTCCGTCAATGAACTTCGTCCCGATGCGCTGGAACAGGGCGATCTGCTGTCAGCAGTCAATAAAATGATTTATCAGATGAGCGCTACCGCAAAAGCCAGAATCACGTTGGACAACAGGGCAGGAAAGTTGTCCTTTGGGGAGGATGAGGAGGAGATTATCTATCGCATTATTCAGGAGAGTATCACCAACGCCATCAGGCACGGCAAAGCGGACACGGTAATGATCACAATCACAAGGGAATACAATGTTCTGACGGTGGCGATCAGGGACAATGGAATAGGCGCCAAAAATATTGAGCCAGGTTTTGGGATCACACACATGAAAGAGCGGCTGGATCTGCTGGGCGGCGAAATACAGATCGACGGGAGTGAAGGTTTTTCCATTATAGCAAAAATACCTTTGAGGTGGGGAGTAGAAAATGATTAAAGTATTAATTGCAGATGATCAGGAACTTATCAGAGACAGCCTGCGCATTGTGCTGTCCAGTGATCAGGATTTCTCGGTGAGTACTGCTGTAAATGGTGTTGACGTGGTGAGAAAAGTAAGGCAGGACAAACCGGATGTGATTTTGATGGATATCAGAATGCCGGAAATGGATGGCGTCCAGTGTACCCAGATCATTAAAGAAAACTATCCGGAAATCAAGATCATTATTCTGACTACTTTTGATGATGATGAATACATTTTCAGCGCTTTAAAGCACGGTGCCAGCGGTTATCTTTTGAAAGGTATTTCCACGGACAGGCTTGTGGAGGCGATACACAAGGTTTATCTCGGAAACGCCATGATTAATGAGGACATCGCAGGAAAGGTCGTGAAAATGTTCTCACAGATGGCAAGGGACAATACGGCAATCATCACGGTGGAAGAGGGTTATATAAAAGAAATCACAGAATCGGAGTGGAAGGTTATAGGGCTTGTGTCAAAAGGTCTGTCCAATAAGGAAATTGCGTCAGAGCTGTTCCTCACGGAAGGATCGGTGAGAAATTATTTGAGTTCGGTACTGAAAAAACTGGATTTGCGTGACAGAACACAGCTGGCCATCTGGGCAGTACAGTGGAGGAAAAGTTAGTTCCGATGAAAAAGAAGATTATGAAGAAAGGGTTTTGCGCTGGTGTTTTCACGGCAGCGGCTTTGATGATAGTGGTCGGTTCACTGTATTATTTCAACAGCCAGAAGGTGATAACGCTCGGTTTTTTTACCGGTAGTGCGTGGGATGTGCCGGACGCCTATACATATCAACTTATCGATGATGCCGTGGAGAAATTTGAAGCGGACCATCCCGGGATCAAAGTGCAGTTTGTGAGCGGAATTCCCAAAAACGACTATTCGGAGTATATCGCATCTGCTTTGATCAAGGGAAACGCGCCGGATGTTTTCTTTGTGCTGCCGGAGGATTTTTCAACCCTTGCAAGTGCCGATGCCCTGATGGAGCTGGACGGGTATATTGACAGGGATGTGGAGTATGACAAATCCAGATACTATGACGCCTCATTCGCATTTGGAAATATTTCCGGCAGCCAGTATGGGATTCCTTTTGAAAGTGTTCCGAGCATGATGTTTGTCAACAAAACGCTGCTTAAAAACGAAGGGATTGATGAGATACCAAGGGACTGGACCTGGGAGGACTTTTATCGGATTTGCGGCAAGGTTACTAAGGATACTGACGGTAACGGAATCGAGGACCAGTTTGGTGTCTGTAATTACACATGGCAGCACGCCTTTGTCACAAACGGAGTGGTGCCCTTTGATGCAAACGGCACAAGATGCAGTCTGATTAGCGAAAATGCGATTGAAGCTGTGGATTTCGTTAAGGCAATCAGCGGTCTTGCAAATGGAAACGTCGTCACCGCGGATGACTTTGATATGGGGAGCGTGGCTTTTATGCTGGCACTGTTATCCGACTACAGGACTTACAAGCCCTATCCGTGGAGCATTAAAAAGTATACAAATTTTGAATTGGGCTGTGTTCCGCTTCCAAAGGGGGCGCGGGGAGACAACAAGTCAACCATGAGCACTCTCCTGTTGTGTATGAATTCCAGGGCGACTAACGAGGCGCTGGCATGGGAACTGATAAAAACTTTTTGCTATGACATAGAAATCCAAAGTGAAATCTATACTTATAAACAAGGCGCCTCGGTGTTAAAGACCGTTACCGATTCTATGACTACCATGCTCAGTATCAATCAGGATCTGTCGGAGGAAGGCGGCATGGATATTGACCTGATCACATATATTATGGATCGTGCCGAGCCGGATTATAATTTTAGAGAGATCGCATCCGTTAAGGAGATTATCGATGTCGGTATTGATGATATTGTAAAGAGTGGAATGAACTCAAAGATCGGGCTTCAAAAGATTGAAAAGCGTGTGAGACGCTTTTTGAACCAGTAAGAATTTTATAAAGCGGCTGGTATGTGACAAATGTCATATGCCAGCTGCTTTTTTCATATGACGAATGTCACTGAGTAAATGATGACATTTGGTAATAGTAATTGCCATAAAATTTTTCTAAAATAAGGATAGTTATTCAAGAGACATACAAGTACAAAAATGAGGAAGGGGGTAACGGGTTCAATGAGCGATGGGTATATTTTACAGATGAAAAATATCACCAAGACATTTCCAGGCGTAAAAGCACTTTCTAACGTGACATTAGAGGTTTCCAAAGCTTCCATACATGCAATATGCGGTGAAAACGGTGCGGGAAAATCTACCTTGATGAAAGTATTGTCCGGAGTTTATCCACATGGAAGTTATGATGGTCATATCATTTTTGAAGGTAAAGAAATGGCATTCAAAAATATCAAGGAATCGGAGCGGGCCGGAATCGTTATCATTCACCAGGAGCTTACGATGATACCTGAACTGTCTGTTACTGAAAACATTTTCATGGGAAACGAGATCGTTGAAAGAGGGCTTATCAATTGGGATCAGGAACGCAAAAAGACTAGAGAGCTCTTAGAGGCTGTAGGGTTACATATCAATCCGAATACCATCATCAAAAATCTGGGTGTCGGACAACAGCAGCTTGTTGAGATCGCAAAGGCTTTGTCAAAAAATGTTAAACTGCTTATTTTAGACGAGCCCACATCATCACTGAATGAATCAGATTCGGAAAATTTGCTGAAACTGATGCTTGGACTGAAAAAGCAGGGAATTACCAGCATCATGATCTCGCATAAGTTAAATGAGATCGCAGCGGTTTCCGACTATGTAACAGTGATCCGGGACGGACAGACTGTGGATGGGTACGCAGTTGAGGCCGGAAAGGTTGACGAGAACAAAATAATCAAGGCCATGGTTGGGCGTGAGATCGAGAACAGATATCCGGAGCATACGCCAAAGATTGGAGATGTGGTTCTTGAAGTCTCGGATTGGAATGTAGAAGATGCAAAAGTTCCGGGGAAGATGCTTTGCAAAAACTCCAGGTTCAATGTCAGAGCCGGAGAAATCGTCGGATTTGCCGGTCTTATGGGTGCGGGCAGAACCGAATTGATGCGATCCCTGTTCGGAAAAACCATCGGAATTTTCAAGGGCGGAACGATTAGAATCCATGGCAGGGAGGTAAAGATTGACTCTGTCCAGGATGCCATCAAAAATAAGCTTGCGTATGTGCCGGAAGACAGAAAAGTACTTGGGTTGAATCTCCTTGACAGCATTAAAAAGACTACCGTCTCAGCCAATCTCGATAAAATTAAAACGCGGGGGCTTTTGGATTTTGACAAGGAACGGGCAGCTGCAGAAAAATACAGGGTCTCGTTAAGAACCAAGTGCAGTAATGTAGGCGTCGGCGTAAATACCTTGTCTGGTGGAAACCAGCAAAAAGTCGTACTTTCAAAGTGGATGTTCACGGAACCGGATATTCTCATTCTGGATGAGCCTACAAGAGGTATTGATGTCGGTGCGAAATATGAGATTTACAAGCTGATTCATGAACTTGCAGACCAGGGGAAAGCAATTATTCTGGTATCTTCCGAACTGCCCGAACTTCTCGGAATGGCCGACCGGATTTATACGATTTTTGAAGGCCAGATCACAGGCGAGCTTCCTGCAAAAGATGCAAACCAGGAAGTTCTAATGAAGAAGATGACAATAACTGCTTAAAAGGAACGCATGCAGGGGGTACAAAAATGAAATACATTAAAAAGGTGCTGGGCGAAGATCTTCGTCAATATACAATGGTAGTCGCGCTGGTAGCGCTTATCATCGTATTTAATATCGCGTCGGGGGAGAAGATGGTTACGTCCTCGAACTTTCAAAACTTAATATCGGGAAATGCTTATGTGCTGGTTCTGGCTTTAGGAATGCTCATGGTTATTGTAATCGGGCAGATTGATCTGTCCGTAGGATCGGTTGCAGGCTTTGCATCCATGGTAATGGCGATTACTGCCCGGCAGTTTAATCTGCCATGGTACATTGCAATCCTGGTTGCACTGGCAATCGGCATGTTAGCCGGAGCATGGCAGGGATTTTTCCTGTCAAGGCTTGGCATTCCGGGATTCATCACAACACTTGGCGGCATGATGATTTTCAGAGGCGGTGTTATCTGGATATCAAACTCCATCTCTGTCCCTGTTCCCTCAGAACTGAAATGGTTTGGCGCAGGGTATCTGCCTGAATGGGGACCTGCTTTTACCGGAATGAACAACTCAACGCTATTGCTTGGAGTCCTTGCGATTGCAGTGTATATTATAATCCAGTTAAAAAAGTATGCCCGTTCGGGAGATATTACCGGAGAGAAAGAAGAATTTTGGCCTGTTGCAGTCCGCATCGTGCTTGTGACAGTTGTGATCGGATATATGACATGGATTTTTGGAAGCGGAAGACCGGGTACCAGCTTTCCAATTCCCGGATTGATCCTTGTCATTCTTATTATCTTATATCATTTGATTACAGAGAGGACATCTTTTGGGCGCCATGTTTACGCAGTGGGCGGAAACAAGTCCGCAGCGGAACTTTCCGGTGTAAATGTAAAGAGAACATATTTTCTCACAATGCTTAATATGTCGATTCTGGCAGCCGTGGCAGGTATATTGTTTGTAGGACGCTCGACAGCGGCAGGTCCTGCGGACGGAACTTCGTGGGAGATGGATGCCATTGCATCGGTATTCATTGGCGGAGCTGCTGTATCCGGCGGTGTCGGAACCGTGATTGCGACGATGGTTGGCGGACTTGTCATGGCAGTTTTAAATAACGGCCTGATGCTTATGGGTGTTGGGGCAGATAAAACGCAGGTTATAAAGGGCTTTGTGCTTTTAGCAGCGGTAGCCTTTGATGTGTATAACAAGAAAAACAGGAGGTAGTGTATTATGAAAGCAAAAAAAATCGTATCCATGTTGATGACAGTGGCCGTGGCAGTATCTGTATTGACAGGCTGTGGCGGGGGAAGAACAGCAGAGCCCACTTCGGTGGCAGATACCGCAAAAACTGCCGAAACAGAGAAAACAGATTCGAAGCCGACAGGCAATTCATCAGAAAGCAATGCGTCAGAAGGTAATTCCTCAAAAGGCGGTGTCGTCGGCGTGGCGTTGCCGTGGCTTGGAACCCAGAACTGGGCAGAGGCGGAAGTTATGTTTAAGGAGCAGCTTGAGGCAGCTGGCTATGAAACTATTATTCAGGCCGCTGATCAGAAAGTTCCACAGCAACAGCAACAGATCGAGTCTATGATTGAGAACGGTGCAAATGTTATTGTTGTTGGTCCTGTTGACGGGACACAGCTTGGTTCGGTGCTTGAGAAGGCAAAAGATGCAGGGGTATATGTAATCGGATATGACAGACTGTTGGAAAATACGACAGGTGTTGACGGCATCGTACAGTTTGGTAGTGTTAAAACGGGTGAATTGCAGGCACAGGCGCTTCTGCAGGGGTTAGAGGAATTAAAGGGCGAGGCTCCTTATAATATTGAACTTTTTGGCGGCGGTCCGGCTGACCCTAACGCACCCAACTTCTTCAAAGGCGCAATGACAGTACTTCAGCCGCTCATCGATGACGGTACACTGGTTGTTGTGTCAGGGCAGACAGAGTTCACCCAGTGCGCAACCGCTGACTGGGATAACTCCAAAGCGCAGTCGCGTATGGATGCCATCCTTGCAGGCAATTATTCAGATATTGAGATTGACGGCGTTCTCTCACCAAACGATGGTATCGCCCGTGCGATCATTACTTCCTGTGAAAATGCAGGACAGCCCATTCCGGTAGTCTCAGGACTGGATGCGGAGAATGAATCCGTTAAGTGGGTATGGTCAGGAAAACAGTACTCAACAGTTGCAAAACCGACAAACGCGCTTGTTGCAAAGACAGTTTCTATTATCGATAGTCTCTTAGCCGGCAATGGAATGCCAGAGACGGATGTGACAGCAAACAACGGCGTAATCGATGTCCCGGTTTACGAGCTGCCTCCTGTTGTTGTCACAAAGGATAATGCAAAGGAAGTATTTGCAGATGATCCTGACAGAATGGCTCTGCTTACAGAATAAGTGTTCTTAGTTGTTCATTATATTTTAGAAAATACTGAGCGTGGTTTCCTCCACGCTCAGTATTAATAATGTGGGAGATGATGGATAAAGTGCAGGATGACAAAAACTGCAGATTTGTTTGTATTGATATTGACGGTACACTCTTAAATGATGCAAAAGTACTGTTACCCGAGGTTAAAAGGGCTGTAAAAGAACAATATGAAAATGGCAGAAGAATAGCGCTCGTTTCCGGAAGAATGCCTTGTGCGGTGTCACAGATAGAAGAGCAGCTTGGAATAGACTGTATAAAAATATGTAACGCAGGAACATTTATTATTGCAGACGGAAAATGTATCAGAGAAGAAATGATGTCGGCTCATGTTATGAGACTGCTTTATGAAGAGATTGCAGAAAAACATAATGTCGCATTGTGGGTCTATCAAGGATATGAATGGTATGTGAACCGGATAGATAATTTTGTTGAAAATGAAATGCGGATTATCAGGCATAAACCAAATATTAGGAATATCTATGAGCTGTCAAAATATGATGATAACAACGGAATCTGTCCCAATAAACTTTTGATCGCGGCCGAAGAAGAAAAGGTAAATGCAATACAGACAGAATTAGGAATGTGGTCAAACCGGGAATTTGATATTGCCAGATCCAGCAAAAATTATCTTGAAATTTTTCCGAAAAGTGCTGATAAGGGAAAAGCGATTATGGCTTTATGCGCTTTTTATCATATCAGCCCAGAAGATATCATCGCAATCGGTGATCAAGAGCTGGATATTCCTATGATCGAGACAGCCGGTATTGGCATAGCAATGGGAAATGCAATACAGGAATTAAAAGATATAGCCGATTTTGTAACCTTGTCAAATAATGAAGCCGGTGTCGCATATGCACTGGATCATTTTTGCCATTCACCAGCTAGGATAGATCCCAGCGGGGCTGAAAAAGAAATAAAAGCAATAAAGCGGGAGGAACTATGTAATGAAACAAATTGATGTTGTGGCGCTCGGTGAACTGTTGATCGATTTCACAGAGAGCGGAATAAGCGCACAGGGAAATCTCTTGTTTGAGGCGAATCCCGGGGTGCTCCCTGTAATGTGCTGGCGATGCTCTCAAAACTTGGGCACAGGACTGCTTTTATCGGGAAAGTCGGAAATGATTTCTTTGGTGAACAATTAAAAAATGCAATTACTAAGGTCGGAATTAATGCCAACAACTTGCATATGGATGAAGAGGTTCACACGACACTTGCCCTCGTCCACACATTTCCTGATGGGGACAGAGACTTTTCTTTTTACCGAAACCCCGGTGCGGATATGATGCTGAGAGAGGAGGAACTTGATGAGAACTTTTTGAAAAATACAGCAATTTTTCATTTCGGCACTCTTTCTATGACAGATACTGGTGTGAGAAACGCCACCAAAAGGGCAATCGAGACGGCAGAAGGCGGCGCTATCATTTCCTTTGACCCGAATCTGCGCCCACCGCTCTGGCGATCTCTCGAAGAGGCTAAGGCACAGGTTGCATACGGACTCTCAAAATGTGATATTCTTAAGATTTCTGATAATGAGATTCAGTGGTTTACCGGTGAAAGTAATTTGGATGCAGGGGTTTCCATACTTAGAAGCCAGTATGATATTCCGCTGGTTCTACTTTCTATGGGGAGAGAGGGGAGCTGTGCCTATTATAAGGATTTGCGTATTCAGGCAGCGCCGTTTTTGCAGGAAAATACCATAGAGACAACGGGGGCAGGTGATACATTTGGAGCGTGTTGTCTGCACTATGTGCTGGAATACGGGCTCGATGTCCTTGACCAACAGCGGCTGACGCAGATGCTCGTATTTGCCAATGCGGCTGCTTCCATTGTTACAACTAGAAAGGGAGCCCTGCGTGTGATGCCAGCGAAAGAAGAAGTAGAAAGACTTGTCGCGCAAAACAGTATAATGGATGGAAGCTGTAACTAAAGAAGTTCAGAACCAGATTTTGTTGTAAAAATTTAATGAAAACAACAGCAAAATAAAACAACTCCCCGATGCTAAAACCGCAAAGGGGAGAAATGTCTGTACAGACACGTTTTATGCTGTTTCATATATTCGAATGTCAGGGTTGCCTGCCCAGGTTGGCTTGAGTCCCTTCACAACGTCCTTGTTGAACATATCTGTTTCAAGATATGCCTTTGCATGTTCCATACTGTCAAAACCATGAATGACCTGAACATCCTCGTTACGAATCAGGAGTTCTTTCGTCAATGCTCCCTCAATGGTATCAAGAAACGGTTGGCGGTAGTCATTGTATACTTTTGCAGCAGCCGCACGATTTTCGGGATTGATTACCATTGTGATCTCAAGATAAGCTTTTACATTCATTGCATATACCTCCATATGTTTGATGTTTTCATTTCTGCAACATATACTGATAATAACACTGCGGCTCAGGGGATAAAAGATATAAAGAAATTTATTAGTTGCTATGAAATTTATTAGTTACTATGAAACGGAAAGTAATCATGATATAATAAATTATATCTTGCTGGCGCTCATGATATAATCGGCTTATAATTTTTGACAAGGGGGTTCAAAATGTATCAGAAAAAAATGGATATGGACATAAGATGTCCGCTGGAATACGGATTAGAAATATTTGGAGGCAAATGGAAATCCCGTGTGATATGCGTTCTGAACGAAAAAGGGGTTTTGCGTTATAGCAGTATCCGGAAAGAAATGATGAATATCACGGATGCTGTTCTTGCATCTACGTTAAAGGAGCTTATTGGCGATAATCTTGTCGAGCGAAAACAGTATGATGAAATCCCGCCAAGAGTAGAATATGCGCTTACCGAAAAAGGAAAATCTGTTGTTCCGATTTTGCAGAGTATATGCAAATGGTCCGGAATATTTCATAAAGAGAATAGTGAAAATGTTATGACGCAATGCCAAACATGTGATTATAACAATTAAATCCATCTAGATTTGTAATTATATTTTTTCAAAACACTTATGTATAATAGGATCTAAGCACCTGGTAAACAAAACTACGTGCTTTTTGTATTTGAAAGGATAATAATCGATAATGTTGAAACCAGTACCACCGGGCGATAACGCTGCCTCCAATATTTATGAAATATTAGATGCACCCATAAAAATGAGCAGAACAATAGGTTTGTTAGAAAATTTCTACCTGTGCCATTGGAAATTAATTGACTATAAAACGTTTTTTATACAAAAATACGTACTTTTGCCGTATGAAAATACATAATAATCTAATATACATGTATTTTTCTATTAACACCACTTTATAACTTTTTCACAAATAGCGAATGTTGCCAAAATACTTGAAAATGCATATTTTTCCAATTCAAAGAGTGCAAATTTTGCTATAGGATACAATATTTGACACCCCAAAAAATTAAAATTTGAGTCCCAAATATTATTTATCACTTTAGGATTAAATCTCGAAAACCTGAAAAATTAGCAAGCCCTATTAAGGCGCCTAAATTCAAGGTTCCTTGAACAAGCAAATCATTAAATTGCAATCAAAAATTCTAAGTAGTATCATTATAGGAAGAAATCCGACACGGACTGATCCATAATATCTTGGTTCACCCCGATATAACGGAGCGTGACAGCGGAGTTTGCATGGTTGAACAGATGCTGGAGCAGTGCGACATCCTTATATTTCTGGTAATGCCAGTAGCCAAAGGTCTTGCGCATTGAGTGCGTGCCGATCTCACCCAGACCGATCTCCCGGGCAGCCTCATTCAGCACCTTATAGGCCCTGTCCCGCCTGATGGGCTGGTTGTCGCCTTTCCTGCTCCTGATCAGATAATCGTCATCAGACAGGCTGAACTTATCAATGTAATCCGTCAGCTCAGCCTGCATCTGTGAATTGAGAAGGAACCGTTTGACCTTACCGGTCTTTTTCTCTGTTATATTGATGTGTGTCCTGTCCTTCACATCGGATACTTTCAGCGTGAGGATGTCGGATACTCGAAGTCCCACATTTATCCCGATTAAGAACATGATGTAGTATTTTTCATCTTTCGCTTTCAGAACTGTTTTCATTGTCTGTATCTTTTTCTTATCCCGTATGGGCTGCACATAATTCATCTGGTGGTTCCTCCATCTGTACATAAAATACTTATCGTGTGTTTTTATTAGTATGTATCTTATTACATTATACCACAAATAAATGAGACATATCAATAAAAAACATTGATATGTCTCATTTATTTCCTCAAATTTATCCCGCAGACATTTATAATGCATATCGTTTAAAATCACCGGTATGCATCGTTAAATCCGAACGGTATGTATCATTCAGAACCTCTGGACCGGCAAAAAATCCAACAGAAACCCTGTAAGCCTTGAAATTACTGGATTCCTGCCTCTTAGCCGGAAGATACAAAATTAACATTGTGTTGCTTTCGTCACCTGTTGTCCTGACATAATAAAGACGAAGATATATACCAAATTTTATTAACTGTATATAGTACATGAAAACATGATCTAAATTTTTACTAATACTTGTTGGAAGATGAAAACATTAAAAATATTTTAATATCTTCGAAGCTTATTTCTCGCATCGTTTTGCTCGGATCCGGCCAGTTGACCAGGTCTAGTTGACGTAAGGTATTTTCCTTTATGCCTCTGGCCGCTGTGCCGCTTTCGTTTGACAAACTTATCTAAAAGACAATTTAATTCCGCACAAATTGTGACGCACATCTGGCAGAAAGCATTTATGGAAACGGCTGATTCAGATTATTGGAACTTGGATACGAAATAACCGGTTATAATTAAGAGTACTGGAGTTTAAGGAAATTCAAATGCTTCATAAAATCAAATACATCATGACACTGGCAGTCATAAACACATTCTGTTATAAATGGCGCCAGACAGCTGTTTCCACAAAAAATAAAATGTCACAGAATTTATTAATAAAAGTGTGATTATAATCACTAAAAATTTAATAATTTTGTGATTATAGTTGCTTTTGTGATGTATTTGGGATATTATAAAAGTGTGATAAAAAACACACAAATACTTAAAAAAGCGAAGGAGGATGTTTATGGAACGACTTATTTTGCAGAAACTTTTGGATTGGAAAGATTCCTCTTATCGCAAACCATTGATTTTAAAAGGTGTGCGCCAGGTAGGTAAGACATGGCTCCTCAAAGAATTTGGCAGCCGCTGTTATGAAAATATCGCCTATTTTAACTTTGATGAGAATGAAGAATACAAACAGTTTTTTGAGACCACTAAGGATGTCGGGCGTATCCTGCAGAACCTGATACTGGCCAGCGGCCAGAAAATCATACCTGAAAAGACACTGATCATCTTTGATGAGGTACAGGACTGCCCTAAAGTTATCAACTCAATGAAGTATTTCTGTGAAAATGCCCCGCAGTATCACATCGCCTGTGCAGGTTCCCTGCTAGGGATTGCCCTGGCAAGACCTTCGTCTTTCCCGGTAGGAAAGGTCAACTTTATGCAGATCGATCCCATGACTTTCACGGAATTTCTGCTTGCCAATGGCGATGAAAATCTTTCCAGATACCTGGAAAGCGTAGATACCATTGAACCGATCCCAGATGCGTTCTTCAATTCCCTTTATGAGAAACTAAAGATGTATTATGTCACAGGCGGTATGCCTGAACCTGTGCTGATGTGGACAGAAGCGCGGGATGTTTCCGCCATGCAAGAAGCCCTGTCTGGAATCATCGGTGCATATGAACGGGATTTTGCAAAGCACCCTGACACCAGCGAATTTCCCAAGATATCCATGATCTGGAAGTCCATACCATCCCAGCTGGCAAGGGAGAACAAAAAATTTATCTACAGGGTAGTCAAAGAGGGGGCAAGGGCCCGTGAATATGAGGATGCCCTGCAGTGGCTTGTAGATGCTCGGCTTGTGCATAAGATTTACCGAAGCTCCGCCCCTGGCCTGCCGATTGCTGCCTATGATGACCTTTCCGCGTTTAAAATCTATCTGGTGGATGTAGGCCTGCTCCGCCGTCTGGCACAGCTGGCACCCACGGCATTCGGGGAAGGGAACCGTCTGTTCACCGAGTTTAAGGGTGCACTGACCGAAAACTTTTTATTGCAGACCCTGATCACACAGTTTGAAGTCATTCCTCGCTACTGGACACAGAACAATCCCCCATATGAGGTGGATTTTCTCATCCAGCGGGAAAATGATATTTTTCCTGTGGAAGTCAAATCCGAAGCCAATACCACCAGCAAAAGTCTGAAAAAATTTAAGGAATTGTTTCCAGACCAGGTTAAACTTTGTGTCCGATTCTCCCTGAACAACCTGAAACTGGATGATGATGTGCTGAATATCCCACTGTTTATGGCTGACCAGGCAGACCGGTTGATCGGATTGGCATTAGGGAGGTGACAGGATGAAATTTGATACAGATTTTAAGGCAATAAAGGAAGGAACCTGTTTTATTGACAGGACAGCATGGCTGAAAGAAATGCCCTGTACGGGTTTTGTCGTGTATGGACCGGAGGATGTCTTTGCATCATGCATCGGTGACGGCAGGCTTAAGGATTATTTCCTGCTGACGGAAGACAAGGCCGGAAATGATGGCCGGGACATAGGCCGCGAAGTCCGCAGATACCATGACATCATACATAGACATGGGTTCTGGGACGATTCTGACAGGGAAGAAGACGGCTGCGGGAGATTTTTTACATACAGTCTCCCGAAAAAAATGGAAGGAAACATAGATCTCCATGAAAAATTCCTGCTGGATGAGCGCGGCCTGAAGCTGGTCTTTAACAGCAGGAAACGGGCGCTGGAAGAAGAGTATAACGAGTGCCGGGACGGGCTGTCAAGATTCCGGAAACACCAGGAGCGCTATGCGTCACAGTTTCCTGCGGATCTTGATATCGGAACAAAATTTGCGGGAACCAAAACAGTACCGGACTGGCCGGAAACTGCAGCCTATACAGGAAGAGATGGAATCATCAAGAAGCTTTATTCACATTATAAGGAGTATGGAACCAGTGAAGAAAGCATTTATATGAAACTACAAAATATTGATGAGAAAACACAGACCGACTGGTTCAGCGCGGGCGGTGGAGCGCGGCTGTCTGGCATCATGGAAAAACACAGCAGCAGATGGGCACGGCTTAGAAAGAATTCTTCTGACTATTGGGATCAGGTAAGCGTGCTGAAAAGTAATGGAGATGATGCAGACTATCTGTATTTAAAAGTGTACATTTCAGCCGCAAACTGCAGGGTTACAAACATATTCCTGGATGCAGTAGGAAGACTGCTGGACACGTCAGAAAATTCATTCTGGGCAAAGGTCTCATTGAAAAAAAGAACGAGAGCATGTGTTTCTGGATCAGGAGAAACGAGCTTCCCATCCTTGATGCCGTCGCCTCGGCATGGCACGGATAGATTACAAAACCGCTCCTGTTTGTGGCATACAGGGGCGGACTCGGGGTAAGCCGGGAGCTTTATTCATACAGTGGCAGTAACAACAGGATACAGGCTATCCTGTTAAAAGATTATTTCAGACATGCCATAGGAACGGATAGAAACGTGGGACTCCGCAGCCTGTATCAGTTCCTGGTGGACCGATGGAATGACGAAGGCTGCAGCATGGACGATGACAATCCGTTTTCCGATATGAGTGCCCTGGTACTCATCGTTATGCTGGAAACAATGGATACCATCATTCATGGGAAGGAGATCAGTGACGGACATTTTCTGTTGAATGACGATGATGTACTGTGGAAAAAATTATGGAACTGCAAATGCTGGAAAGCTCTGGCAGAGGGCGGTCAGGATCTTTTTCTGGATTATTAGGAAAGTTTTAACGATTAGAAATTTCAAGAGATTTGAATACAAGCGATTGGAATAATAGACGGAGACAGGAAAACAGGATATTACACACAGTGCTGGAATTATTTGAAAAGGGCCTGCCAATTTATACTTTTTCCAACCGCTGTAAGGAAATGCCGGCTCTGGAACTCGTTGATGAAACGACAAAAGTATTTGCAAATCCATATGGTGATACAAAAGATCTGGTAGAAGAAATTAAAGCATTTTTTGAATTCTTAAAAGAGGAATTAACCCAGAGTGATTTTACAAAGAAATTATATGAAGAAGTAGAAAAAGTAAGGGAAAACAAAGAATGGAGGCACGAATATATGGCATGGATATCAGAGCTTGAAGAATCAAAAGAGGAGGCAAGGGAAGAAACCACAAAAGAGGAGAGAGGAAACGGCAATCAGTATGCTGAAAGACAACATGCCGATATCTAAAATTATACTATATTCAAGGCTTCCAGAATCCCGTATACTGGAGCTGCAGAAAAACCTAACAAAAAAATAGGATATATTCCACATCTGCCACAGACAGTCGTGTATATTATATTTATGCAAGTATGTGTGTTAATAGCCGGACTCGAAATGTATAAAAGGGTGTGGATAAAACAATATATGAATTTGTACATATTGTTTTATTCGCGCCCCCTATTTTTTAACTAATTGTGATACAGTTTGTAACGCTACTATACTATACGTTAAACCTGCATTTTGCGTATTGTTGCCCTTATATACCTTACTATGGTATCATGCATCTAATTCGCGACTACTTGCCAAAGTCCTGTTTTTCAAATATGCATATTTCGCTACACTTCCTTGTCGGCATATATGAGAAGACCTTACAAAAACAGGATTATTTTATTTCTAATCCAATGGATTCAATCCAGTGTCTGGAAATGAAAGTCGGATAATATGGTACAGACACAATAGAATGTCCACCAAGAGAAACAAAAGAGACAGCAGTTCAAAATGCAGATGGCACTTTCATAATAGCAGTTGGAAATGGAAATGTTATCTGCTATAATATAAAGAAATTATATAGTTCATATTCCAGGGAGATGTCAATGCCAGTTTTCATTATTAACAGGAAACAGTGGCTAAATGGCAATATATCCATTGTAATTTTAACATAGTACATAGAGAAAACAGAAGAATGTGTATCCATTTCATTATGTGATGGAAAGATTATGAAAAGAGGAGATGTATGAAGAAAAATCGGAATATGCCCGTGGTAAAACTACCTATGGGTATCGAAAATTTTGAGCGGATTCGCAAAGATGGGTTCTATTATGTTGACAAGACAAGAATGATCAGGGATCTCCTTGAAAATATAGCCCTTGTAAACCTGTTTACACGTCCAAGACGTTTTGGAAAAACGCTGAACATGAGTATGCTGAAATATTTTTTTGAAAATGGAACGGACAGGATGCTTTTTGACGGGCTGGATATTTCCAGGGAAAAGGAACTCTGCGACACATTCATGGGGAAATTCCCGGTTATTTCCATAACATTAAAAGGTGCCATAGGAAAAAATTTTGCGGAAGCAAAATCCATGCTCCGAAGAGTCATGGGAAAAGAAGCCATGCGTTTCCCGTTCCTGCAGCAAAGTGACAGACTGACAGCGGCGGAGCGCAGCCAGTTTGAGGCGTTCATCAATACAGACCAGACAGGGGCATTTACAATGTCCGATGAACTGTTAAAGGACAGCCTGCAGAGTTTATCACTATTTTTGCAGAAACATTACGGACGAAAGGTCATCATATTAATTGACGAATATGACGTGCCGCTTGATTATGCCTACAGGTTCGAATATTATGATGATATGGTTGGGCTGGTCAGGGCTTTGTTCGAAGCTGCGTTCAAGACAAATGACAGCCTGGAATTTGCTGTACTGACAGGCTGTCTCAGGATATCAAAGGAAAGTATCTTTACTGGTTTAAACAATTTCAGGGTATATACTATAAAAGACGTGCGCTATAAGGAGTATTTTGGCTTTACAGACAGCGAGGTAAGGCAGATGCTGGAATATTATGGATTTTCCAGCCAGTATGATACCGTGAGGGAATGGTATGACGGCTACCTGTTTGGCAACCTGGGGATATACTGTCCATGGGACGTGATCAATTACTGTGGTGACCTGCGTGACGGAAGCGTGACAAAACCACAGAATTACTGGGTAAATACAAGCAGTAATGACATTATCCGGAAATTTTTGAGCAGGGCCAAAACAGCAACCAGAAACGAAATTGAGCAGCTGATCAGCGGGAACAGCATTAAAAAGATGATCCACCAGGAACTGACTTATAGGGATCTGGATTCCGAACCGAATAACTTGTGGAGCATTCTTTTTACAACAGGATATCTGACACAGTGCGGTATAGACACTGGGGATCTGACGGAACTTGTCATTCCAAACAAGGAGATACACTGGATCTTTGTCCAGCAGATCCGCGAATGGTTTCATCAGGAAACGACAAAGAACCTGGAGAAGCTGGAAAGTTTCTGCAGGGCATTCCAGGAAAATGACGTGGCAGCCATCGAAGAGGGCTTCAATGCCTACCTGAAAAGAACAATCAGTATCCGTGATACGAATACCAGAAAAGAAATGAAGGAGAATTTTTACCATGGTATCTTACTTGGTCTTTTTGGAAACATGGACGGCTGGGATGTCCAGTCAAATGCTGAGACCGGCGACGGCTACAGTGATATCAGTATAGAAATTGAAGACAAAGGAGTAGGCATCATTATTGAATTGAAATATGCAGAAAAAGCGGCATTTGACACTGCATGTCAGGAGGCTTTAAAGCAGATCAATGACCAGAATTATGAGGAAAAACTGATTGATGATGGTATGACAACCATCTGCAAATATGGGATTGCATGTTATAAAAAACGCTGCAAAGTAATATCTGGATAAAACATTAACATTGAATTAAAAAGGGTTCTTTTCAGGATAAGTATTGTCGGGAAATTCCCCAGTAATTTCGTCAGAATGTGTTGAACTAAATTGTTGATTCTGATAAAATCTTGGACAACAAATGAAAATCTATATAAATGTAATTCCTTGAGGGTATTCCTAAAAAGAAGATTAAAAATTTAAGGAGAAAGACATGGCTTATTATATGGTATATTGGCCCCAGGATCGGGTGGAGAAACTGAAAAAAGCAGGAGACAAAGGTTCCATCAAGGTTGTTCTTGGCAGCATCCATTCCAGGATGCCGACTATCGCTTCTATATAAGGTTAGCGATGTTGTGTTTCCTGTTACATTGATGAAGAAGAAACTTTACGTCATGGCTCGTCTGCCTGTAACCCACAGAGAATCTGCTTTTACTATTGTCTGCGGGAACTGGGCACTCAACACGGTGCACTGATTTCGGAAGGAATTGCTTTGGAATGCCAGATGAATGGAGACTCTTACTATTGGATCTGGGACTGTAAACACTATAACCGTCCTGAAGACATGCCAGAGGCTTCTTTCTTTTTTATTATACAGTTCCCATACCATTTTATATCTACTCGATATTTCTGCTAGTAGTTCATCTGATATGCCTCCATATGTATGCTGATACATTCTTAGCAGTGTATACAATTCTCCTAGGTCACTCGCTCTCATTTCTATTCTTTTCATTTTACACCTTCTATCTTCACTGCTTTCTAGTGACTGCTTAGATATTCCTCCTCATACTGTTTTGGTGACAGATATCCACAGTGACTGTGTATTCGTACTGTATTGTAAAAGGTCTCTATGTATTCAAACACAAGTTTATATGCTTCCTTATATCCTTGTATCTGTTTCTTTTTCAGCCATTCTCTCTTAATTAGTGCATGAAAAGATTCTATACAAGCGTTATCCCACGGATATGCTTTCTTAGAATAACTATGAATCATTTCTTCTGTTACATTAAGAAATGTTTCTGATACATACTGACTTCCTCTATCTGAATGGAATAATAGTGTTTTTTCCACATTACGTACTGCCTTGGCTTTTTTCACTGTCTCTGATACATAGCGTGCTTCTAGTGTGTTGCTAAGAGTCCATGCGATAATCTTACGGGAATATAGGTCCATAATGCTTGTAAGATAAACAAAACCTTCATTCTTAGTCCAAATATAAGTAATATCAGATACCCAGACAGTGTTTGGAGCCTTTGGATTAAACTGTTCCTCTAATATATTTTCCAGTTTAACATTACAATCTGAATCTGTGGTTGTATAGGTAAATGGTTTGACCCATTGTGCTTTGAGTCCCATCTGCCTCATGTAGTTTCCTACTGTCTTTTCAGAAATCTGTTCTCCTTGTGAACGTAGTTTCTGGGTTATTTTTGGAGCACCATAATTCTGATAAGATTCCCTATAAATATCCCTTATCTTACGCTTTATTTCTTCCCTATGTTTTTCGGATTTTGATGGGACATGTTTTTTCCATGTGTAATATCCAGAACGTGAAACACCTAATATCTCCAGTATCCTGCTGACAGACACCCTGTGTTTCCCTGGTGTCTGTCTTTGTTGTATGACATATTCATCTGTGGCACGGTAAAGTGCCTGTGTCATTTTCCCAGGATACTGATGGCTTTTTTTAGGATTTCAAGAGCATCCTTTGTATCACGCAGTTCCTTTTCAAGCCAAGCAATTTCTTTGGCTTCATCACTAGAGAAGTTTCCTGTTCCTCTAGTGGGAACAGCCCCATCATTCTTCTTGGCAATTGCAATCCAATGTTTTAAGGCAGAGAGGCTGATTCCCAGGTTAGAAGCTGCCTGTACAAGAGTCAGTTCTGGATGCTCCTTCTTATACTTTACTGCATCTTCCTTAAATTGTTTTGTGAATGTTTGTCCTTTTCCCATGATTTGTTCCTCCTATTTTTTATCATACACCATTTATGAGAAAAGGTCTTTCTTGTTTTGTACTATTTATATACTAGCACCAACAAATGTATATCCCATATGATTTTCTGGAACTGTTCAGGAGATTTTTGGAACGGCAGATAGCCTATGACTGGCATACAGCAAGCTTCCAAGGGCGTAACAGCTACTGCAAGACAGATCCTGATGCGACCTTTATGCATATGAAGGATGACCACATGCGCAATGCCCAATTAAAGCCGGGATACAATGTACAGATTGGTGTGGACAGCGAGTATATCGCCGCGGTGGATATCTTTCAGGACAGGAATGATGTCTGGACGCTGG
>CANDBT010000055.1 GCA_947383005.1 uncultured bacterium | reverse complement strand
GATATCTGCCCATGGCTAATCAGCGGAGTGATTAGCCATGGTGTGAACAGTAACAACAATGGTTACGGTTTACGGGGCGCATCTTCTTGTCCGTTTACGCCGAACAAGAAGCATCGGGCCAACGGTAACTCCCTTATAAATAAAACAGGGGAAGGGTAGAAAAATATGTTGATTCTACCTTGGTAAAATGCTATTATGGGATTGTGGTTAGGAGGACGGCGAAACTGCTGTCCATAAGCTTAACAAATTGCCTACGCAATCGCTGCCCGATCCATCAGATGCCGGTAAGATAGCTGGGGTGTTTTCTCCTTGCCTTATGTGATTTAGATAAGATTTACATTTCCAAATGACAGTTCAGATGGGACATCTTCTTGCCTGTCTGAGCCGGACAAAAAGCATTGGATCATTGGATGCCCATCCGATCGGGTAATTTGGCATAAAATTTGGCTTACAAGCAAGCTTGGCGCCCCAAATTCATGTCAGATTCCCTGATGTTTGAACGGTTGCAAAAAAATAGTAGCAGTTCAAGGGTTATCAGTTACAGAAAATAAGAAGTGGAAAATAAAAAGTGAAATCAAGTCTTGACTCTTCCCTTGGGGCATCGGCTATATTAGTTATTGTTCCGGAACAAATGTTATTTGTAGGTAGCTATCTGAAGGAAATGCGTGATTGGATACGCTGTTGATAACCGAAATAAGCCCGCCCTGAATGAGAAGAAAACGGAGGTCGGAAATGCTCAGTACAGGCCAGATGTCCAAGCTGTGTGGGGTAAGCGTTAAAACTATCCGCCATTATGACAAAATCGGGCTTTTAAAGCCGGAGAGAACGGATGCTTTTACGGGATACCGCTATTATGGGGAATCACAAATCGGCACGATGCTGCTTATCAGCAGGCTTAAGCGTTATGGATTTTCCCTCGCGGATATTCAAAAATTGCTGGATATTGAGGACAACCGGCAGCTTCATAAGCTGCTGTCAAGACAGCGGTTCAGGCTGGAACGGCAGATGGAACATCTGGCTTTTACCATTCGGGAGATGGGGCTGCATTTGCGGGAATTGGAAAGGACAGGTGATTTGATGAGCTATCAAAACCAATATGAAATCCAGTTAAAGGAGGCGCCGGAACAAGTCCTTTTGTCGAAAAGGGCAAAAATGTCCGTCGAGGAATTTGGCCGCTGGTACGGGGAATTATATGAGAAGATTGCCAGGGAAAAATTGACGGTCAACGGGATAGTTATGGCGATTTATCATGATCAGGAATTTGACCCCGCATACAGCGATATTGAAGTGGCTGTGGGGATTGAAGAGCGGGATAAGGCTGAATATATTATGTCGGCCCATCTTTGCGCCACCACGGTTCACAAGGGCGCTTATTCCGCTCTGCCGGACGCATATGGCGCGGTATTTTCCTGGATGAACGCCAATGGCTGGCAGATGGATGGGATGCCTTACGAGATATACTGGAAAAGCCATATGGATAAGCTTCCGCCGGAGGAATGGGAGACGGAAATCTTTTTTCCGGTTAATAAAAAGCAGTAAAGAAGAAATTTTATATCAAGAAATCTTATATCAAGAAATTCTATAATCGGGCAGGGGAAAGTTTCCCCTGTCCGTATGCTGCGTTAGCAGCAGTTTCCCTATTCAACAGCCAAATCAACATGGCTAAAAGTGACATCGGCGCTCCGGGCAACAAACAGCCCTGCATAAACATACTCTGGATCAACGGAAGTAAGCGGAAAATCAAAACCGGCGGAGACGGGGGGATTGTCCCCGAAGGTGCAGGTATAGCCGTCTGAAGTTTTGCGGATCTCCAGGTGGAGGGATTCGCCCGGCCGGTAGATCCGGGAAGCAGTCCCGCCCTGGGTAAGCTCGCCGCTTTTGCGGGCAAAACAATTCCAGGGTTTGGCCGATCCCATCATCAAAGGACCCGCTGCTACATAATCGCCGAGAGAGTCGCTGGTAATTTGATCCAGGTAAATGTCGTCCCGCACCATGAGGCCGAAGGAAGCCTGGTTGTTGGCGTCTATCCGGTTAATCAGCACATCGGCGGACAAAGTGAAGTTGCGGTCGGCGGGTACGGCCTGATAATACATGGCAATGCCGTCTGTTTTAGCCGAGATTTTTCCAACTTTTGAACCTACGGTGGAGCCGTCGCTGCTTTCTGGCCGCCCGGCAGCCATATGGATTGAGCCGTCTTCCCATGGTTCTAAGGAAAAATAGATGTCGTTCAGGTGTTCATAAGCATCGATATCACCGAACACGGTGCCTTTCCATTCACCAGCGTCAGGCCAGTGGACGCTGCTTTCCAGCGGACGGTTGAATGTCTGCTCGATGTAAAGCGGATTGACGGTAAGGATGGACGGATCAGGCGGTGCAGGCTCATCAACCAGGTACTGCTTCAGCGGGCAGTCGGTTTTTTGCAGTTCATCGGCAATCAGCCACGCGTTGAAGGCAGCACCATAAAGATTGGTGTGGGTATTGTCGATGCTGATATCGCGGGAGGAAGAGCGGGCATGGCGGTCTTTGACCCCCTGGGCGCCGAGCCGTTCATAGATGTCTTTTGTCCGCTGGGTCAGGTTCAGTACCGGTACGCTTTTGGCAACGCCGGCGTTGCGGATGGCCTTGGCGTAATCCCCGCCAGGAAAGGTCCCCTCGATGGTAGTCTGAGGGCTGGTAATATGGCCGCTGGCGCCGGTGTAATTGTTCCCCAGGTCACGGCGGACAATGGGCGTACAGAGTATAGGCGTGACACCGGCTTCCCGGGCAGGCCGGATATAGTCTTCGAACAGATAATGCTGGATCGATCCCGGAGTGGAGATGGAAGTGGCGGGATTGCTGTAGCGGAGGGATTCGGGTTTTTCGTCATTGTGGCCGAATCCGATAATCAGAAAATCCCCGGACTTCATTTCCGTGAGAAGCCTCTGGTACTGGGCGGTTTCCCGGAAGCTCTGGGAGCTGGTTCCGGATACGGCCAGGTTTTCTATGGTTATATCCGGAAAATAACGGTAAAGCTGTGTCCCCCAGCCGTAACGGGGATAGTAATAATGGGTATCCTGGAAAGCGGCGGCCGTGGAGTCGCCAACGACCCACAGTGTCGGAGCGGGGGGTTCCTCTTCGGCGGATTCATTGCCGGCAAAAGCTGTCTGCCTGCAGAAAATGACAGAAACCAGACAGAGACAACCGAAAATCAGCAGCTTTAACTTAGGATTGTGTATTTTCATGTATTTTTACTCCTGTATGTAATAGTTTGCCTTGCTTTGCGTTTTTTTGTATCATAGGAAAGTGTGTCCTATGATAGAAAACGCTCCGCGTGGATGCGCACTTCGCGCAAAGGAAGATGGTTGCTGTCGCAACCGCGCTCCGGCGCGAGTGTGCGTCAAGACGCACACTTTTTTATTATACAGGATAATGTTATAAAAAGAAACCGGGTTTAGAAAAATGTAAGGTTTCTTTCAGGGTCTATCAGGAACCCAGCAGCCGTTTCAAATCCTCGTAAAAGCTGGGATAAGAGATGTTCACGCATTCTGCACCAAGGATTTCTGTCTCCCCTTCCGCGCCGCAGCCGGCGATGGCGAAAGTCATGGCAATCCGGTGGTCCAGACGGCTGTCGATGACCGCGCCGTGGAGCGGGCGGCCGCCATGGATAATCATGCCGTCGTCGGTTTCTTCCACATCGGCGCCCATGGCGCCAAGGTTGCGGACCATGATATCAATGCGGTTGGATTCTTTGACTTTTAGTTCGGCAGCATCTTTGATGACGGTGGTCCCTTCGGCAAAACAGGCCATGGCGGCAAGGATGGGAAGCTCGTCGATAAGGGTGGGGATGATGGCTCCGCTAATGGTTGTGCCGTGGAGGGAGCTGGTTTTTACCAGGATATCGGCAGTAGGTTCGCCGCTGCTTTTGTCTATGCCAAGCAGGCTAAGCTGTGCGCCCATAGCCTGGCAGGCCCGCAGGAAACCGTTGCGGGTCGGGTTGATGCCCACGTTGCGGACGAGGATTTCCGAGTTGGGGAGAATCAGCCCGGCAGCCAGAAAAAAAGCGGCGGAAGAGATGTCTCCGGGAACCAGGATTTTCTGTCCGTATAATTCCCTGGCGGGCAAAATGACGGCTGTGGTATTTTCCGTGTGCACATCGGCGCCGAAATGGGACAGCATCAGTTCCGTGTGGTTGCGGGATAAATAAGGTTCGGTGACTCTTGTTTCCCCGTCGGCATAAAGGCCCGCCAGCAGGATGGCGGATTTGACTTGGGCGGAAGCCACGGGAGACGGATAATGGATACCGTGAAGAGGGCCACCGTTGATAGCCAAAGGCGCGCAGCCATTATGATTTATGCTGCGGATGCGGGCGCCCATTTGGGAAAGCGGTTCCATAATCCGCTTCATCGGCCGTTTTTGGATTGATTCGTCCCCGGTCAGAGTGACGGAAAAATCCTGCCCGGCCAGGATTCCGGAAATCAGGCGGGTTGTGGTACCGCTGTTGCCGCAGTCCAGGATGTCTGACGGTTGGGAAAGTCCGCGCAATCCCCGGCCGTGTACGGTTACGATATCGCCCCGGTTTTCGATTTCCACTCCCATGCGGCGGAAACAGGAAATGGTGGACAGGCAATCTGCCCCCTGCAGGAAATTGTGGATTTCGGTCGTTTTGCTGGCTATGGAACCGAACATTACGCTCCGATGGGAAATGGATTTGTCACCGGGGACGGTTATCTGGCCTTTTAAGCCGCCGCATTGGTGAAAGATCATTATAGTGTCCTCCCTTACCTGATTAATTCATAATTATACTTTTTTAATTGCGCCCAGGCGTCCTCCATGGCCTTTTCTTCATAAAAAGTAATCCTCAGCGCACCTTCCCCCCGTTCCCGGTTATGGTTGATGCCGATATTCTTAATGTTGATTCCCCGCGCGCTCAAAATGACTGCCAATGTGGAAATCGAACCGGGTTCGTCCACAATGTCTACCGTGAAAGAATAATCCGGCGGGACGGAACCTTTAGATATGTCGGAAATAGAATCCCTGTATCTGCGGGAGCGCTCGAAAAGCCGGTGGACAGCTTCGTGATCGTGGCAGCGCAAATCTTCCCATATCTGCTGTAAAGAGTCTATATAGGCTTTAAGGGCGGTACAGATGGCGTCGGTGTTGGTCATGCAGATCTGCTCCCACATTTCCGGGGAGGAGGAGGCAATCCGGGTAATATCTTTAAATCCCCCGGCGGCCAGCCGTCTCATCAGTTCCTCCTTGTCATCCGAATCCTGCACCAGGTTGACCAGGCTGGAAGCGATAAGATGAGGCAGGTGGCTGATGGTGGCGGCTACCTGGTCATGTTTATGATAGTCCAGCACGAGGGGCAGGGAACCGATCAATTTTGCTATTTCCACCAGACGGCTGATATCTTCCTGACGTGAATCCGGCGTAGGGGTAATGATATAATAGGCATTTTCCAGCAAATGGTCCGTGGCGTGTTCATAACCGGTCTTTTCGGAACCGGCCATGGGATGGCCGCCGATAAAGCAGCTTTCCAGTCCCAGTTCCCGGACGGTTTGGTGGATATTGCTCTTGGTGCTGCCTACGTCCGTCAGGATAGCGCCCTTTTTTAACAAAGGGGCAACAGAAGTCAGATATTGGGCATTGTACTGTACGGGCGTACATAGAAATATGATGTCGCATTGGTGCAGCCGTTCGTCTACGCCGTCTAAAATCACATCGACAATCCCGTCCCGTTTGGCCTGTTCCAGTTTGCTGCGGGTTCGCATATAGGCCATGATTTCTATATCCGGGCGGGCGCGTTTCAGGCCTTTGGCAAGGGAACCGCCGATTAATCCCAAACCGATAAAACCGATTACCTTGTCCGTCATCAGAATTTCCTTCCTGCCAGTTGGGCATAGGGCCTTAATTCGTCCGTGAGCTGCTGGAATTGTTCAAAGGTCAGCGACTGGGGGCCGTCGGAAAGGGCGCAGGCCGGATTGGGATGGACTTCAATCATCAGGCCGTCGGCGCCAGCGGCAACTGCGCACTTGGCTAAAGGCGGCACATAGGCACGGACGCCGGTAGCATGGCTGGGATCTACGATGACCGGGAGGTGGCTGCGGCTGCGGAGTACAGGTACGGCGCTGATATCCAGGGTATTTCTTGTGGAAGTCTCGTAAGTGCGGATACCTCTTTCGCACAGTACAACATCCGCATTGCCTTCGGACATGATATATTCTGCCGCATTGAGCCATTCGTCGATGGTTGCCGATAATCCCCGCTTTAAAAGTACCGGGATGCCTGCCTTTCCTGCTTCCTTCAGCAATTCGAAATTCTGCATATTTCTGGCGCCGATTTGCAGCATATCCACATATTTCACGGAAGTCTCGATGGCGTGCTGGCTGGTCACTTCGCAGATTACCCGCAGCCCGGTGGCTTCCCGGGCTTCTTTCATGTACCGCAGGCCTTCTTCCTCCAGCCCCTGGAAAGAGTAGGGGGAAGTCCTTGGCTTGTAGGCCCCGCCCCGGAGGAAATTAGCGCCGGCTTTTTTTACGGCAAAGGCAGTTTCTAAAAGCTGGTCCCGGCTTTCAACTGCGCAGGGGCCGGCCATAATGGTCAGGGTACCGGGTCCGATAGAGGTATTGCCCACCTGGATCAGGGAATCCTCCGGGTGAAATTTTTTGTTGGCCAGTTTGTAAGATTCCGTGACCGGCAGGACTTTATCGACTCCCTCGGCAATTTCAAAATTGATGCCGTGAAGTTTGCTCTTGTCACCGACAACGCCGATGATGGTAACTTCGTGTCCCTGGGAAAGATGGACCTGGAGCCCCTTTCCCTCGATTTGTTCAGTAATATTGCGGATGGCCTCTTTGGCTGCGCCGGGCCTCATAATGATAATCATAAACGGTTCTCCTCATTTTCTATTATTCCCGATTCTTCCGGTATTTTAGCTCATTTTGTCCGGATTGTCAACGCTTCATTGCGTTGAACTGTGACGCTTTAAAGCAAACAAGAAATTAATTTGTGCAAATCCGCTCTTTGGCTTGTAATTTGGGAGTTTTTTTAGTAAAATATCCTCATGAGACAAAATTTGAAGTACAGGAGGAAATTTTATGAACGTTTATGGAACAAAGCAAATCCGTAACGTCGCGTTGCTTGGTCACGGAGGGGCCGGTAAGACGACAGTCGCGGAGGCCCTGGCCCTGCTGACTGGCGTCACCAAGCGTATGGGAAAAGTGACTGACGGCAATACGATTAGCGACTATGATAAGGAAGAGATTAAACGTCAGTTTTCTATCTCAACCTCCTTGGTTCCGCTGGAGTATAAAGGTGAGGATGGGATGATTAAGATCAACCTGTTGGATACGCCAGGATATTTTGATTTTGTGGGGGAAGTGGAAGAGGCTATCAGCGTGGCCGATGCTGCGGTCATCGTTGTCAACTGCAAGGCAGGCATTGAGGTAGGTACGGAAAAAGCCTGGGAGCTGTGCGAGAAATACAATCTCCCAAGGATTATTTTTGTGACAAACATGGATGATGACCATGCCAGTTATCGAGAGCTGGTGTTGAAGCTGGAAACCCGCTTCGGCAGGAAGATTGCGCCGTTCCAACTGCCGATTCGTGAAAACGAGAAATTTGTGGGTTATGTAAATGTGGTTAAGATGGCCGGCCGGCGTTTTACCAATTTAAGCGATTATGAGGAATGCGAGATTCCCGAGTATTCGCAGAAAAACCTGGGTATTGCCAGAGAAGCTCTTATGGAAGCTGTCGCCGAGACGAGCGAAGAATATATGGAACGTTATTTCTCTGGTGAGGAGTTTACCTATGAGGAGATATCTTCTGCCCTTCGGGAACATGTGATAGATGGGAATATTGTTCCGGTGCTTATGGGTTCCGGAATTAACTGCCAGGGCTTTAAGACCCTTCTGCAGGCTATTGACCGGTATCTGCCAACGCCGGACAAGTTTGAGTGCATCGGTGTGGATGTCTCTACCGGTGAGCGTTTTACGGCTAAATATAATGATCAGGTATCCCTGTCAGCCCGGGTGTTTAAAACCATTGTGGATCCTTTTATCGGAAAGTATTCCCTGATGAAGATTTGTACCGGCACACTGACTCCCGATTCCGTTATTTATAATGTGAATAAGGATGCCGAGGAACGCGTGGCAAAGCTTTATGTGCTGCGAGGCAAGGATGCGATTGAAGTGAAGGAGCTGAAGGCTGGCGATATCGGCGCCGTAGGCAAATTGAATGTGACTCAGACGGGCGATACCATTGCTGTCCGCACGGCTCCTATCGTCTATCACAAACCGGAAATTTCCACACCTTATACGTATATGCGGTACAATACCGTGACCAAAGGCGACGAGGATAAGGTGAGCAGCGCATTGGCTAAGCTGACAGAGGAAGATCTGACTTTAAAGGCTGTCAATGATAAAGAAAACCGCCAGCTTTTGCTGTATGGTATCGGCGACCAGCAATTGGAGGTAGTAGTCAGCAAGCTTTTGAATCGCTATAAAGTAGAAGTTACGCTGAGCAAGCCTAAATTTGCGTTCCGTGAGACGATCCGCAAGAAAGTGGAGGTTCAGGGCAAATACAAGAAGCAGACAGGCGGCCATGGGCAATACGGTGATGTCAAGATGACCTTTGAGCCCTCCGGCGATTTGGAGACGCCCTATGTGTTTGAGGAAAACGTATTTGGCGGCGCCGTGCCCAGAAACTATTTCCCGGCAGTAGAAAAAGGTATTCAGGAGAGTTGCGTAAAGGGCCCGTTGGCCGCTTATCCGGTTGTAGGAGTGAAAGCCACCCTGATCGACGGTTCTTATCATCCGGTGGATTCTTCTGAAATGGCGTTTAAGACTGCCGCGTCTATGGCCTTCAAGAAGGGCTTTATGGATGCCAGCCCGGTGCTTTTAGAGCCGATTGCTTCAGTCAAAGTGACTGTGCCGGATAAATTTACCGGTGATGTTATGGGGGATTTGAACCGCAGAAGAGGCCGCGTGTTGGGAATGAATTCCGATCATCATGGCAAACAGATTATCGAAGCGGATGTACCGATGTCGGAAATGTTCGGCTATAATACGGATCTGCGTTCCATGACCGGAGGTATTGGCCTTTATGAGTATGAGTTTTCCCGTTATGAGCAGGCGCCTGGAGATATTCAGAAGAAGGAAGTGGAAGCCAGGGCTTCCAAGGTGGACAGCTTAGAAGCATAATCAAAATAAAAAGATTCGTGGGGGAGCAGGCTTAAGGCCCGCTTCCCCTGTTTGCAGAGTATCCGGCCGGTTCTAAACAGGCGCCATTGCTGCGTTGGCCTACGCTCCGCTTCGGTCCATGCTAAACGTGTGTCACTGGCACACAGCACCATCAGTCGATGATGCCAGTAATGGGATTTCGGGCCGACGATACAAAAAAAGGTAGCGGCTCATGCTTTGGAAAACAAGAAGATGTGTGGCTGGGCTGTTACAAAAAGACGACAGGAGGAGCCGATGGAAGCGAGAAAACAATTTTCCCGGGTTGGATGGGCATTTGCCGTATTTGCTTTGATTAGTATGGCTTTTCAAGTGATTTTGGGTGTGGGAATCATTCTCTGGATGCGCCGCCCTGGCGGCGGGGAGATGCCGGAGACAAATGTGTTGCTGCTGTCGCAGATAGGTATGTATGTTTTTGCTTTTCCTATATTCTGGCTGATGATGAGACGTATTCCTTCATGGCATAAGCCAGAGGGCGAAAAGCTTTCCGCAGGGCATTTTCTGCTGTGGGCAATTGTTTGTTTTGGTTTTACGTATATCGGTAATTTTATCGGCCAGTTTTTGATGTGGGCAGTAAAGATTGTCACGGGGACGCCTCAGGAGAATCCGATTATTGAGGTGCTGGAAGGGATGAATCCCTGGATTATGATTTTGACTACTGTCCTTATTGCCCCGGTGATGGAAGAACTGATGTTCCGCAAGTTCCTGATAGACCGGATAGTGCCTTATGGGCAAAAGACGGCGGTTTTGGTGTCCGGGCTTGCCTTTGGACTGTTTCACGGCAATTTTTTCCAGTTCTTTTATGCTTGTATGCTGGGTGGGATATTTGCTTATTTGTACAGCACTACCGGGCGTATCCGTTATAACATCCTGCTGCACATGATGATCAATACCGTGGGTGGTGTGGCGCCTTTTTTGCTTATTGGCCTGGATGAAGTTTCCTCGGTTATGATGACAGCGGTTTCTTTTTTTATTCTTTTGACTGTAGCCTTTCTGATGATAGCGACAGTCATTGCCTCTATTGTGCTGGCGTGTATTTTTGGATGGCGGATGCCTTGGTTTGGCGGTTGGGCTCCCAGACCGGAGAAAGGGCTTTGGCATGCGGTGCTGACAGCGCCGGGGGTGATTTGCTTTATAGTTATGTGCGTACTTTTGTTCATTTTGAACTGATGGCGCGGAAAGGCAGGGAAACCATTGGTTAATGAAATAAAAAAGTTGGTGTATGAGATTTACCAGTTTCAAAAGGAGCAGGAAAAAAGTCCGGTAAATGAGGCTCCTTTAAAGATTAACAGAGAGAAGTTCACTTTTCTTTTAAGCGGCATTTCCGCCTGTAGAAAAATACCGGGTATTTCTCTGCACATGGGCTATGAGAAACAATATCGTTGCAAAGAAGAAAGAGAAGCTGTTCTGGCGAGAGGGTATTTGAAAAAACAGTATCATATCGAAGACCGGGAATCGCTGGAAAAAGTATTGATGGAAAAATTTTCTGACGGAGAACGATATGGTTATTTTATGACCTTTTGGGTGGGAGCTCCGATGTTTAACCCAGATAGTTTGGAGCCGGAACACAGAGCATGGTTTTTGAAATGTATGGAAATGGCCGAACCTTTTTACCCTCTGCTGAGGGAAAAGGGGTTTTATGCCTGGAATATTAACGAAAAAATCGGCCTTTGCCGAAAAACTTTGGCTTGCGGCCTGATTTCTGAAGGGGAATTTTGGGAGATTGTCAATCCCTGGGTCTGCCAGGCTCAGGTATTCTATCATTCATGGCTGGAGTATGCGGTTAGCTGCCTGTGCGGTTCCGTGTATTTTATGCGTCAGCAGCCGGATCAGCTTTATGATTTTTTGCAGCTCAATAAAGAATTGGTACGCCAGCTTTTGGAGAAAGGCGGAGTCTGGTGGGAGAATGCCTGGTATCAGCCGGGGGAGCGGGAATGGGCGGAGCTGATTCCTTCAAAAGCACAATGTTTAGTTACCAAGAGAGTGCTGGATGAAGGACGAATCGGATTCATGTATCGGGAAGAACCGGCGGAAGAATTTCATGACTGTGGGTGGCGCTTTTTTGCCGGGGATGAGCCGGAGGAGTATATTACCCAGCAGGATCATGTGATGATTTGCACATATAATGAAATAGCTAATATTGATCCTACGGTTCTGGCGTATTTTTATGCCGATTATGGCCGGGAGTTTGAGAAGGGGGAGGAAGGTTGGCAGGATGCTGCTTCTTAGGAAGATTCCTAAAAAAAACTTATGGCGCGCATGGGTGCTGGTTTTTGCGCTTTGCCTGTCAGGCTGCGGGATAGCGTCTGCCGTACAGAAGCGTCAAGCCCGGCAAATGCCAGGAGGAGGAGAAGAGAAACTGACGGTAGCAGTAACATTGTTTCCTTATTATGATTTTATTCGTCAGATTGCCGGAGATCAGGTGGAGCTTACCCTAGTGGTGCCGGCGGGGATGGACAGCCATTCTTTTGAGCCGACTCCGGCGGATATGCGGCTAATTCAAAATGCCGATGTGTTGATTTGCAACGGAGGTTCCATGGAACATTGGCTGTTTCAGGTACTGGAAGCTATTGGACGATCAGATCAGGTAGTGGTAGCTATGATGGATTATGTAAATGTGCTGGAGGAAGAGACGGTGGAAGGTATGGAAGAGGAGGCGCATGAGCATAAGTATGATGTCGGACAAGAATACAACCAAGAATATGGATATGAGCAGGAATATGAACAAGAATATGGGTGGGAACAGCATGAAGATGAGCAAGAACACGATAATAATCATGAATATGTAATGGGTCACGAGAAGAAACATGATGTCAGACCTCAGATTAAAAACAAAACGTGTGACAGTGAAGAATATGATTCTCATGCTTTTCATGAGTATGATGAACATATTTGGACATCTCCAGTCAACGCCATGGAATCGGTGAAGGTGATTCGGGATGTATTGTGCCGGGAAGATCCTGCCCATAGTAAGGATTATGAAAAAAGGGCCGAGATATATTTATCTGATTTGGGGCGTATAGACGCAGATTTACGTCAGTTGTCAAAAGAGCGCAAACGGAATATGATTATTCTTGGAGATAAATTTCCTTTTCGTTATCTGGCAGACGAATATGGGTTGGAATACCGTGCGGCATTTTCAGGATGCAGTACGGATACGGAACCGGCTGCCCGCACGATTGCCTATTTGATCGAACAGGTGCGTCAACAGCAGATTCCCGTAGTTTATTATCTGGAACTGAGCAGTCCTAGGGTGGCGGAGATTATCGGTGAGGAGACGGGCGCCCAGCCCCTCCTTCTTCATTCCTGTCATCAGGTTACCAGGCGCCAATTCGAAGACGGGGTTACTTATGTAGAGCTGATGGAGCAGAATATTGTCAATTTGAGAAAAGGATTGGTTGAATGAATCCGTTTATTGTTTGTGAGCATGTGGATTTTGGTTATGAAGACCAGGATGCGGTGATTGATCTGAGCCTGGAAATCAATCCCGGTGATTATCTGTGCATTGTGGGAGCCAACGGTTCAGGCAAAAGTACGTTGATCAAAGGTTTTTTGGGCCTTCTAAAGCCTACTGCCGGCCGGCTTACTGTGTCGGAGGAGCTGCGCCGGGGAGGGATAGGCTATTTGCCCCAGCAAACGGCTGCGCAAAAAGATTTTCCGGCAACTGTTTATGAGGTCGTGATTTCAGGGACTCTGAACCGAAGGAGAAACAGGCCGTTTTATTCCCATACAGAGAAAAACATGGCGAATAAAAGCATGGAGCGGTTAGGTATTACGGGCTTAAAAAAACGTTGTTACCGGGAATTGTCCGGTGGTCAGCAGCAACGGGTTTTAATTGCCCGGGCACTATGCGCTACTAAGCAGATGCTGATTTTGGACGAGCCGATTACCGGATTAGATCCGTCAGCAATCCAGGACTTTTATTCTTTGATAAGGGAATTGAACCAAAAAGATCAAATGACGATAGTGATGGTTTCCCATGATGTCCGCAATATTGTCTCTCAGGCCAACAAAATCCTGCATATGCAGCAGCGGGCGCTTTTTTACGGCAGAGCCGCCGACTATGCAGGGAGCTTAGCAGGACGGAAATTTATGCTTACCGTCCACGGGGCGGGGAAAACCGAATAAAAGCAGGCGTCAAGCAAGCTTGAAAGCCGGGTTTTGTTCGGTTTTCGCCATCGGGCGGTAACAATTCAGATGGGAATAATGAGGTGATAGGATGGTAAATATGGTAGGGGAGATGCTTTCATATCCGTTTTTGGTGCGGGCGCTGATTGGAGGCATGATGGTTTCTCTCTGTGCGGCGCTTTTGGGTGTCAGCCTGGTGCTGAAGCGATATTCAATGATTGGCGATGGGTTGTCCCATGTATCTTTTGGCGCGTTATCTGTAGCTGTTGCAACAGGATGGTCGCCGCTGGCGGTATCTGTTCCGGTGGTGGCTCTGGCGGCTTTTTTTTTGCTGAGGATTACCGAAAACAGCAAGGTAAAAGGTGATGCGGCTATTGCCATGATATCGGCTTGCGCTCTTGCTTTTGGCATTGTAGTGACTTCCCTGACTACGGGAATGAGTACGGATGTGAGCAGCTATATGTTTGGCAGCATTTTGGCTATGAGCCGGGGAGACGTAATTCTTAGCTGTGCGTTATCTGCATTGGTTTTATGCTTATTTGTGTTTTGTTATAACAAGATTTTTGCGGTGACTTTTGATGAAAGCTTTGCAAAAGCATCGGGAGTAAGTGTAAAATTTTATAATATACTGATTGCGGTTCTGACGGCTGTAACGATAGTTTTGGGTATGCGGATGATGGGGGCTATGCTGATTTCCAGTTTGATTATTTTCCCGTCTCTGACTGCTATGCGTGTATGGAAAAGCTTCCGGGGGGTGGCAATTTGTTCCGGCGTACTTTCCGTGCTTTGCTTTTTCCTGGGAATGGTTTTGTCTTATGGGCTGTCCATACCGGCAGGTGCGAGTATTGTTTTGGTGAATATGGCGGCGTTTTTGCTGTTCAGCGCGGTTTCCCGCGGTTTGGTTTTTGTTAATCGCTAAAGATCTTTAGTTCCTGTCTGCAGGTACCTTGTGGATGTAACCGCAAAACCAATACCCGCTGCAAGCAACAGGGCGCCAAGCCTGCTGCGTTGCAGGGCGGCAGGGTACGTGATCTATGTTCCGTTTCGGTCGGCACTGACTTGCGCTATTGGCGTTTAGAACCTATTGGCGCTTAGAACCATTGTTCGCGGAAACAAAAGGTAACGGATAATAAAACATGTATCAGGTAGGAGAGAATTATGGAGAGAGAGAAATTTTCCTCGCGATTAGGATTTATTTTAATATCGGCAGGATGTGCCATCGGTCTGGGGAATGTATGGCGTTTTCCTTATGTGGTAGGGCGCTACGGCGGAGCAGCTTTTGTATTGATCTATTTGTTGTTTTTGCTGATTTTGGGATTGCCGGTGGTAGTCATGGAGTTTGCAGTGGGAAGGGCCAGCCAAAAGAGCGCGGCTTTTTCTTTTGAAGTGCTGGAACCAAAGGGGAGCAAATGGCATCTGGGAAAAGCCATCGCGATTACCGGCAATTACCTGCTGATGATGTTTTATACAACTGTGGCAGGATGGATGGTTTTATATTTCGTAAAAATGCTCATGGGTGATTTTGTGGGTATGGAAGCCGCCGAGGTAGGCGCGGAATTTGGCAGTATGCTTTCCGATCCGATTTTGATGATGGCGATGATGGTGATTGTGGTGCTTTTAGGTTTTGCTGTATGTGGCATGGGGCTGCAAAACGGAGTGGAAAAGATTACCAAATGGATGATGGTCTGCCTGCTTTTGCTGATGCTTATTTTGGCAGGAAATTCCATATTGCTGAAGGGCGGCGGCGTAGGTTTGGAATTTTACCTGAAGCCGGATTTTGCCAAGGTAAAAGAGGCAGGAGTGGGAGAAGTGGTCTTTGCTGCTTTGGGCCAATCATTTTTTACATTAAGTATCGGAATCGGTGCTCTGGCTATTTTCGGCAGCTATATCGGGAAAGAAAAACGGCTGACCGGAGAGGCTGTCAGTGTCCTGTGCCTGGATACACTGGTGGCTTTTATGGCAGGGCTGATTATTTTCCCGGCATGTTTTGCTTATAATATTGAGCCTGACGCAGGGCCGTCATTGATCTTTATTACCCTTCCTAACGTATTCAACCATATGGCAGGCGGACGTTTGTGGGGAGCGCTGTTTTTTTTGTTTATGTCTTTTGCTGCTTTGTCTACGGTGATTGCCGTGTTTCAGAATATTGTATCTTTTGCTACTGACCTTACCGGATGTACAGTGAAAAAAGCGGTAGTTTGCAATGCGGCCGCTGTGATTATCCTTTCCGTGCCTTGTGTGTTGGGATTTAATGTGTGGAGTGGGTTTATGCCTTTGGGTGAAGGGACAGGAGTGCTGGATTTGGAGGATTTTCTGGTCAGCAACAACCTGTTGCCTATAGGCAGCCTTTTATATCTGCTGTTTTGTACAAGCAGATATGGGTGGGGATTTGAGAAATTCCTGGCAGAGGCTAATGCGGGAACAGGGATAAAATTTCCGCGTTGGGTCAAGGTATACGTCAGTTATGTGCTTCCGGTGATTATTTTGATTATTTTTTTACAGGGGTATTGGGCGAAATTTTGGGGATGAGGTTACGGTTCGCAGATGCTTTTATCAGAGAAAAAACCATCGCTTAACTAGTTATTAAGCGATGGTTTTTTCTCTTTAGATAATAGATTTAAAATGTATATTTTTTATTTGATTTTGGTTTTAAATGAACAAAAGCTGGTATTATATAAACAATTGAGAAAAAACAGCTTGTTTTTGTTAAATATTAAGAATTGACTGCATAAATTTCCCGCAAAAGTGTCGCTTAATAACTAGTTAAGCGACACTTTTTGAAAAATGACTTTTTTGTGCACAGGCCCGCGTATGGAAGTTTGCTGCTGACGCAGCACGCGGGCCGCGCGGCGAGCAGGGGAAATAGCCTCCCCTACTCGATTAAGTTCTGTTAAGGAGGGAAATTATGCGGATAGATGAAAAGAAAATTGCGTTTATTACTTGTGTCAATAACGAAGAGGAGTACGATGAATGTAAATACTATTTAGGCAGGCTGAACGTTCCAGAAGGGTATGAAATAGACATCCGTGCTGTAAGAGGAGCCTCCTCAATGGCAGAAGGGTATAATGCTGGAATGAGGAGTTCTGACGCGAAGTTTAAAGTATATCTTCACCAAGATGTATTCATCATTAATGTTGATTTTATTGCAGATTTGCTGGCGGTATTTGCCCAAGATGAGCAAATAGGGTTATTGGGAGTGATAGGGTGGAAGGAAAAAGCGAAAGATATTTTTCAGATGGGTGCTTGGGATACCGGTAAAACAATAGATAACCGGTGGGTATATAAAGGGCGTTTGCCAATGGAAAAGAATTCATTTTTGGAGGTGTGGGCGGTAGACGGATTGCTGATGGCTACGCAGTATGATATTTTGTGGAGGGGGGATGTTTTTGACGGATGGGATTTTTATGATTTTTCTCAGTGTATGGAATTTCTGGCGAAAGGATACAAAGTGGCTGTTCCTTACCAGTCAGGGACAGGGTGGTGCATACATAACAATTTTTCGCCATCATTGATAAAGTATTTTGATTACGGGAGTTTGTTTTTTCAGGAATATTCAGCCAGGGAGTGGTTCCCGGTTGCCGATATCCATATAGATAAAACGGCCAGTGGAAGACGCAAGGATGAAGGAATAATGATCGCAGAAGGACAAAAGGAGATTAAAGCTTTAATTACTCTGGGGGAAAAATCCATATTGAGGGAGTTTTTTAAAATTCCGGAGGTTAGGGCGGTTTATGGTTTTAGGGAATGTAAAATGATTGTTGATATAGATTGGCAGGAAGAGCAAAACCAGTCAAAGCTCCGTCTTTGGGAAGAAAAAGAAAACGGGGAGATGCCCTCATATTCGGACGTGGTGTCGAAACTGCGTAATCTTAGGTACAAGCTGATAAGAATTCAATATGGTGCGGATACAGAAGGCTGGGAAAAGAATGAGATTGAGAATAATTATTCAGAGTATGCGGTAAATGTGGTGGTGCAGGATATTCTTTCTATAAAATAGAAGGAAATTCCGGTTACTTCGTAGTGCATTTTGGGGTTGAGAGGGAATTGCCGCTTCACGATCGTTTAGGCCGCTAAAGCGGCAGCCCTTTTGGGGGTATAATCCGAACAAATCTGCATGTTCGCAGGGACAGGAAGTGTGTTTATGATAGCTTATAGTTTGAGCAGGCGGCAGTAATCCCGTTCTGTCTCGATAACACATTCAGCAATCAGTTTGGAGAATGGTTCTATATCATTCATCCGTCGGGAAGCAGTCAGGGAATTGATGTAGTCATTACGCCAAATGGGTGGTATGGATACCACGCCATAACCGGCATTTACCAAGATGAGGTTCATCAGGAGCCGGGCGGTTCTGCCGTTTCCATCAATAAATGGATGAATGTCAACCAGCCTCTTGTGTGCCATGGCAGCGAGTTCGATAGGGTGCAGCGTGGCCCGTGAGGAATGTATCTGATCCGCCAGGTGTTTGATCAGTTGGGGGATTTCTTCTGGTGATGGCGGTATATATTCCGTTCCGGAAATATAAACTTGAATAGAACGGTACTGGCCGGCTTGGTCGGAGTCAACCTTCTGGTAAAACAGGCAATGCAGTTTTTTAATGGTTTCCTCTGTGATGTTTATATCCTGCTGTCTTGCCAGTTCTAACATAAAATCATAAGCGGCTCCATGGCCGACAGCTTCATAGCAATCCTTTAGAGGACGTCCGCCAACAGTGATGCCATCCTCTAAAAGTATTTTTGTTTCCGATATGGTGAGGGTATTTCCTTCCAAAGCATTGCTGCTGTAGGTAAAGCCGATACGGAAATAATTATCCAGGGACTTGAGTTCTTCTTTTGCCAGCGGACGGGCAGAGGATATTTTTTGTTTGTAGAAATCTGCTTTTTGCAGCAGTTCTTGTAATGTTGACATTTTATGTCTCCTATTCGGTAATACATGTATAGTTGGGGATATAGTCCATAATGCCGCCAGGTTGGCAATGGGGAGTTTCGCCTAAAATAATATATCTTTAAAGCAAATGACGGGTTCATTTTTGTCGTGATCCCAACTGTGGTATGACCCGCCATGGCAAAACTCACATTCCGTACATTGGCGGCATTTCTGGTTGCGGTCGCTCAAATCATTCCGGAATATTTCAAACCGGTTTTCCCAGATATCTTTGAGGTTATCCGTTAAGATATTCCCTTGTATAAACTCAGGACGTGGTTCAATATCCAGACAGGCCACAATATCGCCGTTAGCCCGGATGCTTGCCGTATAAAGCCCGGCGTTACACAGAAAATACCAATCCCTTACCTGCCTTTCATATTCTAATCCAAGAAAATGGCTGCATCCGTATGTAAGCGGATAGCCCTGCATCCGTTTTTCCCGTATGAAATGAAATAGATATTGATATTCCTTTTTGGTCAATATCAGCTCAGGGTGTTCTTTTGCCCTTCCCATAGGTTCTATATTGATAATCCTCCAGGAGGTGATATCCACGCTGTCCAGCATTTCAAACATTAGGGGCAGCTCGTGGATGTTTTGATGGTTTACTACGGTGGTTATCTGTATATGCCCAAAATCCCCGCACCGGATTAAAGCGCTTATTCCGTTCATTGCGGATGCAAAAGCGCCCCTCCGGCCCCGCAGCTTATCGTGCGTGTGCTCCAATCCGTCAATACTGACAGCAATCGTGCGCATACCGCATGCATGCAGTTTTTTAGCCGTTTCATCTGTGATTAAGGTACCATTGCTTGTCATTCCCCATAGATACCCTAACTGGTTTGCGTATTCCATAATTTCAAAAAAATCGTTTCTCAACAGTGGTTCACCGCCGGTAATATCCAGTTTGATGGATGATATATCAAAATCCCGTTTTACATCCTCAAGAATTTTTTTATATTGCCCGCAAGACAGCTCAAAAGAATCCGTAAATTCTCCGCATTGGCTCCCGCAATGGATACAATGCTCATTGCATCTGAGCGTTAATTCCAAAAAGAGATTCCTGAGCGGCGGATTATGGATTATGGATTTTCTGTATTCCGATAACTGTCTTAAATCTTTTCGTTTAACATCATACTGATTCATCTTTCCGCTCCCAACTACTGGATATCCCAATCCGGTTTTTGTGATTTGATGTAATCAATCAAATCCTCTTTAAACCGGATATGCTTCGGGACAGCGAGGACGCAATCAACATTTTCACTTCGCGTTATTCCCTCGCCATAGAAAGAGTGGGTCTCCTTAACGATACGCTCATTGTGGCAATATTCGATCCGATGTTCCCCGCCGCAGCGCTTTCCGTCCCCTGTCCATCCGTCCGTAAAAATGTCATATAAAATAATAGAGCCGGTAAGGGTATTTTTTACCGGTATACCAGTATAGTTATTTCCGTGATCATCCGGCGGCATGTATTGGGAGTATTGTACCGCAGGGGTAATGGTTGTCTCTTCCTCAAGACAGGTTGTTACCTTACTGCCGCAATGATAACAATATTTAGGCTGCGTTCCCATCCCGCTTGTAAATTCTATTCCGCATTTTTTGCATCGATGGATATAGGTAAGTGGGGAACCGTATATGGTGGGCATGATATTGTCGTAAGGTTTAAATTTCCCTTTGCCTCTTTTCGTCCCGCAATACCGGCAATAATTATCATCGTCGCCCAGATATTCCTGGCAATTGCCGCATCTGCCCTCATAGCCGGTTGATAAATCTGGTGCTGATTTTTTTGAGAACGGATTCCGCCATTTGATCATAAGTGCCCCCTCTGAATAATTAAGCTGTAAAAAGTACCATGAATCTTTTTGCTATGGTATTTCCTGCTGTTAGTATAGCAGGAGTGCGGCTGTCTGGCAAGTTGATTTGAAGGTTGGCGTAAAGCTGCCGCATAGGATGTGTTACTGTTCAGGTAGGTCAGCACAGAGTCTGCCCCGGCGAAACGAGGGTACTTGCTGCGCTGGCCATAAGACATCGTGCTCTTTGGGTATAACTTGGGCCGGCGAGCAAAAATCCCGTTGAACTCCGTTCCGGTCGGTTCTAAACAAGCGCCACTGGCGCTTAGAACCCGAAGGCAATTTAACATGGGCATATGCGGTTACGTTCACAGGGTACCTGTGAACAGTAACTTGTCACCATAAATTTGGTAAATTTCAAGGCTCATATCCTTGCTAATTGTTCTTTCATGTGCTATCATAAAGTTGATTTATTCTGCCAGAAGGCAAAGAAGCGAATACTTTTACTTTAATAAAGGGAGCAGAAAATATGAGCTTATTTTGGAAAAAAGAAGGACCGTTAGACATGGAGTCAGCCAAAAGGCTGGCAGCAGAACAGGCATTGCTGGAGAATAAGAAGCAGAGCGACAGCAGAACTTGCTATAACCACTTGGAGGCACAGTTCCTATTGGGATATAGCGGGGTGGTATTGAAGGTACACATTAATAATTTTAAACGGATGAACGATTTGTTTGGTTTTGAGTACTGTGAAGAACTGCTGGATGACATCTTGAATTATCTGGAGCAGAAGACAAACTGTACGGTTTACCGATATGTCGGCGTGGAATTTATCATTATTTTGCGGGACCGCACTATGGGAGAAGCATCCAAGCTGGCAGAACAGATTACCCAGCGGTTTGAGTACAGTTGGACTGTCGGTGAGACGGATTGCCTGTGTGCAATACAAATCGGCTTATGCGCGTATCCGGGTTATGCGACAAACGCTGCCGATATGCTCAAATGCCTGGATTTGGCATTGACCAGCGCTGCCGAGATGGAGGGAAGCCAGTGTGTTGTGTATGACGGCAAGCTGCACAGGCGTTTTCAGCGGCGTCAGGCTATCGCCCGCTATTTGGGAAAGGCTTTGTCCAAGCAGGAGATTGAGATGCGCTATCGCCCGACATATGATACGGCAAAGGATAAGTTTACCCGGGCGGAATTTTATATGAGGGTTTTTGTCAAAGATTTAGGTATGGTGGGCAGCGCTGAATTTTTGCCCATTGCTGAGGACTCGGGCCAAATCCGTCTGGTGGAGTATTTTGCTTTGGACAAATCGGCCAGTATGATTGATTTATTGTTGAGGGAGCATAAGGAGTTTGAATCTATCGCTGTTCCGGTTTCCCCCATGCTGCTGCTGCAGGGAGATTTTATGGGAGAAATTGAGCGGATTATGAAGTCTTATGAACTTCCGGCCGGGAAGCTTGCCATTGAGATTGATGAATATGCGGTCAATATGGCATATGGTAAAATTACGATGCTGATGCAGGATTTATCAAGTATGGGTGTTGAGCTGATCCTGAATAATTTCGGCTCCGGTAATTCTGCTTTGAGCCGCCTTTTAGAGCTGCCGGTGGATACGTTAAAGCTTGACCGGATGTTTGTTTGGCAACTGGAAAATAATCCCTTGTCAGAGCCAGTGATCGAAGGATTGGTACATATTGCCAAGGATATGGGGAAAACGTTAATTGCTGAAGGGGTAGAGACGACTCATCAGGCCACTCTCCTTCATCAATATGGATGCCATTTGCAGCAGGGATTTTATTATGCGCCAACAATGCCGGAACAGAACGTATTATCTATCTTAAATAGTTCGCTTGACAGCAGCCGGAAGATGGTGGATAAAGAGAAGGAAGTATTGAAGAGATAAGATAAGTTTAAAATCTATTTTTCGTTTAGGTATGAATTGATTGAGGGTCGGGGACACTAATGTACTGACCGCTTGAGTATTCAGGCGGTCGGCATATAAAGAAGTGTTCCCGATTTTATTATGAATGGGTCACGGAATGAATATTCGGTTTGTTTGGATTGAGGGCAGCAAAAAGATACAAAACATGAAGAGGAAGGGAGAAGGAAAACGGTGAAAACAGAAGGAAGTTGTGGCAGCAGAACAGAGAATAATGGCGGGCCAACCGGTGCTTATGAACAATTGAAACCTTATTTAGAGCAGGCTATGGCTATACAAACGGCATTGATTTTATTTGAGTGGGATAATGAAACGCTGGCGCCGGATCAGGCAGGGCCATATACGGCCAGAGTGCAGGGCAATCTGGCATCGATTTATCAGGAAATATTGACAGGAAAAACCGTTGGGGATTTACTTGGAAAAAGTCAGCGGGAGCAGGGGCTGTCAGAGATCGAGCAGGCAATAATCCGGGAGGCACAGGAAGAGCGGGAAAAGCTTGCCTGTATCCCTCCTGACGAATATCAGAAGTTTCATGAATTGGCAGCGGATTCTGCCAGGATATGGGCTAAAGCCAAACAAGATCAGGATTTCGAAGCGTTTGCGCCTATATTGGAAAAAATTATATCGTATCAGAAAAAATTTGCCGGATATCAGGCAAAAGACGGCCAGAAATTATATGATGTGATGCTGGATAATTATGAAAAAGGCTTTTCTATGGAAAAGCTGGATGAGTTTTTTCAGATGTTAAAAAAGGAGTTGGTGCCGCTTGTGCGCCGAATCAGGGAAAGCGGTACAAAAATCCGTGATAGTTTTTTGTATGGGGATTATCCGGAAGAAAAACAGCAGGAATTGGCGGAATATCTGGCCGGGTATGTAGGGTTTGATTTCAACCGGGGAGTGCTGGCAAAAAGTGCCCATCCGTTTACGACCAGCCTTCATAACCATGATGTACGGATAACCACCAATTATAAGGAACGCATGGATAGTTCCTTATTTTCAGTTATTCACGAAGCAGGACATGCCGTCTATGAATTGGGAATTGCGGATGAGTTGACACAGACTTTGGCAGGCCAGGGGGCTTCGATGGGGATACATGAGTCCCAATCTCGTTTTTTCGAAAATATGATTGGCAGAAACGGCGCTTTCTGGGTGCCTGTTTATCCGCGGTTAAAGGAATTGTTTCCTGAACAGCTTAGCGGGATTGACCGGGAAACTTTTGTAAGGGCGATTAACAAAATCCAACCGGGGCCGATTCGGACAGAGGCGGATGAGCTGACTTACAGCCTTCATGTCATGGTTCGTTATGAGCTGGAAAAAATGATGATTGAAGATGATTTTAATGTAAAAGATTTGCCGCGTCTCTGGACAGATAAGTATGAGGAATATTTGGGAGTGAAGCCTGAGAATGTAGCGGAAGGGGTGCTTCAGGATATCCATTGGGCACAAGGTTCATTTGGATATTTTCCTTCATACGCTTTGGGAAGCGCCTTTGCTGCGCAGATGTATCGCTATATTCGGAAAAAAGTGGATTTTGACGAGCTTTTAAGACAGGGAAATATCGGAGAAATCCGGGAAATTCTTCGTCAGCATATACATCGCTTCGGCAAGCTGAAAGACAGTCGGAGATTGCTGCAGGATATGACAGGAGAAGACTTCAATCCTCGATATTATATTGAATATTTGCAGGAAAAGGCAGAAAAGATATATTTTTCGCCCTCTTAAACAGCCGATGGGCAGGGGATAATCAGAGGAGCCATAAAGATAGCAGGAACAAAAAACCGTACCTTTATGGCTCTGTTTTGATGTTTTACGGTAAAAGTGAGTTTATTTTAGGCAAAGGATATAGATGTTGCATATACATATAGAAATTCGGCAATTGCCCAAACAATTGGTAACAATTCAGACAGGTGTCTTCTTGTTTGTCCCGCGCCGGATAAGAAGCATCGGTTAAACGGTTACAATAATTGAAAATTTCAGATAAAAATGAAAAGTAAGGCATTGCAAAAGGATTATAAAGGATGGAAAAATTATGCCCAATCAGAAATTAGAAAACCTGTTGAATTTATCTTTGGCCGTATCACCCGAGGAACGTGCCCGTTCCCAAGAACTGGAAACGGGATATTTTCCGCAGGAGCAAATGTGGGAGTTGATTGTCAAATATTCGGGCAGCCTGGAAGAAATCAGGCAGCTCGGAATAAAGGTGGAAGAAATGAGAAATGAATATGCGATTCTCATGGTACCGGAGACGCTGATTGAAACGATCAGTGCTTTTCCTCAAATTGAATATATTGAGAAACCAAAACGGTTGTTTTTTCAGGTAAACCGGGCAAAATCCGTTTCATGTATCAATATTTTACAGGAACCGCCGCAAAATTTAAGTGGAAGAGAGGTGCTGGTGGCGGTAATTGATTCCGGTATTGACTATTTTCATGATGATTTTCGTAACGAAAACGGTACGACCCGTATTGTGGCTCTGTGGGATCAGACATTAGAAAGAGTTTTTAGCGAAGAGGAAATTAACCAGGCTTTAGAGACAGGCAGCCGTGGACAGGGAAAGGAATTGGTTCCTTCTGTGGACAGCAGCGGGCATGGGACATCTGTGGCTGGCATTGCTGCCGGAAACGGGAGGGAAGGGAATGGGTTATACCGAGGAATCGCTTATGAAAGCCCGCTGCTGGTAGTAAAATTGGGAAATGCCCAGCCAGAGGGTTTTCCGCGTACGACGGAACTTATGCGGGCAGTAGATTTTGCGGTTGGGTATGCGGCGGACCGGCAGATGCCGCTGGCAATGAATATCAGTTTTGGCAACACTTATGGTTCTCATGACGGAACAGGGCTTTTGGAAACATTTTTGGATGATATTGGAAATTACGGAAGAACTACTATTGTGGTGGGAAGCGGAAATGAAGGGGCGGCATCCGGGCATTTGTCAGGAAATTTGAGTATAACGCAGATCCCCGGAAGAATAGGACGTTCTGCCTCATCGCCAGGCGGGCGTGCAAATGTGCAAGTGGAATTATCAGTGGCTCCCTATGAGACAGGATTGGGCGTTCAATTGTGGAAGGCTTATTCGGATCAATTTTCCGTCCGACTGCAGACACCATCCGGAGAGGTACTTGGGCCATTATCCGAGCAGCTTGGGCCGGTACGTTACCGCTATCGTGATACGCAGATCTTGGTTTATTATGGAAAGCCTGGTCCATTTAGCGTTTCCCAGGAGATTTATTTTGATTTTGTGCCAGATGAAGGAAGTTATGTGGAAAGCGGTATCTGGTCATTTTTTTTGGAGCCTCAGAGAATTATCCAGGGAAGGTTTGATTTTTGGCTTCCGTCATCGGCTGTATTGAATCCTTCTACCCGTTTTCTTGGCTCTACGCCAGATGTCACGTTGACTGTTCCGTCTACAGCAGCGAAGGTGATTACGGTTGGGGCTTATAATAGCGCTGCAAATTCTTATGCGGACTTTTCCGGAAGAGGTTTTACCCGTCTGACAAACCAGGTTAAGCCGGATTTGTGTGCGCCTGGAGTGGGGATAATGGCGCCGGGGAACGGGGGCGGATATCGGTCAGTAACGGGAACTTCCTTTGCTACGCCAGTAGTGACGGGAAGTGTGGCGCTTTTGATGCAATGGGGGATTGTAAAAGGAAATGATCCGTTTTTGTATGGGGAGAAGGTGAAGGCATATTTAAGGAGGGGGGCGAGGCCGCTGCCGGGGTTTGGGGAATATCCAAATCCTCAGGTGGGGTATGGGGCGCTTTGTGTGAGGGATAGTCTGCCTAAGTAAATAAAATATTGATGTAAATGTAGCAAAATTCATAGCGCTTATTGACAAATCAAGATATAATATAGCTTATCAGAATTTGCGAAGCAAATTCTGATAAAAGGCGCGTTCTTTGCGCCGTAAATCGATTATAGGAAGCTTTTATCTGGCTGACTAAAGGGCAGAAGCCCCGGAGGGATGCTTTTTATGACTTTAAAGGGAAAAAACTGATGGGCGAGGTTCTGGATGAATTGAATTACCAATTTATGCGCCGCCTGCAAAAGGAAGGACTCCTTACGTTGAAAGAACTCTACATTGAAGGGACCGAGCAGGTGAAACGAAGAACATCTGACGCAACAGCAGCTTGCCCAACAGACTGGCAAAGGACTCCGACATATCCAAAACATAGAAAAGGGGCGGGTCAATGCGTCTATCGAAGTCCTTGCCAATGTAATCTATCGATTGGGTCTTTCAGCCGATGTCTTGTTTTATCCCGGAATGCCAGAAATAGAAAAGCAGACAAAACAGTTACTGTGCAAGTTCGCGGCTTGTACGGAGGATGAAAGATTGTTCTTGCTAAAAACCTTGGACTGCATGGTGGAGCAGATGCGCAATCAACAAGAACAAAGGCGAACTACCAAATAGCCGATAAAAACAATGCCGTTTACGCAACAGTTCTGCTCTTTTGTCCTTGGTAAATCCCAAAGACAGCGAGGGCAGCAATAGAGGTTAAAACCAAAACCGCCATAACAGGGTAGCTGATACTCACGCCAAATACATCGAAAAGTTTATGAGCGCCGAATACCTCTTTTATTAAAGTGACGTTTGCCAG
>CANDBT010000054.1 GCA_947383005.1 uncultured bacterium | reverse complement strand
TCTGCTTTTTCTGCTTTTTCTGCTTTTTCTGCTTTTTCTGCTTTTTCTGCTTTTTTTAGCTCTTCTTGGGATTCCCCCGGCATCTTTAAGATTTTCTCAACACATGCCACCACACTTTCAATCCGTTCCGCCGCGCTCTCTATTTCCAGTCTAAGCCACTCTTTTTCTCTATATGCCGGCGCTTCCTCACTAAAAAAAGCCACCAGATCCTTTGCCACCCGCTCATCTTCCTCTGTCAGGACTTTTCCGTCCTTACGCTTAACGCAAACCCTAAACCAGCAGGCCGTATCAAAAATATAATCTTCCTTCCCGTAACTGCCAGGATCCAGGTTTTGCGTATAAAGCGCCCAAATTTCTTCCGGCGCATAAACGTAACGATAAATATATTCCTGTTTCCTGTCCAGGGAAAAAATCGCCGGGGCAAATACATAACCCTCATGACACAAATGCAGCCGCTCCCCCGGCTCCGCCCGGTAAAACTGCTCAGTCGCCATATGCCCCGGAGAATCGGGAACCATAACCCCATCGGCCAAGGCAGTCCGAAAACCCATACGAAACGTTAAAAATTTTCTTTCCTGCCCCATGATTCCCTCCTTTCCTCTCAAGGCATCTCAGATACTTATATAATATGATATATATACTTTATTTTGTCAAGACAGTCCTTTAATCAAACTGCCAGTAACAATCGCCACTTTGATTATTATATCGGAAAAAAACGCAAAAACATAACCCCATATCCTTTCCAGCATTCCCATTTATCCCCTGCCTATGCAATCGAGCAGGGAAAATCCCCCCTACTCGACGCGCCGGGCACCCAAAGGAAGATGTCAGCTTTAGCGACATCTTCCTTTGGGTGCCCGTGTGCATAAAAACCGCTCCCGCAAGCCTCAAAATGCCTGCAGGAGCGGCCTCCCTTCTGTCTACTCATATCTCAACGCTTCTATTGGGTCTTTCTTCGCCGCCTTCGATGCCGGATAAATCCCGAAAAACAGCCCGACCACAGCGGAAAACCCTACTGCCAGCGCAACCACCCCTGGCCGGATCACCGCTGTTATTCCCATCATCGAACCACCAATCATCACCAGACCGCCGCCGAGCAGCGTCCCTATCATGCCACCGCAAGCAGATATAATGGCCGACTCCGTCAAAAACTGGATCATAATATCCTTCGTCCGCGCTCCCAGGCTTTTGCGGATTCCGATTTCACGGGTTCGCTCCGTCACCGATACCAACATAATATTCATAATACCAATGCCGCCTACCAGAAGGGAAATAGCCGCAATGCCTCCCACAGCCATAGCCATGCCCCCCAGCATGCCGTTTACACTGCCCATCTCGTCCTGGACGGTATTCATACGAAAATCCTCCGGCTTCCTTCCTTTGGATTTAGCCACAAAAATTTTTATATTTTGATACAGTTCATCCATTTGGGCTTCGTCCGCGGCAAACAGACGCACGGCATAAAAATAATCGTTAGGCCAGGTAAGAAGCGTATACGGGACATATGCTTCGCCGCCTTCCTCATTTGCCCCCATCATCATCGCCTGGAACGGGCTTATTTCCTTGCGGTAGATTCCCACCACCGTATACTCATCCACATTCCCGTAAAGCGTCGTCCGGAAAGTTTTTCCTACCGCATTTTCCTCCCCAAACAGGTTCTGTGCACTGACGGTATCCATAACTACGTTTTTCCTACGTCCAAGAATATCTCCCTCATTCAGGAACCTGCCATGGACAAGGTTGATTTTCTGCACGTCGGGGTAATTGTAGTCAATGCCGTCAAAACTGAATTTCACCTTATTCCGCCCGTAAAGCGCGTCGGCAGACGCATAAGCGTTGCTGTCCATATAGGCGATCTCATCCCCGAACAGCTCCTTGATCCGCGCCATATCATCCAATGTAAAAAAATCGCTCTGGCGCCGGTCATCCACCCAATAGCCGATCATCAAATAAGCCTGGGTTACGCCAATCTCCCGGTACAAACCTTCAAACACGCTTTTCATCGTATCGCCGATCGATACGATCGATATGACGGAGCCAATACCGATGATGATTCCCAGCATGGTAAGAAAGGAACGCATTTTATTGACCCGAATTGCCGAAAATGCCATCAGCATATTTTCCCATAACATAATTTTCCCCTCATTTGCCTGTCTTTCAGCTTATCTATTTTTTGCAGCAGTCCAGAAAAACTTTTTCCAAAGCGTACCTCTAAAAACAGCAGACCATTCCCGCTCTCTTCCTGCTCCTTTTTTCAAGGCATACCCTCTGGTAAAACTTAACTAAACATCATTGCCGCCTGAACTGTCTGCCCCTACTCATATCTGAGCGCCTCTATCGGATCTTTCTTCGCCGCCTTCGAAGCCGGATACAAACCGAAAAATACGCCTACTACCGCTGAAAAACCTACCGCCAGCACGACTACCTCCGGGCGGATTACGGTCTGTACGCCCATCAGCATACCGCCTGCCGTCACCAGGCCGCCGCCAAGCAAAATCCCCAGGATTCCGCCACAAGCGGACAAAATCGCTGACTCAGTTAAAAACTGTACCATAATATCCCTGGTTTTCGCCCCCAGGCTTTTGCGGATTCCGATTTCACGGGTACGCTCCGTCACGGACACCAGCATAATATTCATAATGCCGATGCCGCCCACCAAAAGAGAGATAGCCGCAATGCCGCCCACAGCCATGGACAGGCCGCCCAGCATGCTGTTCCACTGGCCCATCTGTTCCTTGGCCGTAACCATCTGAAAATCCTCCGGCTGACGATCCTTGCTCCTGGCCACATAGCTCTTGATATTGGCACATAATTCATCCATCGTTTCCTCGTCACGGCAGAAAAACCGCAAATCATAAATGAAATCATTCGGCCAGGAGAGGATGGTATAAGGGAGAAAAGCCTCGCCGCCTTCGGTATTGGCGCCCATCATCATCGCCTGAAACGGATTCATCTCCTTGCGATATATCCCCACCACCGTATAATCATCGGTAGTTCCGTAAATCGTTGTCCGAAAAGTCTTTCCCACGGCATTTTCCACACCGAACAAGTTCATGGCGCTGACCGTATCCATAACCACGTTTTTCCTGCGCCCCAGTACGTCGCCCTCATTCAAAAACCTTCCATAAATCAAATTAATGGGCTGTACTTCCTGGTAATTATAATCAATTCCCGTATAATTGAACTGCACAGTGGTCCTTGCACAGTAAGCGTCCGCTGAGGTCTGGGCATCGGTGTCTATGTAGGTAATCTCATCGCCAAAAATCTCTTTAATCCGTTCCATCTCCTCCAGAGAAAAGTAATCGCTTTCCCGCCAGTCATCCACCCAATAACCAATAGCAATATAAGCCTGGGTAATACCGATATTCCGGTACAGTTCCTCGAACAGCCCTTTCATGGTGTCACCGACGGACACAATGGAAATCACCGACCCGATGCCGATAATTATTCCCAGCATAGTAAGAAACGAACGCATCTTATTGGCCCGGATAGACGAAAACGCCATCAGCATATTTTCGATCAGCATAGTTTCTTTCCTCCATTCCCGCCTCGTATACTTCTGCGGGTATGTCCTTCTTCGGGTACATACTCTTCCCTGCACATCCTCTTTTGCATACGCGCTTTCCCTGCGTGTGCTTTTCCGTATATGTGCTTTTTCTGCGTACACTTTTCCGTATATGTACTATCCTCTACGCACACTTTTCCGTATATGTACTTTCCCTGCGCATACCCTTCCGTATATGTACTTTCCCTGCACACACTTTTCCGTATACGCACTTTCCCCGCACATACTTTTTCCGCTCAGGTATCGCGCAATTCTATCCCTTCTTCTGCATCCGGCGCACTGTCCCGGCCCCGTGGCTCCCGCGGCACGTTAGGGCTGTCGCTGAGCACTTCCCCGTCCCGGAAACGAATAATCCGCTCGGTAAAAGCCGCAATTTCCTCCTCATGCGTGACCACCACCACGGTAGTCCCTTCCTTATGCAGTTGGGAAAACAATTCCATAATCTCCACCGAAGCAGCCGTATCCAGGTTGCCTGTCGGCTCGTCCGCCAGAAGGAGCGGAGGCTCGTTCGCCAGGGCGCGGGCTATCGCCACCCTTTGGCGCTGGCCGCCGGAGAGTTCGTTCGGCATATGTTCCGCCCGTTTTCCCAGGCCCACCCTCGCCAAGAGCTGCCGGGCGCGTTCTTCACGCAGCTTTTTGTTCTTTCTGGCATAAGTCATTGGCAATTCTACATTTTTCAGGGCTGATGTCCGGGAAATCAAATTGAATGACTGAAACACGAAACCGATTTTTCTGTTCCGGATCAATGACAGCTCGTCCGAATCCATAGCAGCCACATCCACCCCATCCAGGTAATAATGCCCCATAGACGGCCGGTCCAGGCATCCTAAAATATTCATCAATGTAGACTTTCCCGAACCGGACTGACCCATAATAGCGACAAATTCTCCCCGGTGAATGGTCAAATTTATCCGCTTCAACCCTAATACTTTCAGAGCTCCCGTATCATACACCTTGACCAAATCTTCCAACCGGATTAAATCTTCACTGATATTATCTGTGATATAATCTGGCAGCTTTTTTCTGCCCAGTCCCCCCAGGATTGATTTCATCGTTATAACCGTTCCTTTCGCTGTACCCGGCGCTGTATCCGGCCGGCACGCCGGCCTTTCACCAAATCGCTCGCCTGAATTGTAACCGTTCAGACAGAGCATCTTCTTGCCCGTCTGAATGGTTACGTTACATCGACGGAACCACCGTCACCGGCATGCCTTCTTCTAAAAACGCACCCGGAGAAGCAATATAGGCAAACCCTTCAGTCAATGACTCTCCTTTGACTTCAACCGCCACATCGCTCTCCACACCCGTTTCCACCTGCACCAGTTTTACCATATTGTTTTCTACCGTGGCCAAATAATCGCCGTCTTCTTTTTCCAAAAGCGCCCCCATCGGCACTACCCAGGCATCCTTCGCCTCATTCAGCACAATCTGTGCCCGGGCCGTAATCCCGGCAATCAGTTTTGTATCGGTATTCTCAATTTGGATTGTGGTGGGAATGACCCGCTCCGAGGAGCCGCCGCCTTTTTCCTCTCCGGTAGGGGAAATGGCCGTAATCACACCGTCCTCCGTCTCTCCGCCCAAAATATCCGCCGAAATCTTTGCCTTCTGCCCGACTTTCACCTTGCCGATAGAATATTCGCTGACATTAATCTTCATCTCCAGCTTCTCCAGATTGTCTATGGCAAACAAGGGACGGTCATCATCCACGGTATCCGCAAACCGTCCCACCCGGGAATTAACGCGCACCACTGTGCCGTCAATAGGGCTTGTCACTTCCGTCTCCTCCAATTCTTTTTTCGCTTTTTCCAATTCAAACTCAGCGTTCTTTACCCGCAAATCGAAGGACTCGCCTGCCACGCCCCGTCCGTTTTTCACGGTATAAGTGGAAAGCTGACGGGAAGCATTCGCCAGCACATCCCTCGCTTCTTCCATTTCCATCTGGGAAAGATCCCCTCCGGCAAAAAGCATCGCCTTGCGGTCATAATCACGCTTGGCAGCCTGCTCCTCCTGCAGCGCCCGTTCATACCCGGTTTCCGCCTGGATCTGGGCCTCATTGCGCTCGGCAATGGCCAAATTATAAGCATTTTGGGCGATATCCACATTTTTCTGCACATCGGCAGGATCTAAGCGGGCCAGTACCTGTCCCGCCTTCACCTGATCGCCTTCTTTTACCAGAATCTCCAATATTTCAGCATGGAGACGGGACACCACCTCCGCGCTGTCCGTGCCTGAAACAGGCCCGCTGATCGAAAGCACCTCTTGTATATCCTGCTTTTCCAACGGTACTGTAGAAACCATCATCCCGGTATCCTGTTTCCCTCCCATAAGCCGGGACACAACAAACAAGATAATGACCGCTCCGCCTGCTCCGACGATAATCTTTTTCTTCCGGCTCCAATTTTTCCAAAAACGCAGCCCTTTTTTTCTTTTTTCTTTTTTCTTCTTTTTCCCCGACGTATCTTCAGTCATCAGATCCGCCAATTCCTTATCAAACTCCTGATCTGTCATCACCCATCCTACCCTTTCGCTTCTCTGAGACTTCAATCGCTCCTAACCATATTACTCTTCTGACAAGTATTTGTCAATCCTATCATTTTGCTAAACAAAAGCAATCGTAACTGTTCAGACGGGTATCTTCTTGCCCGTCTACGCCGGACAAAAGCCGGGATGTCCATTCGATGTGGAATTTAACATGAATTTTGGCTTATAAGCAAACTTGACGCCCAAAATTCATGTTAAATTCCCCTCCGTCTAAACTGTTACGAACAATACATCATTGCTTTCCCAGCTTCTCCCAAACGCGCGGCGGTACTTTCCCTTTGGGGAATTCAACCGAAATGTTCCAATATTGCGGCCCTTCCCCGTCCCGCGACACGGTAATCCCTTCTTCGTTTTCCTCCTCGATTACCGGCATAAACATCCATGCGTCCACTTCGTCTTCCTGAAAAAACGAATCATAATAGCACAGGCTTTCCGACGCCAGTATCTTCCGCAGGCTGGCTATCTCGCCAGGATCACTGGTCGTATACTGCATCGGCTCTTCCTCTTGTTCCTCACTCTCATAAGAATCATAGTAATAATTGTAATACCGTTCTTTTTCCTTCGGCTCAATACGGATGCCGCTGACAATTAAATTGTCCAGATAGCCCTTTTGTTCGATTCCATGCGCTTTCAGCCAAGCCAGAGTTTTGGTAAAGGACGGATATACCGGATAGAAATCCACCGACTTGAAATCATTATATCGGGAATAGGAATCATAAGTATATTCATAAACTATGCTTTCCCCCTCATAACCTGGGCTATGAGATATTTTCACTTCATCGAACTCTCCTTCATTTTTCCATTCGTTTTCTATTGCTTTTTCGTCAATCTGGCTGGTAAAACGAATCAGGCTTATGGGCGCTTCCTGTTCCATCTCCTCTATTGTTGTTGAAGAGAATTCCTGCTGGTAAGTTTCCAAAATTTCCTTTTTCTCATCCTCGCTCAGGCGGTTCAGACAGACTTCCCTGCCATATTCTCCCCGGTATCGGACGGCTTCCACCTGATCCGCCGTCCGGTTCATCAGAGGATAGACACCTTTCTGGAATTGGGCGTCCCCATACATCCGCTGTACCTGCGGCCTCATACGGTCATAAAAATCGATATAGTAGCTTCTGCACACTTTCTTTCCGCTATTTAAGGTATAACAGATATTGACGCGGGAGCCAAACCAGTAGTCGTTGGGCTTTTCTTCGAAAATCGGCGAAGTCGCCTCCCAGCGGTGAATTCTGTGTGCATCCACCGCTTTCCGCCGTTCCTGCGTCTGCCGGACGCACTCTTCGGCCAAAGAAATCACATTTTCCGCATCCGGATAGTGCATATGTTCAAACACATATTCATCTGCACTTTGCCGCTGCCAATAATATCCATATTCCTCGCCCGCTTCCCTCTGCTGGGTAGAACCGTAAGAAACCCAGTCATCCAAACGTCCCAGATAAATAACCGCCTCTTTCACCTGGCTTTCCTTTGGCAGATAACGGTCATAACCAAACAGATCATAACGGAATACGGTCAGGATAGCCAGCGCTGCCAGCAGGCAGCCGGCAAGCTGAAGCTTACAGGAAAACAGCTTTTTAAAATCAAAGGAGTAGATAATCTCCATAACACAATGGCAAATCGTTCCTCCGCACAGAATACCGAATATCGCCCATCCCATTGTACTCCGTATCCCCCAGAAAAACAAGCCTAAACCGATAGAAGATAAAATCGTCATCAAAATCCGGATAATCGGCCGGCTGACGGAAAAGGCCATAGCTTTTCCTGCCGCCTCAGACGGACGTTTTTTGTATAAAAAGCATCCCAGCGCCGTCAGCACGACCGAAAATGCCCACGCCTTTAAAACCGCCGCCAGAGTAAACGTCCCCTCCATATAACAACTCACTTGCCGGATATATTCCATCACCGGGGAAAAATTCACCCCGGCCTCCCAAAGCGGATGGGAAATGCCTACCCCATCATAAAAAGTCAGGAAAAACACTTCATAATATGCCATAATCAACGCTGTCGCTATGGGGACATAAAAAGTCAGCACCATAGTCCCCAGAAATCCCACAACCAGATTACCAGTCATCAAAGAGGCCAAAACCACCACGGTATACATCAAAACATAATAAGTCAAATGAAAAACATAGGCCATGGCCGCCACCAGGCACAGCCCTCCGGCATTCACTCCGTTAGAAATCGCAATCATTACCGCAACAGACAGGCAAATCCCATAAGGCACGGCCAAAATCAAAATGCCGTTCAGGAAATTGGCCACATACAGCTTTTCCCTTCTCACAGGAATCCCATGATAAAAATCCACCTTGCTTTTGGAATTCAAATAAGAAAAACTGCTTAGCCCGCAAATCAGGGAAGTCACCATCATCATAAAAACGGTCATCCCACATTCAACCGACAGCCAGTTTGTCACCGTCCTTGTATACTCTTTCAGCCCTTTGGCATAATCCACATACTGCTTAATCTCTCCCGCCAGCACCGCTGTCACCACAGGATAAAAAAAGAAAAATCCCAGGCTGACAAGCGCTATCGCCCAAAGCCTCCTCTTTAAATCTTCTTTCATCAGCTTAAAAAATAAGTTTTTTGACGTCATAGCCGACCACCTCCGTTTCACTGATAAAGATTTCTTCCAAAGACAAGGGAATCGTCTCGTAAAATACCGGTTCCGCTATCTGCATCGCCTGCTCCACCGCTGCCAAATCCCCCCGTACCGTCAACGTCCACAGCCTTCCCCTGTTCTCCGACTTAACCAGCTCAAGTCCTATCAGATCTTCCGGCCTCATTCCTTCCTGAAGCACACACTGTACCTTATGGATGTTCATTTTCATTTCATCCAAATCCCGGCTCAGCAAAATCCCGCCTTTGTGAAGAAGCCCCACATGGTCGCAGATATCTTCCAGTTCCCGCAGATTATGTGAAGCGATAATCGGCGTCAGATGCCGCTGTTCCATATCGCTGGCAAAAATGCTTTTTACCGCCTGCCGCATAACCGGGTCCAGCCCATCAAAGGTTTCATCGCAAAACAGGTAATCCGTCCTTGCGCAGACACCGCAAATCACCGATACCTGCTTCTTCATCCCCTTGGAAAACGTGTTAATTTTGCGCTTTTCATTCAAATCAAAATTTTTCATCAACCCGTGGAAGCGATCCTCATCGAAAGCCGGATAGACGATCTTATAATAAGCCATCATATCCCTGGGCGTAGCGTTGCTGAAAAAATACTGGTCATCCGAAATATAAAAAAACCTTCCCTTGGCCTGTTCATTTTCAAAAACTTCCATACCGTCAATGGTAATCGTCCCTTCATTGGGCTTTAGCACACCTGCCGCCATCCGCAAAAAAGTGCTCTTGCCCGCTCCGTTGGTTCCGATAAGGCCAAATACATAACCGTCACGGATTGACGCATTTACATGGTCCACAGCCACAATATCGTCAAATTTTTTTGTAAGGTTTACCGCCTCGATCATTCTGCCATCTCCTCCCTATCTGTTCTCTTTTGCGGTTTCTTGCCATTCTGCGCAAAACTTCCCATCAGGCACCCAGCCCGACGTCTGCCCATATCCCGCATCCTGCCCGGCTTCACCTGCAGCGCCCTGCTTTTGGGCTTCTTCCGGCAATATTTCTTCCGGTGGTGCTTCTTTTGGAAACTCTTCTTTTAGCAACGCTTCTTTTTGCAACGCATCCTTTGGCAGCTCTTCCTCTGGCAGCAGCTCCTCTCTCTTCTTCCCTATGCACTGATCGTATTCCTGTCCGGCTATATCCACAAACATTTTCCGGCTTATTCCCAAGGTTGCCGCCTCTCTGGCCAAAACTCCCAACTTCCCTGTCAATTCGGCTTTCCTGGCTTCCTTCAATTTGTGTATGCTTCCCACAAAGCTTCCCCGTCCTTTTACTGAATAGATATATCCTCTGCGCTCCAGCTCCCCATAGGCACGCTGAATCGTATTGGGATTAATTGACAGCTCCACCGCCAAGCTCCTCACTGACGGCATCTGCCCATCCTCTTCCAGAATGCCCAGCATCATCAGTTCCTGCAGCTTTTCCACTACCTGCTCATAAATTGGCCGGCTGTCCTTTAAGTCCAGCAGAATCATCCCGTTCTCCTTTCCGCCACCGTTCACTATAAGTGTACTAATATTATTAATACACTTATAGCATGGTTTCCTGTTTTTGGCAAGAGCAAAAATCTTAAAACTTTATTAATCCGCAACAGCCCAACGGGGCATCCTCCACTCCCGTTTTCTGCACATCTGCTACAGTGCGATCCTAAGCGGAGCGTTTTGTTCCATAGGACGCAATTTCCTATAAACAAAAAAGGCGGCTGCAAAATAGCCAGTTCATACAATATCCTCTATATTGTACGAATACCGGCTTTTGCAGCAGCCCCTTGCTTATTATTAATCCCCATAAAACACCAGCCGTACCACATAACCTTTCGAGTCAAAGTATACCCCGTTATACCATCCGCCATTTGCCAGCTCTTCCCTGGTGACGGAATGCTTTTCGTTCATAATCGCCACTTCACTTGTGGCATCTTTGCGGATGTAAAGCTCTCCCCTGTAAATCGGCTTCTCCACCCGGTCATCGCTGTATTGGTACAAAACTACCGGGCTGCCGTCCGCCGATGGCGAATAATAAAACTGTTCCTCGTAAGCTTCCCCTACAGAATAAAGCCCCCCTTCCCGGTAAACCAAGGTCCTCTTCTCCCCTGTCAATTCATCAAATACCAGCGTTACCTGATCCCCGTAACCGAGATTGCCCGGCGCTTCAATTCCCTGTTTGTAAACAGCATCCACCTCATAATACTCACCACGATCCGCCGCCGTCCCCGGAACAAGATCAAATGACAAAACGGAATATCCCTGCTCATATCCATAGCGGTCGATCATTTCCTTTGAAGGCGCCTCTGCCAGGCCAGGCAGCCCTGCTGCCGACTCTGCATCCTTCAAAAACTGTATGTTTGCCTTTTCATACTCATTCAGTATCCCCTCATTAAAATCATTTGCTTCAATTGTCCCGTTATACCAGGCTTTGCTGTTGAAATAATCCTGCAAATCCTGGGACTGGAACTTTCTCCCATAACGGGCATAAACCTCATTCCTGGCAAACCGCAGCTCGTCTGCTGACATCTCCTTTATATCGTCCCAGGTCAAATACCGGATATTGCTGTCAGAAATAAGATATTCGCTCTGCACGGCAGTTTCCTCGCCGTTTCCCAAGGCCAGATTGCCGCCGGCCTGTGAAGCATCTGCTTCTCCTTCCTGCGCCTGCGAGGTTTGCTCCTGCGTTTCCTGCCCTTCTGTCTCCTGCTCCTTCTCTTCGCTCTCTCCGTCTCCCGCCAACAGCGCCTCTGCCAAATCTCTCAGCTCTTCTCTTTTTGAAGAGCCCTCCCCTTTGCAGCCGCACAAAAGCAGCGCAGCAATGACCGCAATGACCAATCTCCTTTTTAAGCCGAAATGCTTTTTCATATCCTTCCGATCTCCTCTAAACTCCATAATGATGGATAATATCCAAAATCCCCGCCAATTCCACCGCGCCAATCTGCCCCGGGGCTGAAGCTTTTCCCGCCGCCCCAAAAGTGACTGCGGAACCGAAAATCTCTCCTGTCAGGCGGCTGACCATACCGGCCGATGACATGGACATGGTAATCAGCGGACATTGGCATGACTCTCCCATTTCCAGTGTAACGGCAAGCAAATCCAGCACATCCCGTCTGGATCTGGGCATTACCGCGATTTTCAATATATCTGCCCCGGCTTGTTCCATCGCTGCCAGCCGCGCGAAAAGCTCTTTTTGGGGCGGAGTCCGGGAAAAATCATGGCTGGAAACAATCACCTTCACCCGCTCCTGGTGCAAATCTTCAATCAGCCGGGATAGAGCATTCTCCCCGGCAAATCCCCCTGCCTCACCCAAGGTGCCGCCGTTAATGGAAAGGGAGCTACCGCGGTCCTCTGACGAATACGTAAACAGCTCTACATCCGTCAAATCAATAAAGCCGCTTCGCGCGGCAGACTTGTTAAGATCCGTATAATCCCTGACGGATATCTCTTTTTCCCCACCTTCTTTTTTCGTCCGAAAAGTAAACAGAAGAGGCAATTCGCCTAAAACCTCCCTCAGGCATCCCGCCGTCTCAAGAACCTGCCCTGGCTCAAAAACATCTTCATACCAGTCCGCCCGCCATTCTGCCATATCCGCCGGAAGCCGTTTAAGCTCCCTTGCTTCCTCCAAAATCCCTTTCCGGGTAGTCCCGACAATAGGAATACAAATTTTCGGTTTCCCTTCCCCGATAATTATCTTGCGCACGGCAACTGTCTTCATTCCCATCCCTCCGTCTGGATCGCTGATACTCTTACGGAAATTCCCACACCCTGGACCAATGTCATGATGTTGGGGCAAAAAGTATTTTACCCCCTATGATACCACGGATTGCTCCGCATTTCATACTCCCGCGTCTTTGCTTCGCTACGGTCGGCGCAACAAGGTTACTGTTCACACCATGGCTAATCAGCGGAGTGATTAGCCATGGTGTGAACAGCAACAATTATATCAACGTCCTGATACTTTGTAAATAAAAATTCTTATAATCCTTGCACCTTTTCGTTTTTTCTATATAATAATACTAAAGCATAAACACAGTTACCATTATACACTCAAAACAACAGGAGGATAATGATATGCCACAAAGAACCGACATCCATAAAGTACTCATCATAGGCTCAGGTCCCATTATCATCGGTCAAGCCTGCGAGTTTGATTACTCGGGAACCCAGGCCTGCAAAGCGCTGCGCAAACTAGGTTATGAGATCGTGCTGGTCAACTCCAACCCGGCCACTATCATGACAGACCCGGAAACTGCCGACGTGACTTATATCGAACCGCTGAACGTAGAGCGCTTGGAACAAATCATCGCCAAAGAGCGGCCTGACGCCCTGCTGCCAAACCTTGGTGGACAGTCGGGCCTGAATCTCTGTGCGGAATTATATAAAGAAGGAATCCTGGATAAATATCAGGTAAAAGTCATCGGTGTCCAAGTAGATGCTATCGAAAGGGGGGAAGACCGGATTGAATTTAAGAACGCCATGAATGCCTTGGGTATAGAGATGGCCAGAAGCCAGGTTGCCTACAGCGTAGAAGAAGCTTTGAAAATTGCCGATGAGTTGGGCTATCCGGTCGTTCTCCGTCCGGCCTACACGATGGGCGGTGCAGGCGGCGGTCTTGTATACAACAAGGAAGAGCTAAAAACCGTCTGCGCCAGAGGACTCCAGGCCAGCCTGGTAGGCCAGGTATTAGTGGAAGAATCTGTCCTGGGTTGGGAAGAACTGGAGCTGGAAGTCGTCCGCGACGCGGAAAATAATATGATCACGGTCTGTTTTATTGAAAATATTGATCCCATGGGCGTACACACCGGAGATTCTTTCTGCGCGGCACCGATGCTGACCATATCCAGGGAATGCCAGATGCGGCTGCAGGAGCAGGCATATAAAATTGTAGAATCCGTACAAGTTATCGGAGGAACCAATGTACAGTTTGCTCACGATCCCGTTTCCGACCGGATAGTGGTAATTGAGATCAACCCTCGCACCTCCCGCTCTTCTGCCCTGGCTTCCAAAGCAACCGGCTTCCCCATTGCCCTGGTATCTGCCATGCTGGCCACCGGTCTGACTCTAAAGGAAATTCCCTGCGGAAAATACGGGACTTTGGATAAATACGTACCCGACGGCGATTATGTCGTCATCAAGTTTGCCCGCTGGGCCTTTGAAAAGTTCAAAGGAGTGGAAGACAAGCTTGGAACCCAGATGCGTGCCGTGGGCGAAGTCATGAGTATCGGCAAAACATATAAAGAAGCTTTCCAGAAAGCCATCCGCAGCTTGGAAACCGGACGTTATGGCCTTGGACACGCCAAAAACTTTGACTCTCTGACCAAACAGCAGCTCCTCCAAATGCTGATCACCCCTTCCAGCGAACGCCATTTCCTGATGTATGAGGCGCTGCGCAAAGGCGCTTCCGTACAAGAACTCCATGAAATCACCAAAGTCAAAGCTTGGTTTATCGAACAGATGAAAGAATTGGTAGAGGAAGAGACGGCTCTCCTGGCAAACAAAGGCCAAATGCCTTCGGATGAGCAGTTGGCATCAGCCAAAAAAGACGGATTCTCCGATATGTATTTAAGCCAGCTTTTGGGAATCCCTGAAGAACACATCCGCAACCGCCGCATCGCACTTGGCATAACGGAGGCTTGGGAAGGTGTACATGTCAGCGGAACGAAAGACAGCGCCTACTATTATTCCACCTACAATGCCCCGGATAAAAACCCGGTAAGCACAGGCAAACCCAAAATCATGATCCTGGGCGGCGGACCGAACCGCATTGGGCAAGGCATTGAATTTGATTATTGCTGCGTCCATGCTTCCCTTGCCCTAAAAAAGCTTGGTTTTGAGACGATTATCGTCAATTGCAATCCGGAAACCGTATCCACAGATTATGATACCTCAGATAAACTGTATTTTGAACCTTTGACTCTGGAAGATGTGCTGAGCATATACCATAAGGAACAGCCGGCAGGGGTAATTGCCCAGTTCGGCGGCCAGACTCCTTTAAATCTCGCTGCCGATCTGGAGAAAAACGGCGTCAAGATTTTAGGCACTTCCCCTTCCGTCATCGATTTAGCCGAAGACCGCGACCTTTTCCGCGCCATGATGGAAAAACTGGGCATTCCTATGCCCGAATCTGGCATGGCCACTACCGTCGGGGAAGCCATCCTTATCGCCGGCAAAATCGGATATCCGGTTATGGTCCGTCCGTCTTATGTGCTGGGAGGACGAGGCATGGAAGTCGTTTATGATGACGAAAGCATGACCGAATATATGAAAGCTGCCGTTGGCGTCACTCCCGACCGTCCGATCCTGATTGACCGCTTCCTCAATCACGCTACGGAATGTGAAGCTGATGCCATCAGCGACGGCACTCACGCTTTTGTCCCCGCCGTTATGGAGCATATTGAGCTGGCCGGCGTCCACTCCGGTGACTCTGCCTGCATCCTGCCTTCCGTCCACATCTCCCGTGAAAATGTAGACACGATCAAAGAATACACCCGGAAAATTGCTGAGGAAATGCACGTCCGGGGCCTGATGAACATGCAGTATGCCATAGAAAACGGCAAAGTTTATGTACTGGAAGCCAACCCGAGAGCCTCCCGCACCGTGCCCTTAGTCTCCAAAGTATGCAATCTGCGCATGGTACCTTTGGCTACGGAAATTATTACCTCCGAACTGACCGGGCGCCCCTCACCCATCCCCGGGCTCAAAGAGCAGGAGATCCCCAATTACGGTGTGAAAGAAGCCGTATTTCCATTCAATATGTTCCCCGAAGTAGATCCTATCCTGGGGCCGGAAATGCGCTCCACAGGAGAAGTCTTAGGGCTGTCTTCTTCTTATGGCGAAGCCTTCTACAAAGCCCAGGAAGCTACTCAATCCAAACTTCCGCTGGAAGGAACGGTGCTGATCTCCGTTAATACCAAAGACAAACCAGAGGTTGTGGATGTGGCAAAAAGTTTTGCTGACGACGGATTTAGCATCGTTGCCACAGGGAGTACCTATGACTTGATACACAAAGCAGGGATTCCTGCCAAAAAAGTCAAAAAATTGTATGAAGGCAGGCCCAATATTTTGGATATGATTACCAATGGGAAAATCCAAATGATCATTAACTCGCCTTCCGGAAAAGAAAGCATCCATGACGACAGCTACCTGCGCAAAGCCGCCATCAAGGCAAAAGTCCCTTATATGACTACTATGGCCGCCGCCAAGGCCACCGCCAGCGGAATCCATTTTGTAAAAGAACACGGCCAGGGGCAGGTGCGGTCCCTGCAGGCCATCCATGGGGAGATTCACGATAAGCAATAATACGCAGGCATCCCTTGCGAGATTTAGCAGACTCTTCCATCCAGGAAGAAATGGGGTTCACTGTTTTTGAGTGTGTGACAAAATGGCATTGGGAAGATGAAAATGATTGATTATTTTCAGAGATATGGTGTTATAGATTAGTGGTGAGTCCTACGCAAAGTGGACTGCTAAAAGCGTTAGCAACTCTAATGGAGTTACTACACAAATGGCTATGTGGAAACACATAGCCATTTTTAACAAGGAAATATATGCAGACAGTTTTTAAATTATACAAGGCGGATATAAAATATATCCGTAATCTACATAATATAACTTATCAGAATTTGCAAAGCAAATTTTGATAAAAGGCGCGTCCTTTGCGCCGTAAATCCGATTACAGGATTCGCGGAGCGGTTCCTGTAATATAACTTATCGGAAATTGCATAGCGATTTCCGATAAAAGGCACAGCTTTTTGTGCCGTAAATCTGTAAATCTGATTATAGGAAGCCGTTTTTGCTTCCTATAATAAAATGATAAAGTGCTTTCTGTCTCGCCACAGGCAGGAAAAGATAACAGGGTTTTCATCGGGATTGTTGTTATTTGTGGTGTTCACTTCCGGCTGTCTTGTTAAGCATATTATATATCATAATCTCTGATTTTTTAACTGCTAATTTTACCGCCCCGTCATCGCAGGTGATTCGTCGTTACTGTTAATCCAAACGGTTTTTCACCGTAAATACCGCCAGTTGGGTCCTGTCTTTCAGCTTCAGCTTCTCCAACAGCCGGGAAATATTATTGCGCACGGTTCCTTCCGCCAAAAACAACTCGGCGGCAATTTCCTTATTATCCATCCCGTGCGCCACCAAGCGCATAATCTCCCGCTCCCTGACCGTAATCCCCTCCAGATTCACCGGTACAGGGCGAACCGCCGTCATCTGACGCCGCATCCCTTCAAACACACTGTCCCCAAACACGCGGATACCCGCACAAACCGCTTTTACCGACTGAATGACTTTATCATCTTCCATTTCTTTTAAAATATACCCGTCTGCGCCGCCGGACATAGCCGCTTCCACCGTTTTCGCATCATCAAAGGTAGTCAGGACCAGAATTTTTATTTTCGGGAAGCTTTCTTTGATTTTTTTGATTCCCCAGCTCCCGTCATATTCCGGCATCCGCATATCCATCAGCACCACATCCGGCTTACAGGCTTTACACAATTCCCACGCTTGTCTTCCGTCGGCCGCCAGACCGGATACCTCTATCTCCGGATCCTGGCTTAAAATTGCCTTAAGCCCCTGTCGCAAAATCTGAATGTCATCTGCAATCACTACCTTAATCATTTCTCTCCCCCTTCCTCCGCTTTGCACCGGCGCAGGCATCAAACGCGATATCCACCATTATTTTCCGCAATGCAATACCAGATTAACAATGCCCATCTGGTGCTTCCACAGGAAGATGGAGATAAATCTGAAAGCCTTCTTCCTGTGAGGACTGGATTCTCACCCGGCCACCGGCATTTTCCACTCTTTCCCGTATCCCTCGTATCCCGTTGTTTTCCTTTACCTGGCTGCAGCCCTGCCCATCATCAAAAATATAAAGGCTTAAATCTTTTTCCCCAAACTTCACAATCACATCCATGTGAGTGGCATGGGCATATTTCAGGCAATTTGTAATCGCTTCCCGAAAGCATTCATAAACAATAGAGGATAAATGAGAATAAGGCGGACCATCCTCTCCCTGAATATCCACCTCCACCTCAATCTCCTTTACCCTTTCCGCCAGTTGAAAAATACATTGTGTCACTAACCCGTAATCCAAGCCTTCCCGCATCTGGTTAATTGCCTGGCGCAATTCCCGGATTCCCTCCGTTGCCAATTCCTGTGCCTGATCCAGATATTCTCCTATCGGGTCGGAAGCACCGCCGTCTGTCTGCCATTCCGGCATAAGTTCCCCCTTTTCCTTCTCCCACTCCACCCGGATCAGCCGCAGCAGCGATTGGATCATAGTCAGGGAATGGCCCGTGGTATCATGAACCTCCTGGGCAATCCGATTGCGCTCCTGTTCTATGGCCAAACGCCTTTCCGATACAGTCAGCTCGCGCTCCTGGCGCATCCGCTCATAATATTCCCCCACATCGGAAAGCAGGAATATCCCTGCTGCCAGCTCCCCTTTACTGTTTGTCTGAATATATTGTTTAACCCGGATTCTTTCCCCATCCGCCAAAACAACCACCGGATATTCCTTCGGTATCTCGGTTTCCTGTTCTGCAGGAATTCCCAGTCCGCCAAGCCACCGGGCAAAACAGGAAAACGAATCGCCTTTAGCTATTCCTGTCCATCCGGAAGCCGCCGGATTGACATAGGTCATCATACCACTTTTATTATAAACAGCCACACCTTCCCCTATCGAAGCTAAAATCCGCTCGAATGCCAACGCATTGACATCCAAAAAATCATACCGGAACACGGCAAGCAGCATCAGCAAGCTGGATAAAGCAAAAGCCGGGGGCGTCAAATCGACATTTATCTTAAGCAGCCGGGACATATACAGCACATTAAAGCCCAGAGGAACGGCAGCCGATAAAAGTATCATCACTAAATGTGCTGTCGCCACCTGCTTCTTCTGAAACTCCCGCAGCAACACCACCATACCTGCCAGCACGCACAGATATGTATAGCCCATATGATAATAAAATACCCGCCCATACACCACCTGCTCCATTTCAAACTGCCGGAAAAACAGATGATGGTATTCATTAGTCAAAAATAAAGAATAGTGAAAAGCCGACAATCCGAACAACAATACAACCACGGTTTTGGCCAATCTGCGGCGGCAATACAAAAAGGAAAACAACAGCCAGGCCGGGCCGATAAAACTAATGCCCAGATAAGAAATTCCGTAAGCCAGGTATTTCATCCCCCTGGTAGCCGGGATAGCCGCGAAAAGCGGCGGCACACACCAAACGATCACCAGTAACTGGCAAACCATCAATGCTATGGTAGCGTCGTTTTTATCTGCCTTCAGCAGCAGCCAGCCGGAAGTGTATACAGAAAACCCAATAGCGAACAGATACAAAACCCTCAGCAAAATATTAATCATGATTGTCTCCTGACTTGCGCTTCTTTTCCTTTACCGCAGCGAAAAGAATAAGGCCAATCCCCGCCAGCAGCAGATACACCCACCAGGAAATATTCAGCCAAAAATCCTTCGTCATATATAATGCCGCAACCACAATCACCGTACCGGAAACGCGCACCCACAAAAGGCATTTTTTCACCTGACTCCCGATGAAAACAAGCAGGCACAACCCTTCAACAATCAGCGCATCCGTCAAATTTCCGGTTCTGACAGCATCCGCACAAAGTACTGCCAGGCAAACCAGGTATCCAATCGTCTGGAAAATCTCCCGTGCCCGTGCGCTTTCCTTTACCTGGGGAGCCTTTTCCTGTCCCTCACCCCCGGAGTGCATTTGCCAAACGTTTTCCTGCAGATATACGCCGCGCTTATTTTTCAAACATATTTCGGCAGCAGGCCAGATATACCCCAGGCCAAACAGAAAGAGAACTGCCGCCAGCAGGCGAATTTCCAATTCCAGCACAGACGGCCAATCGATAAACGGCTGGCACCAGAAAGCCATTACTGCCGCCGCGGATGCTGCCGTGAGCGCCGCTTTTTTTCCGCTCTCTTTCTCCACGGTCAAAAATTGCAGGAAATATACAGCAATCAAAACCAGCCAGCCAAACCGCCAGTCCTTTTCCGCCTCAAAAGCCATAAAGAGCAATACAAAAGCGGCCATAATGTGATGCCAGTCTACCCTCCAGCCGCCAATCACATTTCTTGTGCGTTTAGCAATGGGACAACAATATCGGGAAACAATCCCCGTCAACAGATACACAGAAGCCACGACTGCATATTGCTGGCCTTCCGTCCACGAATAATAACCGGAAAGCACAAAAGGCATAGGAAGAAAAAGCAGCGATGACAGCAAATGAGGCCAAACATTTTTCCCCCAATAAAACATCAAGGTAAAACCTCCATACACAGCCAGGCACAAAAGCACTTTACCCACTTCTTTCTGCGGATCCAGATAAAAGCCAACCAATGTCCCCACCAGCAGCACTTCGCCACATATATCCCAATAGGCCGAACGGCTGCCCATTTTATACGATATGGACATCCAGATAACATAAACCCATATCACAGCCGCTATCCGCAAAACCACATTATCGGCAGTAAACGGGTACATCAGAAAATATACCCCGACAAAACAAGTAAAGCTTGCTGCTTTGCCAATCTTGCCACCATCCTCTTTCCCCCGATTTTTCCCTGCCAACGCCAGCAAATATCCGGACAGAAGCAAAGCAAAGGGGAGAGACACTTCTTCATAAGGAACGCTGATCAACTGGGCAAATATCCCCAGGAAAAACAAAGGGAGGACAAAATCATACTGGTAGCGCCAATCCCAAACTGCCAGCGCCACAAGCAATAAAAACTCCGGCAGTCCCTTATCTATCCAATTTCGCAGTATCCCGTCGCCAATCCAATCATCAAAAATCCAATATCCGCCCGCAAAAGCGCCGTGAAGCAGAATAACGGCCGCCATGAGGATAAAAGGAATAATTGTTCGGATAAGCGGGTATTTCTTTCCCCAATAACCTGCTGTTCCTGCCAAAAGTACACACCCTCCTGCTGCCGCCAACAGACATTCCGGATGGCCATTTCGCCATATCAACCAGGAAAATGCTGCCATAATCGTCAAACACAGCGTATTTATCCCTAAAACCGCTGTATAAATCCCATCACCTGTAGCCGTCCGAAGACAAAAACGTTTCCTCCTCCCCGCCAAAAAACATACGGCAACAATTGATGATGCAGCAAGCAGCGCAATGCCGAACATCGGATCTCCCACACCCAAATCAGACGCTTCTAATCCGGATTTTAAGGAAATTCCCTCATACCCCCACATAATCGCATAATGGACAGTTTCCGCCAATGCTAAACTAAACAACCGTTTGGCCCATATATTTTTCCTATACAAAGCCTGGATAACCATAGCCGCTGTCATAGCTGCCATAGCCGCCGCCCCATGCCAGGACGGCCTGCTCAGCAAAAAGAGCACATCCCACACACCCTGCCAACTCATCACAAAAACAAATATCCAAAAATGAAGCGGGACAAACCCTGCTGCCCCTTCAGACAGCAGCTCCCCAAAGCACTTTTCTTTTGCTGGCTTTTGATTTTTTTCTGCCTCCGCCATTTTCTCTGCTTCTGCTGCCTTTACCGCCTCTGCTGCCTTTTCTGTTATCTTCGTCAGTTGCCGCTTTCTCTCCCAAATTGTTTCTGCTATGGCCAGCAAGGAAGCATAAACCATCATTCCGCTAATCATCTGGCGGAAATCTGCCTCGCAGGCAGCCAGAAAATACGTCATGGTAACGGTCAGCCCCCAAAAGCATGCGTGGGTATATAGCGGATGATGAAAACGCTTAATTCCCAAAAACATCATACTTACGGTTACTAAACTCCCCGCCAGCAGCACCCGCCACCTGTTTGTTCCCTCCAAAATAAATCCCGGGCCGAATAAACGGAAATATCCGGCTGCCAATACCGTAAGAAACAGGAAAATACTGCCCAGCAGATAAAACGCATTGCCCGTCCGGTAAATATTCAGCTTTCTCTCTGCCAGAATGCTGACAGCAAAAAATAAAAGGGAAAGAAACGCGGCCAAACCCACCTTACACAAGTCAGGCAAAAGATTCCACGTAGCTGTGGCAAAAATCAACCCGGCCAATACCACAAACACTATGCCAATCAATAATGCAGCAATCGCCAAGATACCTTCCCTGCTTTTCTTCTGCATGGATTCTTGTTGTATTATCTCTTGCTGATTCGCACTTTGATGTACGGTTTCCTGTTGTGCGGTTTCTTGCCGTATGGTTTCTTGTTGTGCGGTTTCTTGCCATGTGGTTTCTTGCCGTTCTGCCTTTTTCCAAGAGTATACCGGCTGTTCCTGAATGGAATTTGGATATTCTTCCCGTTTTGTTTCTCTGTCTTCTTCCCCATCGGCCACCTGATCTTCTGTCTGACCAATTTCCTTTTCTGTATCTTCTATACTTTCTGCTGCTCTTATGTGCTCGGCGACCGCTATCGCTTCATTCAGCTTTTGGGAAAGCTCTTGATTTTTCCTTTTATAATCCTGGTTGGTTAAGCAAAGAGCGACAATCACCGCCAATTCCACCACTGGGGCAATAAACCAAATCAACAATATGACTAAAAATGACATCCTATCCCCTCTTTCTTTTGCGGTCATGCTCTCCGGCATCCTCATCATTTTTTCTGCTTTATTACATAATGCTTCCGGCAATCTTAAACTGTTGCCATTATACTCTTTTCATGAATATAATCATAGAGGCTGGCTGTCATTTCTTCTGTGACATTTGTCACCTGTGTATCTTCCTTTATAGTCCAAAAATGAAGCATATAGATTTTCAATTTCTTTTAATTCGTCAAATGATAAAGTTAGAACACATTCCAATATCCTGCTTTTTTTGATCCTACTCTCTCAATATAGCCATTCTCACGCAGAAATGAAATATTGTTATCTACAGCCATATGTGTCCAAATGCCGGTCCTGGCACACCCCAGTTCTGTTTTACTGGTAACAAAAACTCCCGTTATTTGGGCAGCCTCTGTTTTGTCCCTGACGGCCGCAACAGCCTGCCGGAAAAAATCCGGTACATGGCCATTCCACATCACAGCGGTTTGCTTCCCATCCCCGGCGTTAATGCTAACCAGCCCGCCGAACCGGTTGACAAACTGGCGGCAGGCGCTGCAACTGTAGCACTGCCGGGCCTCATCGGGAATATTCTCCAGGAACAAAGTATATAAATCCGCCGCATCAGTAGTGAACAGGGGCGTTGTGTCATCCTCCATCGCTTGGGCAAAGCTTTGGCGGATGCCGGAAAGCAGGGTTTCATAGCCATCCGTTTCCCGTATGGCTTCTATGCTGCCTATGTAAAGTCTATCATCCATCATCTGGCCTCCTTTATATGGGTATGTACTCTCGGAGTCTCTCTTGCACCTGCCTTTATGGCTGGTTTTCCGTCAAATCCATCTGCCTGGCGAGATGGATTCTGTTATTTAGAAATTTTGCCAATAGAAAGTAAATTTTTCAACAGAAACCCTCTTGACCTTATAGTTACTATACTGTTTATAATTATAGTACAAAAATTGAACTTGCCTAGGAGGATCCCCCATTGCCCCCCTGTACAACTTCCCTTTGGGATAAACTGATAGATGGATTGACAATTAAAAAAATATTATTGATTATGCTTGGCGCAATGATATGTTCCTTTGGAATTCACAATATCCATCAGCGTACCAACATCACAGAAGGCGGCGTTATTGGTTTAATGCTTCTTATTGAACATTGGCTAAAAATTACGCCAGCCTTTATTACACCTGTACTTGATATTACCTGCTATTGGCTTGCATTCAGATTTTTAGGTGGAAATTTTATCAAAATATCTTTTATTTCAACACTGTTTATTTCTGGTTTTTATAAAGTCTGGGAGCTGTTTCCGCCTATGCTCCCCGATCTGTCTGCATATCCGTTAGCCGCTGCTGTATTAGGCGGTATTTTTGTCGGTGCAGGCGTTGGTTTAATCGTGCGGCAAGGAGGATCCAGTGGTGGGGATGATGCTTTGGCCTTAACAATTTCCCATGTATCCCGCTGGCGTTTATCTCGTTCCTATTTATTTACAGATGTTGTAGTGCTGATATTATCACTCACCTATATTCCTGTATTGCGTATTGTTTTTTCTTTGATTACCGTTACGGTTTCTTCTCATCTGATTGATTGGATAAAAGAATATAAAAACAAAAAAGATGGTACTGCGCAATAACAAGCACTTTATCCCCTCCTGTCGTGGCATCGGCGGCTTTCGGCCAACCAATGGGTATCTGTGCCATAACCAAACTAGTTTCCTGATTCTGTACTCCATGTCAGTCCATCGCATCCCTTTGCCCCATCACATAGACACAATCTCAGTTTCATTTCCATGCCCCCTGATCAGATTGGCCAAATCCTCCGCCCGCAGCCACACCGTAGCTGTATTGTCATTGGGGTGAACGCCAATAAGACCCGGCGCCTCAAAAAAATCTCTGTCGAGAAACAGTTTCACCTTTCTCTCCTCATCATTCATGATACCAAAGGGCGTCACAGACCCTGGCGTCAGCCCCATGATACTCATCAAGTCACTCTCCGAAGCAAAGCTCAAAGGCCGGGTTCCATTGGCCTTCCGGAATTCCTTTAAGTTTACCCGTTTATCTCCCTTGACGGTAATCAGATAAAAGTTCCTCTTCTTATCGTCCCGCACAAAAAGATTCTTAGCATCCGCCTCCGGATAGGGAAGATCCGCCGAAAGAAGTTCATCCATGTGATAAACCGCTCTGTGTTCCGTAATCTCAAACCAGATTCCCCTGTCTGTCAGCATATTTAAAATTTCCTGTTTTTTCATCGACCCTCTCCTTTCCCATATTCCAACACTCTGTTGATCTTTGGGGGACATTGCTTCCCCATTCCCCCTAAACCATACAGTTAAACTTCTCAGTCACCTGAATCTTTCCCAGGATATGCCTGTTAAACTCCTCTAACTCACCTGCAGGAACCCACAACTCTTCATGATAAGATTTCCCCACCTGGTGAACCTCAAATTTCTCAAAATACTCATCATCAACCTCAAACCTGGTCACATACCCTCTGTGATCCTCATTATATTTCACATTCCACCTACCCGCAATCTCCCTGGCGTACTCTTCCCATAAAACAGGATAAAAAATAGGCTGATCCGGCAGCCTGGGAGGAAATTTCCTGTACCCGCTTTCCCTAATTAATTCCAATTCCTTTGTCCCTACAGGTCTATATAAAATCATAGATTTCACCTCCGTCTTTTTCTTTGCCTGCAAAATCCGATTCTCACATAAGCGTCTCTGGCAATGCCTGTGACGCCCAAAAGCAAGGCTACTTCCCCTACTCGCTGCGCCACGCGCCCGTCAGCTTTAACTGACATCTTCCTTTGGGTGCCTATGTACTTAAACAAAAAAAGCTCATTTATTCTGTTTTTGGCATTTTGACAAGGCACACATCCTCTTCCAGCATTTTCACCGTCTTTTCCGCCGCCTGATTCTTTGCTGCTTTTTCTGGATCTGGCCAATCAGCTTTTTGACCTCGCCTTTTCTTTTTCCTTCCCGGCTGCACCAACAAACACTGGTAATTCGGAATATCTGCATGACTACATTATAGTCCACTTTCGACTTATGCTCAACCAAAGAAATAATAAAAACGGCGGAAATTCCTCCAAAGCCTGACCACTCTCAGGCTTCCTCCCCCCTGTTTCCCGGATATGAACCCTTTTTTACAATGTCTGAGTCCCGTTTCTCGGTGAACATATGCAGATACCGTTCCGTCACATCCTCGATATCACCGTGCCGATCAGACCAAATAGGCAAAACAAACAAAACTTGAAAGCCAAAGGAATTGGGAATATCTAAATCCCCTCTATAACTACAACTGTTGTTTATAATAAACATGCCATATTTTCCATGGTCTTCACCACCTCAAATAGGAAAAACAAATATACAAAAATAAATATTCTGCTTTTGGAATTGTACAAACTATGGTATAGTTATATACAATCGGTATTTATAGTAAACGACAAAATAATTTGTTGTTTACTATAATCCCTCTGGGGGATGCGCACGATTTTGCAAAGGTAAGTGTTGCGTTTCACGCAACGCAAAATCGGCGCAGTAAACGCCAAAAACAAAAAATTTTTGTCGTTCACTATATCTGTAAGAATAATTCGAGCGATTGACAGGAGGGGCAATATGAATCTGCAATTACGATTGAATGCAAATCATTTAAAACTGATTGCCGTTATTGCCATGACGATAGACCATGTATGTGATTTGATTTATCTCGGTTTTCCTTCTGAACCGGGAGCAATGGCATTACATATTGTCGGGCGTTTAACAGCCCCGATTATGTGGTTTTTCGTGTGTGAAGGATATTATTACACGCATGATGTAAAAAGGTATATGCTGCGAATGGGAATTTTTGCTGTAATTTCACATTTTGCATATTGTTTTGCATTCGGAATAAATCCAATTCCGTTCAGTACGGGCATTTTTAATCAGACAAGTGTTATGTATCCGCTTTTTATTGCGGTTTTAGTCCTGTGGATGCAGGACCATGATTTGCCAATGAAGAATTGGGTAAAGAATATTTTTATCTTTGTATTAATTTGGAGCGCTTTTCCAGCGGATTGGAGCTGCATAGCAGTACTTGCAATATTGGAAATGTATAAGAAAAGGAGAAACCTAAATGCACAGATGAAAGAAATGCTTCTGTATGTTGCAATATATGCTGTGGTAGCATTCTTTTTTGTGAGTAAAGTTTATGCTTTGGTACAGATTGGTGTTTTGTTGGTCTATCCTGTGTTAAAACTATATAATGGCGAAAAAGGGAAGGGAAAATGGATGAAGTGGTTTTTTTATCTATATTATCCAATCCATTTGATTTTCATTGGAGTGCTTCGCATCTGTATTTATGGAGA
>CANDBT010000053.1 GCA_947383005.1 uncultured bacterium | reverse complement strand
TGTTGTAGGCTTTCTGCTCCGCTTCCGTAGCCGATTCCGGCGGCATCCGCACCAATAACGGGTTATCGTCTTCTTCCAGGCCGTCAACAGCTACTGTCTGGGTATACGGCGGTGCTGCCCCTTCCCACCCGTCCGCCGCCAGTGTGACCGGCTCAACATGCTCTTGGCTCTCAGTCTGGGACAGGCAGTAGATATCATTATTCAGCAGTTTCTCGATTTCCTTGGCCATCTCCGTTCCGTCCGCGTCAGTTTCCCGCGTCCATTGGGTAAGTTCCGTAGTAAACTCCGGTGGGTTTTTGATAGTAAATGCCATTTTCCACCACACCCTTTCTTAAAAAATTTCATCCATGTCATAAACCTGGGGGATGTTTGCATCCTTGCCCTTGCGCATAAATGTACAATAGGCAACCAGGTCCCCGTCTGCATCATACAACCCCATTTCCGATATTTCTTCTCCGCTAAGCTCGGCTGCCTCTAACGTGGCTGTATACCTGCAGGTTGTCTGTTCTTCCCCTATATACTCATACTTCTCAATCGCCTTGTTCATCAACTCATTGTACAGCCCTATTTCGTTCCCTGTAGCAGGCTTTGGCTGCCCGTCTTCATCCACACCGCCGTTCCCCCAGGCCATGCGGGTAATGGCTGGCAATGGCTCGTCACCCGCATGCGCCATGCACAGCTTCCTGCGGCCCACCACAGTGATTACCCCTCTGTTTCCTTCCATAACTGTCCTCCTTGAATTTTTTGTATAAAAAGGACGCCCCCATGTGGAAGGCGCCCTGATTATCAGATTATGCTGTTTTAGCTCTACTCGCTGCCTCAAATCCTCTTTCATAGCCATATCTGAATATCTGCTCAAATAAGCAATCGTCAATAGCGGTTAAATATTCCTCAAAAGCATCATGCATTCTGCTGTATGCTCCTTGTACCTCATTTGGTGCTGTCTCTCGAACATTCTCAAGAAAATCATTCTGGTATCTCATCACTTCCTGCTTTGTCATCATCATATCCTCCTATCTTTCCACTATGCCAAGCGTCATCTGCTCAAACCTTGGCTTGTTGACAAAATCCTCCGGAAGCCGGATGCCAAACTGTTCCGATACCATCTTAAAGGCTTCCATAATCTTATAAGGCGGCGTGTTCTGCCGGACTGCTACCCTGTCCATGGCTTTGAGGTAGCTGGCTAACTCGCCCAGGGGAATTTCGGAGGGGCTTGCCGTCACCAGCTCCTGCTCCATCTCATGGAAACGGTTGATGTACTTTGCGGTGAACTCCGTGCCTTTCTGGCCTGTCAGCTTGTGGGCAATGAACTCGCAGCCCTTCTTGGTGACAAGGTAGCATGGGCGGCTCTGCCTATTTGTATCTAAATATGTGCTTTCCGTGAAGAAGTCGCCCAACGCAATTTTGCTTTCGGCTAAATGTGTACAATATTTTCGGATATCTCTTAACAAATCACAATGCTTCTTCTCAACCATTTCAGCCACTTCCATAGACGGAATAGCGGTATTTCTTAAACCCTGCATAACAAAATTTTCCTTTCTAAAATTCTTGATTTTCCAGGAAAGACATGCTACACTGAATATGTGAATCCTTTCTGGATTTGTTGATTGAGTAAACACATTTTCCGTTCAAAGTTACTGTGTTTGCTCTTTTTTTGTTTCTAAATCTTTTCTAATAAGATCCGTCAAATAATCTTTGACCGTCTTACCTTCATTCAATGCCTGCAATTTAATCTGATGATGCAGGCACTCTTCAAGAACAATCCCTATTCTCTTCACGTATTTACCCCCTTTCTATTTGCATATGCAAATCATAATATACATACGCAAATTTGTCAAGAATATTTTTTACATTTGCAAATTTAGTATTGATATGTTATTCTTAATCTATAAGGAGGTAGTTTACTATGGCTATTGGCAAACACATTGAACAACAAATTAAAAATAAGAACATGTCTCTCAAAGAGTTTTCAAAATTATCTGGAATCTCTTACAATACGCTGTACGCAATTGTTAAAAGGGACAACTCAACTATAAAGCCAGAAATCCTTAAAAAAATTGCCCATACCCTTGATATCCAGTTATCCGATCTTTTTGATATTGGAGATGAACTTATTTATTTCAATTCAGAAGATGGCACTCGCGATACAATCGTCAAAGATGAGAATGGCAGTTTAAAACAGCATATTCATCTAGGAAATGTTTCTTTCGCTAAATATCCACTTAGCGAAAACGAGTTTACCATAATAAATTGCTTCAAACAATTAAACCCTACTGGACAAAAGGAAGCGTTAAAACGAATCAAAGAATTAACGCAACTTCCGCAATATCTATCCTCCCTTAAGCCACCCACCACAAAATAGGTGGCTTTTCTTTACCTATACTTCTCCCTTTTAAACTTTACGTAAATTACTTACTTTTTGTCTTGACATTACGTAAATTACGTAGTATAATATAACCATAGAGGAGGTGGTTACATGAAACGGAGGGACTTAGTAAAAAAGCTGGAAGCCGCCGGGTATAAAGTGGATCGGGACGATGGCAGCCACACAATTTATGAAAAAAACGGCGGACGCCCCCTACAAGTCCCCAGGCACCGGAAAATCAATGAAAATACAGCTAAGGCAATCTTAAAAGCGGCGGGGCTTAAATAAGCCCCCTGCTAACCATATATAAAGGAGGTCCCATATGGCAGAATATGTATATCCAGCCGTTTTCCATCCAAATAGCGACAATTCTTTTACTATCACCTATCCTGATTTACCAGGCTGCATCAGTGAAGGAAAATCCTTGGGGAACGCCATGTATATGGCCCAGGCTTCCCTGACGCAATGGATTGAGTACCTCACCGATAAAAAACAGCCCATCCCATCCGCAAGCGACATGAAAAGCATTGCACTGTCACCGGAAGAGTTTGCGAGCCTGATCCGCGCTGACATAAAAGATGGCCGCGCAGTAAAACGCACGGTCAGTATACCCAAATGGATGGATGATAAAGTAACCGAATCTGGCTTAAGCCTGTCCCGGGTATTGCAGGAAGCATTAAAAGAAAAGTTGAACATCGGATAAATAATCAGGACGCCTTCCACATGGGGGCGCCCTGATTATCAAAGTTATGCTATAGCACGCTAACCCCGCCATCCAGTTTCCTGCTGCCGTCCAGTTTCCACGCGCCATCTAACCGACTTTTATTGTACACCCGCACATCCCCCACCCGAACATTGCACGCCACCGGAAATGGGACCCGCGCACGCGCCGCCCCATGGGACAATACCGGGCATACTGCCGATGCCCTTACATGGATAGCCGGCGCCGGTTTAACTGCTCCCTCCACGCCTGCCCGGAAGCAGATCTCGGGGGCGGCATTTCCCCCGTATGGCCCCAAACCGGCCCCCGCCTGTACCCGCAGCCGGACAGGGTAGAAATTAACCCGCCCTGACCCGTCATAGCCGTCCAGCTTCCTGCTTCCGTCCAGTTTCCACGCGCCATCTAATTGTAACTGGGGCAGGTTCATGCGGGGATAGAAGGCGGTGATAAACCGTATCCGGTTGGCATAGCTCACTGCTACAGGAAACCGGTACCTGATCCCTAACGCATAAATATGCGCGCTCAGTTTTTTGTATAGGTTGATTTTCCGGATTACCTCCCGGATGTCCAATTCCTGATCCTGTTCGCCATCCAACTGCACACGGAAAGTCCCCGGGTTCCCGCCAAACTCATACCATTCTTCCAGTTTGCCGCCCCCGAAAACTTCCCTTACCATTTCTTCCACAACGGAAACGGTACCGCCTTTCAGGTACCACGCAAGTGAATTTTTAACCAGCTCACGTTTGACTGCTATATCCAATGATTCCTCATAATATTTCCCTCGCATTTCAAGCGCCATCAAATCAAGCACATACTCCGGGAGCTTGTCGATATTGCCATATAACGCGCTTGTCCAGGCATAATGCAGGAATTTCGCCATGCCCATTTTAAAAGCAAAGCTGACCGCCTGGATATCCGGATCTTCCTTCAGGTACGGGGGCAGTATGGATATCAGTTCCGCATCCTGGAGTTTAATCATCTTCCAATCCTCCGTATACAATGCTTTCATTATCCAGCGATGCGACAGCGCCATCCGGCACTACCGCAAATGCAGGCGCGGCAACATCTACCCGTTTCGCCCCGGCAGCCATAACCTGCCGCACCAGTTCACTCGGGTTGATATCCCGTCCCATCCTTGATTTCTGCCACATTTTGTATCCTTCAAGTGCCTGCATGACCTGCCCCTGAATAACATTTGCCCGGTTTTTATCGCTGGAATTAATGTAATACTTCATCTCAATGCGGTAAGGCACCAATTCGGGGGCTTTTACTTCGATCTGGTCGGTAATCGGTTTAATCTCCGGAGCCGAAAGGTACGCCTGCAGCGCATTAAGGGACTCGCTTTCCGGGATCGTGCCGTCTTCCAGCAGGAACCGCACAAGGATTTTACATGATGCAGGGCTTGTAATCGACACGTCCCCTATGTCCGAGCTGAACGCCCTGACAAAATACGCATAGGCGTCCGCCGTCCCTGCCGAAGAATACGCTGCCGGGGCCGCGTAAATCCGTTCCCTGAGAGACTCGTCATCTTCCGTGTCCGTGCCGTTTTCCGCTGCAGTGATATTTTCCGCCGAATCGACAAACGGCACTAAATCAACGATGGTTTTAATTTCCCCGGCCCCGTAGTTGTTGCCGGCTTTCCCTGCGGCTGTACAGGTGGCCCCCACGTCCGCCTGCATTTCCCCAATAGCAATCTCCGCATAATCATCCGTAGCAAAATATACCCCGTCACCGGATGTCAGCCGGGTACCTCTTGGTATACCCACCGTGCTGTCCCTTGCGCTTTTTAAATGGAACCGGATAGTCGTGGTAGCCTTTTTCGCTTCCTTGCGACAAATATGCTTCAGTGCCCCAAGGTTTTCCAAAAAATCCCCGTTACTGTATTTAAGCAGTCCCATCTTTCCGGCATTGTCCAAATACATATACCCTTGGAAGATAAAATACGCCCCCGCCTGGATCAGGATGCGCCGGTCGTCCGCTTTGCTCAGGGTAATATCCTCCCCGGTAAGCTCTTTCCTTTTCGCCTTGAACCAGGCCAGCATGTCCTCTTCCAGCCTGGCCACGGTATAACCGTCAATAAAACTGATATCCGGATAATCCGCAATAGCTTTTAGTCGCTCATCCAGCAATGCCGCCATCCCCCTTTTCTAAAACAATGCTTGCCATTGCCGTCCCCCCGTCGCCATAAGAAAAACTGACGTCGCTTACACTGGCCCGTGGCTCGAACTCTTCGATTTTTTCAATGATTTCCGTGGCATAATCATTTTCCATATCCGGCGGGACCTGTGACAGGCTCCCCCAGCTTACCCCAAGGCGACGTGCAAGCGGGATGGAGCCTTCGGGGATATTCAGGATATTAGTCAGGCATTTGGTAATATCCTCCGTTTCTTCCTGGCTGAACCCGTCAAATATAAAATGGAAATCCATCCCCATCCCTCCCTATTGGTACTCCGTCATTGTGACATCGATTTCCATAGAAAAAATTTCCCCTTTCCGCATGACATGGTTATAAGAGCTGCTGATATTGGTAATTATCCCCCTGCTGAGGATTTTGCGCCCGCCGATAACCAGCGGGGCCACATAGCCGGAATTCATCCTCCTGATCAATTTCTCTTCTTCCTTCTTTGGCCGGACGCCTAACATTGCATTCAGTTCCATTTTGAACGTGACCGTCTGCAGGTCTGCCCCTAAAAATTCCAACCTGGGCCTCCCATTGATCAGGTTATGCTTTGCCGTCCTCACCGCCGCTTTCCTTTTCATGTCCTTAAAAGTTAATATACGGCTGTCACTGGTCCGGAATTTAAGCCCGCTCCCCCAATTCCCGATTTTTGCCATAACTAACCTAGCCCTTCCTGCAATTTGCTATAATTTCACTAAGAGAAATCGTCCCGAAAGCATCGTGGAACACAAGGCTGCTGCCAGAAACAGAAACCCATACATCCGCCTCACCCCCTGGCATGTAACCGCCGATGATAATGCCGGCCGCAGAGTTATTGGACAGATGGGTAACTAATACCGCATCCCCCTTTTTTAGCCCCTGATTGATCCCAAAAGGGGCAAGCACGGGCAGGAAGTCTGTTACTTCGCCACCCCGGTCCGGATACACGACAGAAGCCATCCCCGTTTCCGGATCATATGAACTTACAAAACCAACCTGATTCCCTCCCGTTGCTATAACCGCTCCCCCCATTTCATAACCGTTCAAAAATACGGTAGCCGGAAACATCCATGGAATATCCCCCGTTCCCCGTTACCTTATGTTTGACCTTATCCACAAAATATTTCCCGCTGCACCGCCCCAACCCATAAAGCTCAACGTTGCAGGTAGCTACCACATCCGGGTTCCCCAGTGCAGCAAATGACACGGTTACTGCCTTCTCATTTGCTGCATTGACCCTCGCCTTGGCAAGCCGCAGCGCTTCCCCTTCATTTTCAGCTTTATCGTTTAGCCGGAGGATGCGCGGTCCCTGGCCAACCATGGCCGTGACCGTTTCTTTCTTTTTGGGCACAGTATAAGAAATCTCTGCCCCTGTATATGTGCCGTTCAATGTGGAATTCCATTTCCACGTCTCAAAATCCGTTTCCGTAAACCTGGCGGTGATCCCCCTGGGTTCATAAACCGCCTTGTCAAATACTACAAGGGCCTTTTTATAAATCTTTAAGAACATCCCCTGTTCCTCGCAGAGATTGTACAAAAATGTGCTGTCCGCCTGGTTATCCTGTTCTACGGTATCAATTACCGGTTCCCCGCCCCAGTAAAACAAATCAGACATCCCGTACTTTCCCTTCATTTCCTCAGCAATCTGTTTCAGGGTTATCTGCTTCCATGTTTTGGAAACCGGGCATGTCTGAAATGATTCATTCGCCGGGATGGATACACCGCGGATTGTGCATTGATGGGGCGCCCCGGAATAGGTAATGTCATCCAGGGTAAAATTCCCGCAATGGTACCTCAGGCAGTCCCCCTGCCGCTTCCAATGGCGCAGCCAGAAAGAGACATCCAAATCATGCCCTTTTTCCGGGGCAAAACCATCCCTGAGCCAGTACGCATCCCGTCCCGAAAAGGTCAACACGATTTCATCCGATACTCCGGACGAATTATCCGTATAATCCAATGACATGACCCTGCCGGAAAGCCCCACTTCCTTCCCATCATATAAGACCTCACTTGTTACATACCGTGCATTAGCCATTAAGCAGCGCCCTCCATGCCGGGTAATCACTGGGGTATGGGCCATCCTCCGCCAAATCAGGCAGGCTGAGCACAACGCCCGCCGGGAATACAAAATAATCCAGCTTGTCCCGGTTTGCATCCATAAGCTGGCTGCAGCAATGCTCATCCCCATAAACCTCAAAGGCAATCTGATCCCATGTCTGGCCGCTGGCCGTCCTATAAGTTTTTCCCATGATGCCACCTGCCTTTAATACCTTAACCGCTGGTTTGTCCGCATATATTGTTCCATAAACTGCTCGAAACGGCTGTAATCGTCAGAAGTAGCCTGCCGTACCGTTTCCGCATCCCCTCCTGCCACATGATACGTCGGGGCATAGGTAATGTTATACCGTTCATCACGATCAACATTGGATACCGTCCCGGCAGCCGGATGGGCATCCCCGATAAGCCCCAGCTCCCTGCCCGTCTGCTCCCAGATTGACGCTGAACGCTCACTCTTGTCAATCGGGATAAATGCCTCCGGGCCGGACTCCGCAAACACGCCAAAATGGGGCTGGTCAAAAATCCCGCCGGCAGCGTGGCCTACTGCTTTGGCCGGGGCCGCACTGCCATTCCCCGCCACACTCATCTTTAAATTTATTGTGGAATTAATATCAAATTGGGAAAATTTCTGCTGCAGGTAAGAATTCGACATAGCATACATGCCGTCAATTTCCTTCCGTATAGCCTCTATATTACCTGATAACCCGCTGGCAACTTCTTCCGGCATGGCGTACCCTGCATCTTTCATTGCTTCTAATGTAGCCTTATAATTTTCATTTTCCAGTGCATTAGCCCCAATATAGGCCCACAGGGCATCCTCTGAGCCTGCAATTATTCCCATTGCTGCCATATCTGAAATTGATGTGGCCAGGCTTTGGGGGACTTCTTTCCCCGCCGCCAAATACTGTTGCTTTATCCCTTCAAGCCTTGTCAGGTCCGGAGCCATCCCATCCCATAGCTCGCTTATCGCATCCTGGGACGCTTTGGACAGCCCATCGGTAAATCCGGACATAAACGCGTTATAAGATAAATCTGCATTCCCGCCAAATTGTGCGCTGCTGAGGTATGACTCCATCGTCTCATTGACATGTTCGGTCAAAGCAGGCAGGGCCTGGCTTAATTCCTCATCATATTGCTGGTACAATGTATCCGTCTGGAAACCGGACGCCTTTAACTGGATTTCCCCTACCTGCTCCAAATAGTTTTCCTTGAACTCGGCAACCATGGCATCATATTCATCCGCATTGATCGCCCCTTCCTCAAGCTGGAGCTTCGCCCCGGCAATGTTCATCGTCAGGGATTCTTCCAGGTTTGCGGTGGCCTCATCCACCTGCGCCTGGATTTCTGCCTGGAGGTTTTGGAAAGTCTCCGCATCCAGCTCCCCGCCGCCATATTTAATGCCAATGGCCTCCATTTTCGCTTCAAACTGGCTGGCGGAAAGTTTTGACGTGATATCGGCCATTTTCCCCTGCAGCTCCTGGATGGCCTCAACCTCATCCATGGACAATACGCCATCCTTCATGCCTTCCGCATACACTTCGCCGAGCTGCTCGCCATATCCCCGCAATTCCGCATTCAGCCCGTCATAAAACGAATTGAATTGGTCAATGATTGCCTGGCCGTCCGCATCATCATCCGTAAGCAGCTGCAGGTTCAGGTTCATGGCATACTGCTGCTGTTCGCCCAAGGCAATGGAATTTTGGACAAATGCATCGATCTGCCGCCCATATTCATCCATGTCCGGTTCGGACAGTTCAAATCCCATGCCGATTTTCCAATTGAGTTTTTCCAAGGCTTCCTGGCTCCCGGCAATGTCGCCGGCGATTTTCTCCACCTTCCCAAACTCGTCCATTGCCGCACTCAGCCGTCCCAGGCTGCCGTTATCGACAATCCGGTTCGCTACCTCCTCCAGCTCGGATAGGGATAGATGCATCTCCCCAAAATGTTCCGCCAGGTTCTGCTTCTTTAACTCCGCATTGGCGATTTTAACCTTTGTGCTGATGCCGGCGATCGCCCCGCCTGCCAATGCTGCCAGCCCGATTGCCGCAGTAACCGGGTTGCTCATCATCGCCACCTTTAACGCATTTAACGCCTGGGCAGTCGTAGTAATCGTCTGCGCCACTTTCAGCGTGGTTATCGTCGTCCCGATAGCCGCCAGGCCGCCAGCAATCACATCCGGGTTGTCCAGCATCCAGCCCCCCACTTTCAAAAGCGGCCCGGCAAAACCCTCAACCGCATCTTTGACCTCGAGCATATTGCGCCGGATCGTAGGGATGGCTTCCCCCAGCCCGCCAGCGACATTCTCGGAAAAATCGTAAACCGCCTGCGTCCCGAACTGCACGACATCCCGCAATGGGTCCTTAAGGTTATCATAAATCTGTATCCCTGCATCCTGCAGGGCTGACTGGAAGATAGCAATGTCGCCTTCCAGATTGTCCAGCTTCACCGACGCCATCTTCTCCAACGCACCGTTGGCGCTGTACAGTTCGCTTTCCAGGTTATCCCATTCGTTCGCGCCATCTGCTACGGTAGTATTCAACCCGGACAGCAAGCCATTCAGCGCATCAACATGCATTTTCCCGCCAATCGCCGCTAAAGCCGCATTCCTCTCCTCTTCGTTTAACCCCGCCAGGGCGGCATTCACGGTACTTAATGTTTCATGGAGCCCGATAAATTTGCCCTCGGAGTCAAAAGCAGAAATGCCAAGCTTTTCCATCATTTTGCCTGCCTGGCCCGTCCCGGTAGTCAGGTTTACCATGACGGCATTCAGGGCATTGCCAGCCTCAGACCCTTTGATGCCCCGGTTTGCCAAGACCCCCAGCGCCGCCGCGGATTCCTGTATGGGGACGTCCAGGTTTTTCATGGTGCCGCCTACCCCAAGATATGCCTCCATCAGCTGCTCCGCTGTCTGGTTTGATTTGTTATTCGCCTTTGCGGCCACATCCAGGTAGCTGCCCAGATCCTGAACTTCAACCCCTAATGCAGACATCGAATCCGTCACAAGGTCAGAAGCCCTGGCAAGGTCAAGCCCTGTAGCCTCTGACAGGCGCAGCACCCCTGGCAATCCGGCAACCGAATCTTTCACCGACCATCCCGCCAAGGCCATATACTCTAACGCCTGGGCAGATTCGGTAGCGGTTTTGGACGTGCTGCGCCCCATCTCCATCGCAGCCGCCCGCGCCCGTTCGTAATCATCCCCTGATGCATCCGCCGTAGCCGCCCAGGAACTCATGGCCGCTTCAAACTCTTTGCCAACCCCGATGCTTGCCGCGCCGATGGCCGTTACGGCTGCGCCTGCCGCCAGCATTGCCTCAGCGGTGGCCATAACGGTTTTCTTTACGCCTCCCCAGGCAGCGTCAATCCCCGGCCCCGCCTGCCCCATGGCATCAAAAAACCCCACCTGCTCCCTGCCTGCCTCTGCCGCCTCTTTCGCCAGGGCACGGAGCTGCCGTTTGGTCAGGTTGCTTGCCGTTTGGAATGAAGGATCCAGCTTCCCTATAATTTTTAACGCCAGCTCGTACTCTTTCCTTCCTGCCATTGCAGCCTTACCCCTTTCCCACTTTTTTCATTGCCTGGAGGATTTTTAGAAGCTCCCTTAACGGAAGCTGGAACAGATAATCCATCCCTGTCCCGGTCCGTAAAGACAGCGCAACGACACACTCCCGGATTTCCTCAACGCTGCCAGGGCTTAGCCCCTCACGTAAAAAAAAGCAGTCACCATATCCCGGAGCCGGACGGAGTCCCTCGCCTTCATCTGGTTCAGCCATTCCCACGGCTTATTGTTCACTTTGGCGGCAACTAACATGGCATATTGGCGGGTGGCATCCATCCGGGGGCCGGAATACCCCTTGGCAATCATCTGCAGGTCAAGGGCGCACATATCCCCCGCGGACAGCCCGAACAGCCCTTCTAAGCAAATCTCGGAAACCTCTTCCCCATCAAAGAGAAACGGATCGCCTAATACCAGTTTTAATGCCTCTTCTTTTTCTTCCGTTTTTACGCTTTTCTCCATATCCTTCTCCTTTCTATCAGCACATTTTCCTTGCTTTTTCCAGTAGATCCACGCCGTCAACCCGGAAGATGCTGTTGAGCTTATCGATTTCAATGAGCACTTCCCCGCCAACCTCAATTAACGCATACGTAGCCTCAACCGATATCTTTGTCCCCATGACATCCCCAAGCTTTAATGAACCCGGGGTGATAATTGACGACCGCCCCTTAACCATATAGCGGAAACTGGCCAGATCCGATACCCCGGTAGACTTATCCGTCACCTGGATAGCCCCCCGGATATTGATGGTCTGCACCTTCATTGGGTTAATCAGCCTGGCAATGTCCACATACACTACCCGGAACGGGATCTCCTGGGTAATCGGCTCAAAAAACCCCAAGACCGGCACATTATAAGATCCCGGTATGCCCGCCCCGGAAACCGTGACGACTTTGCTCTTAATTTCCGCCATGCTCATGTCATCGGAAATACCAATCAGGCGGTTCCCGTTCCCATCATACACATTGTAGCCATGCAGCACTTCCGGAATAACCTGGCTGTTATACTTCATCTTAAGCACCTCCTAACGCACTTTGCAGGATTGCCGGATCAAACTCAATATTATTCAGGATATACTCTGCCGGCACCCAGAAGGCAATCCGGGTATAGAACACGATATTCCCATCCAGGATAGACTCTGCCGGGTTGTCTTCCTCGTTAAATTCAATGGACCCGCCAGCAATATCCCCCGTCTGGGTAAGGCTGTTTAAATACAGGTTCTCCGCGTCCACTACCGCTTCAATCAGCCGGTAATCCGCCGGGTTGTCCACTTTTTCCTTGTAAGTGAGGATAAAATGGTTCCGGTACCAGCTCAGCATCCGCCGACACGCAATCCACCGGTTTTCCGGGGCTGTAACCGCCGGGTAGGCCGATGTGTTATTCCCCCAGGCACGCCATCCATTGTCCTGGATAGCCGTAACAATCCCATAAGAATTTACCAGCTCAGCCTGGGCAGAATCCAACAGCACCTCCGTGCCATCTGTCAACACAGCCGCGCCTACATGCAAAAGCTCATTGGACGGGCTTTTTTTCGGCACGTCATTATTTTCCGCATCGGTATATGCCGTCATCGCTGCCCATACCGCTGAATAATCATACGCTTTTTCCCCTATTTTCAGTCTGGGCCAGAGGAGGACCACATGGGCATGGGCGACCGCCATCCCCTCTTTTGCCGTTTTTAATGCGGTATAGGTCTTAGCTTCATCCGTATCCATATCGACTGCCGCCTCGCATGTAAATACCCCATTAATCCCTTCTGTCTTAACCGCCATCACGGCCGCCACTTCCGGGTCTTTTGACCATCCCGGGGCCAGGATCAGCCCGGGGACAAGCCCCAGCTTGGGGTATACCTGCCGAATGACCTCAAGCCCGGCCTCCTCGCCGGTGGCAGCGTCATACCCCCCGATAATGTCATCCTTATCCACCATCGACGGGTCTAACTGGGCTGCACTGGCCTGGATGCTACTAAGGGATGCGGTCTTTTCTGTTGTAAGGAACGTAACCTCAACCCCGCCATCATCCGCAAAGGACGCAAGATAATCCACATTCCTTTCCAGCTTCACGCCTTCCCCCGATTGGATATCCAGGGTATCCAGGAAAATCCCGCTTTCCGCAATTACTGCCTTTTTCCCCTCTACCCTGATTGCCGCATTGTTATATTCCTTTTTATGCTTATCTGGGTCCAGGACATTGATGAACACAACCGGCGCGACAGCAAACAGCCGGAAACTGGCATCCATGGACTGGCACAGCGTATAGCTGGCAAAATCACCGCTATAGCCCAGCATCTTTTCCGCTTCCGCAAAGCTGTAAGCGGCTATCGGCGTATTCACAACCGCCCTGGGGTTTTCCGCCCGGTTTATGGGCGCCGTCCCCACGATTACCTGCAGGCCGGCCAGGCCATTTACGGGGGTAGCTAACTGCTGTGTAACTTCTTTCGTATCAATCCGGTGTTTATATGCCATAATCATGACTCCTTTCCCCTGCCCTTTTCAGCCTCAACCATACGGTAGAACCGGCTTAACGCCGAATCCGGATCCGCCAGATCCCGGATTGCTTCCCGGAGCCCGGCAACGGGGACTACCAGTTCTGCAACTGCCGGCAGCTCCCGGACAGCCTCCTCAAGCGCCGGCGCCAGCCCGTTAAGAAATACCGCCCCCGGGGATACCCCTTTAAGCGGCGGCCCGATATAAACCCGCCTGGCCGCCCTTTCTTTTTCTGCTCCTGGATTCTCCGCCGGGGCGCTGCCTTCCGCCCGGGCATCCATGTTTTCTGTGCTGCTTCTTTTACCCATGCTCTACCTCCCTCCAAAATCCTAAAAATGTAAAACTGGTAGCTAACGCCCCAAAAAAATAAGGGTGCGTGTCTTCCTCTGCAAGCCCCCACTGGAATTTCCCCGTGCAGGTATACTGCTTGTCCAGGACCGGGTTTACGGCAAACCGCTCATAAACCCGGAAAATCAGGTTCAGCAGTTCCTTGTGCCCCTGGTTTTGGGGGTCATCATTGAATATCCCAAAACAGATCCCGAACTTTACTTCCTGGTTCCCGTTAATTTCCGGCACTTCCCCGCTGTCAATCTTGACCGTACACCAGGGGCATTGGAATACCGCCTCTTCCGGCCCGTCCTCCCGGTACTCAATCGTATCCCCTGCCCCGTCCTGGATTTTTTGCCTGTCCGCGGAGAAGATCGGTACCGGCAGAGCCTGGGCAAACACACGGAGCGGGACCGTCCTCCCATTGGGGTCCAAAAAACGCATATCCCCCGTAACCTTTTCCACCTCTTTAACCAACGCTTCCTGGCAAAAGAGGGGCGTCCTTGCCCTTATCGTCATGCTTTCCCTCCTGCTAATGCTTTTTTCAATGCCTTTTGGCATTGCTGGTTCAGGATATCCCCAATCTTATCCTGGACTTTCCCATATACCTTTTCGTTCTGTATCATAGAACGGTCAGAAGACCCCATAACCGTTTTAAGCTGATCCTTTTTTGCAGAGGTTTTCTTACCAGTCCGCATTACAACCGCAAGCTTTCCGTTTTTAAACTGGATAGCAAACGCCATCCCATCCTTCCCTGACAGTTCCTCCAGATCCTTATTCTTAAGCTGTTGGACGGAAATCGGGAATTTCAGGCGCTGGCCATTATCATATGCGATTGGCGTCGGGCTCTGGCCGGATGCAGAAACCCGGAATTTGGTAATATCCGGCTGTTCTGACCGGAAAAAGATGGTTGCCCCCAGGCGGGAAACTGTAGCTTTTTTTATGGACGACCGTCCCAATATCCCTTTCGGTGCCTCTCCTCCGTATACTTTTCCGGCCTGCCTGGCCAGCAGCTTCTGCGCACGGCTGGCCGTGTTGTTAATGGCCGTCTTAAATACCGATTCCTCCGATTTTTCCAGGCCGCGCATAGCCTGGATCACTTCCTTGACATAATCCTCATCCAGCTCAAAATGGATCCCGGGCCCATGTGCCCCTGTCATGATTTTACCGCCCCCAATGTAATCGAAAATACGCCGCCTTCATCGATGGCATCCATTACCAGATACTTACTGCTATCCAGCATTATCTGACACCCGATAGGCGGCAGGCTTCCCATATCCTTGCGCGATATATATAATAATACCTGCTTTTTAAATATCCCATCAATCCGCCCCCTTTCAGACTGCTTCTTGCTCCTCTCCACTACTTCCAGGCCATCTACAATCACAGTCATCAGCTTTCCGTCTATCTGATGGGTCTCACCGAATTCTTCCAGGTTAAAAAACACATCCGCAATATCAGCTGCCGCTATTTGCTTGAAATTCTCACTCATACCGGATCTGCGCCGCCCAGGCTCGGCGGTTTCTCCTCATCCGCTTCCAGATCTTCATCTTCTGGTTCTGTTTCCATAATCAGAGCAATATAGTCCTCTTTCCTAACACAGTCTTTTGTATCCAGGCCCATGCTTCCAGCAAGTGACTCCAGTTCCCTGACTTTCATGGCCCGGAGCTGCGCTTCCTCTGGCACTCCTCTCCGCAGGCTTTCCTCCTCTGGATCACGATCTGGCGCTTCCGGAAGCGGCCCTGGAATGAGCGGAAGCATGGCACCAGCCACACTTTTCCGTGCCACTGCATGCTCCTTTGCAGCATATACGGCAACCCCAAGGGATACCAGACGGAGGGCTGCCTCTTCGCCACACTCAAACGGGCCGTCCTCACTGGTTTTTAGCATATGCCGCAAATTCCCATGCTCATCTTTGTATTCAATCCCACATCCACCACAAACCACTTGGATCCTCTTCATTTTTTTCTCCTTTCCCAAGCAAAATCATGAAAGCATTTGGGCAGCAATAAATGGATTTTCATTGTTCGGAACACAAAGAGGCGCAGAACTCAGGATTAGTTCCCGCGTATTGTGTTTTGCGTCACTGAGGTACTTCGGCACATCTACCCCAGTATAGGTATGGAATTCCCCATCCGACTGCTCTACCTGGGTGATTGCGCCATACACGGTACGGCCGGCATTGGGGGCTGTTGCCGCGATCATGCCGGAAGGTATGAATGGCTTCACTGTCCCATCCACCTCTGTATAGGTATCCTCGTAACTTAAAAAATCAATCATCCGGCCTTTAATATTGAGCCGGGCAATCCTGGCAGCCCCGGATGGCAAGGTTGCCGGATCTACCCCGCCAATCTGGTAATTCCGGTTATCCAGTAGCCGCAGGATCCATTCATTCGCAAGCATCACATCCGCAACATCAGGAGCCACCAGCACTTCGGAAAACGGGAGCCCGCGGGAAGTCAACATATAACCCATAGCAGCCACGTCTGACAAGAAACGCTTCCCGCCTGCCTCCGTGGTATTTAAAGGAGCCGCGGGAGTATATGTGGCAGGATTTTTCTCCCCCTCATAATAACGCACCTCGCGCTCTTCGAAATGCTTAAGGTCATCCACGTATTCATCCATAATACAGGCATTGGTGAAAATAACCTCCGCTGCCATAGCCTCTTTTCGGCGTATATTCATCATCCTAAGGTTGTCTAAATCCCCCAGGATAATGGCTCCCTGCCTTTGCTCCGGTGTCAGTTGAGTATAAAGCGCCTCCCCAAAGCCACGTTTCTTTAAGTCGTCAATAGTAAGGAACCTTTTGGGCGCGATATAGGAAGGGGTAAAGCGCATCATGGTGTATCCATCCCGCAAAATCGTGATCCCACCCTTCCGTGGCGCAACAAACGGGGCCGCCTTTTTTGAACCTTTCTGGTATTCCACCAGTACGTCATCCGTTGAGAAGATATCCGTTGCCGCATTGGTGGGGAAGTAGCGGTCCAGCAAAAACGTATGAATCGGTGAGAGCTGCCGCACAGAAAACAGCAAATGATGCGTGTCATAATAATTAAAAGCCATCTTTCTATCCTCCTCCTTATATTTCCACGGCTTCAGAGGTCAATATCCCCACAATGCGGAGTGCCTCCCGGTCTGCTTCCGTGATTGTATAGCCATCGGCTACGATTAGCCGGTTAGTGTTGAAATGCCCGGTACGGTATGCAATGCCAGGTACTGTTTCAGCTTCGGTCGATGCTATCGGCTGCTCGTCCCCTGCCCGGCTGCCAGCTGGACGCTAAATACGTCCGTAGGCGGGTAACTGTCAGTAATCAGGTTATCAAAGCCAACACTGCCTAAATTTTCATCCAGCCTTTTGCTCATTACCTCACACCTCCTTTTGTTTGGTTATAGGCGTTTACAACTGCCTGGATATCTGCCGCATCCTGTTCTTCCTGGCTAACAGAGGTGCCGCCATTTGGTGCAGCCCCTACTCTGTCAGCGCCGGAAACCGCGCCATCCATCTGATAATCTGCCAGGAACTGTACTCCCTGGGCTGCGCTCTGCTGCATAACCCGGAAACAAAGCTCCTGGGCCGTACAGGGGTACTCCCCATATTTTGCCTCCTGCACCATCTTCGGATCCGGCACGGAGGCCGCAATCGAATCAATTGCCGCAATACGCTGCCGTTCCGCAGCCGCCGCGTCCGTGCCGGCTTGTACCTGGGCAGCTGCCACAGCGCCCTGCTCAATCTGCTTTACCAGTTCCGGCTCCTGGGCTTTCAATTCTTCAAGTGTCATCGGTTTTCTTCCTCCTTTTGGTTTTGCTGCCTGGTTGGACGGCCTTATATTTGCTGCCGGCCTTATGGCCGATTTTGCATTTTTTCTCACCGGAATTGTGCCCGGTATGTGCCGGAACCCCTCTACGTTATGCCCTATGCCATTGACATAGAGGACTTTCCGGTCACGGCTCATGCTCATGTCCGGATCTCCGCCGTCTTCCAGGACACTGTCCGCAAAGCCCTTTTCCAGGGCTTCCCGGCCGGTAAGCCACGTCTCCTTTGCCATCATGCCGCGCAGTGTCTCCACGGCAAGCCCGGTTTTTGCGTGATAGATTTCTGCTACCGCCCGCTCACTGGCATCTATCCTCTTCATCAGCTGCTTCATATCCTGAATATTCAGGGCATCCCAGAGAAACACACTGACCCCGTGAATCATCACCAGGGAGCCGGGATACACGCTTATGGTATCACCGGCGCACATGATCACGCTGGCCGCACTGGCAGCAATCCCCTCCACCACCACATTTACTTCCCCGCTCAGCGCTTTTAAGGCATTATGGATAGCAATCCCTGTATAAAGGTCGCCGCCGCAGCTGTTCAGCTTCACAGTGATATGTTTCTTATCCCTGACCGCTGCCAAATCCTCCATAAACCCTTCTGGCGTAATATAAAGCCCCGGCTCCGGCTCTCCCGTCCACCAGTCCACCGGCTGATGGCTTATAACATCCCCATAAAGGGTAATCTCCCCTTCATCCTCGCTGATGCTGGCCATGTTCCAGAACTTTGCCGCCATGGTGCCGGATGCTACAGGCGGCAACGGTTCCGATCCCAAGAGAAAACTGTATGATTTTCCCATCTTAAAATCTCCTTTCCCTGGTTTTTGTATAAAAAGAACGCCCTTCGCTTGAAAGGCGCTCTGATTATCTAAATATATTTACGTATTTTTACGTATTTTCTATTGACATACGTATTTTTACGTGGTATAATAATATCATGATAAGGAAAGGAGTGCAAAAGATGCCAATGACCCCTCGTGAGATGATCAAACATCTCAAACAAAACGGTTTTACAGAAGTCAGCCAAAATGGTTCTCATGTAAAGCTAAAAAATGAATCCACAGGCCGACAAACCATAGTTCCTTATCATTCCAAATCCTTGAAAAAGGGATTGGAACAAGAGATATTAAAACAGGCGGGATTAAAATAGCCCGCCCCTTTTTCCAATAATCAAGGAGGTATTTGATGAAACAATATTTCTATCCTGCGATTTTCCATACTGCTGAGGAAGGTGGATTCTGGGTTTCTTTCCCAGACTTTCCTGAATGTCTGACAGAAGGCGATTCCGTAGAGGATGCCTATCAAATGGCAATTGAGGCCCTCGGCCTTGCGCTTACTGACCGCAGCCGTAACCAGGAGCCTATCCCCGCCCCCTCTGCACCTAATCAGATCTCCCTGGATGATGCTAACAGCCGCATCGTCATCATTCAATTTGACTGGGAAGCCTACCAAAAAAAACACAATTCCAGAGCGATAAAAAAAACACTTTCTATCCCGGAATGGTTAAATGAGGAGGCCATTGCCCTGGGGATTAACTTTTCCCAGGTTCTCCAAGAAGCATTGCTCACGAAAATACATTCCCGTTAAAGATTTGCCGCCTGCCCCCAGCAGGCGGTTCCTTATTTCAATACCATATTTTGAATTTTTCGCCGTTATCCTGATGCGTATCCGGACTTCCTCCGTTCAGCTTCTCATTCTCCCTCTGCAGCTGTTCTACATTGCTGTCCCACTTCCCCCCATTCAACCGAATCGTGCTCTGCTCATGGGTGGAAAAGCCCTCCCGGCAGGCAAGGATCTCCGCTGTAATCTCCTTCACCGGATCCAGCTGCCCCTGGGACGGCCCCAGCCACTCACTCCCCAGATACGCCGCACGGATCGCCGGGTTTGTAAAAAAACCGGGTGCATAGATACGCCCGCGGGCCACAGCCTCACTCATCCATACCTCATAGACCGGACGGCAAAAATCATCAGCCAGCCACTCCCTCCTCATTTTAAATGCGTTCCAGGCTTCCAGAAGCGCCGCACGGCTGGCGCTGTATGAGGCGTCAAATTTCTTCAGCAGCAAATCTGATGGAACTTCCAACGCTGCCCCGATATAGGTGCTGACTGCCACCGAAAATTTATCAAACCCGCCATTGGGATGCTTGGGATCTGCGAATACCACATCCTCCCCCGGGCGCATGACATTGATTTCCCCTGGCCCCATACTGTATTCATTTTCCCTGTCATCCCTCTCCTCCCTTGTCTGGTTGAAGGGCAGTTTATCCGTATCCGACTCGCTCTTGATAAAAGCAGTAAAAAAAGATTCAATCACTGCTGCCATAAGTTCGGATTCCGTATAACGCCGAAGCTGCAGTAAAGGTTCAATTACCTGTGCTAGATAGCTGACTCCCCTATACTGGTCCGGACGCTCCGTATCCATGATATGCACAACATTCGGCAGCCCTGTACGCTCCTGGTATGCCAGGACCCGGCTCCATTCGGTCTTTTGCGCCCCCAGTTCAAAAGGATAGGTGCTCCGGATATGATAAGCCACCACCATCCCGTCTGCATCCACCTCAACCCCGTCATAAATCGTATTGCCATTATCCGGGTTTTTCCCGGTTGTATATGCCACTGACATCCCATTCCCGCATTCTGCCGGCGTTGCCACCCGGTCAGACTCAACCAAATGCACACGCAGGGAATAGGGCAGCATGCGGGTTGCTTCCCGCTGCTTAATCAGCCCGATGCAATCCCCGGACAGCAGCCAGGACACCAGCGCCAATTGCTGCATCCCGTAAAAGTTATTCATGCCGGTTGCATCACAGGCACGCTTATTATCCGCCCACAGGCCGAACTCTTGCTCCGTCTTCTTCTGCCAGCTTTCCGCCTGCTCCGGGGAAAGCCCGAGTATCTCCCGGTCAATCCGGCTTTTCAGGCGAAGGCCGACACCGACCACACTGGTACGGTTTGTTTTTACCGCCGATGTGGCCAACGGGGCCGCCATATAGAGCATACGGGAACGCTGGCGCAGGGTAAAGTTATGAAAATCAATATCTTCTTGGGGGGAACCGCTGGGGGCATTGAACCCTTTTACCGCCCTTCTCCTCCAACTCGCCCCTGCCTCCCCGTATCCTTTATTCTGCAGGCGGGCCTGGGCAGGCAGATACATCCCTGTCCTTTTGTCAAATTTCATCCCCATCCCTCCTCTCCTTCGCCTCCCTATGCGCTACGGCCCAGCTCCTGCCAAACCGTAGGCACCGGTTCATTCTACCAGTCACGCGGGACCACCCCTACGGCACGGCGCGGGGAACCTCCGGCCAGCTCCGCCTCCAACTCCCGGATCCTCTGGCTGAGTTTTGTAATCATGTCCTGCACTACCTTCAGGTCTACATTGTAGCGCTGGATGCTCCGGGTGCCGATCGAATAGCTCTGCACCCCTTTTTTACTGATCAGGTTTTCCTCTTGCCCTAGATACAGCTCCCGCCGGGCACATGTTTCCTCCAATTCCTTCACGATCACTTCCCTGGCTCTCATATGCCATCCTCCTACCACTCATTATAATAATTCTCTGCTACCTTTTTCCGACGGGCTTTTGGCTTTGTCATTCTTTTTTCCTTTTTCTTCCCCAGTTCGCGTATTCTTTGCTCCATCGCCATCATATCCGGGTTAATAATCTTAAATCCGACCATTGCATAACTCCGGCAGTCAAGCGCCTCATTCCGGTTATGGCCTTTCAGCTTCACCCACCTCCAGGTATAGCTGTGCTTTGACTGCACCAGTTCCAGCTTTTCCGACAGCAATCCATTAAAATATAAAATATCATAACCATAGTAATCCCCTCTCGGAAAATGGCAATATCTAGCCCCAGGCTCCTGCACCTGGATACTGGACATAATGGACTCCTTCCCGGCATCTACACCCACCGTATAAAGCCAGCATTTTCCAACCACTTCCTCATCCACAACAATATCCACCTTTGAGGGCGGTGCCACATAGGGGATCCCTTCCCTCTGCCTCCCTTTTATGGCAAATACCCGTTTGTTCTTCCGCATCCGGCAGGCCAGATATACCTCCTGTGTGTAATGGCCGCCAGAATCTACACAGGTAATGGATATTTTCAATCCCCTCTCACTGTCTTTAAAATGGTATACATGGTCAACCACATCGTCCAGGCGCTGCCACACGTCTTCGGTATCCGGCTTCCCCATAATCATTCCCTTTTTTATCCCCCAAGTTTCTCCATGATGGCCGTGGCCGACCACCTCATACTCCAAACGGTTGTCCTGTGTATCTACCCCGCAGGTCAGTACCAGGACACCTGCCGGTACCTCTACCGGCGTCCCGTCCGCATTAACGCCATAATCTTCCCGCCTGGCAAGCATGGCATCTTCATCCGGAATATCCCCCCGGTCTTCCCATAATTCCCCAAACAGGGTGTTATATACCGTTTTTAGCCGCTGCGGGTTATCCTTGGCACGCAAAAATGCCAGACAGATCGCCTCCCAGGATTTCCAGGGGGAAGAAAAAGCGTTCAGCCAGAAGGAACGAATCCCATCTGCATAGGCTTCCGGGTTTTCCGCAATCCATTTGGCTGCCTGGCGCCGCATTACAGATTCCGGCACCAGGCAGCCGCAATGAGGGCACGCCCACTTTACTGGCCCTGTGATTTTATATACTTTTTTTCCACGGACCAGCTTTACTGTATGATCATAAACAATCCGGTCGAAGATGATCTCTCCATATTTTCCGCATTCCGGGCACTTATGGCACCACCGCTCCTGCGTCCCTTCATAGTAGCTATCTTCTATGTTTGATGCCCCTTTAATGGTTGGCGTAGACACCTCTATTGCCTTTGCATTGTAAAAGGTTGTCTGCCTGGCCCTTGCTAACCCCCAGGGATCCCCTTCTTCCCCGGCACTGGAAGCCCATCGATCACGCTCGTCCCCAATAACATAGCGGGATGGAGTTGATGCAAGGCCAGAGGGGCTGTTGGTTCCTACCAAAGTCAGCATGCCCCCAGGGAAAGATTTCTGCAAAACCGTATTCCCCGCCCCTTTAACCATTGACACCCTATCCCGTAACATTTTATTATCCCGGATCATTGGTGTAACGCGAAGCCGGGAAAATTTACGCGCATCATCCAGCGTCGGGTGGATATACAAAATAGATCCTGGGTCTTGTGCAATGATATAGGCGATAATGTTCAGCTCAAGTTCTGATTTTCCCACCTGGGAAGCAGCAGCCATGATAATTCTTTCGATTTTAGGATCGGTAAATGCTTCCATGGGCTCTTTTAGGTAAGGGGTCCTTGAGGTTCGCCATGGCCCCGCCTCTGCAGCGCTGTCTGGCGGCAGGCGCCGGTACTTATCAGCCCATTCCGCTACGGTTAGATCTTCCGGCGGTATAAATCCCTGTATAGACTTAGCAATCGCAGCATTCAATTTTGCAGCATTATTAGCTCTCTTCGTCCGCTTCATCTTCCATAATCTTGTTCCAGCCTGCCCGATCCCTCACCCGCCGCTGGTATTCATTTGGATCATATGTGTATTTAGAAAGCTCATTCAGGATTGCATGGCATTCTTTGCGGATCATTGCAGAAGCCTCGTTTGCGTTTGAAGCTTCCACAATATCCATTGCCAAACGGCCCGGAAGCGCCAGGAGCATAGACCGGATGCTATATACCAGGTCATTGGTCATCGCCTCCACATCCTCACTACGGTGCATCTTTCCTTCCAGTTCTTTAAGCTGCAAAGCCGCCATATCCGCTTTGCTCCTCTTAAAATCGGTTTCAGCACGTAGTTTTTCTGATTCTACAGTACCAGATGTCTTCCGTTCCCGCCCTTGCACTTTTTCGCTTAAGTAGCGGATATACTCCTGCGCTGCTTCATACAGGTCAAATTCATAGGGACGTTTCTTCTTTACCGGGATTATCCCGTCTTTTGCCAGTTGCTGAATAGTTCGCTCTGTGACTCCAAACAATATGGCTACATCAGCTGTACATGTCTTGCTTTCCTTCATTTCCAAACAAAACCACTCCTCCCTCACAGCTTCAAACGAAACGAAACCGGTAATTTTTCCCCTAAAAACATAGCTGTTTTATGGGCTCATCGCACCCTCATAAGATTTTTTTCGTCACAGTACCTTTTGTCTGACAATATTTTTCAGGCAATTGCTGTGCCTACCCACGCACCTCCTACGGGATATGGCTTTCTGTCTGCAAATAACAAAAGACGCCCTATCACTAAGGCGCCTTGTACCTGGAATGTCCGAATGGAGAATCCAAAACCAGGTTATTGACAGTCTTTTGTTTGGAGATACTGTCAGTTCTAAACCAAACGCCTGGCTGTAACACCAGACGGCCATATAGAAGGTTGCGGAGGAAACAGGAAAGGCTGTTGCTCACTTCCAGTAGTTCCAGTCTATATATTAACACATTTCCTCCCGACATGACCCGACATTTTCAAAAAATCTCTGATTTCTTCTCCAGCAGTTATCCTCCGTATACTTAATCCTGCGTTTCGGGAACATACTGTTCATCCGATGGGCCACCTGCACCCATGTGAGGCCATCGATATAATACAACCGGAACATAATTCGTAGTTCTGGCTGTGGGATACTCTCTATATACTCCTCGGCCTGGCAGGCCAATTCCAGAAGCTGTGCCTCCTTCTGCTCAAGGAGTATCTGGTATCTCCGGTGGGCATTCCGTTTCCGGTAATACTCCGGTCTTGGAATGCCGGCGATCCGGATCGGGCCGATGGTTCCGTCCTTCCGAGTCCCCCTCACAGTATCTGAAACAATGGGAGGGTTATCCAGGAACTTATCTAATTTCTTTATCCTGGCCCTGATATCCTTAATCTCCTCTTTTATGTCACAATATTGGAGCAGTATTCCTTTATCCACCTGCTATACCTCCTGTATACCCCAAACCGCATTCAAGCCATAATCCCCTACCTTAATGCCGCTTTACTTCCCACCATCATTCACCCTCGCTTTATATACCCTCTCCCCAAGCAGGTACTCCTCCTCTTTTCTCTGGCGCCCTAAAAGCTGGCGCATCCTGTTCAGTGTGTCCCGGTGTCCTTTTTCCTCAAAGAATTTCACCACCTGCTCATTCATCTTCACGATGTCCTTATTCCTCCGGCGTCCCTTCCGGCTGTTCTTGAGTTTGGTAGCCATCCTGTTGCATTCCGCCCTGTCTGCCGCAAACTCAATCCCATGGAGCAGGTCCTGTAACTTCCGATCTTCCTCATTGACTGCATCATAAGCAAGCCGATACTCGGCATGGCATTGGTCTATAAAGCTTAAGAATGCCTCTATCTGTTTTGCTGGCGTCATTCTCCCTTCCTGCAACCCGCCACCCCCTATCCTTATTAATTCAGCTGATCCAGCGGGCAGGCACCGCCATCCCGTAACACGCTGCACAGGCACTCCTCATCTCCTGTGTCTTTGTATTTGCAATAGTTATTGCAGATATCCTCGCACACTTCCTCTAATATCTTCCTTATGCTTTTCTCCATCATCTGCCCTCCAAGCTTATTTTAGTCCCAATCTTAACCACCCGCCTATACGCTCACCGGTTTTATTTAACGCCACCGGATTTTACGATTTCCACAGCCTCGTTCAACGTTATCCACTGTGTCTCGTCCATTCGTGGCCACGTTGCGTTATTATCCAATTGATCTATAACCTTATCCACGTCATAGGCGGTAGGCTGTTTATCAATCAGATCGCATATAGCATTGCTTTTTTCGACAACCAAGTTATTCCTGATTGTTACCGCTACAATTTGCTGTTTAAATTTGTCTGCATCAATCAGTCTCATCTTTCCTTTTCTCCTATTCTCTCCAAATATTCCGGAACCGTCGGTATCCCGAAAAACCGCCTTGCCAGCGCCACCGACTTTCCCCATCCGTTCCCTGCTTCCTGATACTCCCCGGCCTTTTTGTAAAATACCCTGTGTGCCTCACAGCCGCTACAGCAATGGTCTGTCGTGCACTCTCCGTACCTTACCCCGTTTTCCCCGTTCCGGAATATGGAAAAGCAGGAGAAGTTTACCGCGCCCTGCCCCTCCTCCGCGGGAGCCGGCTCTTCCTTTTGGGGTTCTGGCTCTTCTTCCAAAAAATCAAATATGCTCATCTGCCCCTTCATCCTGTTTCCTTCCTCTGTCCCTTATTTATCTCGGAAAACATCCGGTCTATCGCCCGGCTTAGCGCAAAATATTTTTCCAGGTATTCTGGGTTGTTAAAATACATGACATCCAAATCACTCTTAAGTTCTATAAGGATCCGCAAATCGTCATATAAAATTTTTTCGTCTTTTTTTGTAGGTTCCGGCTCTTCTTCCAAGAAATCAAATATGCTTATCTGCCCCTTCATCTTCTTCCTCCCCTGCATCCGGCCCTTCCCCATATTCCTGGGCGCAGCGCTTGCTGTCCGGGAAAAGGAACATACACGCGCCTTCCGTAATGCTGCACCCATACCCATACCAGCCATCTGTGTAATAAGCTACCTTACAGTTCCCCGCCGCCATCTTTCTGTCCCCCCTTAAACAATGGTTCAAGCCGCGCCTTAACCTCTTCCAGTTTCTTAGGCCCGATCCCCTTTGTGGATGCTATAGCCTCATATACTGCCTTAAGGTCCACGCCCGGGACGCTTTCCTTGCCGTCCTGGTAGCCGCTTTTATAAATATCCATACAAAATTTCTCCATCTGCTGGTGATCGAAAGCCTTTATGGATTTATATTTTGCCCTCGTAATTAAATATTTATTGCCCTTTCTATTCTGGCCCATGTTTATACCTCGCTGAATATTTCTTTGTACTTTGCCACCTCGTTTAGAATTTCTTCGGTTTTTCCCACGTTGGCGTGTTTTATGAATACCGGTTCCCAATTCCATAGGCCCTGCTTCCCGGATGCCGGTATCGGGTTTTTGAATAGCTGCGGCTTTTCCAGCCTCCATGCGTATCTGCCGACCGTGAAGTCGCCGTAAAGAAATTCATCCGGGCAAAGCCCTTTTATGTAGTCGTGGTATGCCTGGTCTATCAGCCTGCAGTCTGTCAAAATCGCCTTGCCGATTATGACTCCGGTCGGTATCTTCTCCCGCCAATTTACAAAACCTAATCCGAGGGTATCTTTTATCTTTTTCCGGCTCTCTGCAGTCATGAGCCGCTCGGTCTGTGAATAAGGTTTCTTCGCTGCGTGGATCAATATCTCGCCCCGGTAATTTGTCCGCCAGCTTCTCGTTTCGTTGTGCTTCTTACCTGCTGCCAAAAGCTGCGCCCAGGGCTGCCAAACGGTTATCGCTTTCAATCCTCCTCACTCCCTCTTTACCTTCTTCTACCTATTCGTGGCGAGCCTTTAATTTTTAAATATTTCTGTATTCATTTTTCCGTTTTCTCTGAAAACAACGCTTTCACCCGTACCTTTATGCGGTGGTATGGCATGTTTCCGAATTTCTGACCCAGGTTTCTGTGGTGTCCCTTGCCTGCCTTTTATGCTTTTAATACAGTCTGCTATGATCGCCGCTAGGAAAACAATGGTTGCACAGATAATCAATAATGTCCATGTCATCTCTGTCACTTTTCCTTCCTCCCTTCCAGTTTCTCTGAAATGAAAATCAATATTGCCGCCCCTGGGGGCTTCTCTTTGCTTATCCACCCGCCCG
>CANDBT010000052.1 GCA_947383005.1 uncultured bacterium | reverse complement strand
AAGGAGGAAACCACGCTGAAAAGCTGGAATTCCCTGCTGGGAAAAGAGACCATCGACATGTATAACACCAGCGTCACCAAAGGCACACAGGAATCCCACGGACAAAATTTCCAAAAGTTAGGAAAGGATTTAATGTCGGTGGACGAGCTGGCCGTCATGGACGGTGGGAAATGCCTCCTGCAGATCAGGGGCGTCCGGCCTTTCCTCTCCCGCAAGTACGATATTACCAGACACCCGAACTATAAATATCTGTCGGATTATGCCCCGAAAAATGCCTTTGACATTGAAAAATTCCTGTCAACCAGGCTGCCGGTCCGTCCCGGTGAGCTGTACCGTAATTATGAGGTCACGGCGGAGGATTTGGAGGCACCGGCCGTATGATGATGTAGCTGCTTGTTAAAGTTTCTGACTTTGACGGGCTTTTTCTTTTCACCGGAAGGAGGTTCTTTTGAGGATTCGCGCTCCTCCCCTGACAACTGAATACTTTTTCAGGTATATCCTGGACCATGCCGCCCCTGTGCTTGATGTAAATTTTCTTAAAGCACAGGGGCGTTTTTTCGTTTCTGGCCTGAAACGGCCACACCACAAAAACATGATTTCTTAAATTAAAGGAGGAAACTTTATGGCTTTTTTTGCAAGTGCGATTGATACCCTGAAAATCCTGGTTATAGCTCTGGGCGCCGGCCTCGGCGCATGGGGCGTCATCAACCTTCTGGAAGGTTACGGCAACGACAATCCTGGCGCGAAATCACAGGGCATGAAACAGCTTATGGCTGGCGGAGGTATTGCGCTGGTGGGTGCCACGCTGATCCCGCTGCTCTCCGGCCTGTTCGGTTAATAGCCGATGGGCAGTCTGTTTGAAAGGATAACAGACTGGATTAAAGAGGGCTTAATCGAAGCGATCACAGGACAATACACCGGTATCTTTGAGTCCGTCAACAGCCAGGTCTCGGATGTGGCCTCACAGGTAGGCCAGACACCGCAGGGGTGGAATGGCGGCGTGTTCAGCATGATCCAGAATCTTTCTGAAACCGTCGTCATTCCCATTGCGGGAATCATCCTGACTTTTGTTCTTGTCTACGAGCTGATCCAGATGATCCTTGAAAAGAACAACATGCACGATTTTGATACGTTCAATATCTTCAAGTGGATTTTCAAAACCTTTGTTGCCACATATCTGCTCACTAACTGCTTTACTATCGTCATGGCGGTGTTTGACGTCGCCCAGAACGTGGTGAGCCAGAGCGCCGGCGTGATAAACGGGAACATGGATGTTTCCGCTGCGCTGGCCGACCTGGAGACGCAGCTTGAAGCAATGGGGATGTGGGAGCTGATCGGCCTCTGGCTGGAGACCAACATTATCAACCTGTGCATGTGGGTGTTGTCCATCGTGATCTTTGTCATTGTGTATGGCCGTATGATTGAAATATATCTTACGGTCAGCCTGGCACCCATACCCTTTTCCACAATGGCAAACCGTGAATGGGGGCAGATGGGGACAAATTACCTGCGTTCCCTGTTTGCTTTAGGTTTCCAGGGGTTTTTGATCCTGGTCTGCGTTGCGATCTATGCGGTGCTGGTCCAGTCGATCCCTTCCTCCGGCAATATCCACGGCGCAATCTGGGGCACGGCAGGCTATACGGTCCTGCTGGCCTTTGCCCTGTTTAAGACAGGCTCGCTATCCAAAAGTATTTTTAACTCGCATTAGCGTGTAACCAACCTACAATTTTACAAGAAGGAGGACTTTTCTATATGAGTAAGACAAACAATGAACCCATGCAGCCGGAGGTACAGGCGCCGGAGGCCCAGACGGGCGAAGGCTTGAAGCTGGATGTGAATGTACGCCCGATTGCCCCGATGGGGAACCTTCTGGCTTTCGCCAATGTGACGATTGGGGACTGTTTCAAGATCGACGGCTTCCGTATCTGCTCCGGCGAAAACGGCCTGTATGTCAACATGCCTTCCACCCAGGATAAGCAGGGAAAATGGAGGGATGTCTGCTGGCCGGTGACGGCGGATTTCCGCAGGCAGCTTAACGACGCCCTGATCGATGGGTACGGCCAGGCGATTGAAAATTTGCAGGCTACCCTTGAAGCGACAAAGGGAGCGGCGGAGAAACCTTCCCTGACCGGCGCCCTGAAAGAAAAAGTCGGCAAGGTTAAGACGACGCCGACAAAATCCGCTCCTGCCAAGAATGAGCAGGCCCGATAATGCCGGAGGCTGGAAAATATGGCATCGTGTACGCGGACCCGCCCTGGCGTTATGATATGAAACGCGGCAATGGGGTGGCTGAAAAACATTACCCAACCATGAGCATGGAAGAAATATGCGCGCTGCCGGTTGCAGACCTTGCGGCCAGAGACAGTGCGCTTTTTCTATGGGCCACCTTCCCGCAGCTTAATGAAGCATTCCGGGTGATCGAAGCATGGGGATTCAAATATAAAACACTGGCCTTCCTCTGGCTCAAACAGAACCGGAAAGCAGATAGCTGGTTTTATGGGATGGGATTCTGGACCCGCTCTAATGCGGAGGTATGCTTACTGGCGACCAGGGGGCGCCCGAAACGCCAGTGCGCGGGAATCCACCAGTTTGTGATCTCCCATATTGAGCAGCACAGCAAGAAGCCGGACGAGGTACGGGATAAGATCGTAAAGCTCATGGGCGACCAGCCCAGGGTAGAGCTTTTTGCGAGGCAGCCGACCCCCGGCTGGGATGTGTGGGGAAATGAGGTGGAATCCAGTATCACGATGCCCGGAAAGACGGACACTGGGGAACCGGATAGATACTGACGGCATATCACGATTGGAGGTGAAAACAATGCCCTATGTACCTGTACCCAAAGACTTAACGAAAGTCAAGACCAAGCTGGCGTTTAACCTGACGAAGCGCCAGCTTATTTGTTTCAGCCTGGCCGCGCTGGTGGGGCTGCCGGTATATTTCCTTACCCGCGGCGCTGTCGGCAATTCGGCGGCGGTGCTGTTGATGATCGGGCTTATGATGCCCTTTTTCTTTTTCGCCATGTATGAGCGGGACGGGCAGCCGGCGGAGAAACTTTTGAAAAACAGGCTCCGCTATAAGCTCTGGCCGAAGAAACGGCCTTACCGGACGGAAAACCTGTATAAATCTATGTCAAAGAAGGAGGATATGAGGATTGCCAAAAACCAAGCAGCAGGAGGCCCAGGAAAAACGTCTGCAAAGAAACATCAGGCAGGCAAAAAAGACCAGGGCCGACGCAAAAATAAACGGGCGTAATGCTTCCCGTGCCAAGCCGTCTAAGAAAGGCGGCTTTTTTAGCGGGCTAAAATCGGATGCCCCGCAGACGGTCCAGCAGAGTATTCCCTATAAAGAAATGTACCGGGATGGAATCTGCCGGCTGAATGATAAGCTCTACACCAAGACGGTGCAGTTTTTTGATATTAACTACCAGCTTGCACAGGCGGATGATAAAGCGCAGATTTTTGAGGGCTACTGTGATTTTCTCAATTATTTTGACGCTTCGATCCATGTGCAGCTTACCTTCATCAACCAGCGGGCAAATATGCAGGATTTCGCCCGCAGTATCGACATCCCCATCCGCGGCGACGAATATGACGGAATCCGCAGAGAGTATGGGGATATGTTAAAGGGCCAGCTCCAAAAAGGCAACAACGGCCTTACCAAGAGGAAATACATCACTTTCGGTATTGAGGCTGACGACCTTCGCACTGCGAAGATGCGCCTGGAGCGGATCGAGGCCGATGTGCTGGCGAATTTCAAGGCCCTGGGAGCACAGGCAAGGCCACTTAATGGGCTGGAGCGTCTGGAGGTCCTTCACAGCCAGCTCCACCCGGACGGGCAGGAAAAGTTTCATTTTACCTGGGCGGATCTGCCGAAAACCGGGCTTTCCACAAAGGATTTTATTTCGCCCTCCGGCCTGTCGTTCTCAAATGACGGAAAGACTTTCCGGGTGGCCGACCATTCCGGGGCGGTGTCTTTTTTGCAGATTTTAGCGCCGGAGCTGACGGACCGGCTGCTGGCGGAGCTTCTGGACCTGGACGATGCCGTGACAGTGAACCTGCATATCCAGTCCATCGACCAGGCCCAGGCGATCAAGAACATCAAGCGCAAGATGTCCGATTTGCAGAAAATGACCATTGAGGAACAGAAGAAAGCAGTCCGCGCCGGGTATGACATGGACATCATACCTACCGACCTTGCCACCTACGGCGAAGAAGCGAAGAATCTTTTACAGGATTTACAGAGCCGGAATGAGCGCATGTTTCTTGTGACGGTGCTGGTGGAGAATATCGCTTCCAAACGGCAGAAGCTGTTCAATGACATCCTTTCTGCTTCCGGTATTGCGCAGAAGTATAACTGTGCCCTGAAACGTCTGGACTTCCAGCAGGAGCAGGGCCTTATGTCCTCCCTTGCATTAGGGCTGAACCAGATTGAGATTGAGCGGGGGCTTACGACCAGCAGCACCGCCATTTTCGTGCCGTTCACGACCTGCGAGCTGTTCCAGGAGGGCGAGGCGCTTTATTATGGCCTGAACGCTTTAAGCAACAACCTGATCATGGCGAACCGCAAGAACTTAAAGAATCCAAACGGTCTGTTTTTGGGAACGCCCGGCAGCGGCAAGTCCTTCTCTGCAAAGCGTGAGATTGTCAACGTGTTCCTTTTGACGGAGGATGACATCATTATTGCAGACCCGGAAAATGAGTACGGGCCTTTGGTACAGCAGTTCGGCGCCCAGGGGCAGGTTATTGACATTTCCCCGACTTCCACCAACTATATCAATCCGATGGACATTAACCTGGACTATTCGGACGATGAAAATCCCATTACGCTGAAAAGTGATTTTATCCTGTCGCTGTGTGACCTGATTATTGGCGGCAAGGAAGGGCTTTCCCCGATTGAGAGGACCATTATTGACCGCTGCACGAGGCTTGTGTACCGGGATTATTTGCAGGACCCCCGCCCGGAGAATATGCCGATCCTGGGAGACCTGTATGAGCTGCTTTTAAAGCAGGCTGAACCGGAGGCGCAGAATATCGCCACGGCTTTGGAAATCTACGTCAATGGTTCCCTGAATGTGTTCAATCACCGTTCCAACATTGACATGAACAACCACCGTGTACTCTGCTTCCAGTTAAAGTCGCTGGGTAAGGCATTAAAAGAGATCGGGCTTCTCATTATGCAGGATGCCGTGTGGAACCGTGTTACCGCCAACCGCACGAAGCATAAGACGACCTGGTTCTATATTGACGAATTCCATCTCCTTTTGAAAGGCCAGACCGGGAGTTTCAGCGTGGAGATATGGAAACGGTTCAGGAAATGGGGCGGCATACCCAGCGGCCTGACCCAGAATGTGAAGGACCTGCTGGCCTCCCGTGAGATCGAGAATATCTTTGAGAACTCGGATTTTATCTACATGCTGAACCAGGCCCAGGGAGACCGGCAGATTTTGGCGAAGCAGTTGGGGATTTCCCCGCACCAGCTTTCCTATGTGACTCATTCCGGTCCCGGCGAGGGGCTTCTGTTCTTCGGGAATGTGATCATCCCCTTTATCGATCATTTTCCGAAAGACACCTTACTATACAGCGTACTTACAACACGGCCTGATGAAGTTGCAGGTGCATAAATTTCCGAAAAAATAAAATAACTGGAGGTGATAACAATGCCGCGGGACAAAGAATTTCAGCGGAAAAAGAAAGATACCCGGATGCCGGTCCGTGATTCCCATGCGGAGGAACGGATGGACACCCGGCAGAGCGAACCGGATTTTAACCTGCTGCGGACCAGAGACGCCCCTTCTTCTTCGGGAACGTCCCGGAGCCGGAGGTATGAAACCGCAGCACAGCAGGCAGCGGAAGGTACACAGCCGTTCAAAGCGGATATGCCGCAACAGGCGGATATTCCCGTACCGGAACATTTAGAAGGCAGGGCTTTTGATCATGAGCCGGCAAGGGCGTCTGAAACGCGGAACCCTTTGGAACCGGGAATTTCTGCACAGGAACCGCGCCGGAGAGATTTCAGATATGGAAATTCCAGGCGTAAGGATTCTGACAGCGGAAATTCTGATACAGAGCGCCACACACAGGGAGAACCCGGACAGGCAGAACGCCGTTCCCGGACGCACCAGCATGGAAACAAATACCAGCAGCGTTTCCAGGAGGCGGCAAAAGCCGAGGAACCCAAGGAGAAACCGCCGGAGGCAGCCGAAGGAGAACCAAAACGGCCTTCCAAGCTGGAATTTACCGCTGACGAACTGCCGCCGGAGGCAAAAGATAAAAAGCTGGCCCAGGCAAGGCGGAAAGCGGAGCGAACCACGGAAAAGCTGGAACAGGCGGAAAAGCGTCTGCCTGCCCGCCGCAAGCTGCGGATGGAAACAGCTTCTGATCCTGATACGGGCAAGGCTAAAAAACACCTGAAATTTGAAAAGGAGGTGAAATCCCAGCGGGCTCATGTAAAGGGTCCTGCTCCGATGCGCCCGGTAAAGGCCGGCGCAAATATGGCGGTTGGTTACGCCCATAAAAAAATATATCAGGCGGAGGAAGAAAATGTCGGTATTAAGGCGGCCCACCGCACCGAGCTTGTAAGCGAGTCAGGGCTGCGCACGGCATATCACAGACATAAGACCGCGCCATACCGCAGGGTAGCAAAATTGCAGCAGAAATCGGCGAAAGCCAATGCCCGGCTTGCCTACCGGCAGACATTACATGACAACCCGGAGCTTAAGAAAAATCTTCTTGCCCGGATGTGGCAGAAACAGAAGATAAAACGCCAGTATGCCAAAGCAGCCAGAGAAGCGAAAAAAGCGGGAAAGCGTGCAAAGGACACCGCCGTTACCACGGAAAAGATCGCTGCCGGCGTGGTCCATGCCGTCAGGCGCCACCCGGTCATATGCGGGATCGTGCTCCTGCTCCTTCTGGTATTTTTCCTGATCGCGTCCCTGTTTTCTTCCTTTTCCAACCTGGGGACCGGAGGGCTGGGGAGCCTTGCAGCCTCTACCTATCTGGCGGACGATGCGGACATCAACAATGCGGAGCTTGTTTATACCGAGTGGGAAACGGACCTGCAGATGCAGATCAACCGTGTGGAAACGGACCGACCCGGTTATGACGAGTACCGCTATAACATCGGCCCCATTGAACATGACCCTTATGTTTTGATGGGGTATCTCACCTCTGCGTATCAGGATTTCACCTATGCACAGATCGAGAGCGTCCTCCGGGAGCTTTTTAACGGGCAGTATTCCCTGTCTTTTTCAGAAGAAACGGAAATCCGCTACCGGACAGAAACAAGCATTGACCCGGAGACCGGCGAAGAAACCGAAGAAGAAGTGCCTTATGAGTGGCACATCTTAAATGTAACGCTTACTTCCACGCCGCTTGAAAACCTGGTGGTTTCACGCATGGACGCAGACCAGAAGGAAATCTGCGAGATTTTATTGCAGACCAAAGGAAACCGGCAGTATGTGAAAAATGTGTTTGGCGCCAACTGGCTGCCCTATGTCACCAGCTACTACGGCTACCGGGTACACCCGATCAGCGGGGGAAAGAACTACCATACCGGCGTTGACATCGGGATGCCCCAGGGCACGGAGATTTTAGCCGGGCATGACGGCACGGTCACGCTGGCAGGAAACGCAGGCGGCTATGGCCTGTGCGTTGCCATTGAGGGCGAGGCTTACGAGAGCCACTCCCTTACCACCAAATACGGCCACTGTTCGCAAATCTTAGTATCTGCCGGACAGGAGGTAAAAGCCGGGGATGTGATTGCGAAGGTCGGCAGTACCGGAAATTCCACCGGTCCGCACCTGCACCTGGAAGTGTTGGTTGACGGCCAGTATATGAATCCTTTGTATTTTGCTGATACCGGCGATACCAGCGAGCGGCACCTTCCGGAAGTTCCTGCAGGCGGCGGAGGGAATTATTTTGACTATGATGTACCGCCAGAGGCCCTTGCGGATGAAAAATTCGCGGCTATGCTTGCGGAGGCTGAAAAGTATCTAGGCTATCCGTATGTATGGGGCGGCGCAAGCCCTTCCACTTCCTTTGACTGTTCCGGCTATGTTTCCTGGGTAGTCAATCATTGCGGCGTGGGCTGGAACTTCGGACGCCTGACCGCAGACGGGCTCTTAGGCGTGTGTACGCCTGTATCAAGCGCAGATGCAAGACCCGGCGACCTGATCTTCTTCCAGGGCACCTATAACACCAGCGGCGCAAGCCATGTGGGAATCTATGTGGGTAACGGGATGATGATCCATTGCGGGGACCCGATCTCCTACGCAAATATCAACACAAGCTACTGGCAGCAGCACTTTTATACATTTGGGCGTCTGCCCTGACAGATTGGAGGTAATAAATTGAACCCTAAGATTGAGAAACTGGAGAAAGAGATCGACAAGACAAAAACAAAGATTGCGGAGATGCAGGCCAAGCTCCGCGACCTGGAAAAGCAGAAAACGGAGCTGGAGAATACCGATTATGTGGCGATTGCCCGCAGCTTCCATCTGACGCCCCAGCAGTTGGCCGAATTTCTGAAATCGCAGAAATCCGCCCCGTCCGGGGATGGCACGCTTAAGAAACAGGAGGACATGAATGAGGACTAAAAATATATTTCTGCTACTGGCGCTTGTGCTTGTCATAAGCGCCATATCTTTGCCCCTGACGGCTTATGCCGCCGGGGAGAAGGATACCACGCCGCCGGAACTTGCGGCTTCTTTAGACGGCGGCACGCTGAAAATAGAGAGCAGCGACGACAATTCCGGCGTGGAGGCGGTTTTTGTGGACGGGAACCGTATCAATTCTTTAACCAATGGGGCGGCTTCCGTCACCTTAAAGGATTATGCCGGTACGGAAAAGCAGGTAAGCGTGTACGCCCAGGATTATGCCGGGAACCGCTCAAAGACCGTGAAGTTTGACAATCCCTATTATGAGGAACCGAAGGAGACGCCAAAGCCCTCTGCGGCGACACCGAGCCAGGAAAGCACGGCGCAGAAACCGGCAGCTTCTTCCAGCAGCACGGACACGACGGCACAGAACAGTAATTCCGGCAACACGGCTACACAGAACAATGGTTCCGGCAGTACGTCGGGCAGGGGCACTTCCAGCGGCAATGCTTCTGGTGGAAATAATGCGGGCACAAATGGCGGCAGCTCCGATCCCCAGGAGGAAACGGAAACCACTTCCTCTATCCCGGATGGCGCGTTTACCCCGGAGGGAACCGGCACGGTGCTGGATGAAGCTACCGGCGAGGGTGATGATAAGCAGTTTTATACCATTACCACCGAGGCCGGAAATGTGTTCTATCTGATTATTGACGAAAAGCGGGACGATAACAATGTCTACTTCCTGAATAGTGTTACCGAGGCTGACCTGATGGCCCTAGCGGAAAAGGGAGACGGCAACATGAGCACGATCCCGGAGGCAGAGACCTGTACCTGCACGGAGAAGTGTGAGGCCGGGGAAGTCAACATCTCCTGCCCGGTCTGTAAAAATGACCTGAAAAGCTGCACCGGGAAAGAGAAACCGGATAAGGATAAGGATAAGGACGAGGAACCGGCAGAACCGGAAAAGCCGAAGAAAGATACCGGCAGCGCCGGCACGATTATCTTTCTTATCGTTGCCCTCCTTGCGGCAGGCGGCGTTGGCTATTATGTGAAGATTGTCCGTCCGAAGCAGCAGGCGGAGGATGACGAAGATTCCCTGGATGACGGGTACGGCGAAGGTTTTGACCCAGACGAAGCCTATGGAGAGCCGGAATATTTCTCCGAAGATGATTTTGACGACAGAATCAATCATGAGCATGAGGACAGCGAATAAAGCTGTCCTTTACTATTTTAAGAAAGCGAGGATATTTCATGGAGAAAACAAATACCCATTACCGCAGCGGCGTAAAGCGGCTGTTGGCATTTCTTCTCTGCGCAGTATGTGTCTTTGGGCTAATCCCTGCGCGGGCGTTCGCGTTTTCGCCGGGACAGAAAGCAAGCTCCTGGCTGGGCGGTCAATACGCAGGGTCTGACGGGCAGCATTATTATGCGCCGGCGCCTTACACCTACCTTGTTTACAATTCTGACGGAACAATGGATGTTCGCAGCAGTTCCGGGGGCAGCGCTTACCGGCATTATATGCTGACAGCCTCGGACGGCAGCAGCCAGCAGGTATATTGTGTGGAAAGCGGAATTGCCTATAACACTTCCGACAATGCCTATACATCGGAGAGCGGCACAAACAGCAATTACTTAAAACTGCTCCCTTCCGAGGCAAGACGGGGGATCACCCTCACGGCGATCTACGGCTGGAAACCCGGCGCTTCCCTCCCTGTGTCCGGCATTAACGAGGACGATTATAAAATGGCGACACAGATCATCCTCTGGGAATACCAGCAGCAGCTCCGCAGCGACCCTTACAGCCGGCACGGGAACGGCCAGGCAAATGCAGACCAGTATTTCAGCGTGATTGCCGGACGTCCTGCGGAAAAAGCCTACAACTGGATTCTTTCACAGGTTGCCTCTCATTCCACGGTTCCCTCCTTTACTTCCACGAAGAAAAGCGAAGCCCCGGAGCTGGAACTGAAATGGGACACGGAGAAAAAAGTTTATACCCTGACTGTCACGGATACCAATAACCTGAAAATCAATCTGGAGATTTTGAAAGGCAGCGGCGTTTCCGTTACAAGAAACGGGAACAAGTACACGTTCACCAGTAAGAACATGATTATGGACCCCGTCACCTTTGAATTCCGAAAGGATATTCCAGTTGCCAATGACATGCTGATTTGGGGTCGTCCCGGTTATCAGACCATGATGACCGGCGCCAGCGATCCGGTTTCTTTCTTTGTAAAGATTAAAACCGAAACCTACGGCACCGCAAAGATCGTCAAGACCAGCGAGGACGGCATTGTGTCCGGGATTCCTTTCCATATCTCCGGCACGGACATTCTGGGGAATACGGTGGATGAAACTGTCACTACCAAAGAAAACGGGCAGATCAAGGAAAAGCTGCTGCCCGGCACCTATCTGGTAAAAGAACTGCCGGTGGACCGCTATGTGACCCCTTCCGCGCAGTATGTCACCGTTGAAAGCGGGCAGACCTCCACGGTGCATTTCAGCAATATTCTGAAAAAGTTCCGCGTCCGTGTAATCAAGAGCGACTCAGATACCGGCACCGCCCAGGGCGACGCGACCCTTGCCGGGGCGACTTATGGAATTTACAACAATGGCGAGCTGGTGGACACCTATACCACCGGGCCGGACGGCAGCTTTATGACCCGGTACTATGTCTGCGGCGATAACTGGACTGTGCGGGAGATCGAGCCGAGCACCGGTTATCTCTTAAACGATACGGTCTATGAGGTGGGCGCTTCCCCGACCTTGTATGAAGTGGAACTGAATACCACCGAGAACCAGGTGACAGAAACCGTTATTTACGGAAATATACAGCTTGTGAAGCATACGGACGATCTGGACCCGGATGTGCCTGGGGATGAAAATACGGACGAACCCAATGAGGGCGTGATTGAGCGCCCGGAGGCCGGCGCGGTCTTTGAGGTCTACTTAAAAGCGGCAGGCAGCTATGACGCGGCAAAGGAAAGCGAGCGTGACCTGCTCACCACCGACGGGGACGGCTTCGCAGCCTCTAAAATGCTCCCCTACGGACATTACACGGTGCACCAGATTTCCGGCGAGGAAGGGAAAGCATTTATCCCGGATTTTACGGTCTTTGTTTCTTCCAATGGACAGACTTACAGCTATATCCTGAATAACCGTACCATCACGGCACGGCTGAAAGTGGAGAAATGCGACGCGGAGACCGGTAATATTATCCCCATAGCCGGCACAGGCTTCCAGATCAAGGACCTCTCCACCGGGGAACTTGTCACACAGGATATTTACTATCCGAACCCGGAAACCCTTGATACCTTCTATGTTTCGGATGAAGGCTGGCTGATGCTGCCGGAGCCTTTACACACCGGAGATTATGAGCTTTACGAGGTGGCGGCGCCTTATGGATATGTATTATCCAGTGAACCGGTGCCGTTTACCATTGACGGCAGCGAGGCCGTTGTTACGGTCACACAGTACAATATGCCGCAGAAGGGGCAGCTTACCATCACCAAGACCGGTGAGGTATTTGCTTCCGTCCAGGAGAACGATGGCCTGTACCAGCCGGTGTATGAAGTTATGGGGCTTCCCGGTGCGGTCTATGACGTGATCGCGGATGAAGAAATTTATACCGGCGACGGTACGCTCAGGGCGGCAAAAGATACCGTTGTGGAGACCCTTACCACCGGGGAAGATGGAATGGCGCAGAGCGGGCTTTTGTATCTGGGGCGCTACCGTCTGGAAGAACGCCAGGCGCCGGAGGGGATGGTCTTAAACACCCAGCCGGAATATGTGGAACTTATCTACGCAGGGGAAACCGTGGAAGTAACGCAGACCGCCATCGGACTTTATGACGAGCGCCAGAAAGTGGCTGTGAGCCTGCTTAAAGCGTTGGAAACGGACGAACTGTTTGGGCTTGGCATGAATGAGGAATACAAAGATATTTCTTTCGGGCTGTATGCTTCCGCAGGCCTGACGGCCCTTGACGGCAGCGTGATCCCGGCAGGCGGGCTTTTAGAGGTGGTTTCCGTTTCTGCAAATGAGGCGGGCGGCTATGGAGCTTCCTTTGCCTCCGATCTGCCTTTTGGTAGCTACTATGTGAAGGAACGCACCACAAACAGCGCCTATATCCTCCCTGATACGGAATATCCGGTTGTCTTTGAGTATGCCAGCCAGGAGGCGGCACTGGTGCAGATTCTTGTAAATGAGGGCGAAGTTATTTCCAATGACCTGCTGCGCGGGCGTGTGGACGGCGTGAAAGTCGGTGAAAACCCGGAGGGCGGCGAAAATGTGAAGCTGGCCGGTGCGGTTATAGGACTGTTTCAGCCTGATACGGAAGAATTTACCGAAGAAAACGCCCTGATTACTGTTACCACTGCCGAGGATGGCAGTTTTTCTTTTGAGAATATTCCTTACGGCCACTGGATCGTAAAGGAAATTTCCTCTCCGGCGCTTTATACGGTAAGCCCCGAACAGCACCATATCTATATCGGTGTGGACGGCCAGAGCATTGAAATCAAAGTGGAAAATACCCTGATCCGCGGCAGCGTGCAGGTGATGAAAACCGAAGCCGTGGACGAGCCTTCTTCTGTGGAGAAGGAGGACAAAGAGAATAACACCTTCCTGCGTTTCCTCTCCGGCGCAGTATTCGATCTGTATGAGGACGCCAACAGCAACAAGGAATTTGATTCCGAAGATACGAAGATCGGCACGCTGAAAGAATCGGATGCGGGCTACCACACAGCGGAAAATCTTCTGGCTAAAGGTTATTTTGTGAAAGAATCAAAAGCGCCGGAGGGCTATCAGCTTGACGAAAACGCCTACTATTTTGAGATTACCGAGGACGGCCAGGTGGCGGTTGTGGAAAACGGCGAGGCCGGACGGGGCTTTACCAATGAGGCGTACCGCGGAAATTTGAAGATTACAAAGGATTCCAGCGACGGGCGCAAGGATGGGTTTGCTTTTGAGGTTAAGAGTGCGGACGGCTCCTACTGTGAAACCTTTACCTCCCCAAAATCCGGCGTGATTGAGGTCAAAGGGCTGCGCGTTGGCATTTATACCGTAACGGAAATCTCTAACCGGGCAAGCAGGGACTATATCATTCCTGACGCAGCCACGGTGGAGATCAAGGCGGATGAAACAGCTACGGTCCAGTTCTTCAATGAAAAACCGGAGAAGCCGGAGGAACCGAAAACGCCTGAAAATCCGAAGGAGCCGGAGAAACAGAAAACACCTTCCACCCCTTCTAATCCAACAACCCCAACTAATCCGGAAAAGACGGTACCGCAGACCGGGGATGATAATTTCATTTTCCTGTATGGCGGGTTTCTGGCGCTGGCTGTGATGGTTGGCGGGCTGTTTACGGTATGCAGGTGCAGAAAAGGGAGGTCCAGGGAGATTTCCCCGAAAACAAAAGCTGCCAACGTTGCAGTAATTTCCCTCTGTGCGGTGCTGGCTCTCGGCAGCGGGTTCCTGATGATTCGCGACCTTAGCCAGTATTCAGAGAGCGCCGGAGTCTATGAGGACATTGCTACCAATGTAAAGCTGCCGGAGCAGACCGTAGCGCCGGAGGACGATAACACGGAAACGGAATCTGCCGAGGAGAACCCTTCTGTGGTTCTCCCCGCAGTGGATTTTGAAGCTCTTTGGGAAACCGGGCCGGACATCATCGGCTGGCTCAATCTTCCTGATACGGCCATTAACTACCCGGTGACGCAGACAGATGATAACGAGTATTACCTGCGCCATCTGTATGACGGTACCTATAATAAGACGGGCTGCCTGTTTGCAGACTATGAAAATAAGAAGGATTTTTCGGACCGCAATACCATTATCTACGGCCACAACATGCGGGACGGCTCCATGTTCGCCACGCTGAATGAGTATAACGAACAGAGTTATTTTGACGGACACCCGCAGATGTACCTTGTCACCCCTGGCGGCGGCTATGTCGTGGAGATTTTCACGGCATTTGTGGCAAGCCCCGGAGAGTCCGGCAGCGACACCTCCCCCTGGAGGCTTGGCTTTAAGGATGACGGGGCCTACACCACATGGCTTTCTGAAATGGCGGATCGGTCTGTCATTGAAACCGATGTTACGGTGACTTCCAGTGATAAGGTGCTGACCCTTTCCACCTGTACGCCCGGAGGCAAGAGCCGCTTTATCGTCATGGGAAAGCTGGCGGCTGTAAACGATTAACAAGAATATTGGAAACCGGTGCGGGGGCTGTCTGCTCCCGCACCTGCTATTTAGGAGGATTTTTCTATGGTGAATGCCATTATTTCAATACCCGGCTACGTCCATCTGTACCGCTCCCTTTTGCGGTTCTATGATATGCCGGAAAATGAGGTCCGGGAAATGCTCTATCTTCTGAACACGGCAAACCTGGACTGCTACGAGTATTACCACCCGGAACGTGATGTAATCCAGAGCGGGCCGGTAGCCTTTTGCGGCTGGTTAGAACATAAGGACTGCCGCCCTTACCGGACGGAGGTACAGCTTTATAAATCCCTGCTGTTCTTAAAGCGCAGCATTGACCGGGATTTAGTCGTGACCTCACAGCGGGAGGCGCTGCAGACCCTGCGGTGTATTATCTCCAACCTGGAATACCGCTTCTATAAAGCGTATGGCATGGAGTTTGAGGACAAGCGGACCGTGTACGGGGAATGTACCTACCACATGGTACCCAGGGAGGACGAGCCCAGCGTGTGCCTGATGCATGACTGGATTTACCTTCCCAGCGCATAATGCCGGGAACTTTATACAAATTTGTCCCGGATAATAGATAAAATTCAGGACAGTTCATTTTCAAAGGAGGGATGCCATATCACACAAAATGAAGTCAATGCTGCCTTTGACGAGCAGGTGGCTTTATGCAGGGAAATCCTGCAACGAAAGACCAAAGAATACACCGGGGACGATACGGACCGGCTGGGGGCTTTTAAGGCGGCGGCAGCTTTGCAGCATACCACGCCGGAGCGCGCCCTTGCCGGGATGCTGGCGAAGCATATCGTCTCCCTGTATGACATGTGCTTTGACGGTGATACGGATTACGATATAAGCACATGGAATGAAAAGATCACAGACAGTCTTAACTATCTGTTTTTACTGAAAGCCATTGTAAAGGAGGGACATACCAATCAACCGAATTGAAGTAAAAATATTAAACTGCCAGGCGGTTGCAGAGGCCGAGAAAAACATGGTCTTTGCCGCCCGTCTCACGCAGAGGGGCCACCGGATTTCCACAATGGATGATCTGATGGCCCTTTATGAAAAATCATTCAGCGAGAATACCGTTGCGGCAATCGGAACTCTCCCGCACCCCACGGTCCAAAAATTTGCGGTAATCACTGTGGCCGTTGTGGGGGCAAGCCGGCGTTTTCTGGCACAGATCACCAGACATCAGAATGAAGTAAAGTTTATGAGCGCGTCCTTACAATACAGCAATTATGCGGGGCAGGCGGATTTTGCCGTACCCTATGAGATTCTGACCGCCCCGGCTGCGATCCGGGAACTGTACTTAAAAAGCTGTCACGAAGGTATGGACTGTTACGGAAAGCTGTGTGCCGAGGGAATCGGCCATGACGCGGCGGGCTATGTGACGCCCCAGGGACTTCGGAATGTGCTGATTATCAGCGCCACGCCCTATCAATGGAAACATATCATCGGCCAGCGGGTATGCCGGCGCAATACGGACGAAACCCGGATCGTGCTCCTGAAAATCTGGCAGGAGCTTTATACACTCAGCCCAGCGCTGTTTTCCCCCGGTCTTACAGGAACGTTCTGCCAGCGGGACAAATGCCTGGAGGGGAAAATGACCTGCGGCAGAAAAATAGATGCCGATATGACGCCGGAGGAGCTTCTGAAAGCGGACTATCCGTCACTTTGGGAAGGAGACGGCGCATGAAGATTAAACTGATCGACTTTGGCGTGCCGGAGGACCGCCGCCCATTCCGTCCGCATGGGAACGATGCCGGCGCGGATGTCTACATGCCCTATGACTGCACTTTGCAGCCGGGCGAGATTGTAAAGATTCCTCTTGGGTTTGGGATCGAGGTGCCGGACGGATATGCGGGGTATGTGTTTCCACGCACCAGTATGGCAGTAAAAGGGCTGGTCTGTGAGCTGCCGCCAGTGGATTCCGGCTACCGTGGTGAAATCCACGCGATTATCAGTAATGTAAGCAATCAGACACGGGAGCTTTCCGAAGGTTCCCGTGTAGGTCAGCTTGTGATTACCCCGGTTGTGATTGCGGACTTTGTTTCGGAGCTTGGCGAACAGCGCGGCACAGGCGGATTTGGAAGTACAGGAAAATAAAAAAGAGTATTTTGGGAGTAATTCTTGGGTTATCGCCGGTAGTGGGATTGGGCATATCAGGAGGATTGCCGGGTACAATAAAAGAAGGGCAGCAAAAAGCGGCCAACGCCTTGGCCGCTTATTTTCTGCCATTGAGTTCTTTCATAATTCCCAGGATATAAGAAAGCGATCTGGAATCCAGTTTTTTTGCCTCTGCAATAAATTCCTGCAGGGCCTGCGGGTCCGGGTTCCCTTCGTCAAAAAATTCCTGGGGCGTCACGCCCAGATATTCACAGATATAAAGGAAAGACTGCATGGAGGGAAGGGACTTTTTGTTTTCAATGTTGTTAATGTAATTATTTGCCTGTCCCAATGACAATGACATATCACGCGCAGACACGCCTTTCCCAGTTCGCAGCTTTGCCAGCCGTTCCGGGATGAAATCATCATACAACGCCTTCACCTCCCATCCTGTAATAGATTGTACCTCACGCCCCTTTATTATTCGCAAATATAAAAAGGGTATTTACGTTGATATAATAGTTTTAATCTATTAGAATATAGGAAAGTGAAAGAATAAATCTACCAGACGGAGGAAAGGACAATGAGAAAAAAGACCTGCTGTGTCACCGGGCACAGGTATTTACCCCAGAAAGAGATCAACTATGTAAAGGCGGCTCTGCGGCGTGAAATTGATTCTGCTGTTGCGGACGGGTTTACCCGTTTTATGAGCGGTTTCGCGGACGGTGTAGATCAGTATTTTGCGGAGATCGTGCTGGAGAAGAAAAAGACGAATCCGGCACTGGAGCTGATTGCTGTCATTCCCTATCAAAAGCGCTTGGACAGCCTGATGGAAAAGGGCCGGACTTATGAAATGCTGGAGGTCTGTGCGGATGTAGTAGTTATGCAGGAAAAGTACCACCCCAGCGTCTATTCCCACCGGAACCGCTACATGACAGAACACTCGGACCGGGTGATTGCTGTGTATGATGGGAGGGAAAAAGGAGGCACAGTGCGGACAATCCGGTTTGCGCACCAAATGAAAAAGGAACTGCGGGAAATCCCTGTCGGGGAGATTATTCTGCCAGGACAATCCGCAGCGAAAAGAAAACTCCCTTTTCGGAATTGTGTACCCACTGAAAACGAACCTATAAATATACATTGAAAATGGTATTTGAATATTTTATAATTAGATAGTTAAATTAATAGTATCTGCCAGAGGTGTGGAACGATGAATATGAAAGCCTATATGGTAAAAAATATTATAGGGGGGGGTAGATTTGCTGAATTTTAATATACATGAAAACCGCTAAAGGAGGCAACAACGTAATGTTAAATGAAATTTCTTTTGAAGCGGGTTCTTTGGAAACAATGATTGAAAGACTTTTTAAAACAATGAACTCCATAGATAAACAGTGGTCAGAAAAAGTTGAACCGGCATCGCAAAAACAAATCCATGCCTTGGAGGAAATAGCCGATTTGAAACAACATGGAAAAAGTATTCCATATGCGTATCTACTGTTTTTAGAAGAGATGGGTCAAAATGACAATGGATTGTTGGAGCAGGAATGGGATGGGTATACAGAAGTCAATATTGACAGTATATTAAGGGATTATCTCCGTTACATAGATGAATTTGATATTGATATGAATGAATATATGCTGTTTTCTACCCATTGGTCAGAAAGCGTGTTGTTTTTGAAACTGACAGAGGGAGAAAATCCGCCGGTTTATAAATTTGACGGACAATTGTTATTGTTCTCGGGTTCGTTTGAAAACTACTTATTTCAAATGGCATTCCGGAAAGTGGAAGATACACAGTTTTTATATCAGACTGAATTTGCGGCTTCCCCAAAGAGATTTCGTGAGATTTTATCCGAAAAGTCAGTGCAAAATATTCAATGGACAACGCGGATGGAATTGATAGAGTCTTTATTGGAACCGTATCAATTACAAAAGACATGGTTTAGTGATGAAGTGCATTTCTATGGCATTTCATCGGAATACATTATACACGTGGATTTGAGTTGGGCGCTTAATATTACAGTTTCCAGTGATAATCATATCGTCTTTCAAAAAATGAACAGAAGTCTGGCTCGTTTATTTGGAATTCAGCCGAAACATTATAAGAAATTAAACAAGGCGGAGTAAGGGCTTCTTAATAAATTCTGTAATCGTATGTAAATATATACTTAATATTATATGTTTTATACATCAGGAACACTTTTCCGAAAAGGGAGAAAGAAAATGAAAGAATGAATAACTGATACTTGATGATACGCTCACTTTTCGGTGGGCGTTTTTCTTTACCAATTTTTTAGGAGGATTTTTTATGTGGAACATGATTACACACTTTCTTACATTCACCGGGGGAATGTCTGCCGGCGTTGTGCTGATGTGTCTTATGCAGGCCGCAAAGCAGGAAGATGAATGGTTAGAAAACAGAAAACGGGAGGAAAACGAATGAATCAGGAATTTGCAGAAAATATCAAAAACCATATCCGGGAATATCTGCCGGCGGATTATCAGGATGCAAAGATAACCCTTGAAAAAGTCACCAAAGGAAATGATCGGACTCTTACAGGGCTTATTATCCGAAAGGATGATGAAACAGTTGCACCGTCCATTTATCTGGAACACTATGAGGAACAGTTTGGCAAAGGCCGCCCAATGGACGACATTATGAAGGAAATTGCACAGATAAAAATGGAAAACAGCCTGGAGCTTCCTATTGATGTGAGGGGATTAGAGGATTATGAAACAGCCCGGCCTCTGCTTGCTGTCCGTCTGTGCGACCCCGAAAAGAATCAGGAATATTTAAAAGATAAACCCCATACCGCATGTGGGGAACTGGCGGCAACCTATCGGATTCAGATCATGGAGGACAGCAGCGGAACGGCTTCCGCTGTTGTTACAAATGATATGTTGAATCTTTGGGGCATTACACCAGAGCAGCTTCACCACGATACGGTGGCAGCAGAAAATGCCCGGAATCCTGTTTGTTTATACACAATGGATGATGTAATGTCAGAAATAATGCTGTCCGTAAAGCCTGAGAATCTTTTTGAACAGACGGAACCATTAGAATCTGAAATGATGCCTATGTATATCCTGACAAACCATAATAAAGTAAATGGCGCCGGGGTTCTGGCAAGAGACGGCGTGCTGGATAAAATCGGCGAGCTGCTTGGTTCTGATTTTTATGTCCTCCCATCATCGACCCATGAAGTTATCCTTGTGCCGGATAACGGGAACATGCAGACTAAAGAACTGGAGGATACGGTAAAGGAAATCAATGCTACTCAGGTTGCGCCGGAGGATCTGCTCTCTGATAAGGTGCAGTATTATGACCGGGCAGCAAAAACCCTGGGACGAAAACAGGAAAAAGGACTTTTAGAGCGTCTTTCTGAAAATAAAGCAAAGGTACAGGAAAGAGAGGCAAAAGCACCAAAAGAAAGACAGAAAACCAAACAAGAACCGAGCTTATAAAGGGTAGCTGCTATGCTGCCTTTTTTAATTCAAAGAAATGGAGGTTACAGGAATGAAGTTAGTAATTGCGGAAAAACCCTCTGTCGCCATGTCGCTGGCGGCGGTCCTGGGCGCAAATGAGAAAAAAGACGGCTACCTGGAGGGCGGCGGGTGTCTGGTGAGCTGGTGCGTGGGGCACCTTCTGGAGCTGGCGCAGCCGGAGGCTTACGGGGAACAGTATGCCAGATGGCGCTATGGTGATTTGCCGATCCTGCCGGAAGAATGGAAATATCAGGTGTCGAAGGACAAGCAAAAGCAGCTTGACCTTCTGTGCCGGCTGATGAAGGACAAACGGGTGGAATCGGTGGTATGCGCTACGGATGCCGGGCGTGAGGGTGAACTGATCTTCCGTCTGGTCTATGAACATGCCGGATGTAAGAAACCGATGGAACGGCTCTGGATTTCCAGTATGGAGGACGCGGCAATCCGTGACGGGTTCGAGCACCTGCGTCCCGGCAGCGACTATGATAAGCTCTATGACGCGGCGGTCTGCCGGGCCGGAGCTGACTGGCTGGTCGGCATTAACGCCACCCGGCTTTTCTCTGTCCTGTATGGCGTTACGCTGAATGTGGGGCGGGTCATGTCACCCACGCTGGCCCTTCTGGTACAGCGGGAGACGGATATTCAGGCATTTACGAGCAGGCCCTTTTACGTGCCGGAGATCACCTGCGGCAGCTTTACTGCCTCCGGCGAAAAGTTGTCCGGGAAAAATGAAGCTGAAAAAATTCGTATGGATTGTGACGGGCAGAATGTTTCCGTGCTGTCCGTGGAGAAACAGATCAAGACGGTGCAGCCGCCCCGGCTGTATGACCTGACAACTTTGCAGCGGGAATGTAACCGTATTTATGGCTATACGGCGCAGCAGACCCTTGACTATGTGCAGTCCCTTTATGAGAAAAAACTGGCGACCTATCCCCGGACGGACAGCCAGTATCTCACCGAAGATATGCAGACAACTGTCGCTTCCTTGGTTCTCTGGCTGCGGGATCATATGCCTTTCGGAAAGGGCTGCGCCGGGGAACCGGATATTGGCCGGGTGACGGACAACAGCAAAGTTACAGACCATCACGCCATTATCCCTACGGCGGAGATTGCCCGGACAGATTTGACGGAGCTTCCTTCCGGGGAGCGGGATGTACTGACGCTGATCATCGCAAGGCTGCTCTCTGCCACGGCCCAGGTACACCGGTTTGAGGCGGTGACGGCAATTTTGGATTGCCAGGCTCGTTCCTTCACAGCAAAAGGAAAGACGGTATTACAGGCTGGATGGAAGGAAGTGGAACGCCTCTACCGCATGGGATTGAAACAATTCAAACCGGAGGATGACAAGAATACGGATGTCTCCCTTCCCATGCTGCAGGAAGGACAGATATTTGAAACGGTCTCTGCCAGTGTCCGGGAAGGTAAAACCTCACCGCCGAAACACTATACGGAGGATTCCCTTCTGGCAGCTATGGAGACCGCCGGGGCCGAGGATATGCCGGAGGATGCCGAGCGCAAGGGATTAGGCACCCCGGCCACCCGTGCGGCCACGTTGGAAAAACTGGTTTCCGCGGGATTTGTGCAGCGGAAGAAAAAGCAGCTTATTCCAACGGAAAAAGGTACGAACCTGATCCTGGTGCTGCCGGACAATATCAAATCGCCTATGCTCACCGCAGAATGGGAATCTATGTTGAAGCAGGTGGAACGCGGCGAGCTGGATGCAGGGTCCTTTATGGAGCAGATTGCGGATATGAGCCGGACGCTGGTAAAGGAGCATACCGCCCCGGAGGAACGCTTTGCCGGCCTGTTCCCGGATGCAAAAGGAAATGGGCGTGAGGCTGTCGGCACCTGCCCCCGCTGTGGCGGAACCGTATATGAGGGTAAAAAAGGATTCTTTTGTGATAACCGGGACTGTGCCTTTGTACTGTGGAAAGACAATAAATTCTTTTCCGGCAAGAAAAAATCCATAACAAAGTCTGTGGCGGCGGCCCTTCTGAAAGAGGGCCGCGTTTCCATGTCCGGGCTTTACAGCGAAAAGACGGGAAATACCTATGACGCCGTGGTGGTGCTGGATGATACAGGCGGGAAATATGTGAATTTCAAGCTGGAATTTCCGGCTAAGAAAGGCAGGAGGAAATGAACGGGCCGCCCTTACGGGAATTAAACAGGCAGGAACGGGCGGCGATCCGAAGGTTGGTGACAGACCTTTGCGCCAACTATGACAATCGGGATAGGCTCTGCCTCCCCTTAGACTGCCCCTGCTATATGCTTCATAAATGGTGGACCGGCTCTTTTTGCAGGTATTTCCGGGAGGCGGTGCTGCCGACAGAGCCGGCGCTGGAATCTGCCGTTACCGGCGAGGACACTTCCCTGAAACAGAAAACCTGCCCGGTCTGCGGCAGGGCATATTTTCCCACCACCAGCCAGGCGTATTGTTCGGATTCCTGCCGCACCTTTGCCAGACGGAAATCCGAGCGGGAACGCAAGCGCCGGAGCAGGCAGAAACAGGGGTGATATGTCCGCAGCTTAACCAAAAAGAGGCTTGATTTCCAAGGCTTTCAACCCCCGGTTTGAGGGACGGCTGTATAAGAATACTCTGACGCCCTGAAACGGGCCTAAGCTGCGGACAGACAGAGAAATTGGGAGGGATGCCTATCGAAAAAATAAAAATACCAATCGTGCCGGAGATCATGCGGATCGACACACGGACCCAGGCCATTGACATGCAGCAGATCGACAACCGGCGCTTCATGTATAACCCGGACACGGGGCTGTTGGTCTTAGGCCGGCAGTATGCGGTGACAAGCCTGATGGATTCCAGCCATGCCGGTGAGCTTGCGGCTGCCGGCATCACAAAGGATTATGACGCGTTTGTCCGGGGATGGGTCGGCGCCGGAGGGGACTACCCTGTGGGGGTGGTCCATTTTGCGCCCAGCGTGGATGCAAGGAATATTGAATTATTTGACCGGGCGTTTGACACCTTGAAAATGTTTGCGGATAACGGGATCATGTACGGGACTGTGATCCGAGGGTTTGGGAAGGAATGGGAACAGCCGGTATCTGCCATCTTAACGGATATGTGGCAGCCGGCGGCAAAGCCTTCCGTCCGTAAGCAGCTAAAGAAACAGCCGGCGGCAAAAGCCGTCCGGCAGAAAACCAATCATCAACAGGAACGATAGGAGGCGGTTTATTTGAGTATCACAACAATCACGACAGAGGACCTTCGGCGCATGGAAGGAAAAGAGGGGCTGATCCTGCAGGGATGCGGCGGGGATTTGAAGGAATGGGTGGACGGGATCAATGAGATGTTCACCGACACGGGCATTTTGAAGGAAGGCAGTAAATTTGAGGATGTTTCCGCTTTCCAGTATGGGGAGCTTACCTGCCTGCTCTACCCTTTCGAGGACGTAAAGCTGGACATCGGGAAACTTGCCGTGTGGCGTTTACAGACCCATGCGGATTTCGGGGGCACCTGGCTGTCCGATTTTGTGCCGAACCGGTTAGGCGGTTTTATCGGGGAACCTTCACCGGAGCCGGAAAAACCGGACTGTGCGCTGATAGGCCAGGATGGGAATGTCTTTAACCTGACCGGCATTGCCTCCCGAACCCTGCGCAGGAACGGCATGGCGGAGCAGGCAAAGGAAATGTCAGACCGGGTGTTTGCCTCCGGGAGCTACCATGAGGCGCTGAACATTATCGGTGAGTATGTCAATATCACGGATTCCGAAGCGGAGCCGGAACGCCGGGCTTCGGTCCGGCGGCAGATGAAAGAGGCAAAAACGGCGGAACCGGCCAAAAAGCAGAAAACGCCGAAACAGCAGGAACGGTAAGGAGGATCAGGATGGGAAAAGAAAAAGTATACGGCGTGTGGGCGATCCGCAGCGGCGCTTCTATCTTCGGCTATGCCGAGGCGTGGTGCAAGGAGGACGGAAAGCCTTTGGAATTTGATACCCGCAAGGCTGCGGAGGCTTACGCCGGGGAAATGAACAGCAGGGCCACCGCCAATGTCCATTATTACGCACAGGAGAAGGAGCCGGAGCCGGGCACCGTCAGAAAGACTTCCGCGCAGCCGGATTTGGATGCCCGCGCCCATGAGGAAGTAACGCCGAGAAATGACGCGGCAGAAAAGCAGAACGAGATTCCCGGCAGGCAGATCATGCCGGAGGCGGACCCATTGGTGGGAATCCGCTCTGCGGTCCACAGCAACTATGCGGGCATGGTCGCCATGCTGGGCGCAGATAACCGGGTGTACCTGGGACGTGAGGAACGCTGCCACTATCAGGATATGCAGGCGTCTTATTATGACAACCAGGACGGCTCCCTGTGCTTTGTCTGCGACCAGCCGGATATGTACTATTTCCTCTATGGGGAGGGCTGGGCGCATACCCAGGCGGAAATGCTGGAGCGCGGCCTTACCCTGGGCCAGTATGAGGAATTTGCAAGGCTCCGGGACGGCGTGCTCTCACAGTTTATACCCAGCCGGGAAATCCTGTTCGCCGGGCAGCCCTTCCAGGCGCCGGAGAGCTATCTGCGTAATGCGGAGCTTTACGAGGAAGGACAGACCGGCAATTATAATATGCTGGACGGACGCCTCAACAACGAACCGCCTATGCGCCCTGACCTGACGGACGGACAGACTTATGAGGAAATCCGGGAGCTTGCCCCGGAGACGCTGCCGGAGGAAACGGCAGCGAAACCTTCCCTAATGGAACGGCTGAAGGCAGGCCACCCGGAGCATGAAGCAAGGCAGGCAGCGCCACTGATGGCAGAGAGGGAACGCTGATGGGCGCGGTAAGGTTTGAGGGCGTAGATATACTGGACAGCCTGGGGCAGATCATGGAGCTGCACACGCAGCACTACAAGGATGATTTTGACCTGGATAAAGAACTGATCCCAAAGCTGGCTCTATCGGGAGAACCGGAGGACCGGCGCCTTCTCTGGCTGTCACGGCCCTGCGGCACCTATACCCTGCGGGAATGGGAGGTCTATCTGGAGGGCAGCCACGCAAATAAAGTGTGGGAGTTTTACCATGAACAGACAAAAGACCCGGTCCTTGCCTATGCCCTCTCGATTAAAGACGTGCAGGACGGAAAAGTGGTCGGCAATATATATCCGCTTGATTATGGGTCGCATGTGGAGCGGGTGAAGCTGCTGGCCTGCCCCATTGGAAAAGTAGCTGTTTTGTTTGAGGACGGAACTAATGTTATAATCCCTTATCGGGACCGGAGGCAGCTTATGAATGAGCTGGCGCCGGTACATGGGAGCCCAAAGTCGATGACTGATCTGCCGGAAAATGAGCGGGAACTTGCCGTAATCCTGAAACGGGAACGGCTCAAACGCTCCTGCCATGCCACAAACGGCGATATAAAAGAATATATTGACAGCCTGAAAGAGAATACCTTACGCGGAAAACTCAAAGAGTCCCGGACAGCCGCCGCCCCCACTCATAAACCGCTTTCCCGAAAAAGGAGCCGGAACGATGAAAGCCGGGCATAACAAAAAATCCGTCCGGGTGGAATTCGTCATGTCCGAGCAGGATGCGGAGCTGGTAAAGGGGCGCATGGCGGAGCTCGGCATTACCAACCTGTCCGCATATCTGCGCAAGATGGCGGTTGACGGTTATATCATCCATCTGGATATGAGCGACATCCAGGAAATGATACGGCTCCTTCGTATCTGCTCCAATAACTTAAACCAGTATGCCAGACGTGCCAATGAGACCGGGAGTATTTACGCTGCCGACGTGGACGACCTTCGCACCCGTCTGGACAGTCTGTGGGATGGCATGGATAAGCTGCTGCGGGGATTTGCGAACATTTCGTAAACAGGCAGAAATGCCATTGATTTCCTCAGGCCGGCACGGTAAGATTCTAATAGAGGGGTAAATATGCTTCTCTTTGAAATACCCTTCGGGCATACCTGGATGTCCTGAAAAAACGGACATGGGATTAGGAAAGGAGGCGGACGTATGCGTCTGATTGGCAAACTGCTAGCACTTCCCTTTGTAATAGTTACAGGGATTCTTTATCTGTTCTGCAAATTTCTTGTTGTGGTTTCCGGCGCTGTGCTGGGGATTCTGTCAGGGATTGTTCTTCTGGCAGCGCTGGCGCTGTTCTTCGCTGCCGGGTTCTGGCCGGGAATGTCCTGGCTGGTGATTGCGTTCCTTATCAGCCCATACGGCCTGCCGATGGCGGCGGCCTGGCTGGTCGGCATGATCGGCGGCGTAAATGGCGCCCTGAAAGATTTTATATTTGGTTAAACAGTTTCGGCGGGGCGCATTGGCAGCCCCGCCCTTTTTCTATAATTATGGCTGTCTGTTACGGCAGCTTTTTGATTGGAGGGATTTCATTGAAAGACACAACGCCAATTTATTTTCATTCTGCCACCTATGCGCATGAGCATGGGGAACTGGATCAGTACCACGCTTCCCACAAAGCAAACATTGCGTGCAGGGAGGCAATCGAACAGGCCATTGCGGACAACTACCGGGATAACCGTTTAGGCCCGGCATGTGTGCAGCAGGTATTACAGCAGTTTGATTATGGCCGGATTTTTTATGTCCTTGCCAACACGGTCCGGCAGAAAGATCACGACGGGCGCATTTCACGGGACAACAAGGCATGGGCGCAGACGGTCCCGGTCTGTGAAGATAAGGACGGTTTCGGATATGACCGGAATGTTTACTTTGTTGTAGACCGCTGCAATCCCGGACTTACCGACCTGTTTCTCTCCCAGGCCAGACGGGAATGTACGCCGGTCCAGGAACAGAAACCGTCCGTGCGTGACAGCCTGAATAAAAACGCCGGACAGCAGGCAGCGCACAGTAATAAAACAAAAGTGAATAAAGAACAGGCACGGTAACACAGCCAATTTTTCATT
>CANDBT010000051.1 GCA_947383005.1 uncultured bacterium | reverse complement strand
TGTTGTAGGCTTTCTGCTCCGCTTCCGTAGCCGATTCCGGCGGCATCCGCACCAACAGCGGGTTATCCATTTCTGTCAACCCGTCAACCGCTACTGTCTGGGTATACGGCAGCACATCCCCTTCCCACCCGTCCGCCGCCAGGGTAACAGGTTCAACATGCTCCTGGCGCTCGCTCCGCATTTTCAGGTAAACCTCATTGTTGACCATGGGAGTGATGACATTCTCCGCCATCTCCGTCCCATTCGCCTTCGTGTGCCTGTCCCACTTCTGGATGTCCAAGGTAAATTCCGGCGCTTCCTTAATTGTGATGAATTCCATCCCTATCCTCCCCTTACTTAGGCACAAAAATCTCTTCCATTTGGTATTTCTGGGAAATATCCGGTTCCTTCCCCTTGCGCATGCATGTCCGATATACGACCAGATCCCCCTCCGCATCATACAGCCCCATTTCGCTGATTTCTTCCCCGGCCAGGTCATCCGCTTCCAGAATGGCAGTATACCGGCAGGATGTCTGATCATCGTCGATATACTCATAACCTTCAATATCTTTGACCAGTAGCTCATGATACAGCCCAACCTCATTCCCGGTTGTGGCCTTCGGCTGCCCGGATTCATCCAGCCCGCCATCCCCCCAGGCCATCCGGGTTATAGGCGGGAGGGATGCCTCCCCGGTGTGGGCCATGCACAGCTTCCTGCGGCCCACCACAGTGATTACACTTGTATTATCCATAAAACCTCCTTCATTGGAAAATATTTAACCAATCGGCATCTGCCGGGTATATTTGCGTTACCACACATCTACTCCCCCGTTTAACTCCTTCCCCCCATCCAGCTCCCAGGCGCCATCCAGGAAACGCTGGTTATCCACCAGGATTTCCCCGCCCCCAGCCCGTACCTTTACTGCTGCCTGGATGTCCACGCTTTCCTCTGTTTCCGTCCGGCATACGGCCCGGGCCTGCAGCCCTATCCCCTGCCGGCTGGTTATCCTCCCCTCAGTTTTGGCCAGGAAGCCCACCGCCGCATTACTTTCCAGCCCTCCTTTTGCCATTATTTTAAACACAACATCCACCGGGTAAAGGTCTACCTTCCCGTCCGCGTCATACCCGCCCAGGGTTTTGCCCCCGTCCAGCTCCCAGGTATTGTCAAGGCGGAGTTCTGGCAGGTTAAACTGAGGGTAGAAAGAGGATACAAAGGTTATCATGCTGGCATGACGGGCCTGTACACGGAAGACATCCCCATATGTTTTCCTTAGCCTCACGCCCACCCCGCTGGCCCGGATGCAGAGGCCAGGATGGAATTCAACCGGGTCCTCTTCATCAAGGCTTAATACCGGGGTTTCAAACAGGATCATGGCCGGATGTTCCGGATCTTCCTTGTAATGGATATTCCGGTACCCCCATAACAGCTCTATCCCGGCAACCAGGTCATCGTAGGTACATTCACTGGTATTTTTCAGGATCTTATATTTCATGAGCCTGCGGTAACGTTCATCCGAAATCACTGGCTCCGTAGCGCCAATCCCGGCCAATTCCCCGGCTTCCTTCCTCGTAAGTGGTATAATAGTCCCCACATAGTCCAGGTTCTGCCAGGAAGCTGTTTCAAGGCCGGCCTTGGTATTCAGATCGTCAAATACCTCCTGCAGTTCCTGAAGCTGCCTGGCAAAAGCTTTCACCAGGACTTCAATGTTATGCTTTCCCAGAAACTGCTGCGGCATATCCCTAAGCCAGCGGTCAGCTATCTGCGTCTGCACGGAACATCACCTCAATTCTCTTCTCATCAATCCGCACTTTCTGCCGGGATGTCGCCGGGATATTTTTTAATTGGTAATCATCTTCTCCCGGAACAAAAGAACTCTCTGTGCTGTATGCCGTATAAATATCAATATAGGTAACGCCAGCAACCTTGCTATAAATCCCGTCATGTAAAAGCTGCGTGAGCAAGCTTTCCCCGGCAGATAACCGGCTCCCATCTTCCCGTACCGACTGCATGGCAAGCTGGGCATAGTTTACCGGAAGCTTCTTCCCCTCCCCATGAAGGACTATCTTCAGCCAGGCATACAAATACTCCGGCCGGTTAAATCTAACGGGTATGGAATCCCCATAGTTTCCCGGGACATCAATAACAACACTGCCATAGGTCTGGATACCGCCGGCTTTTCTTTTTAGGATTGCACTGGCAATCTCGGACGCATCACCGCCCTCGACAACAATCTCTATGCTGTGCGGCGGCATCCCCCGGGAATTCACGGTTCCTGTATCATTTTCATAGCCGGAAGCCGACTCCACATTGGCCACATTGTTCAGCAGTTCTGCCACAATGCTGCCGACCATGGTATTCGACCGCAGGGCCGACTTGGCGATGTAAGACTGCCTCAGTTCAATGTCCGTTTCCGCCAGCCGCCCGTAAACCGGTTCCAGGATGTTGGCCACCCGGGCAAATCCCGGGATGTTATTGACCATTTTACTGACAATGCCGGCGGGCAGCGTGACCTTCCCGTAATCCTGGGTAAGGAAATTCGCTATTGTCGTGACGCTGGCCGTTGTCAGGTTCTCCGATAAGGCCAGCATATTGCTCCGCGCCTTGACGGTATCCTCAATCCGCAGGACATCCCTGGATCCCCCTTCCATTACCTGCACCGTATACCCTGTACTGGATTCCATTGCGGCTTTAAGCCCTGCGAGGATGGCTTTCCCGTCCCCGTCCCCGTTGCTGAAGCTATAGGTTTCACCGTTAATCCCCACCGTGTAAACCTCTGCCTGGACAGCCGCCACGGCAACGTCAACCGCGTTAAACGACTCCCGGGCAATCACAAACTCCTGGGCGGCATAGAGCCGGATTTCCGGCATCGTGGCCGTTGCCACAACCGCCCCGCCCCGGACACGGGTCCCGTCATCCCCCGTGCAGTGCAGCGGGTAGCAGGTCCGCCTGGCCGGCGCCCTCCGGATCCCCCCGTACTGCACGGCGTTATCCAGGTTTACCCCCTCCGCCGTGGCCGGGAATTTCGCATAGTAACTGTCCTGGGCGGTCTCCCACAAATCCGCTATCTGGCCGGCAAATGTCGTCACCAGCGTCTTCAGGAAAGAATTCCCCAACAGCCGGGTATCCACACCAAACCCAGCCGTTAAATCCGCATGGATCTCTTCCAGGATCGTATCCAGCCTTTTTAAAACAAAACCATTATCAGTCACCCCATATCCGGGCACAATACCTTCACCTCCCCCCTAAACGTTTCCCTATCCGTTAATGCGACATAGCGGATAATCCCTTTTCTGGAATGATTGTCATAAGTAACGGATACATCCCTCACTTCCGTCACTTCCCCTGCCTCAAAAATTTTTTCGCGGGCAATGGCCTCAAAAGCGTCGGTATCCGGTTTTTTCACAAACAGGCGGTTAAAATACGGCAGCCCCTCATCCCTGTCCCACCGCCATTCGCCCGCAAACCATTTCAGCCGGATGCTGATTTCCTGCGCAACAGAATCCCCCAGGATAATGTCACCCTGGGGCGAAACCAGCATATCCCCGTCATTCCCCAGCAAAATGTCCATATATCTTCCCCCCGGTTATGTCCCCTGATGACACGATACTTCCCTCCACTTCCAGGTTGCCGCGGATGACTACCGCATTTTTGGCACAGGCTTTTTCCAAAATCCCCTGTCCGGAAGACAGCAGGCCGGGGATGGCCATGGCGCTGGTTAAGTCAAACCGGAGCGGCGCCCCTGCCTCTGCACCGCTCCTCCACTCATCAAGCTCCATTTCTGAAAATATAACCAAACAGCTATCACCGCTGTTTACTGGGAAGGCAATCCCCGCCCCGGCCGCCGGGCTAAATGGGAAGACCAGCGGGACCTCTGTCAGGATGGGATATTCCAGCTTTTTTCCCTCTCGGGTAAGGTATTTTCCACAAGGCTTTATCTGTGCGGTGGCTCCCTGCGGGTTTAGCGAAATAATCTTCCCCGGCAATGCTGTATGTATCTCATACACAACACTTTTTGCCGTTTCTTCTATCTGCTGAACAAACTCCTGCATCATCGATATCGCCTCCTTCTATCTGCCCTGTCTATGCTGCAATTTCCAAAAGCTGTGCCGTACATATCCAATCGCCTTCCCTGTTATCCCCGTCCATGGTTACCTGATGTACCCGAAAATACCCGCTGGCCACCCGGCTTTCCAGCTGTACCGTGTCATTAACGCCGATGGCCCCATTCAGCAGGTATTCCACTTCCCATCCGGTTCGTGCCTTTTCATTTTCCTTGCTGGATCCAATTACAATGCGTTTCGGTGTGCCAATCAGCCCGGTATTGCTGTTCAGCACATACCCCATCGCCGTTACCGGATGCCCGGGCCGGGTAACCTGAAGGATCTGGTTCTGCATCGTCCAGGCATGCCCGCAGCAGGCCGCCATTTTTTGCAGCGCAGCCCTGGCCTGCCCGACAAAACGGAACCCGCCTGGCAGCACCGGGTATTCCAGGCCGTCGGCAAACCGGGCAGCCACCCCCATCTGCCCGGCAAGGTAGGCATATACGTCCCTGCAGCTGACCATCCCGTTAAAGGACACCGATACCGCCGTATCCCTCAGCGCTGCCCGGCCATCCACCACTTCCAGCTCGGTCACCCGGTCGGCATTATCCATGGATGTTGCCACATGGGTGATGTTCCCCACCAGGATTAACGCATTCCGGTTCCCGTACCCGGCTTTCAGCTCTGCCACGCAATCCCCCGTGTCCAGGATGCCCAGGTTCCGGCCGGAAAGGTTCCATACCTGGATCTTTGCCGTGTTTGCCGCTTCTGCATCTGATTTTTCCACACTAAAAGAGATATGAAGCGGCGTTTCCGTCGGGCTGCTGGTATTGCCGATTTCAAACCCTACGCCCCCCATAACCCCGCATTTTAGCGTGTATGTCCGTAAAAAATTTTCCCCTTCCATGTGTTATCCCTCCAGTTCCGCATTGGGGATATAGACAAACTCTGCCGTCTTATCCTTAAACGCTTCCCGGCCAATCTTGCCCGTGTCCGATATACAGCCGAATACCCCGTCCGGCAGCCGGACGTCAGTGTAAGGATGGAACAGCGGGAAATTCGGCACGATCTTTGTCATGGCGATTATGGGTTGTTTCTCCCCGTCATACAGCCCGAAGCTCCAATAATCATAGTTCTCGTTGTAAGTAAAGCGGATAAAATATTCCGTGCCGTCAATGGATATCGCCGACATGCTGTCATTCCTGTCCGGTACCTTGATATATAACATCTGCCCCGCCCCCTTTAAATAAATCCCATCCCGCTGGCAACCCCATACAGGATTGACTGGCCTTTTTTTGCCTGGCTATTGCCGCTTTTATTGCTGCCGCTTTTGCTGCTGGCGCTTCCTTCCCCGGCGCTGCCAGGCGGCGCCCCTCCCCCTGACTTGCCGGAAGAAACCGAAACGGACGCCCTCCCGGCATCCGCCTGGGTTTCCCCGGATTTCAGGATGTATGCCGGGATCTGTGCGGCCTTTACTGCGGTTTTTTTGACCTTCTGGGCCGTCAGGGAAATTTCACGGGCATAGCCAATGTCCTTCGATTTCTTCATCGATATGCTGGTCAGGCCCATATCCGTATAGATGGCATCCGTAGTCACAATCTTTACCAGCTGCCTGCCCAGCCAGAGGCTTTCCATCCTGCTGCAGACCTGCCTGACCCGGCTGTTCGCGCTCCCGTGCCGGTACAGCCAGGTCACGGGCGTATTGCTGACATACAGCGTCATCCGGACGCTGACCGGGTCCAAGATAATGCTGTCGGATACCGGGAACCCTTCCTCAACCGGGTATACCGGGATGGTTGCGGACAGCGTCTTTTCCTCATCAATCAGCGCGTCAAACTCAATCCCGGCTATGGATACCGGCGTGAGCCTCCTCCTTGCCATGGCTCCCTCCTCCCCTATTTTTCATTTTTCCTGTTTTTATCTTTTGCCCTGCCTTTTAATGGCTTGGCCTCCTGGGGGCTTCCCTATATGGGGATCCCCGGGAGGCCGGGAACTCTTTCCCTTTGGGAAACCGTTGCTTCATCGGGCCCCCTTACAGGGAAACCCCCGGGAGGCCGGGTGCCGGCTACCCCCGGGCATAAGCCAGCCCCCGGGCCATATAGCCGGTTGCGTCCTCTGCCGATTTCCGCATCGCCCTGGCCACATTCCCCTGGGCCTCCCTGCTCCCGCCGTTGTAGGTATTGTCAATATTGACATTCTGGACCACGCTGGAAGACCGGCTGCTTACCGCGCCAATGGCCGCGGTCGCCGCATTGGCCGTGGCTGCCGACATCAGCACCCGGATCCCCCCGGCCAGCCCCCGCACCCTGTCCAGCACCAGGCCCTCATTCCCGGCAATGCCCTCAGCCAGGCCGCCCATGAAGTCCGGCATCCAGCGCTCATAGTCCGTAAGCGGGCCGACATCCGGCACGGAAAAATGCAGGTAGGACCGGATTTTGTCCCCTACGCCCTTGACGGCCTCCTCTATCCCCCGGACACCGGAAAGGATGCCTTCTTTTAAGCCGCCGATAAAATCCGCCCCCCACTGGACTGCCTGGGGCGGGAGCCCTTTGATCCAGTCAATGGCGGCCTGGAAGCCATCCACAACAGCCGTCCGGATTTCCGCCACCTTGCTTGTGGCCCCGCTCAGGATATCCAAAAAAACCTGGATGACGGCTTCTTTAGCGCCTGCCAGGGCAGAAAGGATAGCCTCCCAGGCCATCATAAGGACCGCCGCGCAGGCCGCCCAGAACTTTTCCCAGAGGCCGGTCAGCGTGTCAATCCCTATGGCAAACAGCAGCTTGATGGTTTCCCATGCCGCCGCCAGGAAATCCTCCATCATTCCCCAGTTGCTGACTAAGATCTGTTTTACCGCCTCCCAGGCCCCTGCCCAGTCCCCGGTGAATACCGCCTCGATAAAATTGGCAACACCCTTGACAACATCAAGGAAATGCCCCAGCATGCTCCCCAACGTGTCCCAGACCGTCTTAAACCAGGCAAGCACCTGCTGCCCCCATTTCGCCCAAAACGTCTGGACGCAGACAAACCAGAACTCCACCAGGGAAGCCATGGCGTTAAAAACGGCGCTGGCCGCCCCGTAAATCGCATCCCAGACCGCGGAAAGCGCATCCAGCGCCTCCTGCCATGCTTCCAGCAGCTTGTCTTTCGTGCTTTTTGTGGAACCATCGATATTTTTTTCGGTATTGCCAAACAGGGTAGCCGCCAGCTGGGAAAGGAATGACCACACCCCATTCAGGAATGTTCTGATAATGCCCCAAACCCGTTCAACGTTCGCCCTGATCGATTCTGAATGCCGTTCAAAAAATGCCCTGACCGTATTCACATACATCCCTGCCGCCGTTTTTAAAACATCCCATACATCCAGCAGGAACCCTTTTACTTTCCCCCAGGCGTTCACGATTGCCTGGCGGGCATGGTCGGCGCCGATACCGGCCTTGTCAAAGATGGTCCCGATGACCGAGTCGTTCCCCAAAAGGAACTGGATGAAATCCTCCACCGCAAGGGCCAGGACGGCAACCACCGCCACAACAGCCAAAACTTTCAAAGCAACCAGGGAAAAAACCTTCCCCAAAAAGCCAAACAGCTTGAACACCGCCCCCGCTGCCCCGGCCACCTTGCCCCAGTTCAGGGCCAGGAAAAAAGCCCCCGCCAGGACAGCCAGGATTTTCAGCGCATTTTCCATCCCCCCGAGCCGTCCCACGATAGTATTGACTACCCGGATACCGCGCCGTATGCCGCCCTGCAGGGTTTCCGCCATCCGGGATATTTCCGGCTTCAGCCGTTTGATGAGTGCATGGAACCGGTCATATGCCCTGGTCACCATCCCGGTTTCCCCGGTAAGCACCTGGATCTTTTGGGTTAATCCCTGCACCAGCAATACCAGGGTTTTTAAAACCATTACCGCCGGCTTCAGAAACGCGCCCCCTGCGGCCGCTTTTAAGTCCCGGATGGACTGTTTCAGGTTGCCGAGCTGGTTGGTCCAGGTATCGGATTCCCGCGCCGCCTGGCCCAGTGCCCCGGACAGCTTATTCCCGTCCTCCACCATCTTTAACAGGGTAAGCTGCTTTTCCGCCTCGGAAAGGTCCCTAAATGATTTGCTGTATAATTCATTTGCCGCCGCATTCCTCGTAGTCTCCGTGCAGGAAATCCCCAGGGCGGCGTCGTTCTCAAAATTGCCTTTCAGGAACGACTGCAGGGAATTGGTCATCTCCTCTATGGACCGGTCGTAGAACGCTGCCGAATCCGTCACCGCTGCCATTGACCGGTCCGCAATGTCCAGGGCTTCCGCCGTTGTGGCGCCGGTAGTTTTGGAAAAGGCCGCGATCTGGGCAAAGCTGCCTTTCATCCGGTTTACCATGACGCCGGTATCGTCCGCAATCGCCTGGAGCTTATCCGCCGCCTCGTCCTGCACTTCCCCAAACACCTGTTCAAACTGGGATTTCAGCGCATCCGCATCCGCAGCAGCCTCCGCAAGCCCGGCAATCCCGGCGATGGATAACCCTATCCCAATCGCACCCAGGAGCTTTGCGGCCATGTTTTTGATCCCCCGGATGCTGTTTTCCGCCTGCCTCTCGCTGGCCCGGTCAACCTCAAACCCGAATGCCACCACGATATCCCGTATGGTCAACGCCCAGCCCCCCTTCCCAGCTCATCCGCCTTCCCTTTTTCCACATCCAGCCCCATCTCATACAGGGCATACAGCTTTAGCGCCTCGTCTAATGTGTAACAGGTTTTCAGCTCCGCCATCGACGCCATCTGTGCCTTGATCAGGATGTACATGCGCAGCTCAAGCTCGCCAAAACGGGAATAGTCAAACCTGCCATACTTTAATAGACCTTCCTCATCTTCTGTGTCCTTCCTCCCCCCGGCTTTCCTTTCCCAGATAGGCCGGCGGATTTCCTGAAAAAACCCTGGTAATTCAGTTTGACGACATGGAAACAGAGGACAAACATTTCCTGGACCTGCCCGCAGAACAGTTCATTGGCCAGGTCCAGGTCCAGCCTCTGCGGCTCCGTTTCCCCCTCCCCGCCCGTCACATTGGCCACGATATGCCCTCCCAGGAGCAGCTTTTTCATCAGGGCTTCCAGCTTATCCCCGTTGATTAGCGGGCAGTTCATCACCGCCTCTGCCACCTTGTCCGCATCGACCGATCCCATATCCACATCCAGGAAACTTTCCCCTTCCGCTTTGATCCCCCCCGCAAGCGGGATCAGCGAACCCAGAAGGGGAGCCAGCACGGATGCCAGCTCCCCGGAAATATTCGCTGCCTTAAACGCAGGGAAGGGGGTGATATAAAATTCCTTCCCGCCGACCATAACTGCGGCCGGCTCCATCTGCTTCATTGCCATAATTAAACTGCCTCCTTATCTTTTCGGTTATCCGTTATACCCCAAAACCACCGGTCTGCCTTATTTAAATTCCCCGTCCGCCGCGGTAATCTCCCACTCCCGGTTTGTCTGCGCCTTCCCCCGGCCCCAGGAGGCCGGCTTGGCCACCCACGCAACCCCGCTGGTAAACTTTTCCCTGCCCAGAAGGTCGTGGATGTTTACCGGGAACGTCCCGCTCCCGTCCTGGTGGTCCTTATCGTACATCTTCTGCAGGTACGTGTTCGTCCGGGAATTCTGCAAAAGCGACAGCTTCACCGTATAGACGCTGGACGGGTCGATGCTCCTGACCACCTCCCCGTCCGCCCCGATGACATAGGACGTGCCGTCCCCCGCGGGCTCAATGGTGATAAAACCGTCATCGGCAAACCCGCCTGCCATGTGGTTCCCTAACGCACAGGTAACTTTCCTGGGATTATATGTCGTCATCCTGGACATCCCTGTCCCCCCTTTCTGTTTCTGTTAAAATACCGGCATTTAAAATGTCAAAAACCCTTCTATCTCCACGGCATGGATGGCCCCCGCCAGCCGCGCCGTATACCGGCAGCCCTTAAGCCGCCGGGATTTCCGTTCCGCCTCCGTAAGGTCCGCAGCCTGCGAGACGGTGACGGTATAGCCGGAAACCACGTTCCCGTCCGTATCATACTCCGTCGGGGCGATCCCGCCGATGTCCTGCCCCTTTTTTAAGGTCTCCTCCATCTTCCCTTCAATCAGGCCGATCCCGGCATCGGTATAGGGCACCTTGCGGTTGGTTTTCAGCGCACCGAATACGTTCGCCTGCATCTCCGCTTTCAGCCAGTCCCGGAACCGGATGACGTCAATCCATTCCCCGGCCAGCGTATACCCGCCTATGGTGCAGTTGCACCCGGCGTAGCGGAGGAAGGCGTTGAGATGCTTTTCTTCCAGTTCTTTTTTCTGGACGGCGCTAAGCGCGGAAGGGACAACCGCGGCAAGTTCTTTCAGGTGCCAGGTTTCCGTCCCCGGGTCATAGCCGAAGCACTTGGCCATCCATGCCAGCGCGGCATAACGGTTTTCTGCCGGGCTTTCCCCTTCCCCATAGCCGTCCGGATCGCCGGAATACATCCCGAAGCTGCGGTAATAGGAGAAATTCCTTACCGGGCAGTTGGCATAGTCCTCATACTCAAACGCAAACAGCTTTTCCTTTGCCTCCGCCCAGGCCACCGCTGCCTGCACGTCGGCGGGGTCCTTAAAGCTGGTGATATGGATGCCGTAAAATTCCGCCGCCTGGCCTGCCCGGGCCAGCGTCTTGGCGATATCCTCATAACCAGCCCCCTGCCCCCCTTCCCCTTCTTCCTTTTCCTCCCGGATGCAGACATCCAGCCTGTCCGGGGAAGGGGACTGGGAGAACGCTACCGTGGCCGCCGCATACGCCACGCTGTCCGTGCCAAATCCATAATCCGCCAGCTCATCCGCCTTCGCAATGGTGATTACCGGCCCCATGGCTTTCTCCCCGTCCGCCCCCGGCCCGGGGACTACCAGGAGTATCCGGTCAAACGCCGCTTCCCTGGCTGCCGGGCTGGAAATTTCCACGTTGCACCGGACAATGTCATCCAATGGGTTATTCTTCATGATCCGCCAAACCTCCTTCTGTGATCTCTACTGTTTCGATAACTGCCGCCCCTGCTTCTGCCATCTCTTTTGTGCCTCCCCCGCTGGGGTTGGGGATCAGCTTGCTACCCTGTACACCATATTCACCATCAGCCAGCCCGGTATATGCCACCACAAACTCTGCCATAGAACGGTAATGAAATTTTGTATCTCCGATCAATTCCGAAAAATCCCTGATTGGTGGGGTTAAAACAACACTTACCCCTTTCATCGCCAGTTCGTTTGTAATAGCTTCCGATTCAAGAAACCTCACAAATTCCTCTAAATCCTCCACAGCAGTATTTTCATAGGCTCCTGTGCCAACGCCATTTACCTTTATTTCCCTCCCTATGGTATACAGATTGATTTCAAGAGTGAAAGTATAGTTATAATACTTATGCTCACTTTCATCATCTGGCAGGAGAAATAATGAACGTTCCAGGTTATTGTATCCAAGTGTGATGTATGGTGGCCTGGGTGTTACCCCTTTGGTTTTCTGCCATACAATTAATGCCCCTGGATGATATCGCGCAACCATTTCATAAATCAGCTGCTTAACCTCCCCTAAATCCATCCTGGCCCTCCATTTCCGCTTCGGCCGGCCCCGGATTTGTACTGGCCGGTATCAGCTCAAATATTGATATCCAATGCTGTATGAATGTGTTCTTGCTCTGCCGGGAAGACATACACTCAAACCATCTTCCCTCATAAAAAAGCTGGTCTGACCGAACGCCCTCCTCCTGCTTGGAGCAGCGGACCGGGAAATCACCAAAAGTTTTCAGCATCATCTTATCTCTGCTCCCGCCGCTCTCAATCACTTCATCATCAGACATAGTTTGCACATCAAGGAATACGGCAATATCTTCATACCCGGCAGTTGGATAGCCATTAATCACAACATCCTTTTTGTATCTTCTCAGCATGTAATCTTCTCCGAAAAATGGCATTAGTCAGATCCCCCCTTCTGCTGTATTACAAAATTAACCGACTGCCTCATACGCCCGGTATCCACCAGGGGAGTATCCGAACCTTTCCTCCGTATCGTTTTCTCTTTATTTGGTTCAAAATCGCCTTCAACAATCTGCTTCTGGATAAGCCCTTTTTGGAATACCCCGATTTTTTTCAGCACGTCTTCGGCAGATGCGCCCTGCAAAAGCTTCTTTTTCAAAGACTGCAGGAAAGTGTTGATCTGATCCCCATTGGCATCTACACTATCCCGAAGGAACGGCCTTGATGGGATATGGACGGTTCCCAGCTCGTTGAACATAGCTATATCCACCAAATCAACTCCATCCCCGCTTGGTTCCCCCTGCCGTATCCCAACCTTGACCTCCAGCTGCCCCAGCTCTTTTAACAGCTTCTCAAACTTCTTTCCGTCCGCCGTCACAGTGTCCCGAATATTAGCCGCCATGATCTACCCTCGCTGACACAATGGGGACAATGCAGCGCCGTCTGAGCTGAATATATTTCATGCCATACACCGTCAAGCCGTACTCCGCATCTGCGCTGGTATTCCCGGCCTGATTATTGGAAAAGGACACCGATGTTTCACCCTCCGAAACGGAAGACAATCCGATGGTGTCCCCAATTGTTCCCGCGCCAATTTTCTTTCCCAGGCCAAGCATTTTCATATTATGGGCGGCAAGATAAGCAAGCGCCTGCGTATACAGCTTCCCAAACCTGCGCTTGCTCACCAGCGGCTCTACCAGGGATATATGCACCTCCACCGTTTCATCCGGAACCCCAGAGAATTCATCCATTGTTTTCCTGATAATTTCCAAGGCTTCCATAGGCGCCCCCTATTTGCTGAGGGCAGCAATGATCTTTTCCCTCAGAATGTCAACAGTATCAGAATCCTCGACCGCAAGACTCATTCCCATAGCCTTGGTTATGAGCTCATCCTTCTTCATGTACTTTACCGCTTTGATATCCGCCTCTCGCCGATCCGCCTTCTCCTGCTCTGCCTTCAGAGCCGCTTCTTCCTGTTCTGCTTTGTACCTGGCAATGGCCTCTCCGGCAATCCTCGCCCTCTCGGAATCGCTGATTTCTGTCAGTGGCGCTGTGGCTGACGGAGTATCCACGTCAACCACGACCCCCTTTTTCAGATAATCCAAGATGGACGGGTGCGCTTCCATCCCCTCTGTGAGCTCCATTTCCGTCCCAGGCAGGAACGGCTGGCCATTGATAGCGATAATTTTTCTCGATTTGTTGATTACTCTCATTCTGTGCCCTCCTTAGATCCCATATGCCAACAGCATGGACAATGGGTAATAAATAATTAACCCTGCTGTCCTGGTCTCGCAGGGGATTTCCGTTTCCAGCTTCACGACCTGCAGCGGGTACTGGTAGAACGGAAGGGGGATTTCCAGGCTGAACTTCTCTGGATCTTTTGTATACATAAAGGCGATATTTTTCCCGCTGCCATTGATATCTGTAGCGGTATCTTGCAGCTCTGCCATAGGCTCAAAATTTTTCAGGTATGGAGCATGTTCTTTGATGAAGCTAAGGATTGTCGTCTCCGTGTCCGGAATCCGCCTTGTGGCCAAATCCATATAGATGTAGGCAGGCAGCGCCAGAGTATCCGGCTTTTCAATGGACATAGTGATTTTGTCGGTGAACTTCTGCATGCCATTGACATCATCCAGAATCTGGTCGGGCGTCTTATGCGCCCAGTCCGTATACTGCTTGCCGTCGACCGTGACGGCGGGAAGGGTATAAATGGGAATATCGTTCCCTTCGCTGAAAATGCCGACCAGGTTATGCTTCTTATCACCAGAAAAGGCGATCTTGTTGACCATGTAATCAGCGGCCCTTCTCGCCGCTGCGCCCTTCCTGGCATCAAGCGACTTTCCGGCCATCCTGGAAGCCCGCATATCCTGCACATTATATCCGTAGCTGTCACCAATGGACTTGATGCTGGCGGTGTGGGATTCCCCTTTCACATCCACCCTCGGAAGGTCTGTGGCATAGTTATTGATAATCGCAGCCATGCCAGTAATGTCATAGCTGTAGTACGTTGTGGTCTCTGCTCCCTCGTTCACTTCGGACGTGATCGGGAAATATGCCAGCGCCGACAACTCTGGATACTGCTTGTCATAGGTCTTTGTCTTGACCTGATCCAGCTCACGGGCGAAAAAGACACTTGCTGCTTCCGCACTGTCGAACCGCATTTCCGGCATACCAGTAATTCCTTTAATCAGATGGGACCCTTTCAGGGCCGTATAATCATCCATATTGAACTGTTTCATCAGTCATATCCTCCTTCTTAACCGTTCTGTTCCGCAGAGCCGGACACAGGCAGCGCCGCTGCTGCCGGGAAAAATTCTGCAACCGCAATCCCCACATCAGAAACACCAAGATAATGGGCATTCAGTGCTACCTTCGTAGCCGTATCCGCGGACGTCGTGAACAGCCCTGCCTCATCCCCTGCGGTAATCAGGAACACTCTCTCCTTATATTCCGGGGAGGCGTTTTCCCCTGTCTTTACCCAGATTTTCCCGTGATGCAGGCAACCAACAGTCCGCTTGCTGGCAATGGACAGCTTATTGTCCATATCCAGCTCCGCCATGACAGAGTTATGGACAACAACTCCCTCAAAATCCGCAGCCGTGCTTGCTGCCGTAGGCGCCTTCACGTCAATCCCCTTATTCGTGCCTACAACCACGCCAACCCCGAATGTCGTATCCCCTTCCCCCTGCCTGGTCGATACTTCATGGGCCGATAAATCATACAGCCCGCCGGCAACCCCTTTAGGGAAGCTAAAACCGTAACTTGTCTGTACTGCCATACCCATTATTTCTTTCCTCCTGTCATTCTGTTGATCATATTTCTTCTTGCGGTATTTGATCCGCATTCCTCCCTGGCATCCTTGCGGATCTGCGTCTGGGCTATTTTCTGGCGCTGCTGGTCGGTGGTCTTCCTCTCAGTGAAAGACTGCTTCGCAATATCATAGGCTGCATCGATATAGCTGCCGCTCTTGCCATCCAGGTTAATCTTCGGGTTGACAGCCTTGATAATGCGCTTTTTGCCTTCCTTCACCGGAAGCTCCTCAATGCCGTCCAGGTTTAGCTTATCGGCCATGCGGCAGACATCCAGGCGTGCTTTAAAGATCTCGTCTACGGAATCCATATTTACCCCCTTGTCTTCCTTCGGGGGATTGCCGCTTCCTTCCCCAGGGCTGCTATCCCCCACATCTGCAGGTTTTTCCCCTTCCGCGGTGGGCGGCTCTTCCTCCCCATTATCACCATACTGCTTGCCGTCAACGTCCATATCTTTCATGGCCTGCAGCCTGTCAATCTCTGCCAGCAGGGTATCCAGGTCTTCTTTCTGCTCTGCAATAATTTCTTCGGGCGCCATGCTCCCGCCTCCTGAGTCCCTCCGGCTAATATTCTCCCGGACCTGGTCAACCGGGCTTTTCCCCTTATCTGTATCCTCTGCGGGGGCGCCTTCCACCTCTCCCCCGTCACTCCCTTCCCCAGCTGCCTGGCTTGCTGCCTGCTGGGCTTTAAACAATGCGATAGCCGCCTCCATTTCTTCCGGCGAAAGGTCAGCACCATCATCAGCCCTATGGCCTTTTGCATTCGGTTTTCCATACATGATTGCCATTCCTCCTTTTAGAATTTTTGTATCATCGTCCTTGCCATCAATATTCAAGCGGGCACTTTCACCGGCTCTCGCCTCTCCGACAAGGGCAAGATGATTGATTTTGATGTTTTTTTGTACGCAGTCATACTTCTCTCCCCTGTATACACCAGGAGTATCATCCGTATCAAGGCTGTATCCAAGTGATAACTCTTTTAGCCCACATCTTTGCAGGGCATTGGTATCATGGATGATGATTTCGCAACGGACATTATTGCCGTCACGATACCCCTCGCTCATGATTGTGCCGATCTGCTCCCTGCGGACATTGTTTTTATCCACTTCACCAGCATCATGCGTAATGATAATCGGTTGCCCCTTATAACTTTCCAAGGATTCCTTTGCAAAGACTTCCTCGGGCAGACGGAGTTCCCGCCTTATACTCCCATCCTCGTTCTTATACTCGAATATGCCGCAAGTGGTTACAACCGGATGATCCACCAAATAGCCCTCTTCGGTGTAATAAGTACCGTCAATGGAAATACTGTCAACCCTCTGCTGCCCCAACGTGCACACCCCCATTCTTTTTACTTTTTCAATGCGGCCACTTCCTTTCATACTGGCAAATCCAGCCTATCCAGGTCAAATATTGGTATTGCGCAGCACCGGCATTGGTAATCCTCCCCTGGGTGGCACCGCCTCCCGCCGTCCGTCTCCGGTGGCTCGTCCCAATTAAATATTTTGCCCCCAAGCGCCCTATGGCTCTTCCTTACGCGCCCATCGAGGGAGGTTGACCATTTATATTGCGACACCCCCGCATCCCTCTGCTGGCTCTGCGTAATATCCGCATTGAGCTTTGCTGTCTGGTCCCGCGCTATCAGCCTGGCCCGCCGTTTATCCATCCCATACTGCCGCTGAAGCTTTTTGACAATGTCCGTGGTGCTCCGCCCATTCATATAATCTGAATATACCTTTTCCTTCAGGCTCCTTAGGGACTCCTTTGAAACCGTCTTTATCAGATCGACATTGGCAGATACCCATTTCGCCAGCATTTCCCTGTAGAAATCCCCGGAATAATAATCACTCAGAATATCAATACCAAGCGTCCGGCTGACTGCTTTTTTCCACTCGGCAACCGTCAGCTTGTGATCCAGATTTGCTATATCATTAACTCTCCGTTTCAAATCATATAAGCCGAAAGCGGAATCCAGCTCCTTCTGCATGCTGTCAAAGAGGATTCCAAGCCGGACAATGGTGTTGTCAATGCCAGAAAACCTTGCCGTTTTCCTTTTCTTCTCGTTGTCCTTTCGGGAATCCGTGTTATACTGCGTTCCCTCATCCAAAATTCGCTTTAGTTCTGGGATGTATTTCAGCAACACGTCCTTTTCGATTGCCATATACTCATTCGCCAGCCTGACATACTCCCGTTCAGCGATCTCCGGGAATTTCATCCTGTACCGGGCAGGGATTATTTTCTTTCCTTTATGCCTGCGCTTCAAATCCTCCCTGAGTATTTCTTTCCTGAGTGCGTCATCCAAACAATCACCTTCTCTCATTGCTTCGAATTTGCAGTTTATCGCTTTATCCGTTAATTTTTTGTTATTGGGCGCAAAAAAGCCCCTCGGAGCCACAATTAACGGCTTTCTTGGGCATAATAAAAGAGTCTCGCGCACTTGCAAGGCTCTTACTGCAAAACATATTCATTTAAATCTTTCTGTATCATTGCTATCAATTCTGTTTCTGGGATGCTGCCATCATACAAATCAGCATCATTTTATACAAATTGAATGGCATTCCATTCCTTCAAATATACAACCTGATTCCCTTTCTTTATTGCATCTTCAAATAACCTGATTAACTCCAACCTCAATTCTTCCACCATCTGTTCACAATTTTCGCTATAAAAACCATTTTCTTCCATGTATTCACTATCTTTTATCCCCAAATTTTCTTTCGCCTCTACTAAATATTCCCGCTCTCTTTCCAGGCATGTCACATACCCAATATCTTCATCGAATTCTTCATCCATAGCAGCGATAATCCCGCTACCCTCTTTTTTCAATAAATATTCCTGAAAAAAATCAAAATAGCCATCCCACATCACCACTGCACAATCTGGCAAAAACTCCTGATCCTTTACTTGCACCAGGCATACGGTTCCCGCAAATTCCTCTACATCATCCATCCGATATTTAGCAAATTTCTCTTGTGAAACAATCTCCACTAAATTCATAATCATTCTTCCTTGTTTTTGAGATGTCCGTTATCTAATATTGATTGACTCGAACCCAATCCCTTTTTCCTTTCATCAATCGCCCGTTTCCATTTCTGCTTACTTACCCATTTTTCCTTTCCCCCCTGTATCAATAAATGGTCTACTTGTTTCGCTTTCTTATCCTCCTTTGTAACAACCCAGGTCTCACCATTTTCTTTTGGAGCGTTCGGGGTACGCTCATGCCAACGGGCTACGTATTTTATTTCCTTTCCCGTTTGTTTATCCCTCTCAGTCCACGAAAAAAGCTTTTGTTTATAAGTTGGTTTATTGTCATCAACTGCTTTTGCATGATTGGGAATAGCAAATGGGCATCTGTCTGCCAGTTTCCGGTCTTGCTTTGATAGTTTGTTCTTTTTCCCTTTTTTCATTTTACCAGAACCGGCCGTTTTTGCAAACTCTTTTTTTGTTGTCTTCGTTTCTGATCTGCTTTTCTCCTTAGCTTTTTCTTGTTTTCCTTCCACTTTAGGGTTGCCTTTTAATACCTCACCCTTTCCGTTTACTAATATATGCTGTCCATTTACCGTAACCCATCTTTCCTCATTTTCTCCATCGGAACGCATCTCCTGAAGCTGCCGCTGCAATTCCTGTAATGATAATTGGAATGGCAGGAACAAATTCTCATTTATTACATCGGAGACCGTCTCAAACCTCGCGTTCTCCATCTCCATATTTAAGCAACCTGGTTTCCCATAAAACTCCGTACAAAGAAACACTTGGGATGGACAATATCCCGGTGGCATATCCGTGATTAGTGCAATAGGAATAAGCTCTGCTACATAAATACCAAACTCTTCCCTGGTTTCCCTGGCCGCCGCCTCCTCTGGCGTCTCCCCTGCTTCAATATGCCCGCCAGGCCCGCACACAAGGCCATTATCTTTCCTTTCCCCAATTAGGATTTTCCCATCTTGGACCACTATCACGCCACAGCCAGTAGGGACAGCCGAATCCATTCCCATGCTGTCCTGCAGCCGATGCACATCCGGCTCTGCAGATAATGCGGTATCCAAGGTTTCTGCCGATTCCTCCATCCCCTGCCCTACCGCTGCACTCCAATCCTCTTCCTCATTCAGAATATCGCTGACAGTGAATTCCTTACTCTTAGCAAGCCTGTTTCTGACTTCGGATGGATCAAGAGCCTGCATATCCACATATACCTGTGCGGTCTGTGCTTTGGTAAGTTCAGTAGCTGCCCTGGTCTGATCTACACCAGCCTGCTCCGCTTCGCTTAGGCTCCACAACGGATTGAACCCCAACTTATACTTCGGTATCTCCTTAAATACACCTTTATACTTCCCAGCCATCAAAATAATATCGATTAATGTGCCCATATTCCTTTTCAGATTCAGCTTCTGGATTTTTCCTACAAAAGTGTAGTAATTCTCCATATCGCTTTCCCCTGTGGAATTCTCACCTGCAGGGGAACGCCCGAAAAGCTTTGTCTGCGGGATATTGGATACAGCCGACAACATATTGCAAGTGGAATCTATGATATCTTTTATCCCGGAAAAAGTGACCGATTTATAATCATAATCCTCACCATTTGCGTCTATGGCAATGCTGTTAATGATACCTTTTGCCATATCAATGATTTGCAGCCTTCTTAGGACTATGTCCTCCCCCTCGTCTGTTTCCAGAAGGTTCGCAAGGTTATTCATCTTATAGATTGCCTGGACTGCCCTGTCAAGCAGCTTCACCCCATTCCCGTGCGAGGTCATTGTTTCCTGCACGGCCTTATGTATCCTGGCATATTCGGGCATTCCGAAGAATCTGTACTCCGTCCTGGAGCTGGACTGTGGTAAAGTTCCATTCTTGAAAAGCAGACACCGGCTCTCATGCACCCTGAACGCTTTCCCGTATACAGGCGAAATTTCATAGAATTCCGGCATTCCGAATTTAGACCATTTCCTGTCTTTGGGATTCTGATTGTATATACTGTTATAATCAGGCGTTATCAGCGGCCGTTCAAATACTATCAATTCATCAATCCCCCGGATATTATCCCAGTCAACAGTTTCATCCAGATTTCTCCCATCATCAATAACCATAACCATCAAGGCTCCGCCGTACAATCTCGACCATTTGATGGCAGTAGAGGTTTTTTCTTCAAAATCCAACTCATCTAGGGATTCGTTAATGAAATTCTCCAGGTCTGCATCATTCACACCATAGGAAAATCCACTGCTGACAGCATCCTCTGCTGGTATGTCTATGATTTTTGAAAACAGGCCGTTTTCCTCATAATTCAGGGTGAGTTCAATATCCGTAACAGGATCATCGCTTTCAAACAGGTATTGTTCTGATACATCATCTCGGGTACCGTATTTATTCATCAGGTTTTTATACCCATCGGCCCTCTGCTTTTTGCCCTGTCCTATCTCTTTCCCCTGCATCTTCCCACCTCCTAGCTGATCAGGCTGCCGATATTAAATGCCCTTTTCTCATAACAGGACAAAGCGACCGCATCCGCCCTGTCCGGTGACGGGATTCCCCGTTTCTTCATTTCCTCTTTGCTTTCCAGGACCATCTTGCCTCTGCTTGTTAAACGATATTTCCGGCAAGAGAACTGCGCCACCATTTCATTGTCATTTTCCAGGCTGATTTCCTCTGCAATCAGCTTGTCTCTGACCGTCCCCCATAGATAAGTGCTCATATTATCATAAATATCTCCTGCTTTCACCTTGCCCTTTCCATCCTCAACCACATCATCAGGAACCTTTGCGGCCGCATTGACAGGAACGATTACCATTCGGTTCAGCTTTCCCTCCCGCTTCACTTCTTCCAAGCGGTCAGTCACGCCACCGCCAAGGCCACAATCATCAATATTGACATATATCTTGCCCAGGTATGCTGGATACTCCGAAATAACTTCCCGGTAAAGCAACACAATCTTTCCGACTGTTGTCATAAGGCTTTGTCCCCGGAACATTACCGGCAACGTGATTTTACCTCCAACATTCTTTGCTATCACCGTTTCATCTGAACCATAGCGGGCGACATCGGCACCAAAGGAAATACGCTTAATTGGCGCATCTTCCGGTAAATCAAGCATGGTGCAATGTTCAATAATGGAAAGCATGATAAATACATCATTTTCCTGCTCTGGGAACTCGCCATCTACCCTTACACGGACAACATTACTTCCCTTCCCGTACTTCCTATCCAGGGAAGCGATATTCGCTTTGTTTGTGCGAGGGCTATTCCTAGATGAAACCGTGTGGCATTTATACTGGCTCCGGTCTCCATTGAAAGAATCAAAAAAAGTGCCGGATGTCCTCGTGGGATTCCCGCACATCAATAATTTATTATTCTCGCCAGACAATGTACCAAGTACAGCTTCCATGATCGGATCAGAAACGCCAGAAGCTTCATCTACGATGAAAAGCATATTATCTTCGTGGAAACCCTGCATATTCTCTGGTTTTGTCGCAGTCCTGGCTACCGCAAACCAACGCTTTTCATATTTCCGCATATAAATATATGTCTTGGTCCATTTTAGGATTTCTGAGAGCAAAGGAGACTTACTCATCCATTTGCTGACTTCGGACCACAACACATCATGCAGCTGCTGCTTCGTTGGAGCTGTCGCTACGATCCTTGGAAATGGGAAACAGCACAGGAACCACAACAATGCCACAGCCTCCATTCCTGTCTTGCCAACGCCTTGGCCTGATTTGATGGCAACCTTTGAGCTTATGGCAAGGTCATTCAGTGCCCCCGTCTGCCATTCGTCCGGCTCAAACAACAAAACCTCCCTCGCAAATACAACCGGCTCTTTCCGGTAAACAGGCACTCTCTCCTGAAAGAATCGCTTGCGGATCACATTGTTATTCCTGTTCATCCGCACCATCCTCTCCGATAACAGCAGAAATCCAATCATCAACTGCATCGCTTCCCGCTGTTTCCTGCTCTAGCTTTTCATTCTCTATTCTAATCTTTGCCAGTGCCTCTATAGCCTTTGTCTTTGCCCTCTGCACTTTGGTTAATTCAGCCTCCAAGACCATTATGCTGCTCATAACAGCTTCCGTGTGGGTAACACTGGTTTCTGTCACCTTCTTATATTTTCCAGTACCAACGTTCTCCCCATCGAAATCTGTCACATCCTCCACTTTTTTGGTCTTGGATGCCGCTTTTACGGATAGCCCATGGTTCTCCGCTTCCAGCTCCCGGTAGTGCTTGATCCTCTGCATCAGGCGGCGCTCCCGTATGGAGAACATTTGCAGCTGCATAATCAGGTGTTCTTCCTCGGAATCCCCCATACTTTCAATCATGCCAAGTTCTTCATCATCCAGGGTGTCCCAGTATACCTGGGAATAGGCTCCATGTGTTTCTGCATTTTTATTTCTTTTAGGGGTAGATGGGGCATGGCCAGCAGCATTCTTATTCCCTCTCGGCGCTCCTTTTGGTTTCCGAGCGTTCGGTTTCTTTTTATCCGAGCGTTCGGTTTTTTTTTACTCTGTTTGCTTTTATTTCCATCCCATTTTTGGGTAGATTTCCATCTGCGGACAGTGCTGTCCGGTACGCCGATTTTCTTTGCAATATCAACCAGTTTCATCCCATCCTGGTATAGCTTTTCTGCTTCAATACTGCTTGGGCTTCTTGCTCTTGCCATTCATCACCACCTCACTATTTGTTTTGTTTTCATAAAAACAGAGGGAGGTAATACGCTCCCCCGTTGTTGTGTCATGTGGATACCGATTGATTTAACATTAAATCTTCGTTATAAACTCCACTTTCGAGAACCCCTGATCCGGCTTAATCATCATTTTCAGAAAGTCTTCTTTGGAAAACTCTGAAAGCCGGAAGATTTCCTCCGGCCTCATTCCCAGCTGCTTCCCAATTTCTTCCACGGATTTCCCCTCTGCCATCAGTTCCTTTACGATTGCTTTCATGGGCCCCAGCAGATGCGTACCTCTCGCCCTGTTATGGGTAACAGTTCCATAGATATTCCTGGCCTTATCCTTATGCTCCACAATTACCACCGGCACCTTCCCGTCCAGCATGGAAACCAGAGGTTCTTCTCCGGCAACCGTCCATCTGTGGAATCCGTCAATAATCGTGAAATCCGGCCTTACCACAATTAGCAGGCCCCAGCTGTCTAACTATCTCTATCAGTTTCTTGTCGGCAAGGTAGAGCTCCTTTGCCTGTGCTATCCTTGGGTCTAGTGCCCTGGCTATGCCGGCTCACCTCCTGTTGGTCGGTTTTGAGGAAAGAAAAGATAACTCTTCTACTGGAAATCCTTGTTACTTTCAAACATCTCAAAAGTTGCATTTCTTGCATCCATAGTCAAAACATCTACTTTAAAAGCTAAATATTCTAGCAAATTAATCCTTTTATCAATCAATATATCTAAATCTTCATCTGAAATGGATATCATTATTTTTTGGTAATTCGAATTTTTGCATAGCAAATAGTTATTATATGCTATTCTTATATCTTCTGGACTTGCACTTCCTCTAGATAATATAATTCCAAGCTGTGCACTATTTGATGACATTATATCCGACAACTTGTGAAAATATGTATTTGATGGGGTCTTTCCTTTCCCGTCACTTTCCAATTCATTTTTGCATTCAACTATAAAATATGGTGTCATATATTTCATAATAGTTGGAAATATAATTGAACTTTGAGAGAAACGCATTGTACAATCAAACTGATTAGTAAACGTCTTTATTCTATTTGTCCCACTAATATTTTTAATTTGCTTAAACAGAAATAAAGATAATCTTTCCAGTGCATCACCCTTTTCTTTTTTTGTTGCAAAAGGTCCATCAAGTTCTAATTTCAGTTGTACTAATTTTTCATATGCTGATTCTGCTGGATGGTAATAAAGTTCAAAAATTTCTTTTGGTCTCTTATCCAACGAATCAGCCAAACTAAAATTTATCTCATTCTCTCGTATCCCAATACGTTTTACGATTTCTCGTTTTATAACATCTTCAGGAACGTTAGGATTTTTTGCCCTGCTGTAAACAATCAGAGAATTCTCATATGAAATTAAAAATTCATTGCCACAATTATGACAATAACCTACTGTACCCAAAATTTTAATTAATTCTTCTGCATCAAATTCTCCATAAAAAAATTCGCATCCCTCATTACTGCATAACACCATATATCTCTTCTTTAAAATTCCTTCTTTTACCGCAAATTCTACTATTGTATCTGCAAGGCTATATTTCACTTCAAATCTTGACGCTACAGCGGATACAGATATTGTCCTTGCCTCTTGTTCTGGCAAAGTAGTCAGCCAAAAATCAAAATCTTTCACAAAACTTTCATCTATAACATCAATAATTTTCAAAAATTGTCTGTAGAACATTTTGTATATCCTCCTCTTCTGGAACATAATACATTTTTACTGTTCCCCAACTTTTAGATGTCGATAGCTGAACAGTGAATGGTCCTAAATACCCTTTTTTTCTATTATAACACAAATGAAGAACTTTACACTCTTTAGTATTTAATATTGATTTCTTTCCGTCAAAAAATGCATCCGTACATTGCAATGGTTTATTTCCTGTCGAAGCAGTATCAATTCTCGTCATCTGTAGAATGTCATCTGATGTGATTTTTATTAAATATGCTTCTCTATCTTCTTTAAAAATCCTTTCCATATTTCCATTTGTTGAAATATATTTTTCAAGGAATATATCCAAATCCGTTTTCGCTTTTTCCTTTTTAATTTCCTTTAAATTTAATTTCTCAAAAATTAAATCGATAAAATTATCCCTGTTTTTTGCCATAGAATTAATTTTTTCTTGAATATCTATAGGAGTAAAAGAATATTTCTGGTATAATCTGTACATCATTTTTTCAAATTTTTGTTTTGGATTCATGTCGAGATTCTGTATTTTTAAATATTTTTCCAATTGTTGAATTATTTCAACAGCTCTATCAAATGGTTTGAAACGATAATCTTTATATATTATATCATTTTCACTACAAGTATAAATCGTAGTTTTGGGTTTATATCTTGCAACCACAAATGATGCTTCCACATAAAAATCTATGTATATTGGGTATATGATTTTATTTCCTTTCTCAAACTCCGTATCCCCTTCAAGCACAAGCCCAGAAAACATAAATGAAATTTTTGTGGCAATGTTTTGATCATTCTGAGTAATTTTATAATCTACTAATTCGAATTGTTCTGTATTTTTATATGATAACAAATCACTATGAGGACAATCTGGATATTTCTTTTTTATAATATGTTCTACATTTTCAAGAGTATCTTCTGGTATAAATATTCTTTTTAAACACAATTCCTTACTTCCCGATTTTATAGTATCCAAAAACCATTTGTATGTATTCCTATACTCTTCACTGGATATATTTGTTCCTGCATATTCAACTACTCTCTTAAACAAATCAGGTTTATTTTCACTTACTGGCATATTGTGTTCAGCACAAAAATTCTTTAATTTTGATGAATGAATGTAATCTTCAACTAAACAATTTGCTACTTTTATCATATCGCACTCTCCAATCCGACATTTTTCTACATTATAGCACATGCCGTACTGGGAAATCTTGCCAAATATAAGTATCCTCTTTTGTTTATTATGTTATGCTATAAGACAATGGATTATCCTCAGTCTTATTGTAGAACATATGTTCTGTTTTGTAAAATGCCTATGGGTTATAGTTAGGCTTCTTTCTATAACAAAAGACGCCCTATCACTAAGGCGCCTTGTACCTGGAATGTCCGGATGGAGAATCCTAAACCAGGTTATTGACAGTCTTTTGTTTGGAGATACTGTCAGTTCCAAACCAGCCGCCTGGCTGTAACACCAGACAACCATATAAGAAGATTACAAAGGGAGATGGAAGTCGATTGCCTGCTTGCAATAATTCCATTCTAAAGTATAGCACACTTTAACCGGACATTGCCGGACATTTTTTAAATTTTTTCAAAAAATCTTGCAATCTTCTTCCTGACCCCTTCCTCCGTATACCTCCGTTTTGGGAATGCACTGCCCATCTGCCTTGCTACCGCAACATAATTATACCCATCAATGAAATACAGCCGGAACATAATCCGTAGTTCTGGCTGCGGGATACTCTCTATGTATTCCTCGGCCTGGCAGGCCAGTTCCAGAAGCTGTGCCTCCTTCTGTTCAAGGAGTATCTGGTATCTCCGGTGGGCATTCCGTTTCCGGTAATACTCCGGTCTTGGAATGCCGGCGATCCGGATCGGGCCGATGGTTCCGTCCTTCCGAGTCCCCCTCACAGTATCTGAAACAATGGGAGGGTTATCCAGGAACTTATCTAATTTCTTTATCCTGGCCCTGATATCCTTAATCTCCTCTTTTATGTCACAATATTGGAGCAGTATTCCTTTATCCACCTGCTATACCTCCTGTATACCCCAAACCGCATTCAAGCCATAATCCCCTACCTTAATGCCGCTTTACTTCCCACCATCATTCACCCTCGCTTTATATACCCTCTCCCCAAGCAGGTACTCCTCCTCTTTTCTCTGGCGCCCTAAAAGCTGGCGCATCCTGTTCAGTGTGTCCCGGTGTCCTTTTTCCTCAAAGAATTTCACCACCTGCTCATTCATCTTCACGATGTCCTTATTCCTCCGGCGTCCCTTCCGGCTGTTCTTGAGTTTGGTAGCCATCCTGTTGCATTCCGCCCTGTCTGCCGCAAACTCAATCCCATGGAGCAGGTCCTGTAACTTCCGATCTTCCTCATTGACTGCATCATAAGCAAGCCGATACTCGGCATGGCATTGGTCTATAAAGCTTAAGAATGCCTCTATCTGTTTTGCTGGCGTCATTCTCCCTTCCTGCAACCCGCCACCCCCTATCCTTATTAATTCAGCTGATCCAGCGGGCAGGCACCGCCATCCCGTAACACGCTGCACAGGCACTCCTCATCTCCTGTGTCTTTGTATTTGCAATAGTTATTGCAGATATCCTCGCACACTTCCTCTAATATCTTCCTTATGCTTTTCTCCATCATCTGCCCTCCAAGCTTGTTTTAATCTCAAGCATTTCTATCTCTTAACCACCGCCCATATAAATCTTAGTCCTCATGATAATAATATCAATCGCCCTCACATACTTCACAACCATTAGGGCAATCATCAATATCAATTGGACTTCTCTTTTCATCATCTGCGGCGCAATACCCATTATCCGGCAGACAATACACGTCAACACAATTTTGCACCATTCTCATCCTATTTTCATCACTTTCCTTACTCCACCACTACCGTCCCCCATTGCTGCACCATGGACCATGTTTTTTATTGGTACGCCCCCACATCATATTCCGAAACCGTCGGTATCCCGAAAAACCGCCTTGCCAGCGCCACCGACTTTCCCCATCCGTTCCCTGCTTCCTGATACTCCCCGGCCTTTTTGTAAAATACCCTGTGTGCCTCACAGCCGCTACAGCAATGGTCTGTCGTACACTCTCCGTACCTTACCCCGTTCTCCCCGTTCCGGAATGTGGAAAAGCAGGAGAAGTTTACCGCGCCCTGCCCCTCCTCCGCGGGAACCTGCTCTCTCTCTTTGGGTTCCGGCTCTTCTTCCAAAAAATCAAATATGCTCATCTGCCCCTTCATCCTCTTCCTCCTTTGCATCCGGCCCTTCCCCATATTCCTGGGCGCAGCGCTTGCTGTCCGGGAAAAGGAACATACACGCGCCTTCCGTAATGCTGCACCCATACCCATACCAGCCATCTGTGTAATAAGCTACCTTACAGTTCCCCGCCGCCATCTTTCTGTCCCCCCTTAAACAATGGTTCAAGCCGCGCCCAGGGCTGCCAAACGGTTATCGCTTTCAATTCTTCTCACTCCTTCTTTATGTTCTTCTGCCTGTTCGCGGTGAGCCTTTAATTTTTAAATATTTCTGTATTTATTTTTCCGTTTTCCCTGAAAACAACGCTTTCCTCCGTACCTTTGTGCGGTGGTATGGCATGTTTCCGAATTTCTGACCCGGGCTTCTGCGGTGTTCCTTGCCTGCCTTTTATGCTTTTGATACAGTCTGCTATAATCACCGCTAGGGAAACAACGGTTGCGCAGACAATCAATAATGTCCATGTCATTTCTGTCATTTTTCCTTCCTCCCTTCCGGTTTCTCTGAAATGAAAATTAATATTGCTGCCCCTGGGGGCTTCTCTTTGCTTATCCACCGCTCTGCTGTCCCGTCATAGAACCTATCCACAATATCATTGTAAATAAGCGGCGGCTGTGGGTTGTCCATGGCCTGGTACCCGATGGCGTAGAGGCAAGTGTGGCGGTCGAAGTATGCTTTATAT
>CANDBT010000050.1 GCA_947383005.1 uncultured bacterium | reverse complement strand
TGACGAAAATATCAAGCACTGTATTCACCATTATTTCCGCAATGCAGTACTAGTATGACCCACACTAATTGCCACTATGTTTCGCGCAGAATAAATTTTCAGCCTGCAAGGCGGAAGAGGAAGGCGCTGCGGTGGCATCGTTGACCGATGGTGCTGTGTGCCAGTGGCACACGTTTAGCACGGACCGAAGCGGAGCGTAGACCAACGCAGCAGATGGAAATTTAGGCAAGTGAAACATATGGTTAATTAGTGCGGGTCATACTAGAGGGCATATGTTTTGTCTTCGATTTTTAAAAGCCATTGACAGCCATTGGGAAGTATGATAAAATTAGCCGGTGTAAAAACGCCGAGGCTCAGTTCTTTGGAGGACTCCGACCAGGAGCCTGGTCTTCGGTAAGTCGATAAAAAGGAGGAAATCCCATGATTTCAAAGGAAAAGAAAGCGGCAATTATTCAGCAGTATGGCAGAAAGCCGGGAGATACCGGTTCACCGGAGGTTCAGATTGCTATTTTGACTGCCAGAATTACAGAACTGACAGAGCATTTGCAGAAGAACAAGAAGGATCACCATTCCAGGCGCGGTCTGTTGAAGATGGTAGGACAGAGACGTGGATTATTGGATTATCTGAAGAAAACCGATCTGGAAGGCTATCGTGCCCTTATTGAGAAATTGGGTATCAGGAAATGATTTGGGTATATCGGGGTGGAGAGGTTTTCTCCACCCTATATTTGCTTATGGGAATGACTGCCTTTTTCGTAAGCAAAAGACAAACTCCTTCTTGTCCGGCGCAGACGGGCAAAAGGATATTTGCCTGAATGGTTACCATTTATGATTGATGTTTTCAGAAGACCAGCCCGAGACGACTGTTGTGTCCATAAAGCTTTGGTTTTGTGGGCAGAACAGTAGTTTCGGAGTCTTCTGGACAAGGCAGGAAATAGCAGGATCTATATTAAGGAAAAGGAGACGACGTTATGTACAAAAGTTTTAGTATGGAATTGGCCGGGAGGACTCTGGCCGTAGATGTGGGCAGAGTAGCCAAACAAGCCAATGGCGCGGTGTTTATCCATTATGGGGAAACAACTGTATTATCTACCGCCACGGCATCGGAGAAGCCGAGAGAAGGAATTGATTTTTTCCCTCTCAGCGTAGAATTTGAAGAGAAGCTCTATTCGGTGGGGAAGATTCCGGGAGGATTTAACCGGCGGGAAGGGAAAGCGTCGGAGAATGCTGTTTTGACCGCCCGGGTTATCGACCGCCCTATGCGGCCTCTGTTCCCGAAGGATTATCGCAATGATGTGACTTTGGACAATCTGGTAATGTCGGTAGATCCCGACTGCAGCCCGGAATATACAGCGATGCTGGGGTCGGCTATTGCTGCCTGTGTTTCGGATATTCCTTTTGACGGCCCTTGTGCCACTACGCAGATTGGCATGATTGACGGCCGGTTTATTGTCAATCCGACCAGCGAGCAGAAACGGGTATCCGATATGGCCTTGACAGTGGCTTCTACTCGCGAAAAAGTAATTATGATTGAAGCCGGAGCCAAAGAAGTTCCCGAGCAGGTGATGCTCGATGCAATTTTCAAAGCACATGAGGTTAATCAGGAGATTATCCGATTTATTGATACGATAGTGGCAGAGTGCGGTAAGCCTAAGCATGAGTATGAAAGCTGCGCCATGCCGGAAGAGCTGTTCGCTGCCATTATGGAAATCGTGCCTCCCGAGGAAATGGAGACAGCAGTATTTACCGACGACAAGCAGACACGGGAGGAGAATATCCGGCAGATTACACAAAAGCTTGAAGAAGCTTTTGCTGAAAAGGAAGAGTGGCTGGCGGTTTTGGGAGAGGCCGTGTATCAGTATCAAAAAAAGACTGTCCGCAAGATGATTCTTAAAGATCACAAGCGTCCGGACGGCCGCAGCCTTACTCAGATCCGGCCGTTGGCCGCAGAAATTGATATTTTGCCGAGAGTTCATGGCTCGGGTATGTTTACGCGGGGACAGACTCAAATCCTGAATGTATGTACACTGGCGCCTTTATCAGAGGCTCAGAGGCTGGATGGCCTGGATGAGGCTGAGACATCCAAACGTTATATGCACCATTACAATTTCCCATCGTTTTCTGTAGGTGAAACTAAACCTTCCAGAGGCCCGGGACGCCGCGAGATCGGTCATGGCGCCCTGGCGGAGAGAGCGTTGGTTCCAGTGCTGCCCAGCGAGGAAGAATTCCCTTATGCTATTCGCACTGTTTCGGAAACAATGGAGTCCAACGGTTCCACTTCCCAGGCCAGTATCTGCGCTTCCACTTTGTCGCTGATGGCGGCAGGCGTGCCGATTAAGGCTATGGTGGCGGGGATATCCTGTGGCTTGGTGACAGGGGAAAGTGATGATGATTATGTAGTACTGACCGATATCCAGGGCCTTGAAGATTTCTTTGGCGATATGGATTTTAAAGTAGGCGGGACGCACAAAGGGATTACGGCGATTCAGATGGATATTAAGATTCATGGCCTGACCCGTCCGATTATTGAGGAGGCGATTGCCAGGACCCGCGAAGCCAGGCTGTATATTCTTGACGAGGTGATGGCTCCGGTGATTTCCGAACCCAGGAAAGAAGTGGGCAAGTATGCGCCAAAGATTGATCAGATTATCATTGATCCGCAAAAGATTGGCGATGTGGTTGGCAAGCAGGGAAGCACGATCAATAAGATTATAGAAGAGACCGGAGTAAAGATTGACATTTCCGAGGAAGGCCGTGTGGATATTTGCGGTACAGATAAGGAGATGATCGAAAAGGCCAAGAAGATTATCCGCGACATCGTGACCGACATTGAGCCCGGACAGGTGCTTACCGGCAAGGTGGTAAGGATTATGCCTTTTGGCGCTTTTGTGGAGCTGAAGCCGAAAAAAGACGGTATGGTGCACATTTCCCGCTTGTCTGACCGGCGGGTGGAAAAGGTAGAAGATGTCGTAAATATAGGCGATATTGTGACAGTAAAAGTACTGGATATTGACAAAATGGGAAAAATCAGCCTGAGCATGAAGCCGGGAGATTTGGGGAAAAAAGACTGATGAGAGGCATTTATGAAGCGTAAAGTTCTGATAGCAGGAATGGTGGCTGGGATGGTGGCAGTATCCAACCCGGCAGTAGCATATGGTATGCCGGTTGTGCCCGAGCTGGAAACAGAAAATGCGGGGGACCAAGCTGGGGCGCCGGGAGAAAGCGGCCAAAGTGCAGCGGGAGAAAATGGACAAAGCCTTGTGGGGGGGAATAATCTTGCTCCCGCAGGCGACATCCGGACACCCGCTCCGGCAGAGAATGCCCAGCCGCCGTCTGCTCCGGCACAGGAAATTCAGCCAACGGCTCCGGTACAGGAAGCTCAGCCAACGGCTCCGGCAGAGGATATCCAACAGCCAACGGCTCCGGTACAGGAAGCTCAGCCAACGGCTCCGGCAGAGGATATCCAACAGCCATCTGCCCCGGCGCAGGAGGTTCAGCCAACGGCTCCGACAGAAAATGCCCAGCCGTCCGCCGCACCTGTAGCGGGTGGTGGGAATTCGTCCGGGACGTCTCCGGTAATCGAAGCCGGAAATGGCAGCGGGGGCAGCCAGGGAGGGGCGGCAGGCCCAGGAGGAGCATTTCCTCTCCCACCTACATTTACCGGTCCGGATACTTCTGCCTATGTTCCGGGAAGAGTCGATTATTTTTATCAGCCGGTAGCCAATCCTGTAGTGAATTTGGCTGAAAAATACACATATGATATGATGGTGCAGGATTTAGCCAATCTTCAGGCGCGTTATGGTGACAGCCATATGAAGATTAATGTTATTGGCACATCTTTGGACGGACGGAACCTTTATGAGGCGATTCTGGGAAATCCCAACGCGAAAAAACATGTGTTAATTCATGCGGGTATTCATGCCCGTGAATATATGAACCCTTTGCTGGTGATGAAACAACTGGAATATGGGCTGGAATATTATGACCAGGGAGTTTATGACGGCCAATATCTGAAGGCTATCCTCAATAACGTGGCAGTTCATTTTGTGCCGATGGTGAATCCGGACGGTATTCTGATCAGCCAGTATGGAGTCGATGCCCTCCAATCGCAGGAATTAAAGCAGGTTGTCCGTCAATGCTATGAGGATGATTTGGCACAGGGTATAACTTCTTCTGCTTTTGAACGGTATCTGCTTTATTGGAAGGCAAATGCAAGAGGAGTCAACTTAAACGGCAACTTCCCGGCAAATTGGGATATTGTAGGGAGTCCTTCAAAACCGTCTTTTGCTTCTTATAAGGGAGACTCGGTCCTTTCTGAGCCGGAATCCCAGGCTTTGGCAAATTTGATGAATTCCCGGGAATGGGCGGCCACGGTAAGTTACCACAGTATGGGCAATATTATTTATTGGGATTATGAAGGAAACCGGGTTCAGCAGGAGTCCAACGAATTGGCAACTCTGATTGGAAATTCAACCGGATACCGTTTGTCGGGGACAGTAAGCCATGGAGGGTTTAAGGATTGGGCACAGATTAAGGATAATCCGGTGCCGAGCGTGACGATTGAGACAGGAGGCGTGACTTGCCCGATGCCGCTTTCGGAGTATGAAGATGTGTGGGAGAGGAATAAAATGGTATGGGCGCTGGTGGCGAAATACGCGATGGAGCATTGAGAACGCCGGACGCCTGTCAGTTTTAGCTGGCATCTTCCGTTGGATGCCCGTGTGTATAAAAATGGGCTGCCCCGGATGAATGGGGCAGCCTCTGTCATGCGCAGGCACGCATAAGAAAAATTGCTGCCCGCGCAGGCTCTGTCATTTTCTGCGAAAGGGGATTTTCCATGCTCTGCGATTCACACATCCACACGTGTTTTTCCGGCGACAGCACAGCGCCTCCTTCAGCTCAAGTTGAACAATGCCTGGCTTTGGGTATGAAAGAAATCTGTATTACCGATCATCATGATTATGATGAAAACCCCGAAGATTCCAGCTTTTTGTTGGATATTCCCGCTTACTTGCGGGCCATGAAACGGCTGCAGAAGGAGTATGAGGAGCGTATTCGGGTGAATATAGGTGTGGAACTTGGCTTGCAAATCCATACCAAGGATTATCTGGAACGCCTGGTTCCGTCCCTGGACGTCGATTATCTCATTGGTTCCAGCCATTATATTGACCGGATGGACCCGTATTTTCCCGAATATTTTGCGGGCAGAAGTGAAAGGGAAGCTTATGAACGTTACTTTGAATCCACATTAGAACGAGTGAAGGGTATGGAATGCTTTGACTCGTTTGGCCATTTGGATTATGTTGTCCGTTATGGACCTAACACTAATCAATATTATACTTTCCGAGACTATCAGGACTATATTGACCCAATTCTGAAAGTCCTGATTGAAAAAGGCAAAGCTCTTGAGTGCAATACTGCCGGTTTTCGGTATGGTTTAGGACATCCCAATCCGACGGAAGATATTCTGTGCCGATACTATGAGCTGGGCGGCGAGCTTCTTACGGTTGGTTCTGATGCCCATTCTCCCGAATATCTAGGATATGCTTTTTCTGGTTTGCCTGATTTGCTGAAGGCATGTGGTTTCCGTTACTATACTGTTTATCGCCGCCGTGTGCCGAATCAGCTTTGTCTGTAGGTTTTTCCTGTTGGGTTTTGACCTGAAATATAATAAAAAAGAATCAAAATGTTCCCAAAACATGGACAAGGAAGAGGAAATACCCTTCGGGTATACCATAATGTCCAAAGAGCATGGACAAGGAAGAGGAAATATGAAAAACGGCGATAAAACCAATGTGATGCGTGTGCTGGACAGAAAGAAAATATCCTATGTGAGCTACACCTATGAGCCAGATTCCGCCCTGAGCGGAGAGGAGATAGCCGGGATTCTGCATGAGGATGCCCAAAAGGTTTTTAAGACGCTGGTCACCCAGGGAAAGTCGGGGCAGTATTATGTTTTTGTTGTTCCGGTCAAAGGGGAACTGGATTTGAAGAAAGCAGCCAAAGCTGCAGAGGAAAAGTCTATCAGGATGTTAAAACAGAAGGAGCTGCTGCCTCTCACCGGGTATGTCCATGGGGGATGTTCGCCGATCGGGATGAAGAAGCCGTTCCCCACATGGCTCCATGAATCAGCGAAGCAGTATGATCAGATCTATGTCAGCGGGGGGAAGGTTGGCTTTCAAATCGAGCTGTCGCCTCAGGATCTGGCGGAGGTGGTGGGATGTGGTTTCGCTGATGTATTGGTAGCGGTTTAGACGGGTATCTTCTTGCCCGTCTACGTCAGACAAAAGCTGGGATGTCCATCCGATGTGGAATTTAACATGAATTTTGGCTTACAAGCAAGCTTGATGCCCAAAATTCACGTTAAATTCCCCGCTGTCTGAACTGTTACATATATTGAAATAAAATAAGCAAAATCACTATTTTATTGTTTGGAATCAGGTAAAGAAGATATCCAGTATAAAAAAGCTGCCGGTAAATAGCTTACTCATCAAGAATGGATGAGAAAGTTATTTACCGGCAGCTTTTAGCTCCTGCATAGGACAGGAGGTTTCCGCTGTGGGATACCGGGATTTTTCAAGCAACAAGTTAAACGAATAGAAAGCTGCTGCCTTTAGATTACGTCCCCGGATAACCGGCTGCTGGTAGCTTTGTTCGCATCTTCAGCCGCCTGGTAAACCCTGGCCATCTCATTCAAATCATCGACGTGTTCACGGATCATCCGATGGATTTTGTCAATGTCATCGCGGAGTTGGTTGAATTTGTTGCGGTAAGAGGAGGAAGCTTCGCCTTCCCAATACCGGGAGGTCTGGCTGACTAAATCCAGCATCTGGTTGGTTGCCCTCTGTACGCTGCTCATATTGCTGCTGAATGAATTTGCTGTGCTTCTCAGTTGTTCCGGTGTTACCAGTAGGGTTCCCTGCATTGCCATAATGATTCTCCTTTTCTTTTTTATGTGATATGGTTTTGACGGTTATATTGCAATTATTGACTCCGAATTATTATTGCCAATTCTGCGTTCTTGCTATTGGTTGTATGCTGCGGTTGATGATTCTATATTGGTATTTGTTTTTGCTTTAATGAATAGATTCCTTAGCGGACTTTCCTGGCCTTGGCGGTATGCAGGTTGCGGCGTTCGGCTTCCTCGTACTGTCTGGCAATTTCATCCAGTGCCCGGCAATATTGCTCGATAAGCTGATAGAAGCGGGTCATGTAGTCTTTGTCGTGCATAAAAGCGTTATGGAAAGCGTCATGTGCCTGGCCTTCCCACATGCCGTGGAGCCGGCGTTCGGAATTTTGTAAGCTGTTGACCTGACTGTTGAAATTCCTGTTCTGTGATCGTAAATTCTCTGCTGTGCGCCTTACTTCGCGTGCCGTTACTCTAAATCTTGCCATGTTCTTTTCCTCCTTGATTTTGCCTGTTTTGTGATGAATAGCTTGTTGTTTCCTTCTTTTTTGCTTATGTTTTTTCTGATATGTTGTTTTCTTTCTGATGATGAAAGTCTATCATATTCTATACTGTTTTTGGGAAAAACCTGACCAATGACCTGTTTGGCGGGTTCAATGGCAGATTCGATTATGGGAACAAAGCATATGCTCCATTGCAAAAGGCAATTTAAAGCACAGGAAAAACGAAAGCGGAACGAGAAGTAACAATATGATTGCAAAACAAGTGGAAAAGCAGTAAAATATGAACAAACAGTTATTCGCTTTTGAATATAAGGAGGTATTTATATGAAAAAATTTGATGCAAAAAGTTTTGTTGCAGGGATTATTGTTGGAACTTTGGGGCTGACAACAGCATTTGCGGCAACGGGTATTAAGTCTGCAGAGCTGAGTGATACGATTATTATGCTTAAGGAAGTTTCTTTACCTCTTGGCAAGCCTTTGGTTTCGGTTATCATGGATGACGAGCAAAAGCCCAGTTTGTATGTACCAGCAGATGAGGTGTTTGGAAAGTTGGGATATGGGATCCATTATGATTATGCAAAAAATACGATGGATCTGATTCCCGGCGAAGATTCTCGAGAAACCACCGGGGATGCGGCTTCTCAGGGGAATGAGCTCTTACGTCTGGAAAATCACCCCAATCAGAAGAACATTGCAGAATCCGGTTCTTTTCAGGCAGAGCAGAATCAGACATTGGTTTTAACTATTACCTCAGATATTCAAGGCGGGTCTGTAGATTTGTTCTTATTTGATCCTAACGGGACAGAACAGCATATTATAATCGGTTTCGGGGATATGTCAAAAGAGATTCCTTTAGAGAAAGGTACTTGGAAATATAATTGTTCTGGTATATTCAAAGAGGGTGGAAATGTGAAAATTGTGGGAACGGTGAAAGAATAAATCTTAGGAAGCCATTGAAAAATAAGGATGGAAATAACCTGAGAATGTAGAAAGAGGCATATGCTTTGTCCTCATAACTGTATTTGCCCATGGCTAATCAATGGAATGATTAGCCATGGTATGAACAATAATACAAGTAAACTTTTATGCGTCCGGCAGCAGGCGCATTACCAGAGAGGAAAGTTTGGCAGGCTCTGCGCAGTCTTACTGCAAGGATTCGCTACTTTCACAACAAAGAAACCTATGGCGATAAGCAGAATGGAGAAAACATGGTATCAGTCAGCGACGTTTCTAATGTTTTTGGCTTCCTGGGCGGTTTGGGGATGTTTTTGTATGGCATGAGCATCATGGCGGACGGTATGCAGAAGTCTGCGGGCAGTAAGATGAGTAGCTTTTTGGGGATGCTGACCAATAATCGGCTGCTGGCGGTTCTTTTGGGTGCGCTGATCACGGCGATTATCCAGAGCAGCGGTGCTACTACGGTTATGGTAGTTGGTTTTGTCAGTGCAGGGGTACTGGATTTATCCCAGGCGGTAGGCGTGATTATGGGCGCTAATATTGGTACGACCATTACGGCGTGGATTGTATCGCTGAGTCAGTTGGGGGATTCTTTTGAGATTATGAAGCCCAGCTTTTACGCGCCTCTGGTGATTGGCGTGGGCGCGCTTTTGCTGGTGTTTTCCAAGACACAGAAGCACAAGACAGTCGGCGAGATTTTGGTAGGGTTGGGGCTTTTGTTTACCGGCCTGGATTTTATGTCCGGATCGGTCAGCCCCTATACCGACTCGCCGATTTTTGCCAGAGCTTTTGCGCTTTTAGGCGGCAATCCGCTGTTGGGTATGATTATCGGAGCTTTGGTGACAGCTTTGCTGCAGAGTTCCTCGGCCTCCGTAGGTATTTTGCAAACGTTGGCAATGAATGGGATTGTCACGACCAATGCGGCTATCTATATTACTCTGGGGCAGAATATCGGCTCCTGTGTTACTGCTATGCTGTCCAGCATGGGAGGTTCCCGGACTGCCAAACGAGCGGCGGTAATGCACTTGACTTTCAACATTATCGGGGCGATGTTGTTTGGAACATTAGGATTTTTGGTGTTTAGCTTTATGCCGGCTTTTGCTATGTCTCACATCAATGCCGTGGAAATATCGGTTTTTCATACCATATTTAATTTGACGATGACCGTATTGTTGTTCCCCTTCGGCGATCAACTGGTAAAGCTTTCCGGGCTTGTGGTTAAAGAAAAGGAAGGGGAGGAACTGACAGAGGATGAAGAATCGGCGGCGACTATCCGCCATTTGGACGAACGTATCTTTGAATCTCCGGCCTTTGCTGTGGATACGGCCGCGTTGGAGGTTGTTCACATGGGACAGATTACCATGGGCAATGTCAGGCGCGCGCTTGATGCGATTCTTACCGGAAGTCTGGAAGAAACTGAGGAAGTGTATAAAATAGAAAAAACGATCAATAATATGGAAAAGCTGCTGACAGAATATTTAATTAAAGTAGATAACCTGTCTTTAACCGAGCGTCAGAAGACTGTGGTGAATAATCTGTTCTACAGTGTCAGCGATCTGGAACGGATAGGCGACCATGCCGAAAACCTGGCGGAGCAGGCGGAATATATGGTGAAAAATGATTTGGATTTTACGGAGACGGGGATGCAGGATTTGCAATCAATCGCAAGCAGTGTGGTAAAATCGTTCGAATATGCTATTGACGCCCGCCAGACAGGCAATATGGATTCGGTCAGGAAAGTCAGCCAATATGAGGATGATGTGGACTACCAGGAAGAAGAACTGCGGGAGAAACATATCGAACGCTTATCAGCCGGAAAATGTGCGCCGTCTGCCGGAGTGGTATTTTTGGATATTATCAGCAACTTGGAGCGGATTTCCGATCACGCGTATAATTTGGCCAGTTATGTTAAAGATGAAATGTAGTGCCGTCTTGATTTTGCCGGCATATGCTTTGGGCATATAACTGTTACAATTAGATAATTTTACAAAAATAAAAAATTGATAAAGACAGCAGAAAGAACAAATTGCCTCTTGCTATTTTGTCCATAATTGGGTAAAATAGGAAACAGGTTGATTAGGTTTTAACAATCATTAAAATTTAACAATGTAGGAGGAAATATCATGGCAGTAAAAGTAGCAATCAATGGTTTTGGACGTATCGGCCGTCTGGCATTCAGACAGATGTTCGGGGCAGAAGGGTATGAAGTAGTAGCAATCAACGATCTGACTGATCCGAAGATGCTGGCTCATCTGTTAAAATATGATACTGCACAGGGCGGATATGCTGGCCGTATTGGCGAGAATACTCATACTGTTGAGGCCGGAGAAGACTCCATCACTGTAGACGGAAAGACCATCCGCATTTATGCCGAGAAGAACGCAGCGGATCTTCCGTGGGGCGAGGTCGGCGTAGACGTAGTTCTGGAGTGTACCGGTTTCTATACCTCCAAGGCTAAAGCCCAGGCTCATATTGATGCAGGCGCCAAGAAAGTTGTTATTTCCGCGCCGGCTGGCAACGATCTGCCGACTATCGTTTACAGCGTAAATGAGAAAACCCTGACTAAGGATGACACGATTATTTCCGCAGCTTCCTGCACCACCAACTGCCTGGCCCCGATGGCAAAGGCGTTGAACGATTATGCACCGATTCAGTCTGGTATTATGAGTACGATTCATGCTTATACCGGTGATCAGATGATTCTTGACGGGCCGCACAGAAAAGGCGATTTGAGAAGAGCAAGGGCTGGCGCTGCCAATATCGTTCCCAACTCTACCGGCGCTGCCAAGGCTATCGGCTTGGTTATCCCTGAGCTGAACGGCAAGCTGATCGGTTCCGCACAGCGCGTTCCGGTTCCGACTGGTTCCACCACCATTTTGACTGCAGTAGTGAAGGGCGCTGATGTGACTAAAGAAGGCATCAATGCCGCGATGAAGGCTGCTGCTTCCGAGTCTTATGGCTACAATGAGGATCCGATTGTATCTTCTGACGTTATTGGTATGAAGTTTGGTTCTCTGTTTGATGCTACTCAGACTATGGTAGCGAAGATTGCCGATGACCTGTATGAGGTTCAGGTAGTTTCATGGTATGACAATGAGAATTCTTACACCAGCCAGATGGTAAGGACCATTAAATATTTCGCAGAGCTGTAATTGCCGAATGAGCAAAGACTCAAACAGGGTCCGGTCTTAATAGGGCCGGGCCCTGTTATATTACGGAGTATCCAACAAAACGCGCCAGTGACGCGTTTTGTTGGATTATGTACAGGATCACGTATGGAAATTTGCTGCTGGCGCAAAACGCGGGCTGCGCGGCGGCCAGGGGGGATTTCCCCTACTCGACTTATGAAGTGTACGGAAAACGCCGGTAGCATATTTGGTCATATTTTCGGGTTAAGAAAGGGGTATAAAGATATGCTGAATAAAAAGACCGTAGATGATTTAAAAGATTTAAAGGGGAAGAAAGTACTGGTGCGCTGCGACTTTAATGTGCCGTTAAAGAATGGCGTGATTACCGATGAGACTCGTATTGTTGCCGCGCTTCCGACAATCCAGAAGCTGATTGGTGAAGGCGCTAAGGTGATTCTTTGCTCTCATTTGGGCAAAGTGAAAAATGGCCCTAATGAAGGCGAGTCCCTGGCTCCGGTTGCCGTGAGGCTTTCCGAGAAGCTGGGCAAGGATGTTGTGTTTGTATCCGATTATAATGTAACCGGCGAGGCGGCTGACAAGGCTGTTGCCGCTATGGGAGACGGCGATGTGGTTCTTCTGCAGAATACCCGTTTCCGCGGCAAAGAAGAGACAAAGAACGGTGAGGAATTCAGCAAGGAGCTGGCGGCTCTGGCTGATGATTATGTATGTGATGCCTTCGGTTCTTCCCACCGTGCCCATGCTTCCGTAGAAGGCGTGACCAAGTGTATCAGCGCTAAGGGCGGCGTAAATGCAGTTGGTTATCTGATGCAGAAAGAGATTGATTTTCTGGGCAATGCCGTGGAGAATCCGGTAAGGCCTTTCGTCGCTATTCTGGGTGGTGCAAAAGTTGCCGACAAGCTCAATGTAATTTCTAACTTGTTGGAGAAATGCGACACACTGATTATCGGCGGAGGCATGGCGTTTACTTTCCTCAAAGCTCAGGGCAAAGGTGTGGGCGATTCCCTGGTCGATGACAGCAAGCTGGATTATTGCAAGGAGATGATGGATAAGGCAAATAAGCTGGGTAAGAAATTGCTTTTGCCGATCGACACCACCATTGCGGCTGCGTTCCCGGATCCGATTGACGGGCCGGTTGAGGTTCAGGTTGTATCCTCCGATGCTATTCCGGATAATATGCAGGGACTGGATATCGGACCTAAGACAGCCGAGCTTTACGGAGAAGCGGTGAAGTCTGCAAAAACTGTGGTATGGAACGGCCCGATGGGCGTATTTGAGAATCCGGTTTTGGCGAAGGGTACTATTGCTGTGGCTAAAGCGCTGGCGGAGACAGAGGCAACTACCATTATCGGCGGCGGTGATTCCGCGGCGGCGATGAATCAGCTTGGCTTTGCAGATAAAGTGAGCCATATTTCTACTGGCGGCGGCGCTTCCCTGGAGTTCCTGGAAGGCAAGGTACTTCCGGGTGTGGCGGCAGCCGACGACAAAGAGTAATATATAGACCCAGAGCATATGCGGTTGTGTTTACAGGGCGCCTGTGAATAGTGATGGCAGATAGTTACTGTTCACGGCCTGGTTGTTCACTACGCTGAACAACCAGGAAGATGCACATAATGTCTGGAATCTGAGCCGTCCCATCACCACAGGAGATTCAAAATGACGGCTCAGATCACTATTCACAGCTACTCCGTGAATAGTGATGGCAGATAGGCCAAAATGAATAAAGGAAGGATAAAAGAATGTCCAGAAAGAAAATTATCGCCGGAAACTGGAAGATGAACATGACTCCTACGGAGGCGGTTGATTTAGTAAATACATTAAAGCCATTGGTGGTTAATGACGAAGTTGATGTGGTTTTCTGTGTGCCGGCTATCGATATCATTCCGGCTATGGAGGCGGCAAAAGGCACGAATATTAATATTGGCGCCGAGAATATGTATTTTGAAGACAAGGGCGCTTACACCGGGGAGATTTCTCCGAAAATGCTGGTGGATGCCGGCGTTAAGTATGTGATCATCGGCCATTCCGAGAGAAGGGAGTATTTTGCTGAGACTGACGAAACCGTAAATAAAAAGGTTTTGAAAGCTTTTGCGTATGGTTTGACCCCGATTATCTGTTGCGGCGAGTCTCTGACTCAGAGAGAGCAGGGAATTACGATTGACTGGATCCGTCAGCAGATTAAGATTGCTTTTTTGAATGTGACAGCAGATCAGGCTAAGGAGGCTGTGATTGCTTACGAGCCGATTTGGGCTATCGGGACTGGCAAGGTAGCGACTACCGGACAGGCTCAGGAAGTATGTGCGGCCATTCGTGCATGTATCGGCGAGATTTATGACGAAGCCACGGCAGCGGCAATTCGTATTCAGTACGGCGGTTCCGTGTCTGCATCCAGTGCGCCGGAACTGTTTGCCCAGCCGGATATTGACGGCGGCCTGGTGGGCGGAGCCTCGTTGAAACCGGATTTTGGCTCGATTGTGAACTATAATAAATAAGAAAATATAAAAGACTATAGTTCTAAAATGCAGCAGAAGGGGATATCAAAGGGAAATATAATCCTTTGATATCCCTTTTTGGCTTTTGGGTTTTTAATATCGTGCCATTTTTGATCCTGTGCCAGTGGCACACGCTTAGCACGGACCGAAGCGGAGCGTAGACAACGCGGCAATGATGCAAATAGCGAGTGCCGAATTCACTGAAATTTCCGCAAGGTAGTACTAGGCTCACAGGATACCTGTGGAGCATAGCCAGAAGGGAAGTGGGAAGAATGAAAAAGACGGCTTTATTGCGGAATATCGTAGTTACCGGCGTGATTTTTACGGCGGCAACTTTAATGGCTCTTATGTTTTGGTATGTCAGCATGAACTCTACCAGCGTGGCGGTTATCTATGTATTGGCAGTTATGTTGATTGCCCGATATACTACCGGATATGTGCCGGGGATTGTGGCTTCCGCTATTGGGGTGATTTGTGTAAACTATGTGTTTACGTACCCGTTTATGCACTTGAATTTTACAATTGACGGTTATCCGGTGACTTTTTTGGGAATGGCGGTGATTTCGGGCCTTACCAGTACGCTGACGACAAAGTTTAAAAAGCAAAACCAGATTTTGCTGGAAAGCAGAAAAATGCTGATGGAAGCGGAAAAGGAAACCATGAGGGCAAATTTGCTCCGTGCGGTTTCTCATGACTTGCGGACGCCTTTGACGGGGATTATCGGGATGGCAAATACTCTGCTTTCCGATAACGGACGGTTGACAGAAAATGAAAAATCATATATGGTTAAAAGTATTAGTGAAGATGCCAACTGGCTTTTGAATATGGTGGAGAATTTGCTGACGGTAACTCGGATCCGTGACGGGGAGACCCGGGTGGTGACCAGTCCTGAGCCGTTGGAGGAGGTGGTTTCGGAAGCTGTGCAGAGGCTGAGAAAGCGGCTGCCTCAGGCAAAGATACAAGTGCAGGTTCCGGAGGAGTTTCTGATGATTCCCATGGATGCCATTCTCATCGAGCAGGTGATTATCAATTTGTTGGAAAATGCCGTATATCATTCGGGAACGGAAGAACCGATTGCTTTTCATGTGGAAAAGCAGCAGGAAGCGGCCGTATTCCATATCCGTGATTTTGGGCAGGGAATTCTGCCGGAAAGATTGGATGCTATATTTGACGGCGGAGGTATGGAGGGTAATCAAAGTGGGGATTCTTACAAGGGGATGGGGATTGGCCTTACGATTTGCAAGACGATAATCCTTGCCCATAAAGGAACCATCAGGGCGGAAAACCGGGACAAAGGAGCGGAATTTATTTTTACATTGCCATTAGGAGAGGATAAAAGTGACAAAAAATAAATGGACTGTCTTAATTATTGAAGACGAAAAAAATATCGGGAACTATATAGAAACCATATTGACTGCCAACGATTACAAAACGCTGCGGGCCATGAACGGCGTGACCGGGCTGTCTTTGTATACTTCCCATCATCCGGAAGTGATTCTCTTGGATTTGGGGCTTCCGGATATAGACGGTATGGAAGTACTGCAGAAGATCCGGGGATTTTCCAGCGTCCCCATTATTGTTATCTCTGCCAGGACGCAGGAACGCGAGAAGGTGGAGGCGCTGGACGGCGGAGCCGATGATTATATTACCAAGCCTTTTGGCGCGGAAGAGCTTTTGGCCAGGATACGTACGGCTCTGCGCCATCGCCTGAATGCGGGTCTCGTCAATCCACAGCCTTTGGTTTATTCCCGGGACGGCCTGGTTATTGATTTTGAGCGCCGTCTGGTAACTCTGCATGAAAAGCCTGTCCATTTGACCCAGATCGAATATAAGCTGGTGTCTCTGCTGGCAAAAAATGCAGGCAAGGTGCTGACTTATGATTTTATTCTGAAAGAAATCTGGGGACCTTATGCAGATACGGATAATCAGATTTTGCGGGTAAATATGGCGAATATCCGCCGGAAACTGGAGACAAATCCGGCAGAGCCTCATTATACTTTTACGGAAATCGGCGTGGGATATCGGATGTTGGAATAAAAGTAAAAAAACCCTTGCATTTACAGGAAAACTGTGATAAGCTAGGAAAGCTGTGACATGATAGCGATGAAGCGTGAGGTTGCTGTCCCTTCAGTGGCAGGTTTTCCGCGGAGCGAATGTCAAGTTAGGAAACTGACGACAAGTCACTGTACCAATTGAACAGCTGTAGCATCATATGCAGTAACGCAGTGTGGGCCGCATGCGACACACACGGAGAAGTGTACAGTCACCGCTTGTCGTACTTCAACCAAAAGTGCGAAAAGGAGGCGACTTTTTTTATGGCAAGTCAAGTAATGAGAATCACATTGAAAGCTTATGATCACCAGTTGGTTGATCAGTCTGCCGGGAAGATCATCGAGACTGTAAAGAAGACCGGCGCTCAGGTGAGCGGGCCGGTGCCGCTGCCGACGAAGAAAGAGGTAGTTACTATTCTGAGGGCGGTTCATAAGTACAAAGATTCCCGTGAGCAGTTTGAGCAGAGGACTCATAAAAGACTTATTGATATCATTACTCCCAGCCAGAAGACAGTGGACGCTTTGTCCAAGCTGGAAATGCCGGCTGGCGTATATATTGATATCAAGATGAAACAGAAATAAGCTTTAGTATGATTGCCGCAAACGGTAATCCGCTGTAAGGAGGAAAAAATGAAGAAAGCTATTTTAGCGACGAAAGTCGGAATGACTCAGATCTTCAACGACGACGGCGTCCTGGTGCCGGTGACCGTGCTTCAGGCTGGCCCCTGTGTGGTAACTCAGGTTAAGACCCAGGAAAATGACGGTTATAAGGCCGTGCAGGTGGGTTTTGTGGATAAGAGGGAAAAACTGGTTAATAAACCGCTGCAGGGACACTTCGGAAAGGCGGGCGTCGCCTACAAAAGATTTGTGAGGGAGTTCCGTTTGGATAATGCGGAAGAATATTCGGTAAAAGATGAAATTAAGGCTGATATTTTCTCGGCAGGCGATAAGGTAGACGCTACCGCGGTTTCCAAAGGTAAAGGCTATCAGGGCGCAATCAAAAGATTTGGCCAGCATAGAGGCCCCATGACCCATGGCTCCAAGTTTCATCGTCATCAGGGTTCCAACGGTTCGGCCACGACTCCGGGGCGTGTATTTAAAGGAAAAGGCATGCCTGGTCATATGGGCCACAAGCAAGTGACCGTTCAGAATCTGGAAGTTGTCCGCGTTGATGCGGAAAACAATTTGATTTTGGTGAAGGGCGCCGTGCCCGGGCCAAAGAAATCATTGGTGACTCTGAAAGAAACCGTCAAGGCCGCGAAATAAGTTTAGACCGAGAAAGGAGGAACATACAGATGTCAAGCGTATCTGTTTACAATATGGAAGGCAAAGAAGTGGGCACTATGGAACTCAGCGATGCCGTGTTCGGGGTGAAAGTCAACGAACATCTGGTGCACATGGCCGTTGTTGCCCAGCTTGCCAATAAGCGTCAGGGCACTCAAAAGGCAAAAACCCGTGCCGAGGTATCCGGCGGCGGAAGAAAGCCGTGGAGACAGAAAGGAACCGGCCATGCCAGGCAGGGTTCAACCCGTTCGCCACAGTGGACCGGCGGCGGTGTGGTGTTTGCTCCGACACCAAGAGATTACAGCATCCATTTGAACAAGAAGGAAAAGAGGGCCGCATTAAAGTCAGCCCTGACCAGCCGGGTGCAGGAAAATAAATTTATTGTGGTTGACGAACTCAAGCTGGACGAAATTAAGACTAAGAAATTCCTGGCAGTGTTGAACAACTTAAAAGTATCCAAGGCTTTGGTGGTTATCGGAGATGACAGTGACAATGTAGTGCTGTCCGCAAGAAATATCCCTACAGTAAAGACCGCCTATGTCAATACCATCAATGTATACGATATTTTGAAATATAATACCGTGGTGGCTACCAGGGCTGCTGTCGCAAACATCGAGGAGGTGTACGCATAATGGCAAACATTCAATATTACGATGTTATCCTCAAACCGGTAGTTACCGAGAAGAGCATGAACGAAATGGCTTATAAGAAATATACATTCCTGGTTCATACCGAGGCTAACCGAACCATGATCAAGGAAGCGGTAGAGAGAATGTTTCCGGGGACCAAGGTGAAGAAAGTCAACACCATGAATTATGATGGCAAGAAGAAGAGAAGGGGCATGACCTTCGGCAAAACGGCAAAAACAAAGAAAGCCATTGTCCAGTTGACTGAGGAAAGCAAGGATATCGAAATTTTTGCGGGGCTGTAAAAAAGTGTGGTTCCCTCTGCCTGAGAGAATGTGACGGCAGACGGGGAGCGCTTTGTATGGCACAGCGAAAAGGGATACACACGGCTCCGTTGAATGATGAACGTGTGTCCGGATGCCCCTTGGTTGGGCAGAAAAATGGAAAGGAGATTTTAAGTCATGGGAATTAAAACCTACAACCCATATACACCGTCCAGAAGGCACATGACCGGTTCGGATTTTAGTGAGATCACTAAGTTCACACCGGAAAAGGCCCTGGTTACTTCTGTAAAGAAGAATGCCGGCCGGAACAATCAGGGTAAGATTACCGTGAGACATCGTGGCGGCGGCTGCAGAAGAAAATATAGAATTATTGATTTCAAGAGAAACAGCAAAGACGGAATCCCCGCGACAGTAATCGGCATTGAGTATGATCCGAACAGAAGCGCCAATATCGCGCTGATCTGCTATGCTGACGGTGAGAAAGCATATATTCTGGCTCCGGCCGGTCTGACCGATGGTATGAAGGTGATGAGCGGCGATACGGCAGAGGCCAAGGTTGGCAATTGCCTGCCTTTATCCAGCATTCCGGTAGGCGCCCAGATTCATAATATTGAAATGCATCCGGGCAAGGGAGGACAGCTTGTCCGTTCTGCCGGCAATTCGGCACAGTTGATGGCAAAAGAAGGCAAGTATGCTACGCTGAGACTTCCTTCCGGCGAGATGAGGATGGTTCCGATTGTCTGCCGCGCCACTATCGGCGTTGTCGGCAATGGCGAGCACAATCTGATTAATATCGGTAAAGCCGGAAGAAAACGCCATATGGGTATTCGTCCTACAGTCCGTGGTTCCGTTATGAACCCGAATGACCATCCGCATGGTGGCGGTGAAGGAAAGACTGGCATTGGCCGTCCTGGTCCCAGCACTCCGTGGGGCAAACCTGCACTGGGCCTTAAGACCAGAAAGAAGAATAAACAGTCGAATAAGTTAATCATCAGAAGACGTGATGGTAAGACGATCAAATAATTGAAGGAGGAACAAACCTTATGGGACGTTCGTTAAAAAAAGGACCATTTGCAGATGCCCATTTGTTGAAAAAGATCGATGCGATGAACGCGGCAGGGCAGCATCAGGTGATTAAGACCTGGTCCCGCCGTTCCACCATTTTCCCACAGATGGTTGGACATACCATTGCCGTTCACGACGGCAGGAAACATGTGCCGGTATATGTGACCGAGGATATGGTTGGACACAAGCTGGGTGAGTTTGTGGCCACCAGAACCTACAGAGGCCATGGAAAAGATGAGAAGAAGAGTAAACGATAATCATCGCATTCGAAAGGAGGTTATTAGCAATGGCTAAAGGACATAGAAGCCAGATTAAGAGAGAGAGAAATGCCAAGAAGGACACCAGGCCGTCAGCAAAATTATCCTATGCCCGTGTATCTGTCCAAAAGGCATGCTTTGTGCTGGATGCCATCCGGGGAAAGGACCTGGACGCAGCAATCGGTATCGTATCCTACAATCCCAGATATGCTTCTACTTTAATTAAAAAACTATTGGAATCGGCAGCAGCCAACGCTGAGAACAATAATAACATGGACCGGAGCAAGCTCTATGTAGAGGAATGCTACGCCAACAAAGGACCGACTATGAAGAGAATAAAACCAAGGGCACAGGGCCGGGCTTACCGGATTGAGAAGAGGATGAGCCACATTACCGTTGTGCTGAATGAGAGATAGGAGGCAAATATGGGACAGAAAGTTAATCCGCACGGCTTAAGGGTCGGTGTTATTAAAGACTGGGATTCCAAATGGTATGCAGAAGGCAATTTTGCCGACTGTCTGGTAGAAGACTATAACATCCGTAAATTCCTGAAGAAGAGGCTGTACAGCTCAGGGGTTTCCAAGATTGAGATTGAGCGGGCCTCCGACAGGATGAAAGTGATTATTTATACCGCTAAGCCTGGGGTGGTTATCGGCAGAGGAGGCGCCGAGATCGAGAAGCTCAAAGGCGAAGTCCAGAAGATGACAGACAGGAAATTGTTTATCGATATTAAAGAGATCAAGAGGCCGGAGCGGGACGCTCAGCTCGTGGCAGAGAATATTGCTCAGCAGCTGGAGAACCGTGTGTCTTTCCGCCGTGCCATGAAATCCACCATGGGCCGTTCCATGAAAGCCGGTGTTAAGGGGATCAAGGCTGCAGTAGGCGGACGCCTGGGCGGAGCAGATATTGCCCGTACTGAGTTTTACAGTGAAGGGACAATCCCGCTGCAGACACTGAGAGCCGATATTGACTATGGTTTCGCCGAAGCCGATACCACCTATGGCAAGCTGGGGGTAAAGGTCTGGATTTATAAAGGCGAAGTACTTCCTGCTAAGGGAAACAAGGAAGGGAGCGATAAATAATGTTAATGCCTAAAAGAGTAAAGCGCCGCAAACAGTTCCGTGGGAGCATGGCCGGCAAAGCTACCAAAGGGAATACCATTACTTATGGTGAGTTCGGCTTGGTTGCCACTGAGCCTTGCTGGATCAAATCCAACCAAATCGAAGCTGCCCGTGTTGCTATGACCCGTTATATCAAGCGTGGCGGTAAAGTTTGGATCAAAATTTTCCCGGATAAGCCAGTGACAGCAAAACCTGCCGAAACTCGTATGGGTTCCGGTAAGGGTACTTTGGAATATTGGGTGGCAGTAGTAAAACCGGGCAGAGTGATGTTTGAGATTGCGGGTGTTCCGGAAGAAACTGCCCGTGAAGCTTTGCGTCTTGCTATGCATAAGTTGCCCTGCAAATGTAAGATTACTGCTAAGGCAGAGTTAGAAGGCGGTGATAACAGTGAAAACAACTAAATTTGTAGAGAATTTGAAAGCGAAGACAGCTGCAGAGCTGCAGGAGGAACTGGTAGCCGCAAAAAAAGAGCTGTTCAATTTAAGATTTCAGAATGCGACAAACCAACTGGATAATACCAGCAGAATCAAAGAAGTCCGTAAGAATATCGCCAGAATCCAGACTGTTATTACTGAAAAGTCAAAGCTGGCCTGACTGAGCTACAGGTATTGAGCAGTTATGATATTTTAATTGAGTGAGAGGAGATTGGCACCGTGGAGAGAAATCTGAGAAAAACCCGTGTCGGTAAAGTCATCAGCGACAAGATGGATAAGACCATTGTGGTTGCAATCGAGGATCATGTGAAACATCCGCTGTACGGTAAGATCGAGAAGAAAACCGTAAAGCTGAAAGCTCATGATGAAAAGAACGAGTGCGGCATTGGCGATACCGTGAAGGTGATGGAAACCAGGCCCTTATCCAAAGATAAAAGATGGAGACTGGTAGAAGTAATCGAAAAAGCAAGGTAGACAAGTTGATGTGAGTAACGGAAACAGGAAGGAGCAGCAGGCATGATTCAGCAGGAGAGCAGATTGAGAGTTGCTGATAACACCGGGGCCAAAGAACTTTTGTGCATTCGTGTTATGGGCGGTTCTACAAGAAGATATGCGCGTATTGGAGATATAATCGTCGCTACTGTTAAAGATGCAACGCCAGGCGGCGTTGTAAAAAGAGGCGATGTGGTGAAGGCTGTTGTAGTGCGGACGGTTAAGGGCGCCCGCCGGAAGGATGGCTCATATATCCGGTTTGACGAGAATGCGGCAGTAATTATCAAAGACGACAAAACCCCAAGAGGAACCCGTATCTTTGGGCCGGTTGCCAGAGAGCTGCGCGAGAAACAATTTATGAAGATTGTTTCTCTGGCGCCGGAAGTACTGTAAGGAGGTATCGGCTGTGCATAAAATCAGAAAGAATGATCTGGTAAAAGTAATTGCGGGAAAAGATAAAGATAAGACCGGCAAAGTATTGCATGTGAAAGATGGCAGGGTTGTGGTTGAGGGCTGCAATATGATCACCAAACATTATAAACCCAATGCCAGTGCACATAACCCTCAGGGCGGTATCGTTCATCAGGAAGCAGCTATGGATATTTCCAACGTTATGCTGGTTGTTGACGGAAAGGCCACCAGAGTCGGATTTCAGATAAAAGACGGTAAAAAAGTCCGGGTAGCCAAGGCTACAGGCAAGGTAATTGACTAATTGCAGAAAGGAGGAATTTAACGTTGGCTAGATTAAAAGATCAATATAAAAATGAGATGGTTGATGCCTTAATGAAGAAATTTGGCTATAAAAATGTTATGCAGGTTCCGAAACTGGATAAGATTGTAGTCAATATGGGTGTCGGAGAGGCAAAGGAAAATGCCAAGATTCTGGACTCTGCGGTTAGGGATTTGGAGATTATCACCGGACAGAAGCCAGTTACCACCAAGGCGAAGAAATCTGTCGCGAATTTTAAAATCAGAGAGGGTATGGCTATCGGCTGTAAGGTTACACTGCGGGGGGAAAAGATGTATGAATTTGCCGACCGCTTGATTAATCTGGCTTTGCCGAGAGTACGTGATTTCCGTGGTGTGAACCCTAATGCGTTTGACGGCCGCGGCAACTATGCGCTGGGGATTAAAGAGCAGTTGATTTTCCCGGAGATTGAATACGATAAAGTAGATAAGGTATTGGGCATGGACGTGATATTTGTCACTACGGCGAAAACGGATGAAGAGGCCCGTGAACTTTTGACATTATTCAATATGCCATTTGCAAAATAACAGGAGGAAAGATCCATGGCGAAAACTTCGATGAAGATTAAGCAGCAGCGTCCGGCAAAATTTTCCAGCAGAGAGTACAACCGTTGCAGAATTTGCGGACGCCCGCACGCATATTTGAGAAAATATGGGGTTTGCCGTATATGCTTTAGGGAATTAGCATACAAGGGCCAGATTCCGGGTGTAAAAAAGGCAAGCTGGTAAGATAATCAGCATAATAAACAAGGAGGAAACTATCTACCATGACAATGAGTGATCCCATCGCAGATATGCTTACGAGAATCCGTAATGCAAATACTGCTAAGCATGATACAGTAGACGTGCCTTCGTCCAAGATGAAGCTGGCCATTGCCGATATCCTGGTAAAAGAAGGTTATATCCGGAAATATGATATCGTGGAAGACGGTGCGTTTAAAACTATCCGTATTACCTTAAAATATGGCGCTGATAAGAATGAGAAGATTATAACCGGCATTAAGAGAATTTCCAAACCGGGTTTGCGTGTGTATGCCAATAAGGAAGATATGCCGAAGGTTTTAGGCGGTCTGGGAACTGCGATCATTTCTACTAACCAAGGCGTTGTTACCGATAAGGAAGCCCGTCGGCTGGGTGTAGGCGGTGAAGTGCTGGCTTTTGTGTGGTGACCGAAAGAAATTTAGTGAAGTCGGGCCGCAGATTAGGGCCGAACTTGGTAAGAATAGGAAAACTGAAAACAGAAAAGGCTGCAGCCTTTTCCGAAAATTTAAGTAGGAGGTATACGGCATGTCACGTATCGGAAGAATGCCAATTGTAATTCCCGCAGGTGTTACCGTAACAATTGCGGAGAATAATAAAGTGACGGTAAAAGGCCCCAAAGGGACTCTGGAAAGAGATTTACCGGTGGAAATGACCATCAAGGAAGAAGATGGCCATGTTGTAGTAACAAGACCAAACGATTTAAAGAGAATGAAATCCCTGCATGGCTTGACCAGAACCTTGATTAATAATATGGTTGTCGGTGTTACTGAAGGCTATGCGAAGGTTTTGGAAGTGAACGGTGTTGGTTATCGTGCTGCCAAACAGGGGAATAAGCTGACCCTGAATCTGGGTTATTCCCATCCGGTAGAAATGATTGACCCGGAAGGTGTGGAGACTGTCCTGGAAGGACAGAATAAAATCACCGTGAAGGGCATTGATAAGGAAAAGGTCGGCCAGTATGCTGCCGAAATCAGAGATAAGAGAAGGCCGGAGCCGTATAAGGGCAAAGGTATCAAATATGCTGATGAGACAATCAGACGCAAAGTGGGTAAGACTGGTAAGAAGTAATCGGGAACGGGTTATGAGGAATAATTAAGGAGAGTGCGAAAATGGTTAGTAAAAAATCAAGAAGCGAAGTTCGCGTGAAAAAACATACCAGATTACGTAACCGCTTTGCAGGGACTGCAGAGAGACCGCGTCTGGCTGTGTTCAGAAGCAATAATCATATGTATGCTCAGATTATTGACGACTCTGTCGGCAATACCCTGGTGGCTGCCTCCACAGTGGAGAAGGCGGCAAGAGAAGAATTGGAATGTACCAACAATGTGGCTGCCGCTGGCTATGTTGGAACTCTGATCGCTAAGAGAGCACTGGAAAAAGGAATCGAAGAGGTTGTATTTGACCGTGGCGGTTTTATTTACCAGGGCAAGGTTCAGGCACTTGCAGATGCGGCCCGTGAGGCCGGTCTGAAATTCTAGTAGAGAGGAGAGCGGCATGAAGCGTACAATTATCGACGCAAGTCAGTTAGAATTAAATGACAATGTAGTGGCAATTAAACGTGTATCAAAGACGGTAAAAGGCGGCCGTACCATGAGGTTTTCCGCCTTGGTGGTAGTAGGCGACGGCAATGGCCATGTAGGCGCGGGCCTGGGTAAAGCAGGCGAAGTCCCGGAAGCTATCCGTAAAGGAAAAGAGGCTGCCATGAAAAATCTGGTGGAAGTTCCGGTAGATGAAAACCAAAGTATTCCCCATGATATGCTTGTTAGCTTTGGCAGCGCCAGCGTGTTGATGAAAAAGGCTCCTGAAGGTACTGGTATTATCGCCGGAGGTCCGGCCCGTGCTGTCCTTGAGCTGGCAGGCATCAAGAACGTCCGTGCCAAGTCCCTGGGTTCCAACAACAAGACCAATGTAGTTCTTGCTGTGGTTAAGGGGCTTACCCAGCTTAAGACTCCGGAAGAGTATGCGAGACTGCGCGGCAAATCCGTAGACGAGATTTTGGGCTAAGGAGGAGAAGGAGATGGCAGAAAAGTTAAAGGTAACATTGGTCAAATCACCAATAGGGGCGATACCGAAGCAGAGGGCGACGGTTAAAGCTCTGGGCCTAAAAAAGCTCAATAAAACAGTTGAGCTGCCGGATAATGAAGCTGTGAGAGGCATGATTTGGCACGTTAAGCATTTGGTGAAAGTAGAAGAGGTCTAAATTACCGAAGCAAGGAGGGCAATGTAATGGATTTATCAAATTTACAGCCGGCAGCTGGTTCCAAGCACAGCGACAATTTCAGAAGAGGACGTGGCCATGGTTCAGGTAATGGCAAGACCGCAGGCAAAGGCCATAAAGGCCAGAAAGCTCGTTCCGGTGCACCAAGACCTGGTTTTGAAGGTGGTCAGATGCCTTTATACCGGCGTATACCTAAGAGAGGGTTTACTAATCGCAATACCAAAGAGATCGTAGCAATCAATGTGAGCGCACTGGAGCGTTTTGACAATGACACAGTTGTTACTGTAGAGTCTCTGATGGAATGCGGCATTATCAAGAATCCTAGAGACGGTGTCAAGATTCTGGGTGACGGAGAATTAACCAAAAAGCTGACCGTCAAGGTAGATGCATTCAGCGCGGGTGCAAAAACAAAGATCGAGGCTTTAGGTGGAACCTGCGAGGTGATCTGAATATGTTTAAGACACTCCGAAACGCATGGAAGGTAAAAGAGATCCGTAAAAAGATTCTCTATACGTTCATGATGCTGGTAGTGATTCGCTTCGGGTCGGAATTACCGATTCCCGGAGTGAACACTTCCTATTTTGCGGATTTTTTCGCTAAGCAGAGCGGAGATGCTTTTAATTTTTTTGATGCGATGACAGGTGGTTCTTTTACTTCCATGTCAGTATTGGCCTTAAGCATTACCCCGTATATTACATCCTCAATTATTATGCAGCTTTTGACCATAGCAATCCCGAAGCTGGAAGAAATGCAGAGGGAAGGCGAGGATGGAAGAAGGAAAATCGCCGAGTATACCCGTTATCTTACGGTTGCTTTGGCTTTGATTGAATCTACAGCTATGGCGGTAGGTTTTGGCGGACGGGGCCTGCTGATTGATTATAACCAGCAGACGATTATGGGAAAGATTGCCATGATAGCCCTTGCTGTTGCTACGATGACGGCAGGAAGCGCATTCCTGATGTGGATTGGCGAACGGATCACGGAGAAGGGCATTGGCAACGGAATCTCGATTGTTTTGTTATTTAATATCGTTTCTTCGCTTCCGGAAGATGTAAGTACCTTGTATAACACATTTATGAATGGTAAAATTATTGCCGTGCAGGCGGTGACGCTTTTGATTATGCTGGCGTTGGCGGTTGCCATGGTCGTATTTGTTGTATATTTGCAGGATGGCGAGCGCAGGATACCGGTACAGTATTCGAAGAAGATGGTCGGCAGAAGGATGGTTGGCGGCAAATCTACGCATATTCCACTGAAAGTCAACACAGCCGGCGTAATCCCGGTTATTTTTGCATCGTCGATTATGTCGTTCCCGGTGGTGATTGCCCAGTTTTTCAATCCTGATTACAGTACAATTCCCGGTAAGATTTTGATGATGCTCAATTCTTCTTCTTGGTTCAGGCCAGAAATGCCGTGGTATTCTGTTGGGCTGCTAATCTACATTGTATTAATTGTGCTGTTTGCCTATTTTTATACGTCAATCACCTTCAATCCACTGGAAGTGGCAAATGATATGAAAAAATCCGGTGGTTTTATTCCCGGTATTCGCCCGGGTAAACCGACTTCCGATTATCTGAATAAGATTTTGAATTATATTATCTTTGTCGGAGCAGTAGGACTGATTGTGATTAGTGTAATTCCGATTATGATTTCTGGTGTTTTCGGTGTGAGCCGTCTGGGCTTTATGGGTACTTCTATGATCATTATTGTCAGTGTTATTTTGGAGACGGTGAAAGCGATAGAGTCCCAGGTTATCGTGAGAAATTATAAGGGATTTCTGAACGATTAAGCGTACAATAATCTTGAGGTTAAAGATATTTACAGGATAAGTGGGAGAGCTGCTGCACAAAGGATGGGTGGCAGCTTTTTCTGCAATGGTGTGAACAGTAACGCAATAGTTACCGATGGTGAGAGAGGTATAGCAAGAGGAGGTAGTATAATGAAGATTATTATGTTGGGTGCACCAGGCGCCGGAAAAGGGACTCAGGCTAAAAAAATCGCGGAGAAGTATAAGATTCCCCATATTTCCACCGGTGATATTTTTCGCGCGAACATTAAAGGCGGAACTGAGCTGGGAATGAAAGCCAAATCTTATATGGATCAGGGGCAGTTGGTGCCGGATGACGTGACAATTGGTATGCTTTTGGACCGTATCAGCCAGGATGACTGCCAGAACGGTTATGTGCTGGACGGTTTCCCGCGGACCATTCCCCAGGCGCAAAGTCTGACAGCCGCTTTGAATGAGCGGGGAGAGAAAATGGATTACGCCGTGGATGTGGATGTACCGGATGAAGCTATTGTTAACCGTATGGGTGGCAGAAGGGCCTGCGTGAAATGCGGTGCGACCTATCATGTGGCGTTTAATCCGCCGAAAGCAGAGGGTATCTGCGACGCTTGCGGCGACAGTCTGGTACTGAGGGAGGATGACAAACCGGAAACCGTGCAGAAACGTTTGACTGTTTATCATGATCAGACTCAGCCGTTGATTGAATATTACAGCAAGGAAGGCATTTTGGTGACTGTAGATGGAACAAAGGGACTGAATGAAGTGTTTGAGGACATTGTAGCTGTCCTGGGGGCATAACCTATGTCAGTATCCATTAAATCATCAAGGGAAATTCAACTGATGCGCGAGGCCGGAAGAATTTTGGCTTTGGTGCATGAGGAGCTGGGTAAGGCGCTGAGGCCGGGGATGTCTACTCTCGATATTGATCGGTTAGGCGAGAAGCTGATTCGCAGTTATGGCTGCAGTGCTTCTTTCAAAAATTATAACGGTTATCCTGCTTCTATCTGTGTGTCGGTTAATGACGAGGTGGTTCATGGAATCCCCAGTAAGCACCGGATTCTGAAAGAAGGGGATATTGTGAGCCTGGATGCCGGAGTAATTTATAACGGATATCATTCCGATGCGGCCAGGACACATGCGATTGGCAAAATCACCCCGGAGGCTCAGCAATTGATCCGGGTAACAAGGGAATGCTTTTTTGAAGGGATTAAATATGCCCGTGCGGGTAATCATCTGAATGATATCTCTTCGGCTATTCAAGCCTATGCGGAAAGTTTTGGCTATGGCGTGGTGCGTGATTTGGTGGGACACGGTATCGGCGATCACCTTCATGAAGATCCGGAAGTGCCGAATTTTTCTCAGAGAAGAAGAGGAATTCGTTTGCAGCCGGGTATGACTTTAGCAATAGAGCCGATGATCAATATGGGCCGGGCGGATGTGGCATGGTTAGATGATGACTGGACGGTAGTAACCGATGATGGTTCTTTGTCTGCCCATTATGAAAATACCATTTTGATAACAGAGGGTGAACCGGAGATTTTCTCTTTGCTGTGAGGATGGTGATTAAGATGAATGTTCAGCCTGGATGTCCGGTAAGATCACTTGCCGGACATGATAAAGATCAGTATTATATTTTATTGTCCATGGAGGGAGAAAGGTTCATTTTAGCCGATGGGCGTCGCCGGACATTGGCGAAGCCGAAGAAGAAGAATAGAAAGCATGTCCAGATAGATGTCCATCCGCTGATCACCGATTTCCCTACGACAGATGAGAAAATATACAGCCAACTAAAAAATTATAGGAAATGCCATTGAAGTATGGAGGTAGGAATACATGTCGAAAGCGGACGTGATTGAAATTGAGGGAACAGTAGTAGAAAAGCTACCCAACGCTATGTTTCAGGTGCAGTTGGAAAATGGCCATCAGGTGTTGGCTCATATCAGCGGAAAACTGCGGATGAATTATATTCGAATACTCCCTGGCGATCGGGTGACGATAGAGATGTCCCCCTATGATCTGACTAAAGGCAGGATAATCTGGCGAGATAAATAAAAGCTGCAGATATGCTGTTTAAATAAGATTTTAAACAGGGAAAATACAGGGAAATCAGGCAAAAAAGGCTTGCATTAACAAAAACATAGTGATATAATATCATGGCGACTTTGTTGGAATGGCGGATATGCCCATGACAGCACAGAGGAAACACGAAAAAGGTGTACCTGATGTCCGTAAGAGCCGGACAAATCAGAGGAAACACCGAAAGGTGTACCTGATGTCCGTAAAAACCGGACAAATCAGAGGAAACACCGAAAGGTGTACCTGATGTCCGTAAAAACCGGA
>CANDBT010000049.1 GCA_947383005.1 uncultured bacterium | reverse complement strand
TAGAGAATCTCCATTCTGGTCAGGAATTTAAAGAATTGCCAGACACATATACAATTTTTATCATTGAAAAAGATTTTTATGGTCAGGGCGAAGCTGTTTATCCGATTGAGAGAATCAACCTTGCAACGGGTAAATCTTTTGAAGATGGGGAGCATATTCTTTATGTGAATGGTGAATATCGTGGGGATTCCGCTATAGGAAAACTCATGCACGATTTTAATTGCACCAAGGCAGATGATATGAATTTTGAATTGATGGCTAACCGAACACGGTATCTAAAAGAGAACCCGAAAGGAGTGAGCGAGATGTGTAAAATTATGGAAGATATGAGAATTGAATCTTTAAAAGAAGTTGCGCTTCGTATGCTGGCAGCTGGAAAATATGCTCTGGAAGAAATTGCGAGTATTTCTGGACTTTCTCTTGATGAAGTAAAGAAATTGAAAGCCGAAAGAACAGTGTAAACAGAACTGTAGGCCAGGAATCTAAAAAAGGTTCTTGGCTTATTCTTGCTGAAATTGAACTTGGACAAGAGGAATAAAAAGTCAATAAATTGTTTAGTTGTAGTAATTGACATTGAACAAGTTATTTATGATTTCGTTAGATTAAAGTTTAGAAACAGTTTGAACAGAAACAGTAGAAATTTTCTCTCTGAAATGTAATATAGTTGTAAGAAAGGATAAAACTTTATGAAATGTGAATCTACAGATTTAGAAATCGAAACAATAGCAAATCGAATAAAAAATGAAGATATGGACTTGCAACCGGACTTTCAAAGAGGGGAGATTTGGACACTTCAGAAGAAACAAAAGTTAATAGATTCAATATTAAGAGGTTGGAAGATACCACCTATCCATGTAATACATAATAATCAATCCATAGATGAAGTATTAGATGGTCAGCAAAGATTAGCAGCTATACGAGATTTTTATGATAATATAATTTGTATTGACGGAAAAATTCTGCCTGAAAATTCTGAACTTATTCAGCTAGATGGTATGCATTATCGTGATCTTCCTAAAAAATGGCAAAGGCAATTTAGGCAATATAGTATTGTTATTATAAGATTAACAGAATATCAACCAGAAGAACCGGCAGAATTATTTTATCGTTTAAATCAGCCTACAACGTTAACGTCTGCAGAACAAAGGAATGCATATATTGGTGTTACCAGAGATCAGGTTAAAGAATTGTCCAATAAGTTTGTTGCATTAGGAGCAAGTAAAGAAACAATTGGATTTTCAAATTCCAGGCTGGCTTACGATGAAATTATCTCAAAATTTTGTTTTTCAGTTGAAACTGGAACATTAAAGAAAAAGATAACATCTAATGATATTTCGATTCAATATCGTCAAGCAATACCTTTTTCAGATGAGTGTATTAGGATAGTTGCTAAAACTTTAGAAAAATTTATGGAGTGTATTATTGGTTGGGATGATTTTAAATATTCATTTAATAAAGCAACAATTTTTAGCTGGTTTGTTTTTATTCGTAGAAATTTGTCTTTGAGTGATACGGAATTAAAAAATGTTATTAGTTACTTTGAATTTTGTAGAGCCTTTATAAAAGGAAAATACAAAAAAGTAGATCAACGATACATAGAAGTTTTCTCTTCTTTGCAAAAGAGAAATTCATTTTTTGAGATAATGCTCAATACTTTTAACCAAAGGTCTAGTATGGGAAGTACAGACGCTCTTTCAATTATATATCGTGACATTATTATTACAGTTTTTAGAGATATGTTATGGGGAAACGAAACAGAACTTATACAATATACTATAAATACATTTAAAGAACTTCAAAATTTAAATTATACACTTGAGAAAATTGTTGAAAAATATAATTGGGGAGAAAAGTTTTAACGAGAAAGGCGAAAGAAACAGATTATTGGGATAGAGCATATAAGAGAAAATATTTAAATAGTGTATCCGGCGTAGAGCTTAATGGCTTAAATGATTTGCAAGAAATTTCTTTTTCAGACGGAATAACTGCAATATGTGGTTTGAACGGAGCAGGAAAAAGTACGGTAATTGCTGCGGTAAAAGATATTTTAGGAGTAATTTTAACAGAAAGTGACAGACATAAGTTAAAAGGAAGTACGGTTAATGGAAAGGTTGTAAGCGAAAAAAAGGAAATCCGATGTTCAAATTGCACGGGATATCGACTTTGCGATACTGGATATGACTTAGATAAAATTATATATTTGGATTGTGATGAAAGTAATAATATTCAAGAGTTTACTATTAAACAGGCAAATTTTGAAGAATTACTTGAACAAAATGAAGAATATAGGTTGTCTGAAGAAGAAATAGAAGATATCTGTTATTTGACGGGGAAAAGATATCAAGATTGCAGAGTATGGGAGTTTGAAGAAATTGAAGAAATAGGAACTGTGCCATATTTTCAGGTTACCATTGATCAAATAGAATATGATTCTCGAAGTATGGGGAGAGGGGAGCACTTTTTACTATATTTGTTCTGGTGCATAAATAAATGTAATCAGGGAACAATTGTCATTATTGAAGAACCAGAAACATACATTAGTATATGTTCACAAATGCATTTTTCAAATTACTTGGGGAAACAAATGGCAGAAAAAGGAATTCAAATAATTATGACTACGCATTCGCCATATTTGTTAGAACATATAAAAAATGGTAATATAAGAATTGTGAGTAGAATGGGGAATATTGCTATGGTTACAAAACCTGATGACAATATGATGGCTGAAGACATATTAGGTGTTTCGCAAAATTATATGGGAACATTGTTTGTTGAAGATAGAGTTGCATATGATTTTCTTTCAATTATTTTAGAGGATAAGGCTCCATATATTTTGAAAAGATATACAATTGACATTGCGGAAGGTGGAGAAAAAGCAATCTCTTGTCGTCTTGAATTTCCGGCAAGTGATAGAATTAAATACGATTTTATAGGTGTATATGATGGAGATATGAGAAATCGTTTAAATACAGAGAAATTACAATGGAAATGGGTTTTTCTGCCGGGGAATAAACCATTGGAAGAATTATATAGAGAATACTTGCATAATGCAGAAAACATTAAAAAATTTTGTGATAGTATGGGAAAGAGCGATAGCCAGATAATAACAATGTTGGCAACGATTGATGGAAATGACCATCATGATTGGTTCGAAGAATTGAGAAAATTTCTCGGTGTTGATGGGAGAATGTTGGTTCGAGTTTTTTATAATATTATGCAAGATATGAGTGAAGGAATAGACAGTTTTATTTCAGATTTAAAGAGTTGTATTAATCATTAAAAAAATAATTAGCGTTAATGATTGTTGTTATATTGATAAGAGTTTAGAGAAATTATATTTTTTCTTCCAAGTAATGACGCAAAAACAGGCAGGTAATAAAAAAGTTGATAGAAACACATAAACAAAGTTAATAAGCCGGGAACCTAAAAAACAGGTTCCTGGCTCTATTTTTTGCCCTGAAATGTAAATTTTTTGTGAATATGATTAAAAAGTCCTTTACAAAGTACATGGTAAATAACTCGTCAACTTCCAATTATCTTTCTTTATGAGATAATGTTTGTAAAGTGTGAAAAGTTTGCAACCAATTTTTTATCACAAATACAAGGAGGTTTCGATATGGATACAAAACTTGCTACGATACAGATCCGTACCAAACAATGGGCTTCCATTATCCAGGACTGCCGATCCAGCGGCTTGAAAGTTGATGACTACTGCGAACAGCACAGTCTTTCGCGCAATGCTTATTATTACTGGCAGCGTAAAGTCAAAGAAGCCGCCCTCAGCCAGGCCGGCTTTGTGGCGATACAGGCAGATACCTTAAAAGCAGAAACCGGCCCTGCGGACAGCCCGTCAGGCAGTCCCTTTTTTCCTCAGATAGTCCTGTCTGTGAACGGGGTCTCTGTAGGAATCAACCAGGATACACCCATACCGCTGCTTTCACAAGTGCTGGGAGTGATCCGCCATGCTTAATGATGCCTCCGGTTTTAAACGGATCTACATCTGTACCGGCTATACCGATCTCCGGAAAGGAATTGACGGCCTGGCGGCCATGGTAAACACCTCCTTCGGCCTGAACCCAACAGAACCTGGCAGTATCTTCCTGTTTTGCGGACGCAGAAATGACCGGATGAAAGCCCTCTTATATGAAGGGGATGGCTGGATCCTGTGCTACAAGCGTTTTGCGGACGGGCACTTACAGTGGCCTCGCAGTGAGAAGGAGGCAAAAGCCATTACCGGGCAGCAGTACCGGTGGCTCATGGACGGCCTTGCCATCGAACAGAAAAAGACGATCTCACAAGTGGAGCTTAAGGTATACTGACCCCATGCAGACATAGACACTGACAACAAAATACCTGCCCCCCAATTTCCAAAAAATGCAGGAAATACAAGACTTTCATTGGCTTTGGTGGTATAATAAAAGCATGAAAAATAACACAATCCCAACGGACGAACTGAATCAGCTTCCCAAGGAAATGCTGGTCATTCTGTATACAAACCTTAGCGAAAGCTTCCGTATCCTGTCGGAACAGAACGGCATGATCCAGAAGCAGAATGAACAGCTGATCCACCAGGTGGAGGACCTGAAGGAACAGCTTGCGGTCCTCACACAGCACCGCTTTGGCCCCAGGTCTGAGAGGAACCTCCAGACAGAGGGCCAGTTATCCATTGACCTGGAAACCATGTGTATCCTCAACGAAGTGGAATGCCTGGTTGAGGAGGGCCTGCCGGAGGAGGCGGCAATGGAGGAGGTCCTTGTAAAGAGGAAGCCACGGACCAAAGGGAAGCGGGCTTTCAATCTGAAAGACCTAGAAACCGTGATTGTCATACATGAATGTTCCCAGGAGGAGCTGGCCGGGCAGTTCCCCCGTGGTTTTCATACCCTTCCGGATGAGGTATACAAGGAACTGAAATATGTTCCCGGCCGTTTTGAAGTCCATGAACACCATATCCGGGTATATGCCGGGGACCATGATACGGGAGGAATTCTGCGTGCGCAAAAGCCCGCGAGGCTCCTTGACCACAGCATCCTGACACCGGAGCTGGCGGCGGTCATATTTAATGCCAAGTATGTCAATGCGGTCCCCTTAAAGCGGCTGTCAGAAGAATTCCTGAGGAATGATGTCAGCATCCCCCGCCAGGACATGGCGGGCTGGATGATACGGATCCACGAGTATTATCTGGGGCCAGTGCATGACAGGATGAAGAAGGAGCTTTTAAAGAGCCGCCACCTCCACTGTGATGAAAGCCCGTTTACAATGCCGGAACACGGCAGAGAGTATATGTGGGTGTGCCATAGCCCCGGAGGGGACGGCGGAGTGCCGGTCTACCTTTACGAATACCCGGGGACCCGCGGCACGGATGCTCTCAGGGAGCTGCTGGAAGGGTACCAGGGCACGCTGGTCACGGATGGGTATCAGGTATACCATACCATGGCAGACGAACATCCAGATGACCTGAAAGTAGCGGGCTGCTGGGCCCATGCGAGGCGCAGATACGCAGAGATTGTTAAGGCTGCCGGTAAAAACGGGCCCACAACCCCGGCCCAGAAGGCTGCGGCGGAGGCAGTCAGCCGGATCGCCGCCATATATCATGTGGACAACATGTATAAAGACGCATCAGCCAGTGAGAGGCTTAAGAACAGGCAAAGGTCCGTAAAGCTCCTGGTAGATGCTTATTTCAGGTGGGTAAAAGAGCAGGTGGGTAAAAAAGGGCTGGATAAAAGTTCCAAACTTGTGGGGGCCTTGAATTATTCCATCAACCAGGAGCAGTTCCTGCGTGTATTCCTGGAAGACGGGGCGGTCCCGCCTGACAATAACGATGCTGAGCGAAGCATCCGGTCCTTTTGTTTAGGAAAACATAACTGGAAGATCATAGATTCCAAAAAAGGTGCGAAAGCCAGCGCCATGCTGTACAGCCTGGCTGAAACAGCGAAAGCGAATAGCCTGAAGCCCTATGAGTACTTCTCCTATCTACTGACCCAGCTCATGAACTATCCCCATGGAAATGTGCCGGAGGAGGAACTTGAAAAGCTAATGCCCTGGTCAGCGGAACTACCAGACGGCTGCCGAAAAATGAAAGATCGATAAATCCATTGTCGTCCATTCTGGACGGCAATTTTTTTGACCCGGACGGGTTATTTACCATGTACCTTTACAAAACGTCACTGGATATGGTAGTCTGTATTTCTGCTAAAATATTTCAACATAATTTCGGTTTTGTAGCAGGATATGCAGATAATGTCAAAACACCGGCTCCGCCTCGCCTGCGGCGGTCTTGACATTATCTGCGTATCCTGCTATGAAGCGGTCAGAGGGAACAAAGTTCCCCATTGCATTAAAAATGCCAATGGCATGATTTTATGAAAAATATTGCTGGAGTTTTCGGGGTTTTTTCACGGTGCGGTGTGAAAATCAGATAGAAGTTCTTGTCGAAATATGGTAGTATTTCTTTGGGACTACCAAGATGGTAGGCGGTTAGCCCTCTCTGGAGGGACTGTGACCCTCCGATTACATAGAAACCGGAAACGGAATCTGGGAAAGGAGGGCTGAAGCGAATGTTGACGATAGAAGGATTGATTTCAGTGCTTGGCTTATGCCTGACCTGTTTCGGTCTCGGATACGCCATCGGCAGCAAAGATAATAACAAGACACAAAAATAGCCGCCCACCCGACCAAAGGTTACGGCTATTTTGTGACTAAATAATCGGGCTAACCGTCTATCGGTAGCTCCTGTTGGGCATCTGTTGACGCAGATGTCCTTCTTTATGTTCAATATACCACAATCTTCAAAGTGCCGCAAGCATTTTTTAGCGGTTATCCGATTTGTTCCCCTTTTTCTTTTCCCTTGATTTGTAGGCATTAAACTGGTTCTTGCACTTCTGGCTGAAAAACTCAAATTGGAAATTAATTGCATAAAAAACTTGACAAAAAGAAAAATGTAAAGTATAATATTTTTTGTTGCGAAAGATTGTCTTTTGCATTGGCTGTATGTGCGCGTAGCTCAGCTGGATAGAGCACTTGGCTACGGACCAAGGTGTCGGGAGTTCGAATCTTCTCGCGCACGTTCAGGAGCATGACGAAAGGGAGTATTTATCAAAAGATAGATACTCTTTTTTGTTATGTAGGTAGGTTTTTAGAGAATTTTAGGGATTGCGTAATAAGCTGCGTATGGAAACTACGATTATTTTTTGCTAAGAGATACCCATATCAATCTCCTTATCTTTGATACAGGTTATAGCTGAGAGTGGAAGCTATTGTGGAGAAGAGATTGGATATACAACGCAGCATAGTAATTTAGATGGGTGGGAGCGGCGTAATGGAAGATATGGAGCAGATAATAATAGCCCATCTGATGGCAGAAGGGCTGATAATTATTCAATATCGAATAATTCATCAAATGTGATCTTAAAATGAGGAAACATTACCATTTGAAGTTCTTCTTTATTTTGTTCTGTGATTGTTTTATAGAGATATGGATAAGGTGTATCATCCTCTTTCCAGTCAAACATATAGATTTCAACTTGTTTTTTGCGCCAGTCAACAATCCAGTATTCAGAAACGCCTACTTTACAATATATCTGCATTTTTTCTGTCACGCATGTTACAGATGATAGATACATCAGGTATAACTACCTTATCATTATTTTCCCGCCATTGGTATTGTACACTGTCGCCAAAAACACGGCATAAGTTATCCTTGATCTGATTCCCTATTTTTATGACAAAATTATGAATGACCATAGAGTGTTCAAGATATGTTTTGCTCATGTCTTCTATGGGTAACGTATTCATTGCATTGCCTCCCTGAATGCTTTGATGGATTGAATTATACTATATTTGAAGATGAATAACAAGGCTGGAATTAGGATTGTGTGAGGATTTTGATTAAAGTTTAAAAGTAGAAAATATAAGTGAAGAGGCCATTTTATAAAAGTGCATTCGATTCGTTTACAAATGAGAATGGGCACTAAATGAAGCTTATAAAAGGGCAAGTGCAATTAATAAAGCCACATTAGAAGCAGAAAAAGTTACTGTTCACGGCCCGGTTGTTCACTATGCTGAACAACCGGGAAGATGAACATAATGGCCGGAATCTGAGCCGTCCCATCACCGAAGGTGATTCAAAATGGCGGCTATTCACAGCTACTCCGTGAATAGTAAGCAGAAAAATTTTAATCAGGAAGATATACCGGCAATTATGGTAATATGACATTGTTTGTGGTATTATGATATTACAGGAACCGCTTTGCGAATCCTGTAATCGGATTTACGGCACGAAAAACCATTCCTTTTATCGGAAATTACTTCGCAATTTCCGGTAAGTTATATTATTAAGATACTGATGAATATGGGAAATAGGTATGGCTGATAAATTTTTAGATCAGATAAAAGAAGACTTGCAAACAATTAAAAATATTTGGTTTGGATAGATAATGATAAAAACTTGGAAATGATTAGTATGTCTTGAATGTAGAAATCAAGACATTAGGGAAAATTAGGAGACAAAATGAACATGAATATCCGTAAAATAAGGTTTATTGAACCAGGCGCGCGGCCATACAAAAGGACGATGTTAAACTATTTTGTTTATGACCGGTATATCAGGACGCCGGCTGTGGGGCTGAATCTTCTGACGACTATAGTAAAACGGGAATTTGACGATACTTATATGTATAGCGAAGCGATTTCCAAAATTCCCAGAGCGGATGTGGTGGATGCGGATATTATTGTTATCGGGAGCGTATTTACCTTTAATGCAAACAGAGCTTATCAGCTTGCCCGTTTTTTTAAGAAACATACTCATGCTATTGTAATTATGGGCGGGCTTCATGTGTCGATGAATTACCGGGAGGCAGTCCGTTATGGTGATTACGTTTTGCTGGGCGAGGGAGAAGAAAGTATCTTAGAGCTGCTTCACACCTTGGAAAAGGGAGAGCCGATTGACTTTCCGGGAGTGGCTTATCTAAAAGATGGCCGATTGATAGTGACAGGGAAACGGAAGCCGCCGGAAAATATAGATGGCATTGCAGATAGAAATCTGGTCTATCAATATCATAACCGGGTTCATTATAATACAATCTGGCCCCAGGTACATGCTTCCCGGGGATGTCCACATAATTGCGATTATTGTGCTTTGGTACGGCATTTTGGCAGAAAAGTGCGCACACGTTCGGTGGAGGATGTGATTGAGGATATCCGCCAGTCTCTCGCGTTTTTTCATTCAGGCCGTTTTCCAAGACTTCTCAGGGGATTGTGGCTTACCGATGATAATTTTTTTGCCGACAGACAGTGGGCGATGAGCGTATTGCAGGCAATTATTGATCAGGGAATCCGTACAAATTTTACGGTACAGGCCAGATATGAGGTGGGGTTTGATGATGAAATGCTGGATTTGCTGAAAAGGGCCGGCTTTTTTGAGGTTGCCATGGGAATTGAGTTTATCGATGATATGGATTTCCAGACTTACCATAAAAAAAGTACGGTGGAGGAAATAAAACGCTCAATCAGAAATATCCAGCGCCATGGACTCAGCGTCAGAGGGTTGTTTATTCTGGGCGGCGACAATAACCGGAGGGGTATCGGAAAACAGCTTGCCGATTTCGTTATTGAAAATAATATTAAGGGTGTGCTGATCCAGTCTATGTATTTTGTGCCGGGAACGCCGGTTTATGAGGCAAATAAAGACCGTTTGCTGCATAAAGATTGGTCAAAATATAATGGCTGTGTGGTGCATTATCCCCAAAATATGACGCCATATGAGCTGCAGATGGAGCACATCTATGCCAGTAAGAAAATATATTCGGGCAAACGTTTGATTCATGCGTTGATATTTGAAGATTGGATACATAAAATATTGTTTTTGGGAGAGTTTTTTTGGCACAGGAGCATATGCCTGGATTTAGAAAAGGAACTTCCGGCTTTAAAAAATTATACTTTATGATTCAGAGAAGGCTGCCTCCCGCCGCGAAGCGGCATGAATTACGGTATGCCCGAAGGGTATACCTTATGAAACAGCTTTGCTGTTTCCCCGCCCTGAAAGGGCATGTATTGCGGTGTGCCCTTTGGGTATACGTTTCCGTCTACGGAGGGGGATATGGGAGGAAAATTGGATAAAAACAGCGCCAGGCTTGACTGTAAGATTGGTTGATAGCAACAATTATGCAGAGAGGAAAGGGAATGGTTCAGGAAGTAAAGGGAATATATAATACGGCAAAAGTGTTTACGGATGTTGTGGAAGAAAGCGCGTTAGAACAGATCAAATGCCTTTGCGATCAGGAATATGCAAAAGATTCCTGCATTCGGATTATGCCGGATGTTCATGCCGGAGCAGGATGTACGATCGGTACGACAATGACTATTGATGATACGGTCGTGCCGAATCTGGTAGGAGTGGATATTGGCTGCGGCATGGAGACGATTCGGGTGAAGAATCGTCATTTGGAGCTGGAAAAACTGGATAAACTGATTTATGAGAAAATTCCTTCCGGTTACAGTATTCGTGAGACGCCGCATCGGCTTAATGATGAACTTGATTTGACACAGTTGCGGTGTGCCAGGGAAGCCGGTCTGGATTTGGGGCGGGCGATGCTGTCTTTGGGGACGCTTGGAGGCGGAAATCATTTTATCGAAGCGGATAAGGATGAGGAAGGGAATTTTTATCTTGTGATTCATTCGGGTTCCCGCCATTTGGGGCTGGAAGTTGCCCAGTATTATCAGGAGCAGGCATATCGGGAATTGAATGGAAATGCGAAAAAGGACGAAAAAGCATTGATTGCTGCTTACCGGGCCGAAGGGCGGGAGAAAGAGATCCAGAAGGCGCTAAAGAAGCTCAAAAACCAGGTAAGGACACAAATCCCCCGGACATTGGCATACTGCAGCGGGACGTTGATGGAAGATTATATTCATGATATGAAGCTGGTACAGCAGTTTGCGATGCTGAACCGAAAAGCTATGATGGATGAATTGATTCGGGGGATGAAATTGAAAGTGGAAGAGGAGTTTACCACGGTTCATAATTACATCGATACAGAAAAGATGATTCTGCGCAAAGGTGCAGTATCCGCACAGGCGGGGGAGAAGCTTTTGATCCCGATTAATATGCGGGATGGTTCGCTGATCTGTGAGGGAAAAGGAAATGCCGACTGGAATTATTCGGCACCTCATGGCGCCGGGCGGCTGATGTCCCGCTCGCAGGCAAAGAAAAGCTGGACGGTGTCGGAGTTTAAAAAGCAAATGAAGGGCATTTATACAACTTCCGTTAATGCGGGGACGCTTGACGAATGCCCTATGGCTTATAAAGGAATGGAGGATATTGTAAGGAATATTGGGGAAACGGCAAAAATAATAAAAGTGATCCGCCCGGTATATAATTTCAAGGCCGGTGAAGAATAAACGCCTGATGCTTCTTGTTCGGCGTATCCGGACAGGAAGATGCGCCCCATGATCAGTAATTGGAGGATAATGACGGCCAGGAGAAAAGGAAGGAGCAGATTATGGCAAAAAACGGAAAGAGGCTACGGGCCTGCCTGCTGGCAGTTTCCCTGGGAGTGGCGGCAGCCGCCGGGTGTGGGAAAAACACGGTTCCGGGCGGCGGGGGCGGCATGGCGGGCAATGGACGGATTCCGGCAAAAGTGGAGGCCATCGCCCGAGCGGAATATCCTCAGGAGCCGGTATATAAAAATGAGGAGGAGCGTTACGCGGCGCGGCGCAGCCGGCAGATTCCGGGGAGGTTTGAAAATGCCTATGGCTCCTTTGCCTTCCGGACGGCCTCCCAGGCGCTGAAAAACGGCAGCCAGGCGAACATGGCTTATTCTCCCTTGGGGCTTTATTATGCCTTGGCCATGAGCGCGCAGGGGGCGGTCGGGAAGACACAGGAGGAGTTTTTGTCTCTGTTGGGATACCTGGATGGGGCGGACGGCCCGGAGGCAGGAATGGATGCGTTGGCCAGGGACTGCCAGACTGCGTTCCAGGTTCTCTATCATGTGCCCAATCCAGCCAATGCAAAAAAGGACGAATGGGGAGAGATGCCGCCAGAGTCCCTCTACAACCTGCGGATTGCTAATTCCCTGTGGGCGGATCAGGCTCTGAGGCTGAAGCAGGAATTTGCGGATCAGGCGGCCCGGTATTTCTATTCCGATATTTTCCGGGCTGACCTTAAGGATCCGGAAGTAGCCCGGGCTATGGCAGACTGGGTGAAGGAGCGGACCGGCGGGGTGATCGTGCCCGGAACAGAGCCGGCGCCGGAGGAGGAGCTGCTTTCTCTCAGGAACACGGTCTATTACTATGACGAGTGGATTGACCGGTTCAATAAGGACAGTACTGAGGCAGATGTGTTCACCACGGCAGGGGGGACAGTGGTAACCTGTGATTTTATGAACCGCACCATGGATTCTCATGGTTTTCGGCGGGGAGAGAATTTTACTTCCTCCAGCTTATCCCTGAAAAACGGCTCCATGGAATTCATTCTGCCAGATGAGGGGGTGGACGTCCGGGAACTGGTGAAATCTCCGGAGATTTTAAGAGAGGTGCTGGAAGGAACGGACGGCGAGGGGATGGGGGAGGTGGTCTGGAAGATCCCTAAGTTCTCCTATGGCAGCTGCATGGAGTTTACCAAGGTCCTGGAGCAGTTAGGGATCCGGAAAGCTTTTGGCGGGGACGGGGATTTCTCCGGGATGTCGGATTATAATCCTTTAAGCATTTCCGGCGCCAGCCAGGATGTGCATATCGGCATTGATGAGAACGGCGTGGAAGCGGCGGCATTTACGGAGATTGCCTATGCGGGGGCGGCGCTGCCACAGGGAAGGGCGGATATGATTCTGGACCGGCCGTTTCTCTATGCCATCCGCAGCCAGGGACAGCTTCTGTTTGTGGGAATCTGCGGGAACCCGGAGATCCATGAGTCAGAGGAAAGGTTTCAGGCCGGAGGGCGGCGTGAATCTTTGGTTACGGCCAAAGACCTTCTGGAAGCCAGGAATCCCTACATTGGCGATGCCCCTGCTGACGGAAGGCTCATCAGCCTGGTCTGGGAGTATTATGGCCTGAAGCCAGGCTGGAGCATGGAGCTTCAGACCACGTATCTCCCTTATGGCATGACCCTTCATCTGGATCGGGAGCCTGACAATATCATCATGCAGAAGGCGGCCGGCCTGCTGATGGGCCTGATTGATAACTGTTACAGCGTGTCCTGGGATTATCCCAGGTATCCCATAGACGGGCAGGGAAACCGGGAGTATTTTTATATGCCGGCATCTGCTTTCAGCCGGTATGAGGGTATCCCGTTTATCCGGGAATATATCCAGGCGGATGAGCAGCTGGAAAAGATAGGGGAACTTCTGGAGGGCTTAGAAAGGGTGGATCAGCTTTTGGAGCCAAGAGTCCGGGCAGAGAGCCTGGAGGAAGCCGTGGCCGCCGCTATTTTGGAGTACAGACGTTACAGCTATGCTCAGGACCGGGAGGTTTTCGGGGAGGGACATAAGCTTTTGGGGCAGGAAGAGACGGATACCACAGTCACTGTGTATGCTCTGACCATATACGGCACCTATCAGTTTCAGGACGGGAATTTTGTTAAATGCGGAGGAACCGGAGTGATTCCTGCAGTGTTACAGATGGTAAAAGAGCCGGATGGCGCTTATGTGGCGGTTCGCTTCCAGTATCCGGAGGATGGGGGCGGATATACGGAGTCCATCCAGAGGATGTTTCCCAAAGAACTCTGGGACTTATGTCAGTCCCCCTCTGCCCAGGATCAGGATGATCTGAAAATGCAGGAACAGGCTTATGCAGAAGCCTATTTAAAGCAGATTGGCCGGGAAGTGGTGGTGGGAGACTATGGAGATTTTTCCCATACACTTTTGACGGAAGTGGGCGTACCGGTGGAGGTATCCAATGCCCTGAGCGATACCCGTAACTTTGCTCTGGATGACCCGGCACGTTTTGCGCCGTCCTGGCTGGGGAACATCGAGCGGCTGGAGGAAGGGGAGCGGTATCTCTATGAGCAGTCCTATGACAAGGACAAGAAGGAGATTCGCTTCTCAAAGATCCGGTATGAGACAGGGGAGACCGTGGCGCAGAGCATCTATGACGGACTTACCGGGGAGAAAAAGGAATAGCAAAAGAGAAAGTTTGATGTGTGCCTTTATTGGTGAAGGGACACTGACGGAGCAATTAAGAAAATTATTGTAGGAAAATTGATTTTTACGAAATGAACAGACTGTAGAGATAGACTTTGAAGGAGGTGGAATAATTATTCTCTACGGTTTCTGATTATTTCTTAAAAATATAAAATCAAGAAAGATAAGAGAGGTGAACATATCTGTTAGCGTCTAATGAAGAAACGAGAGGGCTGTACCGTAAAATTACGGCTATATTTAAGCGTATGTTACAAGAAAATAGTGAAACAACAGTATATGCTTGGACTTATATTTAAGGGAGCATAAATGGTTCTGACCGACAGAGGAGCCATAGACTGAAACGTAAGGAGTAACACGATTATGACCATTCAGATGGTAAATGGATTTCCCGTATATGCGGTTACAAGAAAAGAAGTAGCATACCACCCTTTTTACTTCCAGCAGCAGGCAGAAAAATGGGTGGAAGCCGGTATCACTTCCAAAGGAAGAGCTACGGCTATCAAATAAATCCCAGCATTTTCAGGATTACAGAAAATTTTTAGAGATATTGGAACAATTAAAGGCATAAATGAAAAAGACAGATTGAGGAGAAAAAATGAGTGTATTAGGTTTACAAGGTACAAGCTATCCCACGGCAAGATATCCGATGGGAACTATGTCCGGAAATAATAGGAAAAATGTTTTTGGTCAAAGCGGGGCAAGTGAAGGGTTATCATCTGCTCACGGCGGCAATTATCATGGTACGCTAAAAATGGGTTATCTACATAGTGAGTTCAGTCCCGTTTCGGGGTAGGAGCTTCACATGAAGTATGATAAAAGTTCCACAGATGACGATCCGGTGATGTATGTCGAGGGAAAAGATATCCAGGGAAAACGTTTTACCCAGAAAATTCATTTAAACGATGTGAACGCAGAAAATGCCACGCCTGCGGAAATGACTGCTTTACGTGTCCACCTGGCACAGCAGGGGGACAAAAGTGTAAAGGCAAGCAGCGGGATACCGCTTATGGCACTGGGCAGTCATCAGGATGTAAACACAACCATGGATTTTAAACAGTATTATGAAAATTGGGCTTCTAATCTGGAAAATGCGGGATTGAAACAAAAGGCCGGAATTTACATAAGTGAATTGGAACGCTATCTTTTTTATCACCGCACGAAGGGAGTAACATTTTCAGATACAAGCAGTATTTTATCTACAGCAACGGAACCGAACAGGAAGTAGATCTGTATAAAGCATCTTCCTTGTTTCAATATTATAGGAAGCAAAATCGGCTTCCTATAATCGATTTACGGCACAAAAAGCTGTGCCTTTTATCAAAATTTGCTTCACAAATTCTGATAAGTTATATTCCTGAGTCCCAATATTTTATCTTGTCAAATTTCCCGCCGTCTGAACTGTTACGGCTGCGAAAAATAGTTGCGAAAAATATCCGCCTTTCCTCTTGACATTTCAGGAAATCTGTTATATCCTGATTCTATAATTGAATCAGCCAAAACTGTTGAGTGGAATGAGTAACTGTTTGGAACATGCACAGAGAACTGCAGGGGGTGGGACTGCAGTGATGGGAAGAAGAGCGAATGGGTCCATGAAGGCAAACCGAAACAGAGTATTGTTTAAATATTTTTGGAGTAGGGGAGACGTGGCTGCACGTTACAGCAGAATGTGTATGATAGTACATGGATGAGCGCATTCGTAAGAATGAATTTAGGTGGCACCGCAGGAGGTTTTAACTCTTGTCCTATGGGTAGACTATAGGACAGGAGTTTTTTTATGCACAGGCTCGCGTATGGAAGTTTGCTGCTGACGCAGCACGCGGGTTGCGCGGCGAGTAGGGGAAGATAGTTCTTCACTACTCGGTTGTGCAGCCCCGTGCAGAGGGAATATGCCGGTTACTGTTCACACTATGGCTAATCACTCTACTGATTAGCCATGGGCAGATATCATTATGGGAGCAAAGCATATGCCCCATTGCCGAAGGCAATTTAAAATGGGCATATGCGGTTACGTTCACAGGGTACCTGTGAACAGTAACATATGCCGCAGAAGTATGAAAATATCAAAATGGAAAGGAAGATCAAAATGGAAAAAACTATCCCTTACAAAATTTATTTGGAAGAACAGGAGATGCCGAAACAATGGTACAATGTACGGGCAGACATGAAAAAGAAACCGGCTCCGATTTTAAATCCCGGGACTTTAAAACCAGTGACTCTGGAAGAGTTATCCGCGATTTTCTGTGAGGAATTGGCCAGACAGGAGTTGGACGATACAACGCCCTATTTTGATATCCCTGAAGAAATATTAAACTTTTACCGGATGTACCGTCCGTCTCCGTTGACCAGGGCATATTGTCTGGAGAAAAAGCTGGATACGCCGGCTCATATTTATTACAAATTTGAAGGGAATAACACTTCGGGAAGCCATAAACTGAATTCTGCCATTGCACAAGCTTATTATGCCAAGAAGCAGGGACTCAAAGGTGTGACGACGGAAACGGGAGCAGGTCAATGGGGGACGGCTTTGTCTATGGCTTGTGCCTATTTGGATTTGGATTGCCAGGTGTATATGGTAAAATGTTCTTATGAACAGAAGCCGTTCCGGAGAGAGGTGATGCGGACGTACGGAGCAAAGGTGACTCCTTCCCCCTCGATGGAAACAGAAGTGGGACGAAAGATGAATGCGGAATTTTCTGGAACTACGGGCAGTTTGGGATGTGCCATATCCGAGGCGGTGGAAGCAGCGGTGAGCCAGCCGGGATACCGCTATGTGCTTGGTTCCGTATTGGCTCAGGTGCTGCTGCATCAGTCCATAATCGGCTTGGAAACAAAGAAAGCCCTTGATAAATACGAGATTAAGGCGGATACGATTATCGGTTGTGCCGGAGGCGGGTCTAATCTGGGCGGTTTGATTTCTCCTTTCGTCGGACAGATGCTGAGGGGAGAGGCGGATTATGAGATTATTGCCGTGGAGCCGGCTTCGTGCCCGAGTTTGACCAGAGGCGTTTATGCTTACGATTTCTGCGATACGGGGAAGGTATGCCCGTTGGCGAAGATGTATACTTTGGGCAGCGGTTTTATTCCGTCTGCCAATCATGCCGGCGGCCTGCGCTATCATGGGATGAGTTCCATCGTATCGGAGCTGTATGACCAGGGGCTGTTGAAGGCCAGAAGCGTCGAGCAGACAGAGGTATTTAAAGCGGCACAGATATTTGCCCGGGTAGAAGGAATCCTTCCGGCGCCGGAGAGCAGCCATGCGATAAAAGTGGCTATTGATGAGGCAATGAGATGTAAGGAGACAGGGGAAAAGAAAAATATTGTGTTCGGCCTTACCGGAACAGGCTATTTTGATATGGTAGCTTATCAGAAATACAATGATGGGGCTATGAGTGATTATATTCCCACCGACGAGGATTTGGCGGGAGCTATCGCTGCTTTGCCTGAGGTTAAAATGGCAAATTGAAATTAGATGAATAGGGAACTGCTGAAAACGGTTAATTGCCTGCTTGCAACAGTTCCTTTTAATATTTGGCAGGGCATTGCGGCTAATCCTCTAGCGGAAAATGGCAAAACACCTCCCGCCCGTTGATTTCCTTGCGGCATGGGGCTTGCTGACTGCATATATCCCTGGCATATGGGCAGCGGGTATGAAAACGGCATCCGGGAGGCGGATTGATGGGGGAGGGCAGTTCGCCGGATAACAGTTCCTTTTCCTGGCTGCGCAGTTTGGGGTCCGCTTTGGGGATGGCATTTAGCAAAAAACGGGTATAAGGGTGAAGGGGGTGCTCATAAAGGCTTTCCGTAGGGCCGATTTCACAGATACATCCCAGAAACATTACACATACCCGATTGGCGATAAATTTGACTACGCTTAAGTCATGAGAAATGAATAAATATGTCAGCCGGTACCGTTCCTGTAAATCTTTGAGCAGATTCAGAACCTGGGATTGTATGGATACATCCAACGCGGATACAGGTTCATCACAGATAATCAGCTTTGGATTTAAGGCGATAGCGCGGGCAATGCCGATTCGCTGCCGCTGGCCGCCGGAAAACTGGTGAGGATAGCGGTTATAGAATTCTTCTGCAATGCCCACTTCTTTCATCAAAGCTTTAACGCGCATTTCCCGTTCTTTTTTATCTCTCATGCCGTAAGTGACCAGCGGCTCTTCGATAATCTGCTTTACACTCATCCGGGGATTCAAGGAAGCATATGGGTCTTGGAAGATAATCTGCATCTGTTTCCGATAGGGAGAAAAAGCCGATTCGTTCATTTCCACGATGTTTTTTCCGTCAAAACAGATTTGCCCGGAAGTAGCTTCCAAAAGCCGGATGAGCACCCGTCCCAGCGTGCTTTTGCCACAGCCGGATTCCCCTACCAGCGCAAGGGTTTCTCCTTCATACAAGGTTAGATCCACATGCGATATGGCGTGGACAACCAGCGATTTGCCTTTATTCCTGCCTGCGGGAAATTCTTTTACCAGGTTTTTTGCTTCCAAAAGTATTTTTTTCCGGCTGTTTTTTTCGGCTGTCTGAATGTTATTTTCCATCTAAATGCACCCCGCTTTCATATTGGAAACATCTCACCCCATGGTTTTGGCCTGTTTCATAGAGATAGGGCTTTTCGCTGAAACAGCGTTTTTGGGCCTGGCTGCACCGGGTACAAAAGCTGCAGCCTTCAGGCAGGTGCAGGAGGTTTGGCACTACACCATCAATCGTGTAGAGACGGTCTGTTTTTTCGTCCAGCTTGGGAATGGATTTTAGCAATCCCTGGGTGTATGGATGGCTGTTTTTTTCAAATAGGGTGAACGTTTCTGCCTGCTCCATAACTTTTCCGGCATACATGACATAGACATAATCGCAGATTTCAGCCACCACGCCCATGTTGTGAGTGATCAGGATAATGGAGGTGCCTTGTTCTTCACATAGTTTTTTCATCAATCGAAGAATCTGGGCTTCTATGGTGACATCCAGGGCAGTAGTAGGTTCGTCGGCGATCATTACCTTTGGGCGGCATACCATAGCCATGCCAATCATTACCCGCTGACGGAGCCCGCCGGAAAGCTGGTGGGGAAAACTGTAATAGCGTTTTTGGGGTTCAGGGATGCCTACGGCACGGAAAATATCGATTACTCTGTTTTTGGCTTCTTCCTTGGATATCTTTTGATGCAGGAGAATCGCTTCCCTGACCTGATGTCCTATAGGATATACCGGGTTTAGAGAAGTCATCGGTTCCTGAAAAATCATGGAAATTTCGTTTCCCCGTATTTTAGCCAGTTCTTTAGGGCGGATATGAGTAATTTCTTTTCCGCTGAGGATAATGCTTCCGCCGACAATTTTCCCCGGATACCGTAAAAGCCCCATGACCGACATGGCGGTCATGCTTTTGCCGCAGCCGGATTCTCCCACTATTCCGATAATCTTTCCTGGCGGAACCTGAATAGATACGCCATCTACTGCCGGAACCACGCCTTTTGCTGTAAAAAAGTGGGATTTCAGGTTCCGAATATCCAGCACAAGTTCCGTATTTGCCTCATGGGCATTTGAATTTGCCTGAAGCAGTTGTTCATTCATCCGTCTTTCCTCCTATGGCGATATGTACTATGGGAATTTCTCTTGCTTCTTGCTTTACTGTTCTTTTAAATAGGGATCCAATACGTCTCGTAATCCGTCTCCCAGAAAATTGAAAGCCAGCACCACAATCATGATGGCGACACTGGGAGCGATGGACAGCCATGGCTCGGAGAACAGATATTTTTTCCCTCTGACGGCCATCAGCCCCCAGCTTGCTGAAGGCGGCTGGGCGCCGATGCCCAAGAAGCTCAATGAAGCCTCGGACAAGATGGCGGATGGGATATTCAAGGTAAATAATACAATCAGGGAAGGAAGGCAGTTAGGCAGGATATGGCGGAACATAATCACATGTTTTTTTACGCCGACGGATTTGGCAGCTTCCACAAATTCTTTTTCCTTCAGGGACAGGGTTTGAGCGCGGACAATCCTTGCCGTGCTGGCCCAGTTGACCAGGCTTAGGGCGATGAAAATGTTGATTAGCCCGCCGCCCATGGTGTACATGACAACCATGGCTAACAGCAGGGAAGGGAAAGCCAGCATCACATCGGCCAGACGCATAATGGCGAAGTCGGTTTTGCCGCCATAAAATCCGGCAAAAAGGCCCAGAATAGTGCCGATAGCCATGGAAATCAGCGTAGGTACCAGGCCGATAGTCAGAGAAATCCGCGCTCCGAAAATAATCCGGCTTAAAACATCTCTTCCCAGTTCGTCAGTGCCGAGTAAATGCGCGGCGCTGGGATCTTTCAACCGATCGGTAAGACTCTGCTGCAGATGATCATAGGGGGCCACAACAGGCGCGAATACAGCAGCTAAAATAATCAACAGAATGATTAGAGCGGACAGAGCCGCCAGTTTATTCTGTCTGATCAGGGTTTTTCCTTTGTCCAGCCAGGTATCTGCTTCTCCGATTTGTGCGGAAATGTTGGGTTCGTTTTTATCCTTCATCTTATATGCCCTCCCGGATTCTGGGATCAAGTACATTATAAAGCAGGTCGGCGATCAGATTACCCAGAATAATCAAAATCGTGGTAAAGATTACGGTTCCCTGAAGAAGAGGCATGTCCCGCGTCTCAATGGCGTTTACAGCCAGGCGTCCGATACCGGGAACTCCGAAAACACTTTCTGTCAGTACGGCGCCGGAAAGCATGCTGGATATCTGCAGGGCCATCATAGTCAAAACCGGCAGCATGGCATTTTTAAGGGCATGGCCGACAATAACGCCGTTTTCCCGCAGCCCCTTGGCTCGTGCAGTACGGATAAAATCATTTTGCATTACTTCTACCAAGTTGGAACGGGTCATGCGGGCGATACTCCCCGCGGAATTCCAACCAAGCACAATAGCCGGAAGGATCATAGCGCGAAAAGAATCAAAACCGGATACGGGGAACCATTTCAGCTTAAAAGCAAAGACATATTGTAAAATCAAGGCAGTCATAAATACCGGCATGGATACTCCCATCAGTGCACAGCCCATAAACAGCCTGTCCAGAAGGCCGTTTTGCCGGATAGCAGCAATAATGCCTGCACTGAGACCGATAATCCATGCTACCAGGGCGGCTAACAGTGAAAGCTTCACCGTGTGCGGAAAAGAGTCCAGGATAATTTGGGTTACATTGCGGTTCAGGCGATAGGAAGTGCCGAAGTCGCCTTTAAGGGCATTGGCGACATATTTGAAAAACTGGACATACATCGGCTGATCCAACCCCATCTCCCTGCTGATTTTTTCGATTACCGCCGGATTGACATGTTCACCCATCATAGTAGTGGCCGGATCTCCCGGCACAATGCGCAACATGATGAAAATGGCCAGCACCACGCCGATTAATACCGGAATAGATATGGCGATACGCTTTAGCACCTTACTGAACACGGAAAGCCCCCCTTTATGTTTGGTATTGCGCCGCAATCCGGCGCATGGTAGAAAAAAAGTCCGGATCGCCGGACTCTTTGTTTAAATCGAGTACTCAGTTCTGTAAATATATGGATATCCGATGCTTCTTGCCCGACGTAAGCGGGCAAGAAGATATTCGTCTGAAGTGCTGCCTCAATCCGATAAAGCGGAATTACCCATAGCATTCAAACTGGCAGGAAGATATCCGCCTGAACGGTAAAATTATTACTCGCTTAGGGAGACGCTGTAATAAACCAAGTCGCTGACTCCGCTCCATACTGGCTTGAAATCTTGTACACGTGGGCTGACTGCCCATAAATGGGTCCGGGAATACATGGGAATCCAGGCTGCGTCTTCATGAACCAGCTTTTCTTCCAGGGCGCGGTACTCGGCCAGGCGTTCGTCTTCGTTGACAATGCCTCTTGCCGCTCCTACACGAGCCATGACTTCCGTATCCGGATAATTGATTGACCGGATGCGCGTCTTTTCCTCGTTGCCGAAGAATGTGTAGATAAAGTTTTCCGGATCGTTGAAATCGGCAGTCCAGGTAGAAACAAAAGAACCGAGTTCGCCGGATTTGCGGGTTTCCAGCCAGGTGGATTCATCATAATTTTTTATGTTGGCTTCAATACCTACGGCGGCCAATTGTTCTTTCACAATCTCCAGCACCATAGTTACCGTGTCGGAGGAAGAGGAATCTGCCGCCAGTTCCATGGTAAAACCGTCGCCATAACCGGCTTCAGCCAGCAAAGCCTTGGCTCCTTCCGGGTCATAGCTGATCTTGGTTTGGCTGTCGTTGTAGCCAATCAGGCCAAAAGGATAAATGCCTTGTTCCACCTGTCCGCGCCCGCCGTACAGCGCATCAAGAATTGCCTGGCGGTCAATGGCCATCTGCACAGCCTTGCGGACATTCAGATCCTGGAACGGTTCGATATTGAAGTTCATGGTCAAATAAGTGATACCGACCCGGGGGCCGGATACAATCTGATCCGGGTAAGTTTCCAGGAACCGGTCTGTGGCATCGGTGACAAAGTCCAGATCGATAATATCCAGCTCCCCGTTCTCAAACATCATCGTCTGGGTTTCCGTATCCGGAATGATCTTGATGATTACACCGGGAAGAGCAGGAGCGCCTTTCCAATAATTTTCATTTCTTACCAATACCAACTGGTCATTGAAGGACCATCCGGCAAAAGAGAACGGGCCGGTGCCTATGGTAACGGAAGGGTCCATGCCGAATTGATCTCCGGCGGCTTCGGTGGCTTCGCTGTCAAAAATGGAAAGGCCCGGGGCGGTCAGGCAGGAGAGAAAAGCGGCAAAAGGTTCAGTCAACGTGATTTTAACGGTATAATCGTCGAGCTGTTCCACACCTTCCAATTCCTCGGCGCTGCCGTTGATTACTTCCGCCGCGCCTTTTACCTGATCCAGAAGTTCTGTGTTTACGCCGCCTTCCACGGTCAGCAGGCGCTTAAACGTGTAGAGCACATCTTCCGCCGTAAAATCGTTGCCATTTTGAAATTTTACGTCCTGACGCAAATGGAAAGTGTATTCCAGCCCGTCGCTGGAAATTTCCCAGTCCTCTGCAAGGCTGGGGACAATCCTGGAAGTTCCCTGGCTGTCGACCTCGATATCCACCAGGCGGTCAAAAATATTCATGGGGATCTCGTAATCTTTGGTGGTTTTTTGGACATCTGCGGTCTGGATGTCCGCGTTTTTTACCGAAAGGAAAAAGCCTGTGGTGTCATCGGGAACGGTGCCGGCAATACCTCCTCCGTTTTCCGGGTTCCCGCCGGTCTGCTGTCCGCCGTTGTCGGCGGGTGTAGTATTGGTATCGGGGGAATTTGCATTCCCATTGCTGCCGCCGCAGCCAGTTACTGCTAGGCTCAAGGCCATAGTGGCGGCAAGAGCCAGGCTCAGACTTTTTTTCATAATTTTCCTCCTCATCAACTCTTAAAAATAGTGTATTCCTGTGGCAGGTGAACTGCCCATTGTCTAAAGCTAACGGGTTTCCTGCTTTTTCAGTTTGCAATTTGCTTTAGTTTGTGTACAAATGGATTATAGCAAAAAATACACGTTGTGGCAACCGTTAGTTTTGTGGTGTCATCAGGGTATTTCTAAGCCTTAGCTAAGGTTGGCGTTTAAAATGTAAGTATCAACTATATTCGGGCGCAGGCAGTACGGTTGAATGGCTTGATGTAAAATCTGCTTACTTTGGCAAAGATGGACGAGAGCGGCGGCAAACTGCCGGCATCCACATTTTCTGCAAATCTGTTGTTGGAGGAATTACTGCATCCATATTATGAAATTGCGTCTGACAGGGATATTTCACTCCAAACCGATTCCCGGATGTGATGCTCCACGTTAACCGTGAAAGCATTATGCAGTTGTTTTCCATTTTACTGGATAACGCCACAAAATACGCATCCTCTGGCGGGCATATAATGGTGTTTTTAGCATCAAAATGTATTGATGGGGATATTGGGGCGGTACTAGTACTACCCGATTTAAATAACCTTACGTTTCTCTGGTCTGTTTTCCTGTGTACTCTCGAAAAAGCATCCTCAGCGAAACAGCAAGGTATTTAAATTGGGTTATATCAGAACTTCTTTAAGAATATCGTGGTGTCCGATATCTACCAGAATGATCATTTTGTCACTTTCATAAAACCAGATAATGCGAATGTCCATATTGACACTGCACTCAAAGAGATCAGAGGTTCCCCGAATGCGCATTGTGCGGAGTGGAGGATGAGAGGGATTTCAGAGTGGATTTTGGCAGGAACGGGATTGTTCATATGAATATAGTGGATTTTCTGCTTCACAGGAGGGGATTGATATTGACATAAGAACAAGGGAGTACATTTGTTTTTACGTTTTGTAAGTAAGCCTGCATAGAAAAACCACCCCAAGACTTTGACCGAGTACGGGGTGGATTTTTCTATCTCATTATTTGGTCAACCCACCTTGTGGGCGATTGCTCTTTATAATGTTATACTATAGGAGTTCAAAGTATTCCATAGTTTTACTGAACTTTTTTAGTTGTTTATCATTTCTACCGCTTCTTTTAGTTCCCCAATTGTCTTGTGGGTATAAACCCTTTCCCACGATCTTTATAAAAAGTAGATTGCATACCGCAGCATTATGACAGCCAGGATCATGGCAACAGCAAACACGCCTGTTTCAATAGCCTCTTTCTCTTTATTCCAGAATTTATTCATATTTTTAAACATAATAGTTTCCTCCTTTTTTGACATTCAATGTACATCAGTTATTCAACGGATACGCATATAATACTGGAAAAAACAGGGATATATAAGGTGTAATTTTATCTAAAATATAGTCAATATTGACTTTTTGCCAAAAAGAGCAGTATAATAACTGCATGGAGACAATTTATAAAGAGACGAATATACCATCAGAAATGGGTTTTCAAATCGATTTTGTAACAATGAAATACAATTCCCCGCCTCATTGGCATCGGGAGATGGAGATTCTTTATATTTTAAATGGAAGCGCTATATTGACGATGGAAGGAGAACGTTATCACATAAAACCTCTGGATCTGATTGTTGTGGATTCTTTTGCGGTTCATGAGGCAATTTATGAGCTTCCCCAGACAATGGGAATTTGTATTCACATTTCCAAAACATCGCTTCGCCGATATTTGCCAGATATTGAATTATTGCAGATTATTTGCTGTACGGAAAAGCTGCATCCGCAGCAGCGGGATGGTTACAACCGTTTGTGTGAATATTTAAAAGATTTGACAGAACTATATTTTATACAAAAGATAAGCTATCCTTTTAGCAGCAGTGCATTGATCCTGTCAATTATGGCTGTGTTGGTGGATGAATTCAGCATTCCGGTTCCGGATACAGTAGTGGCGGCGGGAAACAGCCAGTTAAGCCGTATTGAACAAATATTTCAATATGTAGAGAGACATTATAAAGAACAGATAGAGCTTCAGGAGGCAGCAGATGAATTAGGTCTGAACAAAGAATATTTTTGCCGGTTTTTTAAAAGAAATACAGGAATGTCCTTTTTGCAGTATGTCAGCCATGTACGCCTGAACCATGTTTATCAGGACATTTTGTATAAGGATGACAGTATTCAGGAAATTTTGGAGCAAAACGGAATATATAATAGTAAATTGTTTTATCAACAATTTCGGGAGACATTTCATTGCACCCCCAGAGAATTGAGAAGGCTTAGTAAAGGAAATCCTTATCTTCAATAAGGCTTATCAGAGTGAAAGGGCTGAGATGGTTACTGTTCACAGGGTACCTGTGGACAGTAACCATCTTTCGCCCTTTTATACAAAGGATAATTTGGGGGGAGACTGGCAAAAAACAGCCGCAAAGGCAAATATTAGTACTGTCTGTATCTTACATAAAGTTCAATCCACTGCAGGCAGCATTCGTGCCATTGAAGCCATGTCTGTTGTGTTTCTGACGTCAGTTTTCTATATTCTTCTGCCTGGTTCCATGGCTTTTCTTCCCAAAATTCCTGGGATTCCTGCCATTCTTTCAGCATTGCTTCCTGTCTGCCTTTTTGTTCCTGGAAATTGTTTTCAGCCACCTTGATTTCTTCTTGGGCCACCCGCAGTTTCCATTCTTCGTAGGCTTCTTCCGTGGAAATTTCCCGGAGCCTGTGGTGTTCGGCTTTGGGGACGGCGCGCAGGGAGCTGATCAGGGCCTGGTCTTCGGCCAGAACCTGTGCTCCCATAGCCTGGGCATAAGTTCCTTTGGTGATTTTTTCGCGGTAATGCTCATAGTCAAAGGGATAGTAAAAAGCCTGGCCTTCTTTGAAAATCAGGATGGAATCGGCTACCTGCCGGATAAAATAGCGGTCGTGGGATACGAACAAAATTGTCCCGGTGTATGCCCGGAAGGCGGATTCCAGCGTTTCTTTGGCGGGAATATCCATATGGTTGGTCGGTTCGTCTAAAATAAGGAAGTTCGGGCGGTTCTGCAAAAGCTCTGCCAGCGTCAGCCGGGCCTTTTCGCCGCCCGATAAATCGGAAATCCGGCGGGCAGCCTCCCGCTCGCGAAACAAATAGGAACCTAAAATACCTCTGGCTTCTTTATCCGTGAGAGAGGGGAAAAGGCTGCTGAAATGTTCAATAACGGTTTGGTCTGATTGGATTTGGGCAGAATACTGGTCAAAATAGCCGACAGAAATATGATTTCCCATCCGCCATTTTCCGGCAAGGGCGGGCAAAAGCCCGGCGATGGTTTTCAAAAACGTGGTTTTTCCTGCTCCGTTAGGCCCCAGCAAACCAATTTTCTGTCCCCGGCGGATGCGCAGGGATAATTCCAGAAGAGGGGTGTCATATCCGATTTGCAGGTGTTCTGCTTCCACCACCCATTTTCCGCCAGGGACAAAAGGGGAGATTTCACCGGTAAACAGATGAGCTTCTTCTTTGCGGGGAGGGTTTGCTTTTTCTATCCGTTCCCATTGCTTTTTTTTGGCGCGGGCAAAAGAAGCTTTGGTCGGTTTATGCTTGAAACGCTCAATAACGGCTTCCAGCCGTGAGCTTTCCTGACAGTATTGTTCCCAGGCTTTTTGCTGTAAGGCTAGCTGCTTTCGTTTTTCCTGACGGAAACGCGTGTAATTTCCTCCATAGCGGAAAGCTTTTTTTCCTTCTAATTCATAGATAATATCCGCAGTCTGATCCAGAAAATAACGGTCATGGGAAACCGTCACGACGGCCTGGCTGTAAGTTTTCAGATATTGTTCCAGCCATTGGATCGTTTCCTCGTCCAGATGATTGGTCGGCTCATCCAGCAGTAAAATATCCGGTTTGGCCAATAAAAGGCGGATTAAGGCAATTTTTGTCTGTTCTCCCCCGGAGAAAGAAGCGAGCTGTTTTTGCTTATCAGCTTTTTGGAAACCGAAGCCGGTAAACAGCCGGTCATATTCCTGCTCATAAGAAAAACGCTGCCGGTCAAAAGCATCTTTGCAGGGACAGGCTTCCATCAATTCTTTCTCCACTGTCCATTCCGGATAGGCAAACGGCTGCTGCTTGAGCATTCCGATGGTTAGTTTGCGGGAGGTAACAAGTCCCGGGCCGTTTCTCTTATCATCCCGGTCCAAAGCCAGCTCTCCGGCGAGAAGCCGTAAAAGAGTGGTTTTCCCGGCGCCGTTGCGGCCGACAATGGCGATTTTTTCCTTGCCGTGTATTTCAAAATCAAAGTGTGACAGGATGAGATGTCCGCCGGCGGACACGCTGCCGTCAATAATTTGGAGTAACATAAATTTTCCTCGCTCTCTGCCATTAGTGCGCAACAGAATAGTTACAGTATAACGGATTTATCGGGAAAAGGAAAGAGCGAAAGTTAGGGAACCAAAGCATATACCCCGGTCTGCACTCCGTTTCGGTCGGTTCTGAACAAGCGCCACTGGCGCTTAGAACCGCCGTCAGGCGATTTCTAACTTTATAGTAAAGTGCGTCCTATAAAGAAAAAGCCCTCCGGGCAGGATCGCACTGCGGCGGAGAGGAATCATGTCGCTAAAGCGACCCGCCGCAGGCGGGGAATCCTGCAAAGCAGGATTCTTTGTTCTGGGCATATGTGGTTACGTTCACAGGGTATCTGTGAAAAGTAACGGGCGAAAAGACGGCGGGAATAGTTATGAAAGTTTTGTGAAGTTACCGTTTAGGAGATTTTTTCCATTGTTAAATATTGTCGGTTTGTGTTAAGATGAAGCAATGAAAAAAAGCGGCAGGGAAGAAAGCGGCAGGGAAGAAAGCAGCAGAGAAAGAAGAGGGTGTTATGGCTAAAGAAAAAATCCGAGGACGGATAGGACAAGCAGAAACGGGTCTGGTGCTGGCGGGCAGGGGATCGGGGCTCATTGTACTTTTGCTTATGCCAGCCGTTTCGTATGGCCTGTTTGAGTATGTTACGGGCAATATTGTTAATATCAGTATGGATATGGCTCTGCTGAATATCTGGTGGATAGCGGTTTTTTATTTACTTGTATTTGTTTTGAGCGGGAGCAGCCGCCTGGCGGTACCGATCGTGTCGGTGCTGCTTTTTCTGCTTTCCATTGCGGAGAATTTTGTTGTGTCTTTCCGCGGCACGCCAATTATGATTTGGGATGTCCTGGCAGTATCTACGGCAATGAGTGTAGCGGGAAATTATCTGATGGAAATTTCGGAAGAAATGAAAAATGCCGGTATTTTGTTGGCAGGGCTTAATTTGCTGCTTTTGTTTTTTCCTGTACGGCTTAAGGGCTGGCGCAAACGGCTGGCAGGGGGGCTGGTTGGCACAGGGGCCGCGGTTGGCTTTATTTTTTATTTTTATACCGGCATAGTGCCGTCGCGGCGGCTGGAAATCAATATGTGGGAGATGAATTCCACTTACAATGCCTGCGGATATCTTTTATCGACTGCGGTTTCTCTGAAATATATCGTGAAAAAACCGCCTTCCGGGTATTCTCAGGCCAGGTTGGCCAAATTGGGCGCGGAATATGGGGAATATCCTCAGCCAAATGGGATTTTATTGGCAGAAGGGGAAATGAAAGAAACGTTTTCGGAGAGAAGCCTCTGGGAGAGTGAAGACAGCGGCCTGCCAAAGGATACTCAGCCTGTGAATCTGATTTGCATTATGAATGAGAGTTTGTCCGATTTGCGGGTTGCCGGTGATTTTACCACAAATCAGCCGTTTTTTTCTTTTATTGACAGCCTGAGGGAAAATACCGTGCGGGGAAGCTTGTGCGTTCCGGTGTTCGGCGCGATGACCAGCAATTCCGAATATGAATTTTTGACTGGGGATTCGGTGGCGCTTTTGCCCTCCGGTTCTATTGCCTATCAGTTTTATGTGAAGCCAGATACTTATTCTTTGGTCAGTACATTAAAAGACCAGGGCTATTATACCGTGGCCATGCATCCTTATCCGGGAGAAAATTGGAACAGGGATGTATGTTATCCTAATATGGGTTTTGATGAATTCCTCAGCGGGGATTATTATACCGGCTGCGAGACTTTTCGCGATTATGTCAGCGATTATGCCGATTATCAGAAGATTGTCCAATTGGTTGAGCAAAAGGAAAATCCGGACGACCGTCTGTTTGTATTCAATGTTACGATGCAGAATCACGGCGGGTATGAAAAGAAAGATGGGAATTTTTCACAGGATGTATTTCTTACCGGTTCCTGTGCGGGAAAATATCCCAAAACCGATCAATATTTGTCCCTGATGAAAAAATCCGATGAGGCATTTTGCTGGCTGCTGCAGTATTTCCGTGATTATCATGAACCCACGATGATTGTCATGTTTGGGGATCATCAGCCCAGTGTGGAGGATGAGTTTTATGACGAGATTGCCGGGCGGCCAAGCGCACAGGTGGAGACGGAAGCTCACCTGATGTGGTATCAAACGCCGTTTATCATCTGGACGAATTATGAGCAGTCTTCTCAAGATATGGGGAAACTGGGGGCGGTATATCTTTCTTCCCATGTGCTGGAACGGGCAAATCTGAACATGACGCCTTATAACCGGTTTCTTCTGGAAATGTCCGAAAAGCTGCCGGTCGTGCACCCTATCGGCTGTTATGACTGGGAGGGATATTACTATTCCTGGGAGGAAGCGGAATCTGCTTTGTGCCCGTATCAGGGAATGGTTATGGATTATGAGATTATGGCTTATAATCATAGTATGGACAGCAAAAAAGCGGACGGGCTGTTTCGGATTTCCGAGTGACCATATAGTAACAGTTCAGATGGGTATCTTCTTGTCTGTCTGTGCCGGACAAGAAGCATCGGATCATTGGGTGACTCCCCGCTGATCCGCTCCCCATCTCATTGTTTTATATAGTGAACGACAAAAATTTTTTGTTTTTGACGTTCACTGCGCCGATTTTGCGTTGCGTGAAGCGCAACACTTATCTTTGCAAAATCGTGCGCATCCCCCGGAGGGATTATAGTAAACGACAAATTATTTTGTCGTTTACTATAGTTTTGCTTTATAAATATTCCTTTTCTCTGCCGGAATGTTCATGGCAGACATCGCTTGGTCTGCCGTCCATTTCATGTTTAGCATCAAATTTTTGATCGTTTCCAGCAAAGAATTTTCCTGGCCCTCCTGCCTGCCCGTTTCCAGACCCTCCTGCCTGCCCCGCTTCCTTGCCTCGTCAAGCTCTTCCTCCATCAAATCCTTCATCAAATTCTTCAATGCGTCACACATTTCCGACTGCCTCCTTATCTCATCGAACAATTCCTGGTTTGCCGCAATGCTTACCTGCAATACCGCTTCCACATTGTTCCGGTCTCCCGGATCCCTCAAGCCCACCGCTTCTGTGATAAATGCCTTCACATCCGCTTCCCTGGCCTTGGTAGAGAGCAGGCGCAGGCTTTTATGGCTCGCCCCCCTCAGGCGGCTGGTCACAATAATCTGCGTATCAAAAAAAGCCGGGGCTTTCACATAGTAGATTCCCGGAAATGCCTCCTCGACAACATGCCCTGCCTGTTTGAAAAAGTGGAACAGTTTCCGCGGGTATCTGTCGCGGAAAATCGAGATCGTCAGCTCCTCTGCCGGGATCTGACCCACCTTCTCCCCCAGCCCTTTATACAGGCATGCATAGCCCATAGTTTTGTAATAATCGTCAATGGAGAGACCGTCCCCCGGGTTCTTAAACTCTGCAATGTTGTACGTTTTGAAAATGTGCCCGATCTCATTCCTGACCGGCACGCCGGACAGCTTCCGGATTATCAGCAGATCCATCCTCAGCGGTTCCTTGCCCAGATTATACTCCCTATGGAATTCGAACAAGCCTTTGTTGGCAGCCAGTTCCAGTTCCATGGCACCATAAAACCCGGGATGCCAGGGAATCTCCGCCTTTTCCAGATAGTTCCCCATCTGTCTCCTCCTGCTTTTCTTTTTATTTGGTGAATGTAAAAGCAGGATTTCCTGATAAAAAGATGAGAACCTTTATAGACGCAGCACTGCTGCAGGACCGGCCTGTCGCCCCAGGGGGCAGCCGCAGAAATCATTGCTTTGATAGGATTATAGCATGTAAGGTAGTGGGTGGCAAGAGGATTTTAAAGATATATAGGGATTTTACGAACAATGGCTTACTGTTCACAGGTACCCTGTGAACGTAACCGCATATGCCCATTTTAAATTGCC
>CANDBT010000048.1 GCA_947383005.1 uncultured bacterium | reverse complement strand
AAGCAAGCAAGCAAGCAAGCAAGCAAGCAAGCAAGCGGAGCGGTGCTATAACTATATAGCCCCGCATATTTGTTATGCTCAATTTTATACCGTCAACAGTGGCGCTCTTATGCCCGCAGGGAACTGCGTGGCGGGGAGCGCCTTTTTGTTTTGAATATAGGCGGTGTTCCATCAATTTGCCTGGAACGTAAATGCCTATATTTCAAACAGCCGGGAGGTAACGAAAGTAGTCACAAATGGTTAAGAAAATATTTGCTGTTGGGATGGCCTGCCTGTTGGCTCTGTCGCTTGCAGGCTGTTATGAATACCGGGGACCTTATACCAGGGCGGATGTAGAGGAATATCTGACAGGAAGATACCCGGATGAAACGATCAATATCCGGCAAAAGGGGCTTCAGACCTGGGAGTGTTGGTTTGACGGACTTCCGGATGCGGTTTTCCAGGTTTGGGTAGGACAGGGCGGGGGCGATCCGGTGCCAATGCTCTACTCCCGGCTGGTTTCTGATGAAGCAGAGGTGATCCCGGCATATTATCTGGAGCAATATCAGAAAGAGGGAGGCAGCTTAGACGCCTGGGAATTGTATGACGAAATTCTGGATACCAGGTATACTTCTATCGCTGATGTCACCCCGGCTTTAGAACAGTTGTCCGCTTTTTACGATTGGATAGAGGGCAAGCCTCTGGCACAGTTGATGCCAAAGGGACAATATAAGTTCCAGCCGGAACTGCCCTGGCGGACCTACTCTCCCCAGTTCCACAACTTTGAGGAGATGGTTGTCCATGGGCCGCAGGATGAACCGGAGGCGGTTCAGGAAGCCCTGGGGGATTCCGTAAAGAAATATTACGCCTTTTACCAGCTGCCCTGTGATGAATTTTCCCAGACAGAGCTGGAAGAATACGCAGTCAACGCCTGGCCTTGGAGTCCGAAGCCCAGAGTCCGGCAAGGGGAGGAAGTTTTGCCGCCGGAGCTGTTTACCGGCATCGGCCTGGAAAGCGGCGTTATCAGCTATGGCGGCCTTTATACGCTGCTGGTCCGTCTGGATTTTGATGTGAAAGGAACGGCGGAGCATTTTACTGTCACCGGCGCAGATGGACATTCCTACGAATTTTCCTACAGCTTTTGGGAGGAAAAGGAGATGGACTGGGCCAATAACGAGACGATCACCCTGCCGGTATGGTATCATCTGCGGGACGGCTACCCTGTTGGAGTGGAGGACGAAACCGGCTGGATGTACCGGGGACCGGTGATCGGTCTCAAAGGAGGCTGGAACATTGACACCCATGACGGACACTTCCATTTTTATATGCCGTTTTTTGAAATTACCGGATTTAGTGCGTCCTGGGATAATGACGGATCTGTATCTTGAAATCTTAATCCTAAGATATGGTCCGCAAGGCCAGTATCATGGCGTTGACACTGGTGATTATTATACAAGCATAAAGGATATGGAGCTGTGACAAATATGAAAAAATGCACAATAGGACTGTTTTCAAAAATTGTTACATTTCTGGTCTTTGCGGTTTTGTTTGTTCCACTGACGGGTATTGCCTTTTATTTTGCGTTTATCTATCCGCAGACACACCATGAGGAACGGCTGATATTTCTGGCTGGTCTAATCATGTGTGTTGATCTTTTGGGCTATGCCATTTACCGTATGTTTTATTTGGGTCTGGACGGAATATGATATGGAAAAGGTTGTTTTCCACTATTCCCGCAAGGAAGAATATCGGTTCCGGTGGGAGGAAATACCGGGGAGCCAGGTTCAGGCCGAGCGAGCGGGCGGTGGTTATATTTTTTATATCCAGGGAAAGAAGAAGCAGAGAAAGATTCCTTTGAACCGGCTTTCAAGAGGTTATAAGGATTTTGAAAAAACGCTGGAACTGACGGGAGTGCTGCACCGGATCGGCGCAAAGACGCAGGAAGAATTTAAGCGGGATGCGGAAAAGGTATTTGAACAGTATCAGAAATACCGGGAGACTTACCCCAATTCCGTACAGCCGAAGCCCGAAGGTGACTGTGTTGTGTGTCCGGACTGCCAGGGAAAGGGGCTGCTCCTTAAAAAACTTCTGTTGCTGAAAGTGGATGTGGGAAAGGTCTGTAAGACTTGCGGCGGATCTGGTTATCTGCCCCAATAATCACCATATTAAAAGACAGGGAGGATGAATGATGGGAATTTTTGATAAGTTCAAAAAGAAAAAGGAAGTAAATAGGCCAAACTTGATTGTATTTGAAAAAGAAAATGTTGATAATGACTATGCGAATTTTGAATTGAAGATAAAGCCCCGGATTTCTATTGATGATGGTTTTCCACAAGAGGCATATCAGCGCCTTGCAGGGAGACGAAAGGAAATGCTGGAGCAGATTGAAGAGATTATTTTCAGGAACTATCTTGATGAAACCAGTGAAGACCTTTCCTCGGAGGTTGGCTGTTTCCCCGATATCCGTTATTTTACGGGGAATTATTATGTTGTGTATGAGAGATACGGTTTCACTTACCGGGACAATCATCACCGTCCTTACCACATTAAAAACGGACAATATAGAAATGTAAGTTATAAAGGAAATGAACGACAGGAAAACTATCTTCCCTTGGACAGCGATGAAATCACAAAGTATTATAACATTTTTATCCAGGTTGGGCTGACCGGAATGGAAAGCGGCCAGGAAGAAGATTATATGAGCCTCGATCTGGTTACGGAAATCGCTTCTCTGGAGGATGAGTTTGAGTTTGAAGTTTTGTCCCATGGTGTAATGTAAACGGAATGATTGATGGAGACTGCCAGAAGCGGACATAAACATCAAGGGAATCACAAGGAGTATTTGACGATGAAAAAATGTATACCTCGTACATCTGACCGTATCATTACGGTTTTGGTAGCCATTGTCTGTGCAATAGCAGCATTTTTCGCTTTCCGGGAATTGTTCTATGGCGGACAGTCTCCAGTAGTATTTTTTGCAATGGGCATTTTATTAGGCGGTATTGCCATACATACAATCTGGCGCATGATCTATATGGGCAACTGGGGATTCTTCTACGATGATGAAAAAATCATTTTTGCCCTGTCTCGTAAAGACCGGCGGGAATTTCGGTGGGAAGAACTTCAAAATTCAAAGACGAACATATTTTATCCCTCCTCTCCTTCTGCATGGTATTTTTACTTTCAGGATGAAAAGAGAACAAAGAAGATTGCAGTTACGCCTCGCATGGCAGGCTACAGTGAATTTGTAGACATGCTTAAGAAAAAAGGATTTCCCGCCCAAAGTCCTGGTGCTTTCAATTTTGATAAAAATGCCGAGGATATTTTCCATGAGGTATTTGGAGAGGATTTTGGCAAAGGCAGCAAGAATGAGAGCAAATAGATATAGTTAAATGTAAATCGGAAGCCGAGGTGCATATAATGATTTTTCAAATGGCGAGTACATCAGCTTATGATGAGAATGAAGTTCAAGTATGTATTCTCGCTGAAAAAGGAGAAACAATCAGAATCGGAGACATTATCGCAATCCCAATGAATGACCATACTTTTGAACAACGCGAGATCACGGCTATGTATAGGGATAGAAAGAAGTGGAAAAAAGGAAAGTGCTTATTCTCTGAGATAAAGGAAGGCGAATGGGCGGAATGTATCATTCATAATATCCATTCAGGAAGGATTCATACAATCAGCTCGCCCTATGATGATGATTTGTTAAAAGATGGTTGGGTATGCGGTTAAAAGGAAATATTTTCCATTAGGTATTTGGACAGGATTTTGGAAAAATCAGCAAGAATGAGAACCAATACATATAGTTAAATATAAATCGTAAATTTGATGAGGAGGCATATGTATGAATAAGGCATCAACAGTCAAAATCATAATTGCGAGTTGTATGGGGATAGCTTTAACTGCACTTTTAACGATTGCACTACGTTCTGATATACCTATTTCATTACAAGTTTTTGCCGTTGGTGCGAGCATTTATGGTTTTTTTGAATTGCGCAAATGGACTAAAAAATAAATTCCAGTTTGTAGAACTGAAAAATCGGAATTTGTAAGGAGATAAAGCAATGAGCAAAAAAATTATGCTATTAGGAATTGCTGTAATTTTAGCTGCGATTGCACTATCTATAAATAATATTATAGCTTTTTGGGGTGGCATTGTCGGTCTTTTGATTGCAATTATAGGTTTATTCATACGGGACAAAGATACAAGAAACTGAGTCGAGAGTAATGTGTCAACTTCCAGTTTACAAGGAGGGTGATTGTATGAAAAAGAAGGCATTATTTATTTTTGCAATAATAATGGTTGCTGTACTATGTGCATCTGCTTGGTTCTATGGATATTACAACCGAAAGAGCAATGATAACATTCCGTCAAAGGAATTGATAGTTTCTTATTACCAAAACAAAGGTGTAGTTTATACAACAGAACAATTACAAGGTTACAAGAATACGCAGTTAATGGAAGTGTGGGGAGAACCAGATAATTTCCTGTCAGGAATGTGGGGCGACATTTGGAAAACTAATAACACATATTGCATCATTGTTTATTATGACAGAAACGGTGTTGTTGAGCATGTTACGGTTATGAATGAAGATTAACAAATTCTACTTGTAGAAATGGAAAAATCGGGAGTTGGAGATGAAAATTATTGATAATATTAACTTAAAAGACTATGGTCGTTTTAAAGATATTTGGGAATCCCCAGAACGATATGCTTTGGTAAAGAATGAGTTTCGAGAAGAATTTGCAATAATAGATATAGTAGATAAATCGTATGTGCTTATAGAAGATGAACATTTAGAAAAAATCGTTCAAGAAAAGCTCCGTGAGAATGGGTGTAAAATCTTTAATAACATCCGAGATGCAATAAATTAGCTGAAATATAAAAACAATTCCAATTTGCTCTTTTCCGAAAAAGGAGATACGAAAAGCTGAAACACATTCATTTGTATAAATAAACAGGGAGATTTTGTTATGGCATTTACTTTGCAGATCAGACAGAAGAAACTATTTGGAAAGACGGTACTTGATATCCCATCGCTGGCTCACGCCTGCGGCTTTTGCTATGGTTCTAATAATGATTTTTATATCCTTCAGGAAAATGAGCAGAGCCAGGGAACCGCTGTTTTTTATAATCCTGGGCGTATAGGACGCGGGATCTTTTTTGATGGCAGCAAAGCCAGGGAAGGATATTATGAAATAAGCTATAATATCCCTACCACCAAAGCAGAGATTACGGATTTTACCAGGCTTGCAGGTGAGATGGAAAGGTGCTTGGGCAGAGTGGAAATGTACTGTGTGGAGGAAGAGAGGGCTTTCACCACCAGGGAACTGGAGCAGGGGATTGAAAGTTTTGCCATGTTCAATCGGAAGTCACTGAACCAGTTTTGCGGGAATAAAGAATTTGGGAGCTATATCCTTACGCTGGCGAGGTGGCCTTATACGCTGACGGAGGACAAGGCAGCCGCATGGGAGGCATGTACAGATCTTTCAGACTTCGAGCAGACGCTGCATGATATTCAGGCATTGGATGTCTATTACGCAAAGCCGAGGCTTCTGCAGAAAAACGGTACAAAGGAGATAGGAGCTTTTTACGTATTGACAGAAGAATGTGAGAGTGTTTTTCCTGTCCGTGCTGATGGGTTCCTGAATCTGAGTAAACTGAAAATAACAGAAGGGTTCGCCCAGTTTGTACTTTACAGTGAGAATCGCGTATTGGAGGGGATGTTCCCTTATGGGAGTTTTATTGAGGAAATGAGAAGGCGGGATGGTGTCCGGCAGTTCGATGCAGACCATATCCTGATCCCGCCTATGACAAAAGCGGAGCTGGAAGAGCTGACCGGGAAACTGCACTGAAAGGGAAGAATCATATGCACGGAGCCTTATTTACACATGGATGGAGCAGGATAAAGACGGGTATATTGCGGCCATTGAAAAGATAAGTAAAGATGTGTGGAAAAAAGATATATGCGGTGTTAAAAAGAGAGAACCTGTATACAGCATAGATGGTTTTTAAGGATATCGTGCGTGGAAAGGAAACGGCATGAAAAAAGTTGTGTTAGGGGGCTTTGCATTTGTGGGCGGAGCCATTATGTATTCGGTTGGCACATTGGGGATTGCCCATGTGGAGGTACAGGCAGGTTATATGCAGGTACCACAGTATCTTGGAATCATTGTGATGATTGCAGGTGCTGCTCTGGGGATATGTGGTTTGATAAATGATAAGTAACATTTGACTGTTAAACCATACAGAGTTTATATAAAAATCTCAAAAGGAAGAAAAAATGAAACTTTACATATTCCTAATCGCCATAATGGTTCTTTCTGTATTTGGAATTGCTAAATTTCTGATATACAAAATGAACACGAATTCGATTAAAAGAAAAACGAGCAAGAAGAATAGTTTTGTATTACAAGGTGGTGTCATTGGCTTATGCCTCGGTGTGGGTGTCGGCACAGCATTAAAAGATTTGTTCTCTGAAACCACTATATTATTTGCTGGAATAGTTGGGACTGTAATAGGTGTAATAATAGGAATTATCATCAAACGATAATTCAGCTTGAAGGATTGTGAAAGAATAGAAAACTAATCGGTTATTTTACAACCAGATACAGAAATTGAGACTTGGAGGGGTATTATGAATCGCACAATTTTAGCATTAGCTTTTTTGGTTGGTGTAGTTCTATTGCAAATTTTCCTGTCGAGAACAGAACATAAATGGCCAGGACTTGTTTTGCCTATTATCTCTTTTTTGGTGAGTGCTGTTTATCCTTTTAATATGTCGGCAGATGGATCAATCTGGAAAATGTTTTTTGTGTGGCTGTTAGGGAATATTCCTACTGTTATTTTTCTTGCTATTTACTTTGTCTGTCGTTCAAAGTCGAAATCAAAGTAAATGGTAAGAAACAAATGTGACTTCCAGTTTACAGGATTATTAAATAATTAAGATTTCAGTGATCGTAGTTATAAATGTGTACTACTGAATAAGAGGAACTATTAAAATGTTAAAAACAAAAACGCTTGCTTATATGGCAATAACCTCTTTGATGATTTGTGGATGCCAGGCAGATGGTGGGAGAAATGTTGAGCCGGAGCAGAGTAGCTTGCCAGAATGTCAAAAGACGATACAAGATAATGATGATTACAGTAAAACTCTAACTGCGTATGATTCCTTTATGCGTGGAGATATTGGACTGAATAACAATCCAGCTTTTACGATTGCACCGACCTCTGAATCAAAATATGCGGTTCTCGACATGAATGATGATGGGATTCCAGAGTTGGCTGTAACAACTGTTATATTCCAGGAACGCAATTCAGAAACACTAGAACTGGGATCTACTTTCTTTGACAGCGCAATTTTTTCTTATAAAGATGGAGAAGTATTTATATGGGGCGGCGGGAATCAGCGCCATAACCCTTTTGAGATTTTGAGCAACAAGGCATTATTATATGACTTTGACGATGGGCATGGCGGCCGTGAAATCATTTATCATAAGTTGGACGAAAATGGTGACATTGCTCATGCAATAGAAATGTGGAACAGTTCTGATGGACGGTATTACTTAACAGATCATGCACAAAGTGATTCACAGGTAGAAATCAGTGAAGAGGAGTGGTATGAAAGAGTTGATTCGATTATGGTAATGCGAACGGATTTGATTCCCTGGTCTGACTTTCCGGAAAACCAGACGAAGGATCTGACATCAGAAAAGCTGACATTTCTTGGGGAAACACGGAATGATGGCTGGCGGTGCGAAGGAGCCTGCGTCAATACTGACGGCATTACCTATGAAAGTTTTTTAGTCCGAATCACCTCTCCGGATCGTTCGTTTTTTCAGGAAACCGCATTGTCCACAGAAAGCCGTACCATGCCAACAGGAGAAGCTCATTGGGAGGATGTGAACTTTGATGGAAAACCGGATGTGCTGGTACATTTAGGCGGCGGACGTGGGGGAACACAAGGGTATGCGGCTATGGTTTGGAACGAAACGGTTGGTGGCTATCAGGAAGAACCAGCCTATGCGGAAATAGGGAATCCAACTCTTGACACAAAGCACAAAATCATTTGGGATGGCGTAGATGCCAGCTTTCAGTTTGAATTGAGTGCGTGGGAGTATTTCGATGGGAACCTAATTAAGACGCATCAGTTATCAGCATTGTACAACTCTTCAGCAGAACAAGGGATTTCTTTTATTGAGTATGAATTAAAAGATGGAGTATTCTCCGAAATCCAGCATCCTGTGTCAATGCCGGATGATATTAAGGATATTGAAACGTATATTTCCACTTATGCAGCCTGGGAAGGTTGGAAGTGGTGTGATATAAAGCATTTTCAACAAAAGGGATAGTGGGACACATTTATGGAGGCAACCTCATAATGAGCAAGGAAAAGGTTTTGAAAATTTCATGGCGCGTTTTTTTAGCCGGAATGTCCATACTTACGGTTTTATTCTTCTTTGATATTAAGTTCGTAGTATTGGGAATAAACATTCTTGTGCTGGATATGCTGACTGCCGGCATCTGGGTCTTTGTCCGTTTATGCAGGTGGGCTGGTCGTGAAAATACAGAGAAACGGACTATCGTTGTAGTCGTCATAATTCTTATGGGATTGTTTGCGGCACCGGTTCTTTTGTTTGGTTTGGGGATGAATGGTGGATGGTATGAGTATGCTGAGGGGACAGAGCCGCAGACGCACCGCACTTTTGTGGTGGAGTATTGCCGAAATATGCTTCAAAAGGGGACAGCAAAGGTATATGAGCGGTTCGGTCCGCTGCTGTTCCCCTGTGATGTGCCGGAATACAGCGGGAATCTGGCTCTTGATGAACTGGACGCAGAATATGCAAGTGTTTACATCAGCGAGGAACAACAGGCAATTACCGTATCCCTTTTCATCTATGGGCCAAGGTTTCATATTCCTTTAAAATTGCCGGAAGGGACGGCAAAGACACCGGAACGAGTGCTGATCGAACAGCCCGTTGATGATGACCACAGTGCTTTCCTGGTAGACACGAAAGGACAGCTTGGAAAGCTGCTGGTAACCACTGAGCTGGAACGGACGCCAACTGAGGATTGCAGGTTCACTGTACATTTTTCCGTATGGAACCCTGCCTCTATGGACGAACCTCTGCAAACCATGACAGCAGGGGCAGATTTTCGCCCAAATTGCTATACGATAGATGCTAACTTTGATGGTTACATGGATTTTACCTGTACCTATATCCAAGGAAATCAGGTCTATTATGATCATCTTTGGATTTGGAATGAAGGAGACAGCCGGTTTGAGAGTGTTCCGGAATATGACGAGATATCAGTTCCTGATTTGGATGAAGAAACAAAAACAATTTACGGATTTACCTCCAGTAGCGGAGGAGGTACAGGACTGCATACTTTTCATCAGTGGGCCAGTGGCAATCTGCTCTGTGTGCGGCAGATTGAAATTTATCATGTAGGCAGGAGTGATACTGTCCGTATGTCCATTCAAGACCGTATCGCCAATGAACTGGTTGAGATATACCATGAAGATTTCTCTTCTGAGTCCAGCGGATGGTTGGACGCACAAATGGTGTGGCATGATTTGGACTATCACGGAGAGCCGGGCGGAATCTATGATATTTTTCAGCAACAGCTCATAGATGATACCCATGATGCTTTTCTGGTGAGTACTGGCGGCAGGCTGGGTACGCTGCTGGTGACTGCGGAGCTGGCTATGGAAAACAAGAATGAATTTGGAACCCGCGATATTACATTTTCAGTCTGGAACCCAGCAGATATGGAGCAACCGGTTCAAACATTTTCCGAGGAATTTATGATGGGTGTTGCGCCGGAGTTTCATCATGTGGTCGATGCTGATTTTGACGGCTTTCAAGATTTTGGGTATCTCTTTTTCCTGGGAAATCAGCCAAATTATTGTCATTACTGGCTGTGGGACGAGGAATATGGGCAATTCAAATACTGTGCACCTCTCTCAGAAATATCACAGGCCGTATTTGACCCGGAGCGGCAAGTGGTCACTGGCTGGGCGCGTAGTAGCGGAGCAGGCGATGGTGTCACTACTTTCCACCGTTGGGAGGACGGGGAACTGGTATGTGTGCGGCGAGTTGAGTCGTTCTCTCCATGGGAGGAACCAAGCGTTGTCCGTGTGCAAGATAGGATTGATGGAGAACTTCAACAGGTCTATCGCGAGGAGTTTTCTTGGCCTGGCGAGGAACCGGAAGGTCAGGAAGCATGGCGGCAGGCACAGCATAAATGGTGCGATTTGGACTATCACGGCGAAGTTGAATAGCAGAGGAAACAGTAGTGAATAAGAAAAAATCCATATCATTCTATATCATATGGCTTATTATATTTATGCTTTTGATGGCTGCTGTCGTTACTGTTGGTGTCTATGTGGCAAAGCACGATGCACAACGGGAGGCAGAACGAAAATACGAATTTAATATTATTCAGTCCATTATAAAAGATGTTGCGCTTTATCAGGAAGAAATAGAAAATTGGGGATATCAGGTATCAGCAGTGATGCCTGACGAAGAACCAGAGGACGAGGCGTTACAATACTATTATCGGAATTATCATCAACCAGTTTTGGTTTTGACAGATGCGGACGGCGGAAAGTATTGTTTCTGTTATGGTTTTGATGGATATACCTCGGTAGTGTCCTATACATCTATAATCGAACGGACATCTGGCGAGTATGAGGAAGTATTAAAAACAGTTAGATTAGAACTGGCCAAGCGTAATCGAAACCAGGCTCCATTTGAGGAAAACCTTAACGAAGTTGGGGCAAGCGAATATTATGATATATTAGTTGAACTTAATGTTAAGACTTTTTCAATAGATGGGGGCAAGACGATTTGGGATAAAAGCGGTTTCTGGTGTACGAACTATTGTAGCAATAACTTTGTTGACTGTATGCGTTTTGGCATTGGCGAAGTTGATACGGAGGGAAACAGCCGGGCTGCAGATTGTCATATTAAGCAAGAATATAGCGCAGAGCAGCTTTTGGCATTTTATCAGCAAGGACTTGATTTGCAGAAACGTTTGATAGAACTATATAAGAGGAGGCACGAGATTTCTCATTCGAGTACAGAAACTGGAAGTTGAGATGGAGGTATTTCTATGAAAAGATATATTGCATTACTTCTCCTGGTGATGATTGCTTTGGGCTTGTCAGGATGTCGTGAGGAAGTATCCACACCTGATACCTATGTACCATCTGTGATGTATGATGGCGATATTTATTGTACTACAGGAAAACAAGTACCCGGTGAAGTGGCTGAGGATGCAATTATTGGGAGGATTACATCAACAGTTTCTCTTACACAATGGCCGGAGGAAGATGGACAGGCAAATTTTGATGGTCTGGATTCCCCATATGCAATGACTTCTGACGGATTTGTTGTCTTGTTTAATAATGAATGGACTCTTTTTGAACTGAGAGAGCAAATGGAATAACATATACTGCCAAATGAAGGAGCATTGGACATGATAAAGACAAAAGTATTTGTTTATATGGCAATACTTACGCTGGCATTAACCGGATGTGGAAAAGAAGAACCGGATCAGCTGACAGTTTATTCTTTTAGTGGAGAGAATGAACAGCTTACAGTCTCAAATGGCGTTATTGTTTTGAATGGCACAGAGGAAATATTTGCTGGTGGTGACTTGAAAGTAACCGGTGACCTTCCAGCTGATATTACCTCATATTCTACCACATTTTACACCATGTCTGGCAGTGAAAGGGACGTTATTCTTTCCAATAGCACGGTAGATATGACGGAAGGCATGGTCAATGTTTCCGGCGATCTGGGACAGATATCAGGAGACAGTATAATCAGAAGAATAAAAATAGAGGATGTAAACGATTTGGAGAATGTTCTCTATTTTGAGCTTACAACAAAAAATAAGAATGGTGAAGAAAATGTGTATCCATTACAAATGTCTCTGACAAAAATAACGAAAAATGCTGGCGATTAAATCCAGACATTTTCTTGTTGAAATAAGTGGAGGTTTTAAGTATGCGGACAATTATTTCTGTTGTGATAATTATAATTGCTGCTGTTATCGGCTTTTTTATGGGATCAGGAATGAATCAGGCTATGGGTGGCGCAACGCTGTTTGCGGTGATTGCGGGGTTTGCGTGTACGATTCAAGCGATTGATGGCAGGAAAAAGCCGTAATATACAGTTTGCCGAAAAACAATCAGAATTTGAGAGGACAATTATAGTGAAGAAAATTATGTTTGGCAATAGCCTGATGCTCTTGGGTATCGCTTTACTTATTCTTATGGGATTAAATATTATGCCAATATATGCTTTCTGGCCTGCAGCCATCCTTGTGCTGGTTGGCTTTATCATGGCTGTAATTGGATTTTTCAGTAAAGATAACAAATAAAAGTCAGGGATCTGGAATTTACTCGGTTTTTAGGAGGTCATATGCTATGAAAAAACATTTGCTGCTAATTTTAACACTGAGTCTTATATTAACAATCGCTGCCTGTGGAACGTCCAGTGGCGATGGAGAATCGGAAGTGGGCGGAGATGAAACAGTCACATTCCAGGCAACTATATTAGAAATACAGGATGGTTATTACCTTGTCGAGCCGATGGAAGGAAGCGCAGAATTGAACAGTGCAGACCAGATAACTATTCCCATGATAAATATGAATCCCTCACCAGAGCCGGAAGTTGGGGATGTTCTGGAAATTGAATATGACGGTTCTATTGCGGAATCATATCCTGCACAAATTGTCAATGTATATAGTATTCGTATTGTTGGATCGTAGAAAAGCAGAAATATTTTGAAACAAATTTATGAATATAAATTACAAAGGAGTAAAGAACTATGGCAAAATTTCAACTGAACCCCGGCGAGTCACTGATCGGCAGCGGGATGATGTCTCTCTATTTGAAACAGGGACTTGGCAAAAAGCCTTTCCAGGGTAATATCTATATCACCAATCAGCGGGCATGTTTCAAAATCAGCATGATGCCTAGCGCATTAGATATGGATTTGCCTCTGGAGAATATCAAGGGATATTCGGTGAACGGCGTGGCACTGTTTACCCAGGTGACAATACATAGCAGGACGGGGGAAACCTATACCTTTACGGGCTTTCCGGCAAAGAAACTGCAAGGATGGCTTGCACAGCTGGGTGTTCAGAAATTATAATGCGGGAGGCAGTGCAATATGAGTGACACGTTATATATTGATAAATTGACCTATCAGGAATTGGGCAGCCGAACAGCTAAAGTATTCTCACAAAATGCTCTGGACGAAAAGAAAATAACAAAGGTGATTTCGCTTATCAGCCAGGAAAAGATAAGCCTGATTGATGCAATCAATGAAGAGGAATGTGTTTCCATTACTATCCGCATTGACGAACATAAATTTTGGATAGGGATTCTTGACAGCCTCAATGAAGTTAGCTACATCTATGATAATCTATCCGGCAATGAAAACTATATTGCTGTTGGCGGAGATGACTATCCGGGATGGGCTGTCTGTGATGATATTGAATTAGTAAAACAGATATTTATGGAATTTGTCCATGATGGAACGCGGCATAACTCTGTAACATGGAGAGAAGACGATATGTAATTTTACTTATGTAAATCAGGAGGCAGATATGGACTTGGGAATGGAAACTCGTTTCTTAAAGATAAAAGCACAAATTAAGCTAAAAAGGGGCTGGCGATTGAATCCACCAATATCGCAAAAAGATGTGGATGCGCTTGAAAACGCCTATGGGTTTGCGCTGCCAGAAGAATATAAAAAATTTATTACACAGATTGGCAATGGAGGCCGCATACCGTCGCTCCATGACAATGATCCCTGCCGCTTTATTCCTTTTGAGGACACGCCTGCTCTGAAAGATATGGGATATGATTTTCCGCTTTCTGAGAGCTGGGAGTGGGATACTGATCTGAATTTCTCCATGAAGGACCCAGAGGATGCAGAAAAATGGGATCATACGCAAAAAAACGGCATTGTTGTCTTGGCGAAAGAAGATGTCGGGGGCGGGCAAACTTATTTTCTTGTTATTTCCGGAGAACGTAAAGGCGAGGTTTGGGAACGGGATGAGAGCGGAACTTTGCGGCTGCCTGGATGTACCTTTTTAGATTGGGTGGAATTATATCTGTCAAAGCAGCTGATACCATATACCGATAAACTGTTTCGTCAAGAAAAAAGCCAAAGGGAAGCGGACGATCCGCTCTCTACAATTCGGGCATTGATGACAGCAAAACGGAGGCAGGATATTCGCTGGAATCCTCCCGTGTCAAGGGATGTGGTAAAAGATTATGAACAGCGGCACGGTATAACCCTGCCAGAAGAATATGTTACTTTTATTACGGAAATTGCGGATGGGTGCGAAAATTTTCCATCAGCAAACAGCAACGGGAAAGGCGGCGTTTTTTATTCGCTGGCACAGTTAGATTGCTTGCCTAATTTAGATAAAGCCTTTTATTTCACTGAAAATACGGACGAAACCCGCAAATACTTAACAAATTCCTTTGGCCCTAACGCATTTACATGGAAAAATCCGGTTTGGGATGTTTTGTTTGCCGATATTCCAAGAGAAAATCCACTTAATCCGATATGGGTTCGTGCGGAATACAGCGTATTGCAGGGAGCCTTACCTTTTGCATCATATAATGACGAAAAGCTGTTTCGTACACAGCCTATTTTGATTATCACCGGCCCATTAAAGGGGCAAGTGTGGAGAGCAACCAGTTTCACTCTTAGACCTGATGGTGACGGCTTTTATCAATGGGTTATAAAAATGTTAAAAGGCGATGCAAGATGAAAATAGCATTGTTGGTTTAAGGAGACAACTATTATGGAACCTAAAATTACCCTTAAACAAGAGAATATCCCGTCTTTTGATTCCAATACTGTAGCAGTAAAGCGTATTGAATATTATCCATATGGGGGAACATATAACGAGGATAAAGCAGGTGTGAAAGCGGTAGAGTATTTTATCCGGACAGGAAAACGCTATCCGGGAATTGAGTGGATGTGTTAGTTGTACACTTTCAGATTGTTATACTAGAAAATTGGTATTTGTGAAGGAGGAAGGAGTATGAATCAGTTGGAACAATTTGATCAGCGTATTGCCCGCATTATGTCAAAGATCGAGGAAATCAAAGATAAAAAATTTCCTTTTTCATGTGGGAAATGGCCGCCTGTCTGGGAACCGCCTTTCAGTGAGGAAGAAGTGACCGCCTTTGAAACAGAGAAAGGGATTCAACTTCCGGAGGATTATCGCCGATTCATTACTACCGTTGCCAGTTCTGGAACTCAGCCTTTTTATGGACTACATTCTTTTCAGAAACAGGAAAGTGTTCCGGAACATCCTTTTCCTTATACATTGGATCATATTCTCTACTTCCTTTATATGACAGAAAATGAGATGGATCAGGTTTATGATGATGACACTCCCTTTACTGCCAACCATGGGCTGTTGACATTGTGTACAGAGGGAGACGGTATGGACAGTGTCCTTGTGGTGAACAGCAAAGATCCAGATACCTATGGTACTGTCTGGTATTTTGACCTGGCCAATGATTGCGGCATTATTCCAATGTGGGATAAGGATACGGAAAAGCCTTTTCATTTTCTGGATTGGTTGGAGTATTGGGCAGAACGGACAGCTGGTTTAAATAGTAATGAGTTTTTTAGTTTTTCAGAAACAGTTCAGGTTCCGAAGGCACCGGATAATCCTGATATTATGGGACGAAAAATGGGATGGATTGAATGAACAAGATTCAAAATTTCCAGTTTACAGAATTGCTATATTTGAGGTACTGATATGACTATAGAAATAACAGAAGAATATAAAGCATCTTTGATTCCATTTCCAAAAGAAGCACTGGAACCGCTGAAACTGCCAGCAGAGATATTTGAATTTTTAACAGAAACAGGACTTCCACTCCATGCGGGTTATGAGATAACTCCAAATGCACCGATTACATTTTTTGATATACCCTACATAAAAAAGCACGCTCATCTGCAAAATACTTTTTTGGACATTGCATCAATGGATATGATGGGGGAGCTGACGATTGATATGAAAACGCAGGAAGTTTATCAAATACAAAAAGGGCGTGCAGACAGATGGGGAAACTCTGTAGAAATACCAGTTTTTGCAAATGACAGTATTGGTCAGTTTATTGATTGTCTGGGGATATGGCTCTCTTTTTATCAACAGCTTCGGGATGAGGTTGATAAGAATCTGGCCATAAACCCAAAGTTCAGCCTTTTTGACCATAAAGAAATGTATGAGCCAATTTTAAATAAGCTGAAAGAAATTGATCCGGAATCTGTAAAATGGCGGAAATACTTCTGGCGCAGGATGTGTGAGCCGGACATTATATAATGATTAGGAATTATAAAACAGAAAGAGAGAAATAGCTTCATGCGCCCGAATAAGAAGATGGACACATTACTAAATGAAATGGCAGTATATAAAACGGAGTTAGCTAAAGGCAGTGTAACAAGTCAACTTCATCGAATTAAAAACATTATAGAAAATATTCCGGATATTAACATATCAGACCAACAAGGATATACTTATTTAATGATTGCGGTGATGCAATATAAAACGGATATTGTTAAGTTGTTGTTAGAGGCTGGTGCAGATCCAAATTGTGGCCGTAAAGATGGAGTCCGCCCATTAGCGGTAGTCTTCTTAAAGAATACAGATAATCGGGAAGAAATTATTCGATTGCTGATTGAATATGGTGCAGATCCCTCTTTAGCTGACAAGCCAGGGCAAACAGCTTTTGATTTTGCGGAAATTACAAATGCAGATTCTCATTTGATTAAAATGTTGGAGCAAGCGAACTTCCGTCTACATGGTGTTTTACGTGGAGTAAAATAGCTTATATAGGTAAAATTTACAAAGACATATTAAGAGGTGTGTAAGCAAATGGATAGGGAAACAATAGAGGCTTTTGAAAAAGCGCACCATTATATATTACCGGAAAGCTACATAAATTTTCTGCTTATTTGTGACAATCATCCTGAAAAATACTGTAAAGGATATAGGGATATCATCCTCTACTCATTAGAGGAATTGCCAGAGGAGCGCAAGTTATATGAAATGGATGAGTTTTGTCCGGAATATATAGCTATTGGTTATGGCGGAGGTGGGGAAGTCCTGATTATGAAACAGGAAAGAGATACTAATACACTCATTGTCTCCAGTGGTGGGGCTTTGCTAACAAAATTTATATCTCCTGAGCATTGTACGTTTTTTAATGATTTTTTTGAGGAGTGGGTATCGCATAGGTGTCCTGCTGATGAGATAAATCCCATGTACGGATAAATATAGAGGGGAATGTAGCTTATATGAAAAAAGAATTATCTTCTTTATTAACTATTTTTCGGAATATTATATGCATTACCCTTGCTTTATTGGTACTGTTATCCGCTCCCACCGGCTGGCTGTACGATTTTTGGGCCGGGGAGGGAGTGGGGCAGGGCCAGCGGCCCGGCGCGGATGTCCAGCGGCTTCAGAGACAGGAGGATATAGAAACCTGTTTTTTAGGCAGTACCCCGTCCACGGTGAATGGCGGCACTCTGGTAGCCTGCCCACTGGCTCGTCTGCGGGATGTGGGACAAGCGGGCGTACATACCCACCATAATAGCGGCGTGAAAAGGTCGGTGAATGTTTCTGAATACATTTACGCCGACTACCCTCTCCCGCCTTTACAGCGGTTTATCCAGAGATTTGTGGGCGGGTACTATAACCGCTATTATCTGGCAGAACTGGAGGATGGTTCCTGGCTTTGTGTATATTTTGACGATTATCTGGTATTGACGGGAGCGGACAATTATCCGACTGGCTATGTCCGCTATACCACCACCGAGGAGCGCCGGATGCTGAAACAGATGGCGGAGGATTACGATGTTGATCCGGCTTATATATTGGATATGTACCGGCATGGGAAAGTAAGCTGGATGCTGGATGTTCTGGTTCGGATCGCCGTGTGCGTGGCTGCTGCTGTGATTGTGTGGGGCATCAAAAAGGCTTTTTCAAAATGCGGACTCCCCAACCGTGGCGAGTGAGTCAAAAACGCAGACGAGGCGGCGTAAGGTATGCTTTAGGATAAAATATTCCGAGGTAGGTAGTGCAAAGCACGAATTGTATTAGAGGGGATTATTATGGACGCTGAAAAATTTTGGAGTACCACAGAAATGAACAAATTTCTGTATCAGCAATTAAAGACGATGTGTGAGGCTGACGGCTTTGTCCTTAGTCCCAGGAAAGGGAAACATCTGGTTAAGATTGCGGAGCATTTTGTACAGATTGTTTGTCCCGAAGTTTCATATGGCAGAACACGCATCCATGTATTAGTTTCTCCGGCGGGTTCTTTTGCGAATCATATTTATGCGGAGAAAACATTTTGCCCACATGGAGATAAGAAAGAAGATATTTATAGTGTTTATTACGACCTTGCCATAGAGGATGCCGCAAGCTATAAAGAGTTTTATGATATCCAGCAGATGAAGACATTATGGGAAGAAGTTATTGAGCCACAGTTTAACCATGAAATTTTTTCTTGCCTGAGCTCTTTTGGCTTTGAGCATTTTTTAGTTCTATCTGAATCATGGAACTGCGACGGTTTTCAATGCTCCATTTCTCCAAAGAAAGATCATGCCCTGCGTTTCCTGTCTATGGGGTATGGAGAAATTTGGAAAGGGAACTTTGAAAAAAGCATCCCGCTATTGGAACGGGCAATGAGTGGTTTCCAAAAAGGTATTGAGCGGGACAAACAATCTGGGCGTGAAGTACCTGAAGCTGACCAGGAAGATTATAATACTTTGCTGAAAATACTTTCGATGATACAAAGGGGCGATACAAAATCCCAGGTTATCGAAAAAATGCAGGAGATTGAACGGATTGCATTAAATAAAGCATGGGGTGTTACGCTGTCCTCAGGAGGCCAAACAATTCGGTTAAAGAAAAAAGAACTTCTTTAGTGGATATAGGAGAAAAGGGATATGGATTATCAAAATATTAAAATTGAATATAAGGATACACCAGAGAAGCTCCGGAATGCAGCAGACGAAGTGATTTCTTATCTGGTAGAAAACCTTCTGGTGTTAAATTTTATAGAGGAAGAATGCTCGCAATTAAATGAATATCAAAAACGTGGTATTCGTATAAAAGGGATGCCAAAGAACAGTGATGGAATATGGGCGATGTTCAAAACACGTTATGGAGAAGCTGTTTCCTCTTTCTGTACGGATAAGCTGATAGCACGGGGGTATGCACAAAGCATGAATGGTATGCGTCGTGTACTTGCCCCGGATGGTACTTTGGTTGAAGAAAAAGTATACGGTCAGTATGCTTACTTGAATTATGGATGCCAACTTTCTGTCACAATGAAAAGTGATAAACGTGCAATAATAGAGGTTTTTTATGTTAATAAGGATCGCTTAAACTGGTGGTGCCAGTTCACGCTTACAAATACTGACACGTGGCGGTTAGCTGATAAAAAACAAAAATTCCATGAAAATGATAAATGGAAAAGTGATACTCTTTAAATTCGACTGAAAGGAACCTGGAATAGAGGGAACTGTAATGATGGAAGAGAAAAAAGTACAGCTTGACAAAGTACGCAGGGCATTCCGGAATCCAAACCTGCGAGGCTGGATTCCCAGATACCTCCTGACAATACTGGAACAGGGTGAAGACATCGAAGATACCCTGTCAAAAATGGAGCAGGCCATGCCAAAATACTGTGAGCCCCGCAAATTTGCCACGGAAGAGCTGCAGAGCCTGGATGAGGGGAGCGAGAAACAGAATGACTGGAGGAGCCTGCTGGTTGAACTAAGCCCTGCCGTAAGAACCTTTTGGGAAGAGCGATATGACAATTACATCAATCCCAATGGCAGATACCAAACACTTTTAGGATTTACGGATATGCGGGAAAGGTATATGGGAGTTTCCCATGAAAGCAGCGTACAGCTTTTGTATGGTATGGGATGGAAGCCTGTGGATACCATGTGCGCTTATCTGCTGAGCATGACTACAAACCGTATGTACAGCCTGTCTCCTGATGCTGTCCGAGAAGCTGTCAGAGTGGACCGGGAGACAGCCATCTGCCTTCTGGATAAAAAAGTGCTGGGAGATGCCATCGCTCATCATCATTTCTCCTATCAAACGGAATGGCAGAAGCTGTGGATGGAGTTTTTGTACCTGTTCTGTGGATTTGAGAATCAGACATTTCTGCATATGGAGCACAAGACGAAAAAGCTGAAACAACAGTGCCAGGCCATCTGTGAGAAGCTTGCTAATCCGAATTATGAGCAGTTGGAACTGGAAAAAGTATTGCGAGCCTGTGCCTTGCTGCCATCAAAGGAGGAATTGGCAGCCATTCCGGATAAGAAATTTGAGAAAAAACAGAAAGCGGCCCTGCTAAATGCGTTTGTCTGCAATTATCAATGGAGTTATCCAGACTGGAAGGAAATAAAGGATCATCCGACCAGCCATACAATGATACAAAACCTGCTTTGGGGATGCTATGAGAATGGAGCGCTTCAAAATGCCTTTGTTCTGGAAGAAGACGGACAGATAACGGATGGGAATGGAGAGGTGCTTTCCGGCAGGATTTTCTCCGGGCAGAAGCGGATTGGGCTTGTGCATCCGGAGGAACTGACAGAGATGGAGCGGGATATCTGGAAGAAATATGCAGGGAAGAAAAAATGGAAACAACCCCTTCCCCAGCTTAAGATGCCTGTGTGCCAGGGGCAGTATGACCTGGCGGCATTTACCGGCATGCAGGTAACACAGCTTTTCATGATCACGGCGGCAGGCAAGTGGGGCCTGTACCAAGGGAGCGGCAGGAACCAGTATATGTCGTATCATATGGCAGACCTTCTCCACGGGTATGGCGCCCAGCTTACCTTTGACGGTATCTGGAGAGGGCCGGAATATGGGCCGGAGATCATCACCATGGACAAGGTGATCTTTTACCGGTTCCGTCATTTCCTGCTTTGGGATCATGTTCCCGAAAGCCTGGTCTGTGCCCCGGAGGAACTGCCGGCACGTTTTGTGTCTACTGCGATGGCAGCTTTCCAGGCTATCATCGGGAAAGGTAAAAAGAAAGAATGAAAATAGTTTTTGATTTTCGGCAGGATTGGGGTGTATGAGTAACCCGTAAAGTTTGACCGTTGACCGGCTTACAGGAGGGAAAGATGGGAAAGACAGGACAGCCCGCATGGGCAAAGCGTATTTTAAAACTGCTGGAGCAGGCAAAGGCGAAAGATCCGGACCTTGTGCGGTTTGGGGCCTACAGCCACAAGTATAAGCTGTCACCGCCTGCCAGTGAGGAGACGATACAAAAATTTGAGGAGCAGGAGGGAATACGGCTGCCGGAAGAATACCGGGATTTCCTGCTTTTTGTGGGAAACGGCGGCGCAGGCCCTTATTATGGGCTTTATGGGGTGAAGGCACAGGAAAAGGAGCTTCACGATTCCCATGGTTCCCGCCTCTACCGCGTTCAGGAGGAGCCGGTGATCTATCCGAAGATGAGTGATGAGGATTGGAACAGGGTGGCCGATCCGGAGGGCAGACGAAAAGGGGATGAGGTACATCCCTATGTGGGAGTCCTGCCTATTGGGAGCCAGGGCTGTACCCTTATGACAGGGATCATGCTTGCGGGGCCGTATCGGGGGCAGGTGGTCTATTATGACGAAGATTTCTGTGGCCAGCCGTTTTTTGTGCGGGAACAGGGATTCCTTAAGTGGTATGAACGGTGGCTCCGGGAAGTGATCGCAGGCTATAATGACGAAGAGGTTGGATTTGGGTTAAATATAGATGGAACCCCCAGTCAGCTGATGGAGCTGTACGAACAGACCGAAGATCCGGAGGAAAAAATAGAGATCATTGACAGCTTCTATAAATTTGAGACTTTGCCGGGAAAACAGAAAACGTATTTCAAAAAAGCCTGCAACCAGGAATCCAACATGGAAGTGCGGATGAAGCTGATTAAGATGCTGGTCCGTTTCCATGTGCCGGGGATGGCGAAGGAGCTTGAAAAGCTGTGGGAATACGGAGCATATACGGAGGCGGTCTCCATCATCACCTATGAAGGAACCTGGGAGGTAAAGGAGGCTTGGTATGAAAGGGTATTTGAGATACTGCCCAGGCTCCGGGGGGAGGGCTTCCGGGATGCCTGCCATACCATCAGCGCCGTGAAGGATTATCCCAATGTCCATGCGGGAAGGCTGAAAGAAGCCCTGAACTGGAACGATCTGGACAGGAATGACAGGATTTCGTTGTTCCACTGTATCCAGGAGCTGAAGGGAAAAGAAGAAGTGCTGGATTATTTCCTGGATTATCTGTCCACAGAGGAAGATCCCACTTTGCTGATTTATGCCGTCTGGTGCACGGAGGGTGTGGAGAACCGGAAACTGCAGGAGCTCTATGTACGGCTGATGGACAAGTACAGAACCCATGAAAATACGAAATTTGACTATAAAGGCAGTCAGACAGTCTTAAGAGGTGGCGCCTGTCTGGGAGCCAGCAGACCGGAGGGACAGCTCACAAGCAATCTGATGCGGCAGTTTGATTATTTTGGTCTGGATTATCCAGGTGGCTTTCAGCTTCTGATGGACGAGGGCAGATGGAAGGAATGGAAACAGCAGAACGGATTTGGGGCAGTGGACAGATAGAAGAAAATAAGCAATGTATTAAAGGAAGTAAAAGCCTATGTCAAACACATTTCCGATAGAAGAATTGCGCTCATTGTTAGAAAAGGCAAGGACCGCAGACGCCGAACTGAAACAATTTGGCGCAGAACATCATAAATATCAATGGAACCCTCCGGCATCCCTCAAAGAGATTGAAGAATTTGAGCAGGAAACGGGGATTTCACTTCCGGACGGCTACCGTAACTTTCTGCTGCAGGCGGGGGACGGCGGAGCCGGGCCTTTTTATGGCCTGTTTTCCCTGGCACAGGTGAAGGGCTGGCTAAGCTGGCAGGTGGAACCGGGGGAGATGCCGTATCTTGTGCCGGGAACCGATCCGGATTCTTTAAAAGAACTGGAGGACAGGGATTACAACTGGCGGCGGGGCTGTATTCCCATTGAATCTCAGGGAGATACTTATTTTACTTATCTGCTGGTGGCAGGACCAGACCGGGGCAGGGTCGTTTATATAGAATATGAGCGCTCCTGGATATTTTTCCCCAGGGAGCCGGACTTTCTATCCTGGTATATCCGCTGGCTGCGGGAAGTAGCAGCCGGTTATGATATGGGGTGGTTCGGCATTTTTTTGGATGGTGATGAAGAAACGCTGCGGAAACATTACATCCAGGCTGACACGGAGGGTGAACGGCTTCTGACAATCGACAGTATGGACAAATTTCCGGTTTTGTCCGACGCTTCCTGTGCGTTCATCCGGGAGATTTTGGGTGAATGGGACGCAAAAGAAGATGTGGGCAGCCTGCCAAACCTGGTGTACCGTACAGACCCTGCATTATATGAACAGTTTTTGGAAAAACGCTGGGAAACAGGTCTGTTTGACCGGGTTGTCTATGAGCTGTACCACACGCCTGCAGATAGGGAAGAACTGGCAGTGCGCTGGCATGAACGTATTTTAGAGCAGTTATCAAAACTTTCTCCGGAAACCTATTGTATTGCGATTCCCCTTTTACAGATAGGCGGCGGGGTAAAACTGGAGCAGGTGGCGTTTCTTCTGGACAAGGCCGAAGGCAGGGAAAAAAGGGATCTGCTCTATGATCTGGGGCGTTTCCCGGACGCAAAGGAACACCTGGAGATATGGCTGGACTTTTTGCGAGAACGAGAGGATCTGGAGCTGCTCCACTATGCTTTGCTGTCCGTTCCCTGCGTAAGCGATCCCCGGTTACGGGAAGCATTGCTTGAGGTGCAGGAGGCATTTCCGTTTGCGCTGGAACAGATTCATGTGGATGATTATAAGGACAAGGAGGCATTGGAGCGTTCTTTCCGCCGACATGATGAATGCACCGTCTACAAAGCGGCCGGCACGGTTTTGAAGAATCTGTTTTATGAAAGCATCAATCCGGAGGATGCCCGTTTCCCCCGCCCGTACCGTCTGGAGATGCCGGGAAATGCGATGGCTGACCTTGGCATGTACCGGACGCCCCCGGCAGACGGGATTTTGCTGCATCCGCTAATTGCTTTGGCAATCCGGCAAGAATCGGGCGGACGGCTGCCGTCCACAGCCTGGGACTGGGGGCGGAAGTTAAAGCAAATGAAAAAGCTGCAGCTTGTCCTGTCCGAAAAAACAGTTCAGAGTTGGGATGATGAAAGGCGCTATGCGTATCTTCGTGCGCCGGAGGAACATTTTCCCCCGGAACCTTACTATTATCATCTTCAGGGATGGTCTGCTATCGGGTGTATGGAGAATTTGCGGGAACTTCGGATCTGTGAGATATGTGTGGAGGATTTTTCTTTCCTGACAGAATGTAAAAATCTGCGGTCGCTGTCTCTTTATAATACAAATTTTACGGATTGCCGGTTACTACTGAAACTGCCTAAGTTGAAGTATGTTGATCTCCGCTCCTGCCGTCTGACACATAAGGAGGTTTTGAAGAAACTTCATGCGGAGTGCGAGCTATAAAGATTAGAGCCAATAGGAAAAAATGTTCCGGCATGGGATAATTCCACAAATGGAACTGTTTTGAAAGGATTTTGATCATGGCAACGAAATTAGCATATCAATCCTCTAAATGGGAAAAAGAACGGCAGAACAACGAAAAGCGATATATAGCAAATAAAGGAAAATTCGCAGCCCAAACTAACATGGAGGGTGTGATAAAGCGCGGACTTGCCAAATCTGCGGATTGCCGTGATTATGTAGGCTATTATTCGTTATTTTGTTTAAGTTATAAGATACTTGCAGGAAGGATTTATTTGAGAAATAACTCGGATAGCCAAGTGATCCGCTACACATACCTCTCCGGTATGGCGGCCATATTTGCTTATCTGTTTGACATTGCGCGTCCAGCAGTAAATCGTGATAAGACCGACCAGGTAAATATAGTAAGGGACTTTTCCTATGGCCTTTTACAACTTTTTTCAGTACAGAATAATATCCCTCAATGTTTGAGTTCTCTTGAACATCCCTATGTTCAGATGCTGTTGGGAAATTTTGAAAAGGCGGTAGAATTACTTCCCTCTACTGTTACTGAATATGATGCGGCATATCCATATGCGGTATTGATGAGCGATGAAGCGTGTCTGACCGTTCAAGCTATGGCAGAAAAGGATGAAAAGGCACTCAACAATCGGCTTGTCCAACATATAAAAAATGAGCGCAAATGGCCTGTGGGTTATTCCGTTTTTGTTGACGCGTATTCGATTGCGTACCTTAAACTGGCTCGTCTAAACCATATGGCCTGCGAGCTTGATGTGATAGAAGTTCCGAAAATGTTTTTTGATGATGCAGTCTGTAAAATTGATACATCAGAAACAAAACTCCCTTTTTTTGATGATGCTTTGGAGCAGCTTAAAAAATTAGGAACAGTTTGGTGTTAATTAGATAAATAAAAGCATTTAAAACATCTGGACTGCCAAGGACAACAGCATATATAAATGGAGGTATATCATGCGTTCAAGAATCCTTTACACAGCCAGCTCCATCGTGGCTCTGCTGGTGGTACTGACGATTTTCTTTTCCATCCGCCCGGAGGGATTTCTCCGCCGGGGCGAGGCCGCTGTGACCCAGGCCGAGGTGGAGGCCGCTGGTGCAGCCGTTTCTTTCACCGGGAAAAAGGCCGGGGCGGACATCCCCCGCGTCACCGGGGCGGAGGACTTCATGGCGCAGTACCCATTCGAGCAGTTCACAGTGGAGCCGGTGGACGCCATTCCTACGCCAAGCCGTACTTGCAGGACATCTGCGCCGAGTACGGGGCGGATCTAGGAAATGTGTTGTACGCCTTTGACGATGGCTGGTATAAGGAACACAGCGGACAGATATTGCTGATACGGCTGGGCGTGACGGCCGGCATCATTGTAGTTGTGGCGGTCTTGTGGGCTTTTGTGGATGGGCTTTTGAAACAGAAATCAAAAGCGCATCATTAAAAAGGTATTCAGGATGATACAGGATAAACTTGAAAAAATTATTGTATTGTTCAAAGAACGGCATATAGAATTAAATCCTCCAACTATGTTGGAAACAGTTCTACAAATTGAGGCACAATACCATATTACGCTACCACAGGAATATGTTTCATTTATTACCACAGTGGGAAATGGCGGGCTTTTACTGGACAGTTCAGGATTAAAACAACGATCTTGTTATCTCTATCCGATTGAACAGTGCAATTTTGAAAAAGCTGCCATTCCATTTCCTTACACAGAAGCGTGGGATTGGGGCCATGACAAAACATACGACAATACAGCTGATATAGAGGGCAAGATCGCAGCAACACAATATGTCACTTTGCTTTTACTGAGCCAGACGATGGAGAGGGATACACTTGGCATTTGATTGTAACAGGGCCTCGTAGTGGTGAGGCTTGGGAATTTGCAGACTGGAAGATGTGCCGTGGAAAATCGGTGGATTTTTTAGACTGGGTTTTGGATTGTGTAGAAAGAGGATTTGATTGTGAACGATATATTGATCCAGAGGATGATAGAATAAGCGATCTGGATATCCGCTTTGAAAAGATACTTAAAAAACTCAAAAGGGAAAAGCTGATATTAAATCCGGTCATTGATAAAAGGCAGCTTTTAGCGATTGAACGTGAAGTGGGAATTGAATTACCCAAAGAGTATGCGACTTTTCTAACGAAAATCGGTAACGGATTTGCTCCTGACAAAGGTATACCCGGTAAATTTATATATCCTTTTGAACACAATGATTTCATGCGACTTAGCCGGCCTTTTCCCTTAGAAAGCACTTGGCATTTTATTACAAGCCAATGCCGAGATTCGCAGACGGACGAAAGCTACAACATATCTGTTGACGAAGAAAGATTATGGGATAATATCCAATGTGGCTATATTACTCTTTCGGTCGAGCAAAAACGGAACCTCCCTATTATGAACGCATTTTTACTAATTACTACTGGCGCGAGAGTGGGAGAGATTTGGTGTTTGTTCTACTACACCGCCCAGGGGCGAGGATATTTTACACAACTGGGAAAGATGTCCTTTGTCGATTGGCTGGACAAGTATTTGGATGGTTTTAGTTTCTGATAAGGAGGAAATCATAAATGCACATTACTTTAGAATTATCGAAGTATAAAGAAGAAATTTTATTCGCGCCTTTAGATGCAAAGATGGAACAACTATCTGGGGATAAACAGCTGGCTTTATGCCTGATGTCTTTAGAACGGCTTTATACGACTTACTTTGTCAAGTATGATAAAAAAGGCGCAAAAAATTTTGAAAAACTGCTGGACATTCTGGAACAGGCACTTTTTGCAGGAGAGGTTCCGGAACAGGATATTGTAGAGCAGCTGGCTGACTGGTGCAACCAATGTGTGGATAAAATGGATGATGGCCGAATCAGTGAGTGGAAACAATGCGCCATTGAAATAATATTTCCCGACTATTTATGCCAATTTGTGGAGTCTTTAGCTGGGATATGCCGCCAAAAAAATCCGTTTGAATATGGAGATATTTATCAAATTGGTGTTGACCTGTGTGAAATGTACGAGTTGGACTTTTTACATACTACAGAAGTGGATTTTATGTCACTCCATGACTTTTTAGCCATGCGGCATAAAGACGTTGCGGACGCAGTACAAAAATCTCGCGAGAAAGCAGCGCTCTATAAGCAGAAGAAAATACCTCGACAGGAATATTTTGAGGCACTGGATGTACTTGACGATTTGTGTAGTAACTATCCAGAGGATGGGCATTTGTATGACAACCTGCGTAAAAAACCACCGGAACATCCCCAGGATATTATTTTGATGCATATAGAGGCGGAGCGAATTAAAAGTGATCTGCTATTTTTAGAACAATCTGCAGAACTGCCTAATGATGAATTGCGTGACCGGCTGAAAGGATACAGACGGCTCAATATACTTAAATTTTCATAAACGAATATAGTTGATAGTTTTCAAGCCTCTAACGAAAACAGCATAAGGAGAATCTACCCATGCCCAAGTTATCTGGAGAAAAATATTACAAAAGCGAGTACAAGAAAACATTTCAAATGGTTGATGACCAGTGCAAAACAGCCGAACAATATGCGCAGGTTTGTGCTATGTCCTTATCGCGTTATTATCTCCAGCTGACGGCAACGGTCGAGTTCTTTCCGCAGATCGATATCCTGCCTGGGTATGAGCGCATATTGGCAGACATGGAGCGTTTTGTCTGTGATGGAGCCATGATTACAAATGAAATGCTCCAGAGCTATGTGGACTGGTGCTTAGCAATTAAAAGAGCTTGCGAAAATACCAGCATCGGGTATCTGGCTCCGTGGAGAAAGCGAGTTTTGCCCGATGTGGTCCAGAGTTTAGGTGAGGCGTTTTCAAACTGGATGTGCGAAGAAATGTATCGCGGTGCCATACTCGCTTCTGACACAAAGGAGTTGATTGATATAGGGGTTGATACCCTATTTGCTTATGAAAGTTCCCTTAAAGGTATCCATCCTGATGAATTTAACTACTATGAATTTATACGATCCTGCCATCCTGATATAGAAGAAATAGGGCAAAAGCGAGATGCGCTATATGCTTTTATTGAGTCGCAGACAATTCAAAGCCAAGAAGTGGAGCAAGCCCATAAGGAGTTCGAGCGGCTGGCACAACTATTTTTGAATGAGGGAAAAAAATATTTGAGCGAGGCTGTTGCTGAACACAAACGTTTAAAGGCAGAGTATCGCCCCCTGGTTCCAGAAGATTTGGTGCTGACTATGCGTGAGCTGGAGCGCATCCGCGCTGATGTCCACTTTGTCACTACAAAGAATCCGACAAAGGAGGATATCTGGCAGCGGCTCCTATATTACCGGACATTGGATATAGCAGGCGAGGAAGTTGATAATCCCCCAGCCGCCAGCGAAAGCGAACATCAAACAGCGGATGAATAGAAAAGTATAAGGAGACAGCAAGTATGGGCAATGAGAATAGCTTTGGTGAAAAGTTGCCATACATCACCAAGGCCCAGGAACAATACCTGATGGACAGGGAGGAAAGCAAAAAATACATAAATGCATTCCGTCATTATTTACAGTTGATTGAGAAATGGAAGAAGGAGTTGGAGTCTCCAGAAGCCAGCTGGGATTTAGCAGCGCTTATCGCCAGCGGTAAACAGTTTCCCTATACCTTTCCGGTTCAAAAGGATGGCGTATTGACAATGGAGACACGATATAAAATTCCGGATAATGAGTTGCTGATAGGATTCAAAACATTTCTAAATTTGATTTCTGGTTATGCCTTTTGTGGGGCATATACATTTGCCAAGTGGAAAGACACTGTACGTTGCAAGGAATACTTCTATCTTGCGGCCTACTGTGAGGAGAAGCTGTGCCACTGGCCGCAGGAGGATCAATACTTGATTACCATGTATGCCGTTTCTTTGCAGGCTATTGAAAAATTCATAATGGCAGTGATTGCCGATGCAGAGGATAGTTTTGTGCATACATTGGGAGATATCCTGATGCTGCCGGAGCATAACATTGAAAAACAGAGATACTCGAATCCTATGGGAAAAGCCACAATCTTTCTTGCATATGGAGACGACAAGGAAGCCCGCCGCCATGCGAAGCAGCTGTTGACCTTGGAGGAAAAGGCAAAAAAACGTCCGAAGACCTGGCTCCATTATGCTAGGGGACTTATGGCGGTTTTGGACAGAGACGCAGAAGGAGTGAACACAGCCCTATACAACTATGTAAGCTGTCTGAGAGGCACAGGGGAGCCGATCCAGTATGAAGCCCCGGATCTTCTTGCCAATTATGCTATCTTTCTGGCGAAGATGGCAGTACGGCGGGACCTGGAAGTGACCATTGACACCATAGACTGTCCCAGGGAACTGATGCAGACTGTTCCGATGGATTACAGCCACCTGGACCTCCCCCGGCCCAAGTATGGTTTCCCATGGGAAAAGTGATTTACTAAAAGCACACAAACATCTTAACATACTTAAATTTTCAAAAAAGAGGAGATTTGCTATGTCGGAATTATTAAACAGTATTCGTTCACGTATTGAATCATTGGGGATAGGTTTTCAATTTGTAAAAACAATCAAAACCGGTACGGATGGAGCAGAGCGGGAAACATGGCTTCTGGAATATGAAGGTTCCCAGTTTATCTTTGTACCCGGCAGAAAAAATGTCACGTTGGGATGGGATACGGGCAGGTGCCCTCTGGGAGATGGCGTATTAGAGGGCCTGCAGAAAGAATTTTCCTCCGGTCACGAATATTACTATGAGGAAGAAATGGAAAATTTAAAAGGTGACTATCAGGAACAGATTGACGAGGCGGAAGAAAACGGCGATTCTGTGAAAGCCGACGAATTGCGTGCGGAGCTGGCAGAAGAATTAGAGCAGATGGGCAAAGACATAGAAGAAAAGGGTTACGCAAGCTGGGAGGGATTCCTGACAAAATGGAACGAACATCTGTCCGGTTGCCTGTCGCCGCTGCGTACTGCCGACATTGGAGATATGATTGTAGAGGTGGACAGCCGACAGCTGGATGAGGACGCGCCATCTCTGGAGCAGGCTGTCCTCTCACTGAAAGAAGGCCCTTTTACGCTGCCGACAGAAGATGAATGGGAATATCTTTGTAATGGCGGCACACGCACATTGTTCTGGTGGGGCGACACACTGTGTGATGTGCTGAGAGAAATTTATAATGTGGGCGCTGTCGGAAGTACCGAGGAAAACGCAATATTGGACCAGCCGAATATGCTGGGGCTGTTTATGGCATACGATTCATATAAAAATGAAATCATTGACAATACATCCTATACAAAAGGCGGGGATGGCGGCTGTTCCCTTTGCGGCGGCGATGGGGCAATATATGTCCTGCCTTGTTATACTGCCTTTTACCGCAATCCGGTCAATGAACGCCATCCTGGTTTGTTGAAAAATTACTTTTGTTACCGGCGTATAATCCGATTGCCATAGAAATTAGAGAGAGGGAGCCGGAATGAATAAAAAGTGGAAAAAAATTAAGGACCAATTATTAAAACTTCAACTGCCACAGGAAGATATTGATCCGCTTACTTTTCTTTCACCTCCAGAATGGCATGTTGAAAATTACAAAGGGAAGGAAATCCTTGTTGTTGCGGAAGAAATCCCGAAATACAATGGCAGCATTTGCCTGGTTATCGATTTAGATGGCAAGGTGTACAGGGCAATTTCCCCTATGTACGAAATTTATCAGTATTGTTCAAATAGCTTTGAGCAGTTTCTTCTTATCAGCAGCAAATACTGGAGTATATACCATGAATGCGATTTAGAAAGCAGTGAACAGCGTGAAAAGGCATTTCGCAATTATGTACAGGGGGTTGATCCCACAGCACTTACTGATGAACACAATATGTGGAGTGTCTATGCTGAAGAAATGGGTTATGGCTATTAAGAAAAGGGGAGTACAACAGAGCCGCCATGAATATACACAGGATGCAGGAATTGATGCAGATATATGATGAAAAATTAAATACATCTGATTGTTCGCATGTATTTGAGGCACGATTTGTACATGAGACTGCAGCGTGGATTCAATCTTTGGATGAACTTGATCGGGCATATGTTTTTGCGTATATCGACTATATAATGCATCAGCCAGAAAAGTTTCCCCAGAAAGAACGTACAGAGATGATGTTGGGAATGCTTCGCTGTCGAGAAACAAATAACCTAACAGATAAAAGTCCACCATAAGGAAACGAACATTAGAGAAGAAGCAACATAGCCTAAAAACAGGCAAACAAGGGGAATTATAAATACAGGTACCACCAAGCTGAAACTTATAACACAACAACCAATAGGCATGATACAAAAGCCAGCAGAA
>CANDBT010000047.1 GCA_947383005.1 uncultured bacterium | reverse complement strand
ATGCTCGGTGCATGAAACGACACAGGATAACATGGGATGCAACGGGAGTACATAAAAGTACAAATTAGCAAAATGATTAGCAGACCTTGTTTTTCCCGCCAGGGGGTTCGATTCCTTTCAGGACTTCCCCCACAGGCGGCAGGTCGAAAATACAGCCATGAAAGGAGGTTATGTTGGAATCCCTGGAGGAACAAAAATGCCGCAACCCTTGAAGTTACGGCATTCCAGCGTCCCCGAGAAGATTTGAACTTCCGACCCCACGCTTAGGAGGCGTGTGCTCTATCCAGCTGAGCTACGAGGACTCGAACGATATGAAGTTTATGAAAAGAGCTTTTTTACCTCCACGGACTTTGATGACCGGGATATTAGGAGGCGGTCGCTCTATCCATCTGAGCTACGGAAACGTGTATAAAATTGTGTGTGACTTGTTACCTCATGTCCTCCAAAAAGTTTCCGTTGTAGGTTCTCTTAGGAGGCGTGTGCTCTATCCAGCTGAGCTACGAGGACTCGAACGATATGAAGTTTATGAAAAGAACTTTTTACCCTCTACGGACTTTGATGACCGGGTGAAATAAGAATCTTAATATTTCTTTATTATATTCGCAAAATGCCTTGTCGTCAAGCAAAAATTCTATTTCCCAGCACAAAAATAATTTTTTGTAACAGTTCAGACGGCGGGGAATTTTCGATGAATTTGGGCGTCAAGCTCGCTTGTAAGCCCGAATTCATCGAAAATTCCCCATCGGTTGAACATCCGATGCTTCTTGCCCAGCGTAGACGGGCAAGAAGATACCCGTCTGAACTGTTACAATTTTTTGAATGTGCCAAGTTTCCTGATAATCTTTAAGGTGCTTTTTCCCTCGTTGTTAACATAAGATTTGGTGACATAAAACAACTCAGAATTTTGTAGTAGTCACTTTTATCACAATCCCTTCATAGCCAACTATATTAAAAATAGCCAAATATTTCTATATAATAAAATTTTTCTTTTGTCATGCCAACAAAAAGAACTTTTATTATTAATACGATTCTTTAAAAAATTTTTAAAGCAACCAGATATAAAACTATGATTTGTAATAATGATTTTTCCGTGATAAAATATACCGTAATCAATATAGTAGGAGGAAACATTATGTTTAGTTTAAAAGTACTTGATGCAGCGGGAAAGACTGTTGCTGTGGTTCGAGGGGAAGAGGAAATTAATCTTGTATTGACACGGGAATACCGGGAAGGGGATGTAATTTACCTGCAGACATCCGAGACGCCAGTATTTATCTGGCTGCAGTTGGACGAGACAATGGGAAAATCTCTGGTCTATTTGAACGGTGAATTGCAATATCCGGTGCCCTTTGCAGAGGAACGGCTCAATTTGTCACCAAAAGCTTTTTCAGGAGAGAAACATTTGCTGTGGGTTCGCAAAGCGAAAGATTTTGAAATCAAAACATATAGGAATTTGGCTGCAAATGTCAATGACAGACATGGAAACATCGTTTGTTATCCTCATGCGTCTGCCAATGTAGAAACCCGAGGGGAGGCCGTATTTGTAGCAAAAAATGCTATAGACGGAGTGACCGCAAATGCCTGTCATGGTGAATGGCCTTATGGTTCCTGGGGAATTAATCAAAATCCTGATGCCCGGCTGAAACTGGATTTCGGAAGAGAAGTAGAGATAGATCGAATAATTATTTATTTGCGGGCAGATTTTCCGCATGATAACTGGTGGGAAAAAATAACGGTTTATTTTTCTGATGGGGAAAATAAGGAATTGTCTTTAAGAAAAACGGAAAACGGACAGGAATTTCTTTTTGAAAAAAAGAAAATTTCTTGGCTGGATGTCGGCAACTTAATTCAATCAAAAGAACCTTCGCCATTTCCTGCCCTCACCCAGATTGAAGTATATGGCACAGATATAATCGAGTAGGGGAGGCATTTCCCCTACTCGCCGCGCCCCCATGCGCCGCTTCTGCGGCATACTTCCTCTGCATGGGACTGCGCATAGAAAAAGTAACTGGCGAATAAACGGAAATAGCAGGAGATTTGGATGAAAACGTTAATTATTGCTGAAAAACCTTCCGTGGCCCGGGATATTGCCCGAGTGATGAAATGTCCTAAAAGCGGAAATGGTTATATGGAAGGAACAGATTATATTGTAACCTGGGGATTGGGCCACCTGGTGGAATTGGCTGATCCGGAGGAATATAATCCCAACTACAAACAATGGCGGTTAGATGATTTGCCCATGCTTCCCGACCAGTTTAAATTGACAGTAATTCCCCAGACGGCAAGGCAGTATGGGGCAGTAAAGGCCCAATTGAACAGGAAGGATGTAGGAGAAGTTATCATTGCTACAGATGCCGGGCGTGAAGGGGAACTGGTGGCCCGGCTGATTTTGAAAAAGGCCGGCTGTCAAAAACCTGTTAAACGGTTATGGATATCCTCAGTGACAGATAAAGCTATTCGGGAGGGATTTGCCCATTTAAAAAACGGGAAGGAATATGATAATCTTTATGATGCGGCAATGTGCCGGGCAGAAGCGGATTGGCTTGTGGGAATTAATGCTACCCGGGCATTGACCTGCAAGTACAATGCTCAGCTTTCTTGCGGACGGGTACAGACGCCAACTCTTGCCATGATAGATAAAAGAGAAAAAATAATACGCAGTTTCGTTCCTCAATCTTATTATGGCCTTCAGGCAAAAAGTATTTACCCTGCTGTTTCTTTTACTTGGCAGGATAAAGCCTCTGGCAGCAGCCACAGTTTTGACCGGAAAAATATAGAAAAATTGGAAAACATTTTGCAGGATAAAGATGCTTTGATTGAAGAGGTGCGCCGGATACCCAAAAAAACTATGGCGCCGTTGCTTTATGATTTGACTGAGCTTCAAAGGGATGCTAATAAAAGATATAATTATACAGCGAAAGAAACGTTGAATATCATGCAGAGACTTTATGAGAATCATAAGGTTCTAACATATCCCCGCACAGATTCCCGTTATCTAAGCCAGGATATCGTTTCTACGATAAAAGAACGTTTGAAGGCATGCAGCATAGGGCCATACCGTCAGTTGGCATCACAACTTATCAGCCACCCTTTGCCACCAAAACTCTTTTTTGTAGATAACAGTAAGGTTTCTGACCATCATGCAATTATCCCGACAGAACAGTTTGTGCAGTTAGATCATATGAGCATAGATGAAAGACGAATATACGATTTGGTGGTACGCCGCTTTTTTGCTGTCATGTATCCTCCATATGAATATGAACAGATTAGTATTACGGCCAAAATTTATAATGAACGTTTTATTGCCCGGGGAAATACAGTAAAAAGTATTGGCTGGAAAATGGCATACAATATTGAAACCGGAGGAATCAATGATATGAATTTTGACGAAGAGGGGGAGAATGAAACAGAAACCTTCGCCAAAATTCAACAGCTTCCGCCTTTGAAAAAAGGAGATGTTCTTGCCAGACTGAATATTTCTATCACACAAGGAAAGACAAAACCGCCAGCTCCGTTTAATGAGGCGACATTGCTTTCCGCTATGGAAAATCCCGTGGCATATATGGAATCTGGGAACCGGGAAATGGCCAGGACTCTGGGAGAGACAGGCGGTCTTGGCACAGTAGCCACCCGGGCTGACATTATTGAGAAATTATTTTCCAGCTTTCTATTGGAAAAGAGAGGAAAAGACATTTTTTTGACTTCAAAGGCCCGGCAGCTTTTAGATTTAGTACCGGATGATCTGAAAAAGCCTGAACTGACTGCTGATTGGGAATTAAAATTATCCAGGATTTCCAAAGGAAATTTAAAGCGAAGCGTTTTTATGACCGACATCCGCAATTATTCACGCCAACTAACCGAACAAATCAAAGCAGGGGAAGGAAGCTTCCGTCATGATAATCTGACTAATACGAAGTGCCCGGTATGCGGCAAGAGAATGTTGGCGGTTAAGGGGAAAAACAGTGAAATGCTGGTTTGCCAGGATCGGGAATGTGGTCATCGGGAAACGGTTTCCCGCACATCCAATGCTCGTTGTCCCGTATGTCATAAAAAGATGCAGCTAAGAGGCAAAGGAGACGGACAAATATTTGTATGTGGTTGTGGTTATAAGGAAAAGCTGAAAGCTTTCCAGGAGCGACGGAAAAAGGAAGGCGCCGGTGTGACCAAAAGAGACGTAGCCAAATATATGAATCAGCAGAAAAAAGAATCTCTGGAGCCGGTAAATAATGCGCTGGCACAGATGCTTGCGGGGATTAAGCTGGATGAGCAGTAATTTTAAAGAAGCTTTTCTTGCTCATGCAAATATGCACGGTATTTGGAAGGGGATATTTGATACTTTTTTTTAAAGGCACGGGAAAAAACGACGGGATCTTCGTAACCACAGGAATAGGAGATTCCGTCGATAGAATATTCAGTAGCAGCCAGTAATTCCCTGGCTCGGCTGAGACGAAAGCTGCAGATATATTCCTGAGGAGAATGTCCCATAGCTTGTTTGAATAAAGTACATAAATAATTGCGGCTGATACCCAGATAATCGGCAACATCGCTCACTCGCAGACTGGCGTCTCCATAATTTTCCTTTATCCATTGAATTGCTTCAATTACATATTCGTTAAATCCTGTAGTAGGATATGTTTCCGTATCAAAGCCAGAAACAATTACGGAAAAAAATTCATAAAATAAAAATTGACGAAGTAAAATCTGTTCTAAAGTCCCTCTGGTAGCGTCCAACAGTTGTTCAGACAATTTATCTAACTGTTGGATATTTTTGCAAGAAAATTTCCGTTCAAAGTCATGAAACCCCAATTCAGATAAAATTTGTACCGCTTTATCCCCGGACAATCCAATACGAAGACAATTCCAAGAGCTTTCTTGTTCTGCTATATATCGGCAAGTCCGTCCGGGAAAAATTAATAACCCCTGGCCTGCCGAAAGTAGTATTTCTTTGTTTTCTAGACAAATCTTTCCTTTTCCTGAAAGGACATAACATAAAACATAGTGTTCATCAACATAAATTTCTGACAAGATACCAGGAAGATATTCTTGCTTATCGCAATAGCAAAGATAAAAATTCTTAAAATAATTGTCATTTAGCGAGGCTCTTCGTGCTTTGGTCATGTTTCATTCTCCTGATTTCTTTTTGCCAATTCGGTAGGATTGATTTCGGGATGTGTATGATTATATTTTTGATATAGCGAAGGAGAAATAGAATACTTTCTTTTAAAAGCGCTGGTAAAAACTCCTATGTTGCGATAACCACATAATTGTGCTATTTCCCCTATAGAATAAGTAGTAGTCGTCAATAGTTCTCTGGCACAGCCAAGGCAGAAATTGGAAAGATATTCCTGAGGGGACTGTCCTATGTTTTCCTGAAACAGGGAAAACAGATAATTGCGGCTTATTCCCAAATAATGGGCAATATCGGATATTTGGATGCCATGGGAATAATTTGCCCGGATAAAAGCCAAAGCCCGGTCGGTATGATAATTAGCCTTTGATCCTAAGGTGTTTAAATTTCGCAGGTTATGAGGTTTTTGTGCTAAAACATGAAGAAACGCAAGCAACTGTCCATGCTGAAACAAGGAACTTTCAGATTCAGACGCATTGAAAAGCCGAGAGAGGACAGCTTCCAAATCGTCACCTTTTTCACAGGAAAAAACCGGATGTTCCCGACAAAGATCCAGATCTTTAAGAATACGGGAAGCAATCTGGCCGTTAAAACTAATCCACAGATAAGACCAGGGCTCTGTTTCATCAGCTTGATAAAATGTCGATACATTTGGTTCAATCAAAAAACCTTCACCTTGGCATAGGTGATAAGTCATTTTATCCGTTTCAAAAATCCCTTTTCCTGAAATAATATAGTGGATGAGGTAATTCATCCTTACATCCGGCCCGAAACTGTGGCCAGACATACAGACAGATTTGCCGCCTCCGCAAAAATACAGATCGTCGAAAAGTCGTTTTCCTGGAATTAACACTCGGGCGCGTTCCAAAATATCCCTTCTTTCTGGTAGGTTTGGTTTCCCCAACTGGTTGAACTGTTTTTATCTATCATATCATATGTTCTGACAAAAACAAACCATTTAGAGAATACTAATCTAACATTTTCATTTATTTGTATTACATTTGTTTCTATCATTTTTTCCAGTCACAATCTATAATGAACATATGCAGTTACATTCGTAAGGTACCTACGAACGGCAAAGTCATCAGGAAAATTAATAATAAAAAGTATCACATGAAGAGGGAGATAATCATGAAAAAGATAATGAAAAGAGCGACTATAGGGACAGTTCTTACCGCACTTGTACTGACTGTATCTGCTTGTTCCGGTTCCACCAATGACAATATGGATAATTCAGGAACCGAAAATGGTTCTGCCGTATCAGATGATACGCTCACGGTAACAATTTGGGATAACGGCCAAAAAGCCGGATTAGATCAGATTATTGCGGATTATACGGAAGCTACTGGTCAGAAAGCGCAAATACAAGTGGTTAATTGGGATCAATATTGGGCTCTTTTGGAGGCTGGGGCCACGGGCGGGGAATTACCAGATGTGTTCTGGATGCACTCCAATGAGGCTTATCGATACATGTCTAACGGGATTTTAATGGATCTGAGCGATAAGGTTTCGGAAAGTGAGAAGTTAAATATGGATCAGTTTCCCGAGGATATCCGTAATCTATATCAATATGAAGGAAAAACTTATGCAATTCCTAAAGATGTAGATACCATTGCTTTATGGTACAACAAAACTATGTTTGACGAAGCGGGCATATCTTACCCCGATGAAAGCTGGACTTGGGATGATTACTATGAAGCGGCAGTTAAACTGACGAAAGAGGATGGAAGTCAATTCGGTACAGCGATGAATCCAACCAATAATCAGGATGGTTGGATGAATATTGTATATTCCATGGGAGGAACGGTAATTAATGAGAATAAAACACATTCCGGGTTTGATGATCCTAATACCATAAAGGCAATGGAATATTTAGATAAATTAATTAAAAATGCTATGCCGTCTGCTGCCTCGATGTCTGAAACCGGTAATGATGTGCTTTTTTATTCGGGAAAAATTGCCATGCTGCCCTTTGGCTCCTGGATGGTTTCCCCATTAAAGGAAAATGAATATGTGGCAGCCAATTGCGATGTGGCTGTGTTACCAAAAGATGCCCAAAGCGGAAGACGCGTTTCTATATACAATGGTTTGGGATGGGCCGTAAGCAGCAATACAAAAAATCCGGAAGCAGCATGGCAGCTAGTTGAATGGTTCGGTTCAAAGGAAGCGCAGGAAAAGCAGGCGGAATTGGGCGTTTCCATGGCAGCATATGAGGGCGTTTCGGAGGGCTGGAAAAATAATACAGAATTGTTTGATTTGCAGCCTTATTTGGACATGCGAGAGGATGTTGTTTTTCGTCCGTATAGTAAAACTACCGTTGCTTGGGAAAATCAGATCTCTGAGGACTTGCGGGATGCCTGGAATGGAAATGTCAGTATGGCTGATGCCTGTGCGAAAATCACTATGGACATGGATGAGATTTTAGCAGGAGAGAATTAGGAAGAACCGCTCCATGTGCGTGAATAAAAAACAGAATGTAATGCAGCGGGAAGTGCCAGTACTGATCCGATAAGCACCCGAATGGCATTGTTATAGCAAAAAAGGGCTGTAAGGAAACAGAGTTCATTACACTAATTCTTCACAGCCCTTTTTTCAGAAATTAAAACTTAAATTGCTATTGACCAACGGTTCCATTTCCATCCGTCTTAAGTCCTTCTATCATTTCGCTAATTACCTAACAATTTCCACGCCGTCTCCCGTTTCAATTGTCCCGCTGATCGGATTTTGACGAATATCCAGATATTCCAGCCTCTGAGCCTGATTGAGAGGGGAAAGTTCCGTGACATAATTATTGTTAATCCCCAAATGTGTCAGATTAGCAAGCCCCTCCACAAATTGAATATTAGTTAGTTGATTCCCGTCCAGGTAAAGTTCTTCCAGATTGGAATAATTGGTCAAAAAGCCTGTATGCTCATCAAATGACACATCATCATACCACACATCTGTCACACTACCATAAGACTGTACATAAAAATTTTCTTTTATGGAAACCTCTTTCATCTGCAGCTTTTTCAATGAAACATTTTCACCCAAACGGTCAAAATCAATACCAAAAGTGCAGCCATTCAAATACAACTCTTCTAATCCCGGATGGTTAAATACATTGGAAATATCTCCATAGACCTCCAAATGACGCCGGAAAATCCCCCATTCTTCATTATGGATACCGCATAGATCCAGATATCTTAATTTAGCCATCCCATCAATAAAATGCAAATTTTCTACTGCATAACCATAAGCCCAAAGATTATAACAGGTCAGGCATTCCACATTGACAAGAGAAGAAAGCCCCTCAATACCGTTTGCATTGCAACCATGGATACTAAGAATTTTCAAACTGTCCAGATTACGGAGTCCGGAAAGAGAATTAAACCCCTCAATATCCAGTTCCTCTAGTTGACTTAACGCTGACAAATCCGGATCATCCGGAGAACTATCCTTCTTAATTGTCAAACGTTTAAGTCCAAAAAGACGGCCTATCGGGCTGTAATCCTGTACGGACGCATTATCGGCAATATACAAAACCGACAGCCCGGTAAGTTCTGCCAAAGGATCCAGGCTAATAGCCTCCGAATCTTCAATAGATAAATCTGTCAATGCCGTCAGCGGTTTCAGAAAACTGAATTCCCGAATCGATGAAGTCTTTAAAGACAAACGCTCTAACCCTGTCATCACGGAAAGCGGGGAATAGTCCGTCATCGGATTGCTATTCTCTGAGGAAACCAATGAACTGCTTGGCTCATCTTCCTCAATGATCAGAGTTTTCAAAGCTTTTAAGGGTATAAGCTGCCGGATATCCGGAGATTCCACATCATGAATGGTTAAAATCTGCAGATTTTCAAAAGCGGAAATTCCTTCCAAACTGTCCGGATCTTCCAACCCCAGCTCCACAAACTGTTCCGGCAAAACCAGCTCTTTCAGTTCTTCCGGCGTTACCCCTGTGCAGCAAAGCCCTTTTAAATTTTCCAGCTTTCCAAATACGGTTCCATCATCCCAGCGATAATCCAATTCCAACTTCGTCAAATTAGGAAATTCCACTAAATCATCTTTATTCCAATCCTCAGGGTTCAATGAAAGAGACTGAACATTGATTTCCTTTTCTCCATAAGGGTCATCAAAACTATAATCCACATAAAAAAAATCGTTCGTTGTACGCAGAGAAAAATACCGGAGCTTCTCCCTCTCCTGCAGGGTAACTTCATCCGCAGGTTTTCCATACATGGCCTCCAGCATTGTCCCATAAAAAGGCGAATGACTGGACCTCTCTGTCTCTTCTTCATTTTCCTCTCCCTGCCCTTCATATGAAAGAGATGGTGAATAAGCCGAATGGCTCCGGGACTTACCGCCGTTGACTGCCGTCAGCGCAGACACCAACAGCACGCCCGCAAAAATCACGGCAACGGCCACAATCAGCAGCCCGGCCGAAGAAGAATCGGAAGTATATGTATTTTGTTTTTGATTGCTTTTTTCCGGCGGAGGACCATATTGATGGACATGGTAATTGATCACCCGATCATCCTCCAACAGATACTGGCTCTGACAATATTCACAGGAAACAATTTTTGAATTGCCCTCTACCGGTACAAGCCTTCCGCCGCAATGAGGACATTTCAGATCCACAATCTTCATGAAATACTGAATTCTCCTTTTGTCCGATTGGTATTCGTCATTATCATTAATTTATAATGCCTGGCGGATCTTCTCGGCAATCTCCTCATACTCCTCATCCGTCAACAGCACTTTTCCCGGATTCATCTCAAATACCCCGCCCCATTCCGGACCGCCTTCGTACTTGGGCACCAAATGAAAATGCAGATGGCACCCGGTATCTCCATAAGCGCCATAATTTACTTTATTCGGCTTAAACACTTTATGTATAGCCCGGGCTGCTTTCGCTACGTCGGCAAAGTAAGCATCCCTTTCCTCATCTGTCAGCTCTATCATCTCACTAACATGCCGGTCATGTGCTAATATCAAACGCCCCGGATGAGTCTGCTCTTTAAATACATACAAAAATCCCGTATCCATTTTACAAATCGGATAAGCAAATTTGGCAACCAGTTCCCCCTGCATGCAATATGCACAATTAACATCCTTCATTTCTCAACCCTTCTTTCCAAATTTTATAAAATTGTAACAGTTATCTGCAACGTATACTTATTTTACCCTTTTTCTGCCTGCTATGCAAGCCTTTCATGTATTATTTCTCCCTCCTCTCCTTAAGCATACAAAGATTCGATTTACGCAAACGATTATTGTAACCAGGCATTACCGCGTGCACGGCTATTCGAATCATAATCACCGCCATCAATATCTGGATAATCACACTAAATGCCACCCAATTCCGGCTGATTATATTCTCGCTATGAAAACCAAACCATTGGGTAATCCCGTTACCGGACCATTCCTGTCCAGTCAGGCGAAGTATTGTCATAACAAAAGTAGTTGTAGGATTAAGCAAAAGCAAATATAAAAACCCCCCTGAACTTCCTTCGCCCGCCCCAGCCATAGCAGATACCGCATAACTGCCGCCCGGCATTCGACTCAAAAATACGGCAAATTGATTAATCACATAAGTGCCGATAACCACCACTCCCATAAGGCTATAAGCAACAACTGTTGAGAATGTAGATTTTTTAAAAATTGCTGAACAGCAAATCCCCAAACTTCCAACAAAAAGCGCTGCTACACCATAACAGATAAGAAGTGTTCCAATGTCTCTTAACGTTACGCCACCATATACAAAAACCAAAGCAAGAATAGGAAAACTGGATATAATTAACAACATCATTGTGCTAAGTGAGGCCATCAGCTTCCCTGTAACAATTTGCACCGGTGTCATTTTTGTAGCCAGCATTAAATCCAAAGTCTGTCTCTCCCGTTCTCCGCTGATGCTGTCTGCCGTAAGCGCCGGCATAATAAATACCAACATAACAAATTCCAATACTGCTACAAACATATATAAATCCAAAAAACTGGTATATTGAATTTCTGCAGTTATCCGTATCTGAACAAGAGCTGAATACATATTCAAAAGCGCTACCAAAGCCAAAATACTGTTAAATACCAATAATATCAGCGCCAGCCGGAAGCTGCGCGCACTGACCATAGTTTCCCTCTTATAAATCGGATTCCCCATCATAAGATAATACCACCCTTTCCTTATCCCGGCTGGTCAGTTGCATAAACACAGCTTCCAAATTTCCTGGTTCCCGAACAAATCCTCTCACCAATACGCCAGCCTGAATAAGCTCTGTCAGCAAATAACCTTCCTGCTTATTGCTCCCCATAAACTGCACCATAATTTCCTGATCTTTAACAGTAATTGATCTGACCAGCGGATGCTCCTTGAGTACCTTCATCGCCAACGGCAAGTTCTCTTGTACGGTAATAATCAACGGTTTAGATGTATGGATTTTTTCAATGATTTCTTCCACATTGCCCGTCAGCAGCATTTTCCCTCCATCAATAATCCCGACATCCGTACAAAGTTCCGCTAAATCCGACAGCAGGTGAGAACTAATCAAAATAGTTTTGCCTTGCTCATTCAATTCCCGAATAGTCTCGCGAAACTCCAAGCGTGTTCTGGGGTCCATGCCTGCTGTAGGCTCATCCATCACCAACAGATCCGGATCATGAATCAAAGCCCGTGCCAGACAAAGCTTCTGCTTCATCCCGCGTGACAAACCATCCACATAAAAATCCGCCTTATCTTCCAACCCTGCCTGGGCAAGCAACATTTGTACACGCTTCCTGGCTACCAGCCCTTCCATTCCATAACAGGAAGCAAAAAATTCCATGTATTCTCCTACTTTCAGATTATCATACACACCAAAATAGTCCGGCACATAGCCGATTTTTTCCTTTAACTGAGCGGGATAAGCCAGCGCATCTATCCGATCAATCTCAACCGCCCCTTCGTCAGGATGCAGCAAACCAGCCATGATTTTAATGGTTGTCGTTTTTCCGGCACCGTTAGGACCTACAAACCCATACAAAGCACCTCCGCCAATCTCCATATCCAATCCATCCAAAGCATGATAATTACCGAATTTTTTCCTTAAGTTCCTAATCTTCAGCATTATCTTTCCCTCCCTGCGACCATCGGCATGGGAAGCTGAACTTCATTGTAACTCCCCGGCCCATCATATACATAACGTACGGTCAGCGTATTGCCCGGTGATAAATAAGCACTTAGCTGCTTTACATCCATAACGCCTTTATCTATCTCAATCCGGTCAAAATTTCCGCTGCTATAATTATAAAAATAGACGCTTCCGGTAAATATTTCGATAAGGTTTCCGCTGTCATCCCCCAAAAATTCCTTTGAGACCGGCTCGAAAGTCAGACTTTCCACCTCGATTTCCGTTCCCATCTGATACTCTAAAGTCAGAGGTTCTATGCCGCTCATTGAATTTGAAAGTGTATGGTAAACGCCGCTTATTACTTTAGGGGTTTTCATTAATACCGAACGATATAACTGACGATCTTTCGAAGCGCTGATCGATATGGAGGAGGTCAACATCGTATGGCCATAAGTCTCCGGATCCTCCTCCTGTAAAAACAGCCCCTCTTCCTTCTCTGCACTGAAAGCTATTACACGGGCATCGGCATTGTAATTACTCATATAACTATCCAAATAAAACGTAAGCATATTCGAACGCTCTACTGCCAGAAGATACGCAGCATCTCCGATATCCTTCTGCCTGAGAAGATTACGGCCGATAATCTGTTCCGCTACCACATAGGAATGATTCAAAGGGAAACGCCAGAGTTCCCGTTCGTCAAGCTTGCAGCTCTCCCCCGGTTCCAAACGTCCCAAAAGCACCATATTGCCATAAAGCAGCAACGCTGTATTTTCCAAAGGAAAAGGAAAATGATTCGTTATCGTTCCACTGATTTTACCCTCAAAATAAACCACGTCACCGACTATTCCGATTTTTTCAACATTCTCCGTTTTTCTTCGCAGTTCAAAATACCGCGGAGTAAAAGCCGTCATATGCTGTCCCCGAATGGCCAGTTGTCCCTCCCCTCGTTCAATTGCAATCTGGTATGGTTCTGTTCCGTTAAACAAAGAATCCTTTCCCGAACCATATTGGTAACTGCGGGTAATCGGCAACACGAAATAAGACGGATTTAATTTTACATCATAAGGGCGATTATATGGATTACGGATATTTACATAAGTAGTATCTGTAATATAATCTTCTGTCACATCACGAATAGCTGTATAAGTATAAAATGTAGATTTAAACCGTGTTGTCGTCCCCATCAAATATATCAATACTGCAAAAATCAGAGAAAGTCCAACGACTCCCCGACGATAAAAAACCTGCAATTCCCTGTTTTTTAGAAATAAATACAGCCCTGGACCTAAAAGCAGTAAATAAATCACCACAATCGCCACATAAAGTGACAAATTAGGCAGCTTTTCCACGTTTCCTGTATTAATCAACCGCTGTACAGACCAAAACTCAGCCGAATTTCCGCTATACACTACTTCTGCCAAACGGTTTATTCGATTTTCTCCCAAAAGAGACGTAAAAAAATGGTCTACGTAAGAAGGATGATTTTGTGCAAATTCACCAATCTCCCCCAAATCAAAACTTGCCACAGCAATCACTCCCTGCTCTTTAGCTGCCGCAGTCAACAGTGCAAAACCATTACTGGAAAGGATTACGCTACCACCATGAAGAGGAATATCTACACAGACCAATTCCATCATTCCCTCATCCGGACTCTCCAAAGGAAATGCCTCTCCTAAATTAATATGACGACGATTAGGCATGCCATAAGAATCATCCAAAAGCTCCGGCGCAAAACGGCCCAAAGTATCATCTACACGCTGTCCTGTACCCAAAATCAATATTCCGCCGCTATATACCCAATCCATAATCGCTGCGGTCTGCTGCTCAGATAAATTACGCAGCGTATAATCATTCACTACAATCACATCCAATAAGTTCAGCCCCACCTCGCTCACCGGAAACGCTTCCTGCTTCAACACAAAACTTCGGGTTCGCAGCGTGCTGTAACTGACTCCCACACCATTTAAATAATCCAGATTTTCCGGTCTATCAGACAATAATCCGATAAACAATTCCGGCACATCCTGACTAATATTCAGTTTTACCTGACGACTGGCTATCACGTTTCCCGTCTCTGTCCATGTACCAATACCATCATTTTCTTCTAATGTAACATACAAATATTGGGCATTCGTCCCTATCGGAATATAATATTGGTTTGTTCGCTTTTCCCCTTCAGGCAGAGTAATTTCATAATCATATTGATAGATAACGCCATCGGACTCCATAGCCTTAAATTTTATTATTCCATTCAAATCGGCATCCCGATTGTTCTCCAATGTAATTTCGACCGGAATACACCGATCACCTTTGGCCATGTTTTCATATCCATATTTTATATTCAAATCCACTTTAGAATCCAGTCCCGCTGTATCTTCCTTACTCTCCTCTGTACCTGAAAAAGCAAAACACTTCTTTTGCCAGAAAAGACAGCAAAAAGCCAGACAGCAAAAAAGTAAAATGGCCGCTGCCATTTTCCCCCTTGAGCGTCTGACCCTATTTTTTCTTTCTTTTCTCCAGAGCTTCTTTTTCTGCTCCCTCATGCTTGTCATTCCAGCCTTCCTTTACAAATTAAATTCCTGCCGGGTTACTTTATCCTTATCCGAAATTTTCCCTGGCAATATCAAAATCCGTTTTTAAAACCACCATGAATACGGTCCCATTCAGATCACTTCTGACGGTAATCTCTCCGCCATGCATATCCACAATATTCTTTACAATAGCCAAGCCCAATCCTGTCCCTCCCGTATTAGTAGAACGGGAATGTTCAACCCGGTAAAATTTATCAAAAATCATCGGAAGCTCGTCTTCTGGTATCACATAACCATAGTTTGTTACCGACACATAAACCAATTCTCCGGCCTCTTTGACTTTCACCAATATCCGTTTGCCTTCTGCTCCATATTTAATCGCATTATTAATTAAATTATCAAAAAGGCGTGCCAACAAATTGCCGTCTGCAGTAATTATCTTTGCTGGCACATTGCTCTGCAATTCATAAGACAAACCTTTATTCGCAAAACTGGGATAAGATTCCTCCAACAGTTGCCCCAATAGTTTGACGATGTCCACTTTTGTCACCTGCATGGATATCTTGCCATAATTCAGTTTGGTGAATCCGAACAGATCCTCGATTAATTTTTCCAAGCGTTTGGATTTACTATAAGCGATATCCAAATATTTTTTCTGCTGCTCCGGCGGCAAAGGAGCTGTCTTAGCCGATAATAATTCCAAATAGCCAATAATAGAAGTCAGCGGCGTGCGTAAATCGTGTGCAACGTTAGTGATCAACTCGTTTTTCGTCCGTTCTGCCTCTCTCTCTTTATCCATTAACCGTCGGATTTCATCTACCATTTTATTCAGATTCTCTGCCATGGAAGAAAACTCGTCATCACCAATGATTTCAACACGAGTGTTCAAATCCCCTTCTGAAATATTGCGAACCGCATTTGAAATCTTATCGATATAAGCGATAGATTTCTCTTGTAAAAGCAGGAAAGTAACAGAAAAAGCCATCACTCCCACCAAAACATAACCCACCATAATCGCCGGATCTGATTGACCGATTCGTGCGAAAAGCGCACTGTCCCATTGGGCTTTCTGCGCATACTCAGATAGCAAGGACGTATTCATGACTAAAAAGAATTCTACCAGACAAGCTATCAGCGAGCTATACAAAATATTGGCAATTACACGAGTGCGAAATCGATATCGTAAATCACTTCTTCCTTTTTGTCTACTTTTCAATTTTGTATCCTACCCCCCACACTGTGGTGATAATCTTATCCTGCCGCTCATCTTCTTTCATTTTTCCGCGAAGCCGACGGATATGTACCATAACTGTATTGTTGGCCTCATAAACCTTTTCGTTCCATACTTTCTCGAATATCTCGTCCGTGCTAAATACCTTTCCGGGATTGGAAGCCAACAGATAGAGAATATCAAATTCAATAGGAGTAAGCTTAACTTCCTCGCCATAAACGGTAACCTTATGATTATCTTTATTGATTGTCAATCCCCGAATGCTGATTTCATTTTTGGTGTTCTCATGAACATTGCTGCTGGGATTTAACTGAGTGTAACGGCGTAGCTGGGATTTTACCCGGGCAGACACCTCCAAAGGATTGAAAGGTTTCGCAACATAATCATCCGCCCCTGTTCCCAATCCTAAAATTTTATCTAAATCTGTAGATTTTGCACTAATCATTATAATCGGAATGTTGTTCGTCTCCCGAATTTTTTTACACATTTCAAGGCCACTCATTCCCGGCATCATAATATCCAAAAGCACCAGTTGAATATCGTTTTTATCTAAAATATCCAACCCTTCCTGAGCATTATTTGCTTTGAATACCCGATATCCGTCACTGACCAAATATATCTCCACCAGATCAGCAATCTCCTGTTCATCATCTACAATCAAAATATTTATCTCTGCCATATGGAATATTCCTCCTGCTCTTCTATAAAATCTGGCGGCTGTCCGGCATAGGGGAAGGCACTGTCCAGTTATCATAAGTGTAGCATAAAATGTCGGTTTGTGCCTTACTTTTTTATTACAAATCTTCTAGTATAACCCAATTTAAATACCTTGCTGTTTCGCTGAGGATGCTTTTTCGAGAGTGCACAGGAACAAGCGGAGGCGTAGTGGTGCCACGCTGAGCATTTTTCCTGTGTGCTATCGGGAAAGCAGACCAGCGGAACGTAAGGTTATTTAAATCGGGTTGTACTAATATAATCCATATAGCCAACTTATTGTTTCGCAAAATTACCTTCAAACAGGTTTTATACCAACAATGACCAATATACTTATCCAAATCACGCTTTTGGCACTATATGGAATAAATTTTTTCACATTATATAGTGAACAACAAAAATTTTTTATTTTTGGCGTTCACTGCGCCGATTTTGCGTTGTGTGAAACGCAACACTTACCTTTGCAAAATCGTGCGCATCCCCCCGGAGGAATTACAGTGGAGCTGTTGCAAAATAACAGACGTATACAATATATGGCATAGAAGTCACGCGTACTCTTGCCATATATTGTAGAAATACTGAATTTTGCAACAGCCCCACTATAATAAAATACGAAAAAGCCGATATAAACAACTAATCCGTAACATTAATTGTAAATACCGGCGATAATTATACTTGATATACTTTAACCATTCAGATAAGCATCTTCTTGCCCATCTGAACTGTTATGATAATCTATTACAGGAACCGCTCCGCGAACCCTGTAATCGGATTTACGGCGCATAAGACGCGCCTTTTATCGGAAATCACTTTGCAATTTCCGATAAGTTATATTATTGCTCCAACAGCAGCTTCATCAGCTTATATCCATGCTCTTCATAATTTCTGGTGCCGGCAGCCGTTTCCTCTGTGTAAGTTGTAATACCCGAATCCAAAGGTTTATTGCTCCGATATAAGAGATACGGAATCGGATCGGACACATGGGTTTTTACAGCAATCGGTGTGGGATGATCCGGCATAACCAAAATCGAATACTCCTCCCCCGCTGCCTCAAGCCCAGACAAAAGTGGCCCGACAATCTGCTCATCTATATATTCGATTGCATGAATTTTCCCTTCAATATCCCCATGATGACCGCACTCATCCGGCGCTTCCACATGGATATAAACCAAATCTTGGCCATCCAGCAAAGTTTTAAGCGCGGCTTCACCTTTTCCTTTAAAATTTGTGTCAATATTTCCGGTAGCCCCCTCCACCTCAATAACCTTCATTCCTGCACATATGCCAATGCCTTTTATCAAGTCTACTGCCGATATCACCGAACCTTTGACTCCATAAGTATCAGTAAAAGAGGAAATCGAGGGTTTTGTTCCTTCTCCCCACAGCCAAATAGAATTAGCCGGATTCAAACCACGCGCTTTCCGGGCCTGATTAACCGGATGCCCTTTCAACAAATCATAGCTACGGCGCATCAAATCCAATATTACGGGATTCCCTGGTAAATGTTCGGTCACTCTTTTATCAGAAATATCGTGAGGAGGGGTCAAATTCAGCCCCACAGGTCCTCCCCGCCAAATCATGCAATGACGATAGCTAATTCCTGAATAGAAAGAAAGTTCATCAGAATGAAACGCTTCTTCAACCGTTTTTATCAGCTCTGCCGCCTCTGCCGTCGTAATTTCTCCGGAACTGTAATCCAGCATTGTCTTTTGCGCATAATCCTCTTCATCAGATAAAGTAACCAGATTACAGCGAAAAGCCACATCCACGTCTGACATATGAATGCCGATACTGACTGCTTCCAGAGGAGAGCGGCCTGTATAACACTTTTGCGGATCATAACCCATAGCCGCCAAATTAGCCACATCACTCCCTGGTTTCATTCCGTCTGGTACCGTTTTTACCATACCAAGCTGACCCTGCCTGGCCAATCTGTCTATATTCGGTTTTTTCGCCACTTGCAACGGCGTTTTTCCGCCTAAACTCTCAATAGGATAATCCGCCATTCCATCTCCCAACATTACAATATACTTCATAATATCCTCCTATGCCTTATGATAAAAGGCGCGTCCTTGGCGCCGTAAATCCGATTATAGAAAACCGTTTTTGCTTCCAATAATATTCCTAAGTTCGTCTACCACCGCACCCGGCCCTCTATCGGATTCCTTGACTGTAATATCCGCATACCGTTCATACAAAGGGACCCGTTCTTCATACAACTGCCGCAAAGTCATCCCATCCCGTAGAGCCACTCCGCGATCGGTCAAGTCTCCCAATCGCCGTTGCACATCTTCGAAATCCAGTTTCAAATAGACGATTTCACTGATTTCTTTCAAATGAGCCATGGCCTTTTCTCCATAAATTATGCTTCCCCCCGGCGCAATTACTGTATGTACCACATTTAATTCACGATTAACCTGATCTTCTATCTGTAAAAAACCATCCAAACCCTCTTCGGCAATAATTTCCTTCAGCAGTTTTCCCGTCTTTTCCTGGATCACAATATCCCCATCAATAAAAGAATAACCTAATCGTTTTGCCAACAGAACTCCTATAGTACTCTTTCCTGATGCCGGCATTCCAATCAATGTAATATTTGTTTTCTTTGCTGAACTCATTTTTAAATCCTCTTTCTCACGGAATAGCCAAAACTTCCCAACTTTGTTCCCATTGCAAAATATTCACCATGGGAATAATTGATTAAACCGCAACTATTGAGATGAAATTTCCCTTTTTCATCAAAATACCGGCCCTCCGCTGTTACCGCTACAATTTTTGCCAAAAACATATCGTGACTTCCCAAATGAAGCATCTGTACAGTCTGACATTCCAAACTGGCCGGACTTTCTCTGATACCTGGCGCAGCTATTTTTCTGGAAGGCAGAGGAGTAAGTTTCATCTGCTGAAACTTATCCACATCCCGTCCGGATTTAACCCCGCAATAATCCACGGCAAATGTCAAATCTTTATTAACCAAATTTACCACAAACTCACCTGTTTCCCGAATTATCTCATAAGAATAGCGCTCCGGACGCACCGATATTGATAACATAGGCGGATCAGAACAGACTGTCCCTGTCCACGCTATAGTAATGATATTCGGTTTTTCTCCCGGCCGCCCGCAACTGACCATCACCACAGGAAGCGGATACAGCATATTGCCAGGCTTTAATATCTGCCTTTGATTCATGTCTCTATTTATCGCTTTTTTTACCTTTTTCCCCGTATTGGAGTAATTATCTTTTCTTTTGCTCACGTCTTTGCCATCCTTCATCATCTCTTTTCCCCCTGCCTGGCAAATAAATCTGCAAAATCAATCCTTTAAAGTATCCATCCATTTACATCTCACAAGCTATCATAATCTCTGGGATCAACTGCTTTTTGCGGGAAACTACACCTGGTAAATGTACAGCCCCCTCTGACTGCTCTTTCTCATCATCCATTTCCAGATGATAAGCGGTACAAATCAGATTTTTGGCCCCGTTGCCTTCACACAGTAGCTCTGTAGACTCCGAAAGGATATTGGTCAGCATAAAGAACAGCATATCTACTTTATGAGTACTGTGAACTTTATGCAGATATGGAATCATCCGCTCTTTTAAATCTGCCAGCTCCTCTGCGTTAAGAGAAGTAATCTGAGCTACGCCAAAAGATATCTTTCCCGCACTGAATTGCTTAAAGTCCTGATAAAATATCTCTTCATCACTTTTTCCTTTAAGATTACTGCCAGCTACAAACATCTCACCGGCATATTTCTCAATATCCACTTCCGCAATCCCGGCCAAATCCATCGCCGCTTTGCGATCTGCCTCCGTGCATGTTGGTGAACGGAACAAAAGCGTATCGGAAATAATCGCGCTGCATAACAATCCCGCTGTCTGCCGATCTACCTCTATCTGATTTTCCTTATACATTTGATATACAATCGTCCCTGTACAGCCTACAGGCTGATTACGGAAAAATACCGGCGAAATCGTTTCTACGGTACCCAATTTGTGATGATCAATAATTTCTAAAATTTCTGCATCTTCAATACCATTAACTGCCTGATTTCTCTCATTATGGTCCACCAAAATAATGGGTTTTCCCTTGGCTCCAAGCAAATTCCGCCGGGAAATCATCCCCTTATATTTGCCTTCCTTATCCAGAACCGGAAAATCACGATGACGTTTATTCGCCATAACTTCTTTAATTTCATCGATAAAATCCGTTTCTTCAAACGTAATCAATTTATCCGTCCGCATAAAATAACTGATTGGCATACTTTGATTGATCAATCGAGCCGCCGTATATGTATCATAGGGAGTCGTAAGCACCGTACATCCTTTTTCCTGAGCCAATTTGCTTATCGTCATAGAAGCCCCTGCGCCTTCACAGATAATAATGCAGTCTGCTTCCATCTCAATCGCGCAAAGCTGAGACTCATATCGATTTCCCAAAATAACCAAATCATGTGGAGAAATATAATATTCCATAATATCCGGATTAGCAGCAGCAACAAGCACTTTTCCCTGTTCAAAATATGCCTCTCCATCGCCAACTACTACTACTCCCTCCAATGTTTCCACTATATTATTATACTTCGTCCGCGCTTTAGACAGAATACTGCTGTCATACACATTCATATAAGAATTGGTAATATCCCCCACAGTAATCAGCCCTTCCAGCACACCATCATCACTGACAGCCGGGAGAGTTACCACATTGGCTTTCTGCATCAGACTCCAAGCCTGTTTTAACGAAATCCCCTTGCTTACCCCTTTTGTTTCCCGAATTTCAATATCCTTTACCTGAGTTTTTACGTCTTTCAACAAGCCTGGTGCCTCCGCACCAAAATACTCCAATACAAACTGAGTTTCCTCATTAATCTGTCCCGCCCGCCTCGGCTCATATTCCCTTCCGGTTACTTCCCGTTTCAGTCTTGCATAACAGATAGCAGAACAGATAGAATCCGTATCTGGATTTTTGTGGCCAACCACAATAATTTTTCTTTTTTGTTCGCCTGGCATTATGCTTTCCTCCCATAAATCTATTCATCCATATCAAAGATACAGTTAATTATAATTATAAAGGATTTTTAGAAAAAAAGGAAGATGAAAAACCGTTACAATCTATTCATAATGAGTTCATATTTTGTTCATATATGTTTTTTATACTATTTATATAGAAATCAAAAAAAAACATTCAAGCTTAATAGTCAAATTGCACATAGATTTTTCATAATTGCCCCGGCAGGACGAAAGTCCTCCGGGGTCTCCTCATTTTCCCAGCAATCTACTAGTTATTTTCCATGAATTATGTGTTATGATGTTTTTGTAACAGAAATGTAATATTTTGCATGAGAACATAAGGAGGAAATCAACATGAGGAAATTACCAATTTACGCATGCACCGCAGCAGTCCTTTTCGCCGGCTCCATGACAACAACTACCTACGCAGCCGGAATGAATACATATACTTTCCCTGGCGGACAGGCCTTCGTTATCGGCGGAAATTGCGGTGAAAACGCCGATAATATTCAGAATATTCTCAATCAATTACAAGGAAGTTTTTCGGGAGGGTGCAATAAATATCCAAATTTTTCTTGCCCTGGAAATATCCAGTTTCAACCCATGAAGCCATCTTGCCCAAATCAAGGCAATACTGGCATTCCCAATATACCTGGTATAAATATACCTGATATAAATGTTCCTGACCAAAACATCCCTGATGTACCGGATCAGGAAAATCCGGAATTGCCAGACAACGGTAGCCAAAGTGATTATACCACACAAATTGTCAAATTAGTCAACGAAGAACGGGCTAAGGCCGGTTTAAAAGCCCTGTCGGTCAATACCAAAGCGGAACAAGCCGCCCAAGTCCGGGTTCTTGAACTGGAAAAATCCTTTTCCCACACCCGCCCCAATGGCAGTTATTTTTCTACCGCTCTTACATCCGCTGGCATAAACTATCAATCAGCCGGGGAAAATATCGCCTACGGTCAAAAAACTCCCGCTCAGGCAATGAACGCCTGGATGAACAGTTCCGGCCATAGAGCGAATATCCTAAGCAATGATTATACCTCTATAGCTGTCGGCCATTATCGAAACGCTGCTGGTGTTGATTATTGGGAGCAACTATTTATTCGTTAATCCGTATGGCACACATGAGTAAATAAATTGTAGGCACGAAGCTGTTGCAAAAATCAATATTTCTACAATAAGGCGCTGTCCTCTGAGCCGCAAATCCGATTATAGGAAGCAGGTTTTGCTTCCTATAATATTGATTATTTTCCTCCCAACCTATATAATACAATATGTATCCGTTCAGACGGCATCTTCTTGCCCGTCTACGGCGGACAATGCCCCCTAAACTTTAAAACCAGCAAATGGAGGAAATATGTTCAACACATTAATTCATATCATTACCTTTAATTGCCATCTCCACTCATCCGGCTCCCAGACGCTTATACAACCAACGGATGACATATTAGTACTGGAACCTAATTGGTTTTTGCAGGCACTTAAGGGCTGGACGCCTAACTTGGAAGAGTTTTTATGCCGGATTCTGGTCGCCTTGCTAATCATTTTCATCGGCATGCGGCTGTCCCGTTTGATCCTCAAAGGGTTAAACAAGACGTTTGTCCAGATGAAGCTGGATTCCCATGTGTGCCGGTTTCTGCTGATTATCACCCAATCCCTCATGTATATATTGGTATTTTTTATCGCGGCAGACAACCTGGGCATTCCTTCCACATCCATTATTGCCCTGCTGGGTTCAGCCGGCCTGGCTGTAGGCTTATCGTTAAAAGAAAGCCTGGCCAATGTTGCCGGGGGAATTTTAATCCTCCTCACACGCCCCTTCATCGAAAATGACTACATTATCTGCAATGATGTCCAAGGCACCGTACATAATATCGGGCTGGTATACACGACTTTGGACACTGTGGACAACCAAAAAGTCATTATTCCCAATGGAACCATAGCCAACGCTATTTTGATCAACACAACCGCCGAAAACAAACGGCAACTGGATTTGGAAATTCAAATCGATTATGACTCTGACTTAAGAAAAGCAAAAGAAATCCTCCAGGTAATTTTAATCTCCCATCCCCAGGTGATGAAAGATGAAAAAACCATGGTATTTGTAAAAAATTTGGGTGAAAATGCTGTTGTAATCGGCATGAGAGGCTGGATAAAAACCGAAGATTACTGGAACACCCGATGGGATATCATCGAATCCGTCAAACTCCGGTTTGATGAAGAAGGCATTAAAATTCCGATAAAACAACTGGAAATACGCATGAACGCTGATCACAGGAAAAACGGGAAAAATATTAAATAACCTGCGGTTTGCCACAGGCTCTAAGCCCCCCCGCTTGCGAGATTTTTGACCTTTTTTATAATGCTATCCCGGCGCCAATGCACAATATCCCGATGAACCAAATAAAAATCCCCAGGCATCCATAAACGAACCCCAAAAAAATTCGCCCAAATCCCTTGTCCACATGCAAAAGGAAGCTAACCTTCCCAAAACTTCCTACTACCCACCCTATCCCCAAAGTACTGACCAGGTAACCCAATAACCACAAGAAAAAGCCAAATAAACTACGGCAGTAAACAATTACCATAAAATAGATCGTACTCATATAGCCATATTCAACGATCGCTAAGGCCATATGTATCTTATTCCCCGTCCGGAACCCCGGAATACAACGGAGTATCCTTTTCCCCCATGGCCTCTTGATTAACCGCCTTCCTCCCAGAACTTCCTCCAGCTCCTCCAAACTGCATCGCTCTTCCGGAGACATGCGGATACACTTCCTTATCACAACTGCTATCTTTTCATTCCCATTATATACTTCTTCCACGGGCATCTTTCCGGTCAACATACGATTAAAAATGACTCCCAGGGCATATATATCCGCCTTATGGCTGGTTTGGGAAAATCCAAACTGTTCCGGCGCGGCATATCCTGCCGTCCCCAAAAATTGCGTATCGCAGATTTGATCCTTTTTATAAGTCCTCGCTATGCCGAAATCTGTAATTTTTACTGCCCCTTCCGGTGAAACCAAAATATTCAGCGGCTTCAAATCCCGATGGACAATACCCATCCGCTGATAGTGCCACACGGCATAACAAAGCTGGAGCATAATATTTTTCGCTTCCTTCAGCGGTATTTTCCCTTTCTGCACCATTCTGTCTTCCAGCGTATCCGCCATGATATATTCCATAAATACACCACAAGTTTCCTCGTCCACAGCCTTCACTTTGTATACGGAAACAATATTTGGATGGGGGTGCTCTTTCAGCATTTGAAAAATCGGGGCCGTTTCCCTTGATATCTCTTTATAAACCAAAAACTCTCCCTGCTCATGATGAAGAAGAACCGTCCGCTGGTTTTTGCTTTTTCCCAATTCGCCAACTTCTTCGTAAACTTTTCCTTCGAATAACATCCCCGTCTCCCTGTTTTGACTATCTATTTTCCTTTAATTTTATACCCACGGCTGATAAAATCTGCCATGGGTATTGCGCCAGCCACAGCCGCGAAACGGCATATTTCCTTATCCTGCTTTGTGCATCCTGCTATTCTCCATATATTTCCTCGGTTGTTCCCTTACTACTGCACTTTATATCTGGCATCTTTATACTCATTTTCCTTTTTTACGCCTGTCCTATATTTTTTGTTATTCTATTATATCTATAGCCAGATATATGTTCAAGATATTTTTGTGTTTTGTGCAACGGTTTTGTGTGTCGGCCTTTGCATAGCTGAAAATTTGTTTCCTGATAAGGCAGACGGGAGCGGAGAGGTTACTTCCCCTACCCTCCTCACAGACGCCTGCCAGCTTTGGCTGGCATCTTCTTTTGGATGCCGCACATAGGTGCATAAAAATGCAGGCATGCAAAAACACACCTGCATTAATGAATTAGCCGTTTAGCATTGAAATCCTTATTTTCTTCTGTCAATCTCCGCCTGAATACGCCTTATATTATCCTTTTCACAATCATTAAATACACTTTCATCAAAATTCTCCGGTGCTATTGATGGCTTGTACCATGAACAGGAATTAAAATATTGCTGCAGATCCTGGCTGGTAAACATTCTTCCATGGCTTGCATAAATTTCATTTTTTCCAATGCGCAGCTGTTCATCGGTTGCCGCCCTTAATTCATTATCAGGAATAAAATCTATGTCACTGTAGGGGAATACAAATTCTGATTCCCAATTATCCGCTCCCCTTTCAGAATAAAAATAACCATCTGCTTTAGCCGCGCCTGCCGGATCAGATATATATTCCTGGTCATCTGTTGTATCTTTCACTTCAGAAGCAAGCATAACCAAGGTTAAGACTGTCCTGTTGCTGTCTACTGCAGCCGTATAACTACCATTATCAATTGGCATTGCCGTTACACAAATCCTGGAATCTTCCACCACATCCAACGACTTTCCTATATAAAAAATATAATAACAATTTCCCTCCCCGTCAACAGCATTAATTCTCGTAGCATAATCATACATCTTAGGATTCACCATAGGATCTTCCCAAATTTGCACTACTTCTAAATCCTCAATATACGCAAATTTTCCCATATATTTCTGCGGGCTTTTTTTCATATGTTTATAATCCAGGCTATAATTAATCCTTTTTTCTAGCATAACTTTGTCTTTTTCACCCGCTGGAAACAACCGGATATTACTGTTAATATAATTCTCCTGTTCTTCCGACAGTTCAAATTTCACATTATTGATAGCACCAAGATAATTAACGATATCAATTTGTGATTTCCCTTTATTTTCCGTTTTCTCAGCCGCTTTCGATACTGCCTGGGTTGTTGTCTGGGCCGTAGTCTCTGCCGGCTTTGTCTTCTTACGGCTCCATGGCCATGTAAATGCAAAAACGGAAATGGAAAATTGAATTGCTATCACCAAAGTTAATCCTGCTATGCATATGGCTCTATACCTTCTCTGCACTATTTATCCCCCCTTTTTAATATGCCTCCCACTCCTCTGGCGGCCCCTCATAATAGTAATCACCGCTAAAGCCAACATTCCATCCTAAACTGACAGAACCGCCTTCCAGGTATGATGAACCATCCGGATACCCATCTTCCTCCACAATAATATGATCTGAAGCCGCCCAAATCAGTGTCACCTTATAATTCCCGAAATCCAAACGCCCTGCAGTATCGCTTATCATTACCATATTTCCTGTTATGTCGCCTGTATGATAGCTCTGCCCTTGTACCGTATTCCCCTCGACGTAATAACCATCCCCCTGCTTTTTGATATTTAGAAGTGCATCTCCATACTCGTTATGCCATCCATAAAGCCCTTCTAAGTTTTGGGCAGATGATGCCGGCTCCTGTTCTTTCACAATTCCATTTTCAACCCACGCCCCAGTTGCATCAACCTGATATCCATCTGGAGTGACTGTATCCAGCAGGCAATACCCTTCCTCATTAAAATAATAACATCTATTATTAATCCATTGCCATCCGTCCCTCCAATAACTGCCATTTTCATTCTCATACCAATAACCTTTTTGATCCTGCTTCCACCCTGCCGCATATGCGGGATTCACCATCATACAGCTTCCTGCCAATGCCATTAGCAATGCCGTTTTTTTCCATTTATTCCCCTTCATTTTTTTCTCCTTTTTTTCTAAATTTTCTTTCAAATATCTTTATTGTGTACTAATTATATTATAATAAATTCTTTTAGTCAATATCTATTCTTATGGAATATAAGACAAGGACGTACTCAGCCAAATGCAACCGTTCGGATAGGGCATTTTCTTGCCCACCTGAACTGTTACAACGAAATACGCCCTTACAAATTATCCCAATATCTTCCAAGCTTATCCTTTTATCTTTTATCCCACAAAGTTCATACTCGCCTGCTGGATATGGTAAGCAATAATTCCCATGGCAACGACTGCCTTGCGGTAATTTGCCCCTAACCGTTTAAACCCACATATCGCTTTCAGCACAGATTTCCTCCAATACAAAGTAAAAGAGGTATCATCCGCATAATCAACATCGTACATCAGCCCCTGATAAGTAATCATAGGGTTACCCGCTCCATTTTTCTCAATCACCATGCCCAAGGGCGTGAGGACAGGAATCAGCCTTCCAATCAATTCATCAGTAGACAGGCGGGAATCCACATGGAACCTCAATCGTCTCAGACGATAAAGCCTATTTTCCAAAATAAAACTTTTTATGACATAACCAATCCAAAGACCAACCATCCCCAAAACCATCATGCCCCCACAACCTTGTCTTAAACCAAGTATTGCGCCGGCCAACCCAATCAAATAGAACAGGCTAAGTTTTTTGCCCCCGTCATTGAGCGGGGCTGGCGATGCCAGTTTTATTGCTTCTTCCTTATTCATTGCCTTCCTCCCATGTCTTTTGCTTTTTATTAGCGAAACAAAATTATCCTTTTAATTTTCCAATACAGTTCCCAAAGCCATCATAGCCATGTAAATGCGGCAAATATCCCTGTTATATTCTCAGTATAAATTCTTTTGGAAAATAAATATTCTTATAGAATATTTTCATCCCTCGCACATACTTATAAAATAGATTAAAAACTATGTGAGGGGGCGATATACCCTTGGATAAATTAGACTATTACGAAATCGGGAAAAAAATCAAAAGGTTCCGGGAAGAATTAGGCATCTCTCAGGAAGCGGCAGCAGAACGTTGCGGCATATCCCCCTCTTTTTACAGCAATATCGAAAGAGGAGTAAAAATCATGTCTTTGGAAACCTTTGTTTCTATATGTAAGGCTTTCTCCATCAGTGCCGATTACCTTTTAAGTGATGATTTACCCGAGACAGATGAAATATTGCTTCATACCATCTCCGAAGCCAAAAAATTTGGCTCCGCTCAATATGAAAAATATATCCGGACAATCCAGGCACTAGCTGACGTAGCCGACCGCCTTTAAATCATCATGGCTGTTTCTTTCCCGTTTTTCTGTTTCCCTTTATTATTTACTTTCTGTCCCATTATATCATTTTTCCTTTGTCCATAGGTATGCTGGCAGCATAATCACCACAAAGGTAAATCATGATAAATAGCTCCTTATTCCCAGTCTTCCATTATCGTAAATTCTGTTCATTCCCAAACTGTGGCAATTCACCAATTACTGTTCACCGGTACCCTGTGAGTATAACTGCATATGCCCATTTACAATTGCCTGCGGCTTCTAAGTGCCAGTGGCGCTTATTAAAAACCGGTCGAAACGGAGTGTAGGCAATAACTAATTTTAAAATATTCCCGCAACATATTGCAATTTCTCCTTCTGGCCATTATGATACGATTAGATTATTTGTTACTGTTTACATCATGGCTAATCACTCCGCTGATTAGCCATAGGCAAATACGATTATGCTGGCAATGCATATATCCCATTGCCGAAGGCAATTGTAAATGAGCATATGCTGTTGCGTTCACAGGGTACCTGTGAACGTAACGATTATTCCAAGGAGACATCCCATGAGTAAAAAGAGCACAGATAAACTTTTAAAACTGATTGAACAAGAAAAACATCTTGACTCATTTTTTGCAGACAATTCAGAAGAATTTGAAAACACAACCCTTCACGACGAACTGGAACGGCTTTTATCTCTGTATGCACTAAACAAAGCCATGGTCGTCCGTAATTCCCTTTTGGATAAAACATATGCTTATCAAATCTTTGAGGGAAAGAAAAACAATCCCTCCCGCAGCAAGCTTCTCGCCATTTGCCTGGCCATGGGCATTACTCTCCCTGAAACCCAACGCCTTCTACGTTTAGGCCACGCGGAGCAGCTTCATCCCAGAAATATTCGGGACTGCGTGATTATTCATTCCATTCACCATCACGTATCCGTCTTAAAAACCAACGACATTCTTTTTGACATGGAAAAAGAATTGTTAGAATAAAAATGATGACATTTATCGTCATTTTATTATAAAATTGTAACTGTTCATCCAATGCTTTTTGTCTGGTGGAAATGGCAAAAAAATGTCTTGCCAAAACTATTACATAAAATTTTAAAAATGGAGAAAACAATGGAAAAAATTAAAAAAGTATCTGAACAAATCACCTATCTGCCCCATGTACATTCTTTGGGTGTAATTGGCGATCCTGGCTGTGAAGGATTAGGCACTTACAATATGAAAATATATGCCGGTGCTTTGGAGGAAACCGGCAAAGACGATATTACTCTGATCGCAGGCGACTTGGTTCCCATAGGAACTAAACATCATTATCAATTAATCCAAGAACTGACCGAAGTCTTAGCCCAAAATGATGTTTACTGTCTTAGAGGCAATCACGATACAGGTGCCTATGAGGAATACTTTGGCCATAAAAATTACGTCTTGCTGACAGACAATTTTTCTTTAATTATATTGGACAATGCTTTTCGTATTTTTGACGACGAAGGGCTTTCCCTTTTGTCCGAAATCCTTTCCCGTGAAGATGTAAAGCAGGTAATCATTGCTTTCCATATTCCCGTCCCAAACCATTTTATTTTAAACTGTGTTTCGGAAGAAGAATTTTCTCGTTTACAAACAGCATACAGACCTTGGAAAGAAAAAGTAAAATATTTGCTCTGTGGCCATGTCCACTCACGGTTTATTGACGAAGTAGATGGTATTCCCCTGATTTGTACCGGCGGTGGCGGGGCTATGATAGAAGACGTGTCAAAGGATATTCGGGCTTGTGATATTGAACACCATGTTGTCCATTTCTATGAGGAAAACGGCCTGTTAAAATACCAGATATCCGATCTTTCCGACGATTGCTATAGTCGTGAACGAAAGGACGCTGTTTTAAAACAAAAACTGTCAGAAACCGTACAAGGCGAATTAATGGCTCATTTTAAATATTTAATGTTTGCCGACAGGGCAAACCGAAGGGGTTTTGAAAAAATTGCTAATCTTTTCCGCGCCCTTGCCGCCTCTGAATACTATCATGCACGTAATTTTTATTCCGTTCTTGACCACCCAGTTCCTTTTAAGGAAGCCGTAGGCACTTATATTCCTGGCGAGGAATTTGAGCATGAACATCTATACAAAATGTTAGCAGATTACGCTGAACGGCACCAATACCCCCTTGCCCAACAAGCTTATATCAACGCTTCAATAGCAGAAGAGAAACATGCATCCCTTCTGACAAAAGCTGTCAATATGGACAAATTCAATGAAAATGTCATCTTTGTCTGTCCCATATGCGGTCATGTAATGTTCGGCGAATCTGCTCCCGAACGCTGCCCTATATGTGGCGGGCCAAACCGGCAATTTGAAACATATGAGATAAAGAACTTATAAGTGCCCAAAATCCACACATTAATTGAAAATTCCCAAGCAAAGGGGCTGTCAGGAAATAACGATTTATGCCCCTTTTTTCCTTCATATTTTTCGATTTCCTGATGTAGAAATCGATGGTATTTCATGATGTTCCAGCTGATTGCGTACAGCATAAACTCTTTATATACTTTTTCTGCTGACCGATGATGGAATCTCCGGAAGTCCCTCGTCTCCTTTTATGTCCCCAAAGTGTCCTTCCGTCTGGATCGAGCGTGTCTAGGTATATCCATCCTGTTCCCTGCTTTTCGATATCTTCTTTGTACGCGTGGGTCTTCCGTTTCTCGTGGTCCTGTAGCTTTATATAGCTGCTGATTCCATTTTCCTTCGATAGATCAGGTTTTTTTCACTGAGTAGCCGCTGTCAGCGCTAACTGCCTCCAGGATATCCCTGAATGCTTCCTGATGCTTTTTCAAAACAGGAATCAGCGTGTTGTAATCCGTCCGGTCGTTGCTCACATAACTGTGGACAATGAAATAATTCTCTACCACTATCTGGACATATGATGCCTTAATGTTCGGAATTCAGCAAATTAAAAGTAGCTATAGCAGAACATCCTTTTGTTCTGCTTGATTTACCCATAATCACGAACAAATGTCTTCCTGCCACAAAACTGAACGGGGGACGGTACTGGAAAATCCCGGCTGATTTTCTTTCAGGTTATAATTTGAATACTGGAAGGATTGGCTATCTCTATCATTAAGAAAAAGAAGTACCCTAGTCCGCCCAAGGTACTTCTTTTTCTTCTCTAACTAGTATGACTCGCACTAATTAGCCATATGTTTCGCGCAGGATAAATTTTCAGCCTGCAAGGCGGAAGAGGGGAGGCGATGCGGTGGCATCGTCCCCTTCTTTTGCCTTGCACTGACGCAAATATCAAGCACTATTACTTCAAAATTAATGCAACGATATACTAGTCTTGGGGCGGTTATCCACAGCGAAGACAGATATAAACCCAAAAAATTCAACATATTTTTTCAAAGACCGTCTGAACTGTTACCAAAAAGCAAAGAAAAACCCCAGAATCCTTAATTTAATAAGGTTTCTGAGGCTCTCAATGAGAGGCGACAACCAGATTTGAACTGGTGATCAGGGTGTTGCAGACCCACGCCTTA
>CANDBT010000046.1 GCA_947383005.1 uncultured bacterium | reverse complement strand
TTCTTAGCACCGTAAATCCGATTATAGGAAGCTGATTTTGCTTCCTATAATATAAAAATAAAAATTGCAAATTTTTTAGAAGTGTTATATACTAGTTGGGTAATCTGTGCGGCAGAAGTATTCGTCTATGATGTTGAATCGGCCAGACAGGGAGCCTGGCGGGGTATATCATGACGAGGCAGCAGGGATGCAGAATAACAAAGTGGAGAAAGGATGCGTGTTATGGCGTTATTGGAGACTTGGAGAAATCTTGCTTATGGCAATGGTTCTGATGATAAAGAGAAGGAGCGGTTGTGGCAGGGGTATTTTGCCATCGAGAAGGGGATTTATGAAAAGATTCTCTCCGACCCCACGCAAGTGATTACGGGGACAGTCCGGGAATTGGCAGAAAAGTATGAGACAGAGCTTTTGATTATGACCGGTTTTTTGGATGGGATCAATGAAAGCCTGAAAGGTTATGAGAATCCTATTGAAACCATGGAGGAGGATACACAGGTAAAGATTGAGATTGATCCGGAAAAGCTGTATTACAATATGGTAGCGGCGAAGGCTGACTGGCTGTACAATCTGCCTCAGTGGGATCAGATTCTCAGTGAGGAGAAGCGTAAGGAGTTATATAAGCAGCAGAAGGCTTCCGGAACCGTTCGTAAGGAGAAAAAGGTTTTCCCCAATGATCCATGTCCGTGCGGAAGCGGAAAGAAATATAAAAAGTGCTGCGGTAAAAATGCCTGATTAGGATTGCCGCCGCAAAAGCCGGGAAACGATGGAAGCACGTTTTGCGGCTTTTTCTGCCTTCTGTGTGCGGATCCGCATAGGGGAGTTTGCCGCTGATTAAATTTGAGTGCTTCTGGCAGAAAATCAAACGCAAAGATAGGTGCAAGAGAGTTTCCAAGAGTGCTCTCAAGGTGTTTTGGAGGAAAAGAGATGGACGCATATACAGGTTTTGCCCAGGTTTATGACCTGTTTATGGAGGATACTCCTTATGAGGAATGGTGCGATTATTTGACCGGGCTTTTGCGGGAACATGGTGTTGACGGCGGTCTGGTGTTGGATCTGGGCTGTGGGACAGGTACGTTGACCAGGATGCTGGCGGCTGAAGGTTATGATATGATCGGTATAGATGCTTCCGCGGAGATGCTGGGGGTTGCCATGGAAAAGGGCGGCCGTGAGATTTTGTATCTGCAGCAGGATATGCGGGAGTTTGAGCTATATGGAACCGTAAAAGCTATCGTCAGTATCTGTGATTCCATGAACTATCTGATGGAATATGACGAATTGGTGCAGGTGTTCAGGCTGGCAAATAATTATCTGGATCCGGGTGGAGTGTTTATTTTTGATTTAAACACTCTTTATAAGTATAAAGAGCTTTTGGGAGAGCAGACGATTGCAGAGAATCGGGAAGAGGGAAGCTTTATCTGGGAAAATTATTTTGATGAAGAACAGCAGGTTAATGAATATGATCTGACATTATTTATCCGGGAACCGGACGGACGTTATCGAAAGCATGAAGAAACCCATTTCCAGCACGCGTATGAGCAAGAGACTATAGTCAGGGCCGTTCATGAGGCCGGTATGGAGTTTGTTGCGGCTTATGAAGCGGGCAGCAGAAAAAGCCCGGGGCCGGATAGCGAGAGGATATATTTTGTAGTAAAGGAAAAAGGAAAATGATGACCGATTATATTGTGAGAGCGACGGCGGCCCAAGGTCAGGTAAGGGCTTTTGCGGCGACTATGCGGGATACAGTGGAGTATGCCCGGCAGGCTCATGACACCAGTCCTGTGGCGACGGCAGCTTTAGGCCGGTTGCTGGTTGGTGGGGCGATGATGGGTGTGATGATGAAGGGTGAGGATGATCTGCTGACGATCAAGATCGAGGGCGACGGCCCGATTAAGGGCCTGATGGTCACGGCGGATGCCAAAGGAAGAGTGAAAGGCTATGCTTTCAATCCTCAAGTGATGCTGCCGCCTAATGATAAAGGAAAGCTGGATGTTGGCGGAGCATTGGGAATCGGCGTTTTAAGCGTCATAAAAGATTTAGGCATGAAAGAACCTTATGTGGGGCAGACCATTCTTGTCACCGGTGAGATAGCCGAGGATCTGACTTACTATTTTGCCACTTCCGAGCAAACGCCGTCCAGTGTGGCGTTGGGAGTGCTGATGAACCGTGAAAATACGGTGCGCCAGGCAGGAGGCTTTATTTTGCAGATGATGCCGGGAGCTGAAGAAAAGATGATTTCCGATTTGGAAGAGAAGCTGAAAAAGGTTCCTTCTATATCGGCGTTGTTAGATGAAGGCAGGACGCCAGAGCAGATTTTGGATTTTCTTTTGGGGGAATATGGTCTGGAGATCCAGGATCGGATACCGGCAGGATTTTTTTGCAATTGTTCGAAAAAGAGAATCGAGAAGGCTTTGGTCAGTGTAGGAAAGCAGGAGTTGACGGCCATGATTCGGGACGGCGAGACAATAGAAGTGAATTGTCATTTTTGTAATAAATCTTATCCTGTTACGGTAGAAGAACTGAAAGAGTTGTTGATCCGGGCCAGATAGAGGAAGATAACAGATGGGGGAAAGTTATGATTAATTATTCGGAACATGAGGGCAAGTTATACCATATTCAGGTAGGAAAAGGCGATATAGGACGATATGTCATTCTGCCGGGAGATCCCAAGCGCTGTGAAAAGATTGCCCGATATTTTGACAATCCGCAGTTAGTGGCAGACAGTCGTGAATATGTCACTTATACGGGAACTCTGGATGGGGTGAAGGTCAGCGTTACGTCCACAGGCATCGGCGGACCTTCGGCGGCTATCGCGGTAGAAGAGCTGGTGCAATGCGGGGCAGATACGTTCATTCGGGTAGGCACCAGCGGCGGTATGGATTTGCGGGTAAAAAGCGGTGATTTGATCGTGGCTAACGGCGCCATCCGAATGGAGGGTACCAGTAAAGAATATGCTCCTATCGAATTTCCGGCGGTCCCGGATTTTGACGTGACATCTGCGCTCAAAGAAGCAGCGGAGAATTTGGGAGCGCCCTGCCATGTGGGCGTGGTACAATGTAAAGATTCTTTTTATGGGCAGCATTCGCCGGAGACAAAACCGGTGGCGGCTGAGCTGACGGAAAAGTGGGAAGCCTGGTTAAGGCTTGGCTGTATGGCTTCAGAGATGGAATCGGCGGCTATATTTGTGGTGGCCAGCTATTTGCATGTGCGGGCCGGTTCCGTGTTGTTGGTTTTGGCAAACCAGGAGAGGGCCAAGGCCGGTTTGGAAAATCCCGTAGTCCATGATACGGATTTGGCTATCCGCACGGCGGTAGAAGCAATCCGCGTTTTGATCCGTCAGGATAAAGATAAGGAGTAGAATCAGGAGGATGGTGAAAAATTATGGATGGGCTGATAGTTGGCGAATTGATCCGCCAGGCGATCGAGGCTATGGGGCGTGCTTATGCACCTTATTCGGGATTTCAGGTAGGTGCGGCGCTTCTGACGGAAGAGGGAAAGATCTATCAGGGTTGCAATATTGAGAATGCTGCTTATACACCGACCAATTGCGCGGAAAGAACTGCTTTTTTTCAGGCGGTTGCCATGGGAGAGAGACGATTTTTGGCTATTGCTGTTGTGGGCGGCAAGGATGGGAAGCCGACCGGGTATACCTCTCCATGCGGCGTATGCCGCCAGGTTATGCGGGAATTTTGCGATTCGGAAACGTTTCAGGTGATTTTGGCTATTGATGAAAGCCATTGGCAGAAATATTTGCTGAAGGATTTATTTCCCATGAGTTTTGGACCGGAAAATCTTGGGTAGGAGGAGTCGGGAAGAAATGGCAGGAAATATGTGGAAAAGGGTATTTGTGATTGTTATTGATTCGCTGGGGGTAGGAGAGGGAAAAGATGCGGCAGATTATGGCGATGCAGGAAGCGATACGCTGGGTCATATATCCGAAAGTGTGGAGAAGTTTTATATTCCCAACCTTCAGCGGCTGGGTCTGGCAAATCTTCACTCATTGAGGCAGGTGGCACCGGTGAAGCAGCCCATGGGTTATTATCTGCGGCTCAATGAAAAGAGCCGCGGCAAAGATACGATGACTGGCCATTGGGAGATGATGGGCCTGAAGACGGTTAAGCCGTTTATTACTTTTACCGAAACAGGTTTTCCGCCGGAGTTGATTGATGAGCTGGAAAGACGGACCGGCCATAAGGTTATCGGCAATAAAAGCGCCAGCGGTACAGAGATATTGGACGAGTTGGCGGAAGAAGAGATTGCCACAGGACATATGATTGTTTACACTTCAGCCGATTCCGTGCTGCAGATTTGCGGGAATGAAGAGACTTTTGATTTGCAGGAATTATATCGATGCTGTCAGATTGCCAGGGAACTGACATTAAAAGATGAGTGGCGCGTAGGGCGGGTGATCGCCCGGCCTTATATCGGCAGGAAAAAAGGAGAATTTAAACGGACCAGCAATCGCCATGATTACGCAGTCCCGCCGTTTGGAAAGACGGTTTTGGATGCGCTGAAAGAAGCCGGGCGGGATGTGATTTCAATTGGGAAAATTTATGATATTTTTGCGGGGTGCGGACTTACCCGCTCGTTAAAATCAAAAAGCTCCGTTCATGGTATGGAGCAGACAATCGAGATTGCGAAAGAAGATTTTCATGGACTTTGTTTTGTGAATTTGGTGGATTTTGATGCGTTGTGGGGGCATCGGCGAAACCCGGCCGGATACGCCAGGGAGCTGGAGCTGTTTGATGAAAAGCTTGGGGGGTTGCTGGAAATCCTGAGAGAGGAAGATTTACTGATGATCACGGCGGATCACGGCAACGATCCGACTTACAGCGGGACGGATCATACAAGAGAGCAGGTGCCGCTGCTGATTTATGGAAAGGGGCTGCAGGAAAGCGGTGAACTGCCGCACGCAGACACTTTTGCTGTGGTAGGTGCTACGGCGGCAGAACTATTGGGGGTGAAGCTTCCGAAGGGGACGATAGGGTATTCTCTGCTGGATTTACTTAAATGAAATCCGACAAAACGCGTCACTGGCGCGTTTTGCTGGATACTTCGTAATAAAAAAGCTGTTGCCGGACATCTTGTCCGCAACAGCTTTCCCCCACAATTTACTTTCATGTAGCTGTTCCGCACTTCACTTGCATCAGGTGAGAACCCGAGTTAAACTATGTGTTTCACAGTGTGGTTACATGAATGGCTTGAGGTCCTTTGGCTCCTTCTGTCACTTCAAACATTACAGAAGCGCCTTCGTCCAAGGTCTTGTAGCCTTCCATATCCAGGCCGGAGTAGTGAACGAAAACGTCGTTTCCCTGTTCGTCACAGATAAAGCCATAGCCCTTCTGATTGTTGAACCACTTAACTGTACCTTTACTCATGTTACCTACCTCCAAAAATATATGCGTTGTCATCTGCAACTAGCTTAAGAATATCATAGAAAACACAAACTGTCAAACAATTTTGAATAATTTTCGACAGGAAAAGTTTATTTAGAAAAATGTTACTATTTAGAGACATATCTTATTGTTTTCAAAAAACATTGAAACAAAATGTATCTTAGAGATTAAGAGGTTGAGTCTATGGAATGGCAGAATATTTGGCATCATTTAGTTACCATCACCAAGCATAAGTGCCTGGTGATGGAAAATTGTTTTAGAGTGGGGTTGTACCGGCAGGGGTTGTTGCATGATTTGTCTAAATACACTCCGGCAGAATTTATAACGGGTGTTCGCTATTATCAGGGAACCCGCAGTCCCAACGCAGTTGAGAGGGAGCTGGAAGGATATTCGTCTGCGTGGCTTCATCATAAAGGGAGGAATAAGCATCATTTTGAGTATTGGATGGATTTTTCCAAAGCCAGCGGGGGGATGATGGGGTGCAAAATGCCGCTTCCTTATGTAGTAGAGATGGTTATGGATCGAATCGCTGCCTGTAAAGTATACCGGGGGACAGATTATACCGATGCCTCAGCTTGGGAATATTACCAGAAGGAACAGCCTTATTTGGAGGGAGCTATGCACCCGGATACCAAAAAGCTGCTGGAGAAAATATTGAAGATGTTGCGGGATAAGGGGGAGAAGACCACATTCGCATATTTGCGTAAGCTGCTGCGGCGAAAAGGGTATTGATAAAGCATCTGCACCTTTTGTCAAAGCAAAACGACAATTGGAGCAGATGCCGTAACAATTATATCGGATGTTGAATTTTGTTTGTCCCCTGATTTAGTCGTGGAAAATGTCTGCGGGGTAATGGTAAACTTCCGCATAGGATTCCAATTCGGCGTCGGAGCTGGGGAGAGAAGGAATCAAGCCGGTGAAGTCGGTAGCAGAGCAAGCTTTGATATTCAGCCCTTCTGTGTCGTCATAGCCGGTAGAATCTTTGCCCGGAAGAGGAGCGTCCTTTTCCGGCTGATTTTGTGGGTGCTGCATGGTCATCACCATTCCTTTCTGTCTTGTTTATGCTGTAAATATATATGATGTCGGAGCCAGCAGGCAAACTTGTATTGGATTTTACGGCCTTGGTACCCTGGTATCATAAATATGGCAGCGGTTCCAGCAAGCAGGTTCAGCGCTGGGACGATATTAGTATGGGAGAAAGGTATAGGTTTTATGTTGGAAAACCATGGAGCGCAATTTATTCGTAACATATTATAGTGAACGACAAAAATTTTTTATTTTTGGCTTTTATTTTGTTTTAAAGCCGCCTCGATAAACCCTTTGAATAGCGGATGGGGACGGTTGGGCCGGGATTTCAATTCGGGATGGGCCTGGGTGGCGATAAACCATGGATGGCCGGACAATTCAATCATCTCAATAATCCTCCCGTCGGGAGATTTTCCGGATAATATCATACCATGGCCGGTCAAGGCATTGCGGAAATCATTGTTGACTTCATAGCGGTGGCGGTGACGCTCATAGATGGTTTCCTGGCCGTAAAGGGCAAAAGCTTTGGATTGTTTGTCCAATACACAGGGATAGGAACCAAGCCTCAGCGTGCCGCCGATGTCTTCAATGCCGTCCTGGTCAGGCATCAGATGGATGACCGGGTGAGTAGTGGATGGATTCAGCTCAACGCTGTGAGCGTCTTCGAAACCGATGACATTTCTGGCAAATTCCACAATGGAAAGCTGCATCCCCAGGCAAAGACCAAGAAATGGTATCTGCTGTCTGCGGGCATAGCAGATAGTGTGGAGCATACCGTCAATTCCCCGGTCGCCAAATCCGCCAGGCACCAATATGCCTTGTGCATATTTAAGGATTTCCGAGACATTTTTTTCCGTAACGGTTTCGGAATCGACCCATTGGATATTAACGCTGGCATGGTTGGCGACGCCGCCGTGTTTTAAAGCTTCCACTACGGAAATATAAGCATCATGAAGCTGGGTGTATTTACCGACCAAAGCGATATTGACCTGATGCTGGGGGTGTTTCCAGTGGTCGATCATCGTGCGCCAGTCATCCAGGTTAGGTTCAGGGCAGGGTAAATGCAAACATTCGCAGGCCACCTGGGCCAGATGCTCTTCCTCCATGGCCAGAGGCGCCTCATAAAGGACTTCTACATCAAGGTTCTGCAGTACGTGTTCTTTGGGAACATTACAGAAAAGGGCGATTTTGCTGCGGATACTGCTGTCCAAAGGATGTTCGCTGCGGCAGACGATGATATCGGGCCAGATCCCCATGCCTTGCAGGTCTTTGACGCTTGCCTGGGTTGGCTTGGTTTTCAGTTCACCGGATGCCTTCAGATAGGGGATCAGCGTCACATGGATGAGAATGGCATTGTTGTGGCCCACCTCATGCTGGAATTGGCGGATAGCTTCCAGAAAGGGCTGGCTTTCGATATCACCTACAGTACCGCCTACTTCAATAATCGCAATTTCCGTATCTTCAGTGGTAAAATTACGGTGAAAACGGCTTTTTATTTCATTGGTAATATGTGGGATGACCTGGACGGTACCGCCGCCGAAATCGCCCCGCCGTTCTTTCTGCAGCACGCTCCAGTATACTTTCCCCGTGGTTACATTGGAATTTTTAGTCAGGCTTTCATCAATAAAGCGTTCATAATGCCCTAAATCCAGATCGGTTTCCGCACCGTCGTCGGTAACGAAAACCTCTCCATGCTGCACGGGATTCATAGTGCCAGGATCAATATTGATGTAGGGATCGAATTTCTGCATGGTAACTTTATAATTGCGGGCTTTTAGCAAACGGCCCAGAGAAGCTGCGGTGATACCTTTTCCAAGGCCGGAAACAACGCCGCCGGTGACAAAGACATATTTAACTGGCATAACGGAACCCTCCTTATCAGCTAAAGGTGACGAATATGATATTGTCTTTCGGTTACAATAACTTGTCTATTATACAACCTGAGAAAGGAGAAATCCAGGTTTTTTTCAATTTCATCCATTTTTCACATTTTTTTATCTTTACTTTCCTTGATTTCTGCACTCACAACCAGTATAATGAAGAAAGGCTTTGAAACGGAAGCCTTTAAAGCGGAGGAAGGAGGCGATATCCTCGCTTCGCTGGGGCAGACTCTGCGGCGGCATCGTCGACTGACAACAACGCAGTCCAATGGGGAATCAGACAAAGAGGTTTGGCTGAATATAATCGTGCCAGTACATTAGTGTCTTGTCCGCGTTATATCTGGCGAAACTTCGCAGGACAGCATGCCCCGTTTTATCTGGTATATTTGTTCATCTGGAAGGCGGATTTTTGACGACGTAGTAGGTGGCTACGGCTAGAAAATCCAACGCAGCAGATGGGTAAATAGGCAAGGAGGTTTGACTGAATATAATGCGGCCAAGATATTAGGTAACAGGAATAGGAGAACAAGCAAAAAATGGAAAATAACAGCAATCGGCCGCCGGAAAACGGCGGCAGCAATAAAAATCAAGGTCCGGGAAGTCAGTTTATGGTGATGATTGTTGCGGCAATTATTACCTTGATGGCTGTTTACGTGATGCGCAATATCATGGTAAGCGAGGGTCGTGAAGAAGTACGGTATGACCAATTTGTACAGGAAGTCAATGAGGGGAAAGTGGAATCGGTTCTGGTAAAGAGTTCTACTATTGACATTACTTATAAGGAAGATGTTGATGAGAAAAACCCGGTCAAGCAGTATTATGTGATTAAGCTTGGGTCGGATTGGGAATTTTCCACCCGTCTTTTAGAGCATGGAGTGCAGATCGAACAGGAAGCTCAGGACGGCAGCGTGCTGTTGGAAAATATTCTCAGTCTCGTGATTCCTTTCATTCTTATTGTGGTCTTTATGAATTTTATGATGAAGCGTGTCGGCGGCGGGATCATGGGCGTGGGGAAAAGCACGGCCAAGATGTATATGCAGAAGGACACAGGGATTACTTTTGCGGATGTGGCAGGTGAGGACGAGGCAAAAGAATCATTGGTAGAGCTGGTGGATTTTTTGCAAAATCCGGGCAAGTATACCCATATCGGTGCAAAGTTGCCTAAGGGCGCTTTGCTGGTCGGCCCTCCCGGAACAGGAAAGACTTTGCTTGCCAGGGCGGTAGCGGGCGAGGCCAAGGTTCCCTTTTATTTTCTGTCCGGTTCGGATTTTATGGAAATGTATGTGGGGGTAGGCGCTTCCCGCGTAAGAGATTTGTTTAAGCAGGCGCAGCAGACTTCTCCCTGTATTATCTTTATTGATGAGGTGGATTCCATTGGCCGGAGCCGGAGCAATTACGGCGGCGGGGGGGAATCCGAGCAGCAGCAGACTTTGAATCAGCTTCTTTCCGAAATGGATGGTGTGGATTCCTCGAAGGGCCTTTTGATTTTAGCGGCTACCAACCGGCCGGAAATCCTTGATCCGGCTCTTCTGCGTCCAGGGCGCTTTGATCGGCGGATTATCGTGGATAAACCGGACTTAAAAGGCAGAGTGGAAATTTTGAAAGTTCATGCCAAAGATGTGTCTTTAGATGATACGGTAGATTTGGATGCCATTGCTTTGGCCACTTCGGGCGCCGTAGGTTCAGATTTGGCCAATATGATTAATGAGGCGGCAATCTTGGCGGTAAAGCACAAACGGAATGCGGTCAATCAGAAGGATTTATTCGAAGCCGTGGAAGTAGTGTTGGTGGGCAAGGAGAAAAAGGATCGGGTACTCAGCAAGGAAGAGCGGCGTATAGTTTCTTATCACGAAGTTGGGCACGCGTTGGTCAGCGCGCTGCAGAAGGATGCGGAGCCGGTGCAGAAAATTACGATTGTGCCGCGGACTATGGGCGCGCTGGGCTACGTGATGCACGTGCCGGAGAAAGAGAAATACTTAAATACACAAAAAGAACTGAAAGCTATGTTGGTAGGATATTTGGCCGGCCGGGCTGCGGAGGAACTGGTATTTAATTCCGTTACCACCGGAGCTGCTAATGACATTGAACAGGCGACTAAGCTGGCTCGTGCTATGGTGACTCAATATGGCATGTCGGAAAAATTTGGCCTTATGGGGTTAGCTACTCAGCAGGATCAATATTTGACCGGCCGCATGGTGATGAATTGCGGTGACGCCACGGCAGCGGAAGTAGATGCAGAGGTCATGCGTATTTTGAAAGAGTCTTATGACGAGGCAAAACGTCTTCTGAGGGATAATCGTCAGATTATGGATCAGATAGCAGAATTTTTGATAGAAAAGGAAACGATTACAGGCAAGGAGTTCATGCAAATCTACCGGAAGTGTAAAGGTATTCCTGAACCAAAGGAGAAAGAGAAAGAAGGAATCAGCAAGGATTTCGTAGATAAGAAAGCGGAAAAGGAAACGGGGGACGAGGATGAATTCGCTCTGAGTCAGATAGAAAGCGAAGCAAAAGAGCCGGTTCGGGAACAGACAGAGGCTGAAGCGGAAAAGTCCGGCCAGGAACCGACAGGGGCTGAAGCGGAAAAGTCAGACCAGGAACCGACAGGGGCTGAAGCGGAAAAGTCAGACCAGGAACAGACAGAGACTGGAGTGGAAAAGTCAGACCAGGAACAGACAGAGACTGGAGTGGAAAAGTCAGACCAGGAACAGAATGAGGCCGAGGCGGAACAGACAGGTCAGGCGGTGGGAAACAAGGAAGCGGGGGAACAGAAAAAGCCGCAAAACACACAGGGATGGGTGCCTGCAAAAGGAAATGACGAAATCCCCCCTACTGTTTAAAGCTTATTTGCAACGTTTCCGGGCGGCGGTTGTATCGGCGCGAAAGAGCAGGTTCATATAGTACAGAACGATTCGTAGGTATCGGGGGTCAAAATATATTTGGCCCCTTGTTTATGCACAGGCCCGCATAGAGGAATATGCCGTAGAAGCGGTGCATGGGGCGCGCGGCGAGTAGGGGAAGCAGCCTCCCCTACTCGATTATACGCAGGTCCGCATAGGGAAGTTTGCTGCTGATGCAGCATGCGGGCCGCGTGACAGCGTGGGTAGTAACTTCTTCTGCTCGATTGCAAAGTCTCACATAGGGAAATTGCTGCTGGCGCCGCATGCGGGCCGTGCGGCGGGGAGGGTGAATTTTTCCCTCCCCGGTCAACGAATAGGTATCGAAAATTCATTTGCTGTAGGCTTTCTCTAAAGCATGTTCGATGGCTTGAAGCAGCGCCAGTGAAGTGTAGCGTGTTTCATCGGGGTAAGTCAAATTTTTTGTGGACTGGGTATCGCAGATTTGCTGGGTCAGATTTTGCAGAGATGGCTGAACCAGCGGATACATAGTGGCAACGGAGTCGCTTAAAGGCACCATTGAAATAGAAGTGATACGGTTGGCATCTACAGCCACTTCTACATTAACTTCTTGCGAGCCTAAGATAAGGGAAGACGAGTAAATGCCCGGTATGTAAAGAACCTGTTCTGATGATGCGGGCAGATCATTTTTAGGTCGGAACATAATGAAGAGCAGCATGACCAGCAGTATGCCCAGGCCGATAAAGATAGCCGTGTATATAATTTCTTTCATTCGCAGCACGACAATTTTGGTTTTGGAACTCATGGAGAAGCCCTCCGGGGGGATGTTTGATATAATCTATTCTCTCAAAGAAAAATTTATGCTATGATATTGTAACAGTCCAGACGGTGTATTTGCGCGCCGGTTTGTGCCGGAAAAAGGCATTTTGCGGCTGCGGTTACAGGGTACTTGCGAACAGTAATGATCATAAAAAGAGCAGAGGAGTAAAAATTATGTCGTTGCAATTAATTTTGGGCGCTTCCGGTTCAGGAAAGACGACGTATTTGTATGAGCATGTGATACAGGCGTCGATAAAGCGTCCGGATCGGATGTATTTTATTATTGTGCCAGAACAGTTTACTATGCAGGCGCAAAAAGATATTGTGACACTCCATCCCAATCACGGAACCATGAATATTGATGTAGTCAGTTTTCAGCGGCTTGCCTACCGGATATTTGAAGAGCTGGCAGTAGAAAACCTGCAGATTTTAGATGATATGGGCAAGTCTATGGTGCTGCGGAAGGTGGCAGCTAATCATCGTCGGAATTTGATCTTATTTCAAGGCCATTTGGGCCAGACTGGTTTTATCAATCAGTTGAAATCCACTTTATCCGAATTTTATCAATATGGAGTAACTCCTGAAATTCTCCGGGAAATGGCGCTCCTTGCCAAAATACCTTTGTTTCGGCAAAAGTTAGAGGATTTTGCGGTGATATTCCAGGGATTTGCCGATTATATTGCCGGACATTATATCACTACGGAAGAGGTTTTGGACGTGTTGTGCCGTGTGCTTCCGCAATCACAGTTGGTGAAAAACAGCATTATTGCCCTGGATGGCTATGCCGGTTTTATGCCGGTACAATATCGGCTGCTGCAAATGTTTTTGCTCTATGCGCAGCAGGTGGTAGTGACGGTTACTGCAGACCTTTCTGTTTCTCTGTACAAAAGGCCGGGGATGCAGAATCTCTTTTATATGAGCAGCCAAATCGTGTGCCGGTTGACACGGCTGGCGGAAGAAAACCAGGTAAAAAAGCTTCCTGATCGGTGGATGAGCGGACAAGAAACAAAGAACGGTAAAATATTTCCGCGTTTTTTGCAAAGTCCGGAGCTTGCGTTTTTGGAGGCGAATTTGTTTCGTTATCGGCGGGAAAATGAGTATAAAGGGAGATGTCACGGGGGGATAGAGTTGCATCAGGCTGCTAATCCTTCTGAGGAAATCCGTTATGTGATCCATCGGATACAGGGACTTCTTCGAGATAGCGGAATGCGGTACAGGGATATGGCTATCGTAACTGGGGATTTGGCCGGATACGGAAATGAGATTGCCGGGCAGTTAGAACGCAGCGGTATTCCTTTTTTCATTGACGATAAGAAAAATATTCTGGATAATCCTATGGCTGAGCTGATTCGTGCATCTTTGGAAGTTGTGCGGCGGGACTTTTCTTATGAGAGTGTGTTTCGTTTTCTGCGGAGCGGGTTGGTTGCCATCAATCGGGAGATGACCGACAGGATGGAAAATTATGTGTTGGCGATGGGAATTCGGGGTTATAAACGGTGGCAGGAGACATGGGAGAGGACTTGCCGCGGCCTGGCAGGGTATAATCTGACAGAGATCAACAGTTTTCGGGATCAGGTCATGAAGCCTTTGTTTGATTTGCGGGAAGCTTTCGGACAGGAGCATATTACGGTGGCCGGGCGGGTGCAGGCAGTCAGACAGCTTTTGGAAACATGCCAGGTACAGGAAAAGCTTGAGGCATATCAGGAATATTTTACCAGCCGCGGGGAATATCGTTTGGCTAAAGAATATGGTCAGGTTTATGAGCTGATCGATGATCTTTTGGAACGTCTGGCAGATCTGCTGGGGGAAGAGCAGGTAGGGCGGAAGGAGTTTATGGAAATTTTGGATGCCGGTTTCAGCGAGATTTCTGTAGGAGCAATACCGGCTACGGTAGACCGGATCGTGGTGGGCGATATTACCCGAAGCAGGCTGGCACATATCCGGGTATTGTTTTTTGTGGGGATCAATGATGGTATTATTCCTATGCGGAAGAGCGGGGGTAGCCTGCTTTCCGACCAGGAGAGGGAGTTTTTCAGTATTCATGATGTGGAATTGGCACCTTCGGCCAGGGAGGATAGTTTTCAGCAGAGATTCTACCTGTATTTGATGATGACGAAGCCGTCGGAAAAATTGATTTTATCCTATGCTGCCGTTGGTTCCGACGGAAAAAGCCGCAGGGCGTCTTATTTGATCGGGGAGATGCAGAAGATGTTTCCCGGATTAAAAGGGGAAGGGGAACAAGAAAATGTAAAAATCGCTTATTCTTCCCGGGAAGGATGGCAGCAGTTGATTGACAGGCTACGTAAGTTTCGGTTGGGAGAATTTTCTCAGGCAGAGGATTCTTCGGATAAAAATGTGACAGAACAGCAGTTTTTCGAATTGTACCGATGGTTTTATGCTTCTCCGGATTATCGGGAGGCAGTCAAAAACCTGGTGGAAGCTGCTTTTTATATTTATGAAAAACAAGGGATTGGCCATGCGGTAGCGCGGGCTTTGTACGGAAATATTTTAAGCGGAAGCGTGACCCGGCTGGAGCAGTATGCCGCTTGTGCTTATGGCCACTTTTTGAAATATGGCCTGGAACTGATGGAGCGGCAGAGATATGAATTGGCCGCGGCGGATTTAGGCAATTTGTTCCATTATTCCATAGACCAATGTTTTCGCCAGGTTCAGGCGGAAGGGAAAGATTGGCGTACAATTACGGAGGAAGAGCGAAAGGCGTTGGTACATCAATGTGTGGAGCGAGTTACTTCAGAATACGGTAATACTATTTTGGGCAGCTCCTCCCGGAACGCTTATCTGGCGCAGAGGGTAGAGAATATTACTCAACGGACGATATGGGCGCTGCAGCAGCAGATTTTGCGGGGGGATTTTGTGCCGGCAGGCTTTGAAGTGTCTTTTTCGGCTGCCGATAATTTGGAAGCGATGAAAATTTCGCTTTCTGCGGATGAGGAGCTGCATTTGCGCGGACGGATTGACCGTCTTGATTTGTGTGAGGACGGGAAACAGGTATATGTAAAGATTATCGATTACAAATCCGGCAGCACGTCTTTTGACCTTTTGGCTATTTACTATGGGCTGCAACTGCAGTTAGTTGTCTATATGGATGCCGTATTGGAAATGACCAGCCGCCGGTATCCGAATAAGGAAGTGCTTCCCGCAGGAATTCTCTATTACAATATTGCCGATCCGTTGGCAGACAAAGAGGGAAAGATGGCGGGCGGAGAGGGAGAGCCGGACAGAGAGGCTATAGAGCGGGAAATTCTGCAGAAATTACGGATGAATGGCCTGATCAACAGTGAGATAAAAGTCATTCGTCATTTGGATTCTTCGATTGAGAAGGAATCGGATATTATCCCCGTAGTGTTAAAAAACGAGGAAGTGCAGCAAGGAAGATCTTCCGTAGCTAACGGAGAGCGTTTTGCATATCTGCGTCGTTATGTACATGAAAAGGTGAGAGAGGCAGGGCAGGATATCTTGCGGGGAGAAATCGGGGTTGAGCCATATAAAAGCGGTGTGAGGACGGCTTGTGATTATTGTCCGTATCATGCAGTATGTGGCTTTGACAAAAAAACTTCCGGTTATGAATACCGGAGGCTGAAAAGCAAAAAAACAGAAGAGATCTGGGAGGAATTATGTCAGTAGAATGGACCAGGGAGCAGAGTCAGGTCATTGAAAGCCGGGGGAGCAACCTGTTAGTCAGCGCAGCGGCCGGGAGCGGAAAGACGGCGGTATTGGTAGAACGGATTATTCAGATGGTGACAGATAAAGAACATCCGTTGGATATTGATCGATTGCTGGTGATGACTTTTACCAATGCGGCGGCTGCGGAAATGAGGGAGCGGATTGGCTATGCCATTGAGCGGAAGCTGAGGGAAACGCCTGAAGATGAACATCTCCAGACCCAGGCAGCGTTGGTTCATCATGCACAGATTACGACTATTGACAGCTTTTGCGTGAACTTAATCCGTAATCATTTTAACCTGCTTGATTTGGATCCGGCTTTTCAAATCGGCGATGAAGGGGAACTTTTGCTGCTGAGAGCCGATGCCATGCAGGAGCTATTGGAAGATTGTTATGAACATGGCGGGGAGAATTTTGAGCGTTTTGTTGAAACCTATGCTCAAGGGAAGAGTGATGCCGGAATCGAGGAGTATATTATGCAGGTATATACCTTTTCTCAGAGCAATCCTTATCCCGGCCAGTGGTTTGCCAGATGCCGTCAGGAGCTTCGTGAACCGGAAGACGATAAGGCCGCCAGACAGTTTCCCTGGATGGATTTTTTGATGGAAGATATAAAACGGCAGGTGAAGGAATGGAAGCAGCAGCTTATTGATGCTATCCGGATATGCAGGGAGGATGACTATATATGTGTATACGAGCCTATGCTGCAGGAAGATTACCGGTTGCTTTCGGCTGTGGGAGAGGCAGGGGACTTTCCGGATCTCTTAAAAGCTTTGTCTGCGGTTGTCTGGTGCCGGTTGGCGACGGTGCGCAGCAAAGAAGCAGATCAGGAAAAAAAGGCTTATGTGACAGGATGCCGTGATCGGATAAAAAAAGCTGTCGCCAAGATGAAAGAGTTATATGCCTTTGGGGAATGGGAGGAAATGATTAAAGATATGGCGGGAACCAGCGGAGTGGTGGAAACTTTGCTGGGGCTGGCAGAAGAATTTTCCCGGCGCTTCCAGGAAAAAAAGCGGGATCGGAATCTGGTGGATTTCAATGATTTGGAACATGAGGCACTGAAAGTGCTGATTCATTTTGAGTCCGGGGAAATCCGCTACACGGAAGCGGCAGATCAGATTGCTATGCAGTATGAGGAAGTGCTGGTAGACGAATATCAGGACAGCAATTTGGTGCAGGAAGCGCTTTTAGGCGCCGTGTCGAGAGAGCGTTTCGGCCATCCTAACGTATTTATGGTGGGCGATGTTAAACAAAGTATTTATAAATTCCGTTTGGCGCGGCCGGAATTGTTCTTGGAAAAGTATCATTCCTATATTCGGGCAGGGCTGGATACGAAGACAGAGGGAGATAAGGAAGCCGGAGCAAGTACAGTCCAGGGAATAAGAGGCAGAAAAATTGAGCTTCATAAAAACTTCCGCAGCCGCGAGCAGGTATTGGCAGGAATCAATGATGTATTTTACCGGATTATGACGGAAAACCTGGGTAATATCCGTTATACGGAGGAGACGGCTCTCCATCCGGGAGCACAATTTGCTGAAGGGCCGGAAATCGATTGTCCTGAACTTTTGGTAGTGGATACGGGAACGGAGATTCTGACGCAAATGGAGGAAGATGCGGCGGATTATACGGCCAGGGAATTGGAAGCAAAGCTGATTGCTGCGAAAATCCGGGAGATGACGGATAAGGAAAATGGAATTCAGGTTTGGGACAAAAATCTGGGGGAAGCCGGCTGTTACCGGACAGCACAGTATCGGGATATGGTGATTTTGCTGCGTAGTACCAGCGGATGGACGGAGACCTTGCTGTCCGTGTTGATGAATGAAGGGATACCGGCTTATGCAGAGTCAAGAATGGGATATTTTCATACGCCGGAAGTAGAAACCATGCTTAGCATGCTGGCTGTCATCGATAATCCCATGCAGGATATTCCGTTGGCTTCGGTATTGAAATCGGCTATAGTTGGGCTGTCTGACAAAAATATGGCGCAAATGATGGCAGTATATGGGACATGCGCCGATAAGGGTCAGGACAGAGGGATTTATGGGGCAATGAAGTATTGCCTGGAAACGGAAAAAGATCAGTGGGTGGAAAAACTTCAGGAAAAACAGGAGGGACAGGCTGAACAGGCAAAGCAGGAAGGGGAAATTATCCGGCAGAAATTAGGTAAATTTTTGACTTTGCTGAGACAGTTCCGAAGCGAGAGCACGTATCTTCCTATACATGAGTTGATTTACCATGTGTTTGCCGGGACAGGTTATTATGATTATATATCGGCTATGCCTGCAGGGGAGACAAGAAGGGCTAATTTGGATATGCTGGTGGAAAAGGCTTCTGTTTATGAAAAGACCAGCTATAAGGGATTGTTTCATTTTATCCGCTATATTGAGAATCTGAAAAAATACCGCACAGACTTCGGAGAAGCTTCCACCTTGGGAGAGGAAGATAATACTGTTCGGATTATGAGCATCCATAAGAGCAAAGGTTTGGAGTTCCCGATTGTATTTCTGGCGGGTATGGGGAAAAAATTCAACCGGCAGGATTTGTACAAAAGAGTTTTAATTGACCCGGAGCTGGGTATCGGCACCGATTATCTGGATTTGGAGCATCGCCTGAAAACTACCACGCTGAAAAAAAATGTGCTGCGGAGGAAAATGGATCTGGACAGCCTGGGAGAAGAATTGCGGGTGTTATATGTGGCGATGACCCGTGCCAAGGAAAGACTGATTATGACAGGGACAGATCGCTCTCTGGGAAAGAAGCGGGAAAAGTATGAACAGGTGCCTGTGATAGACGGACAAATTCCCTTTACGGTTTTATCGGCCGCCAATTCTTATCTGGATTGGCTATTGATGAGCCTGGGCGACGGGAAAGTAAGAATAAGAATGACGGAAGTCCCTCTTTCTGATATTGTCAGCGATGAATTGGTCCGGCAGATAAAAAATGCCGGAGATAAAGAAAAATTGTTGAATATAGAAGCGGAGGGATGTTTTGACCCCAATTATCGAAAGCAACTGGAGAAAAATCTGGAATTTGTCTATCCTTTTGAAGCAGATATCAAATTGTATACAGAAATTTCCGTGTCCGAACTGAAAAAACAAGGACAGTTAATGGATGCGGCCGAGAGCCTTCAGCATACGGGTCCATTAAATCCGGCTTGGGAGCTATGGCTGGAAGAGCGGATGAAAAAGGGAAAAGAGCAGAAAGAATCCCCTTGGCCGGATACGACATTGCCATCAATGATAAAAACGGCTGGAGAGACGGAAGCGACGGAAGCGAAATCCCGCGGATATGGGACTTCCAGGGGAACAGCATATCATCAGGCGTTGCAGTTATTGCCTTTTTGTCAAATGGAAAGCGGGGAAGATGTACGGCACTATCTGGAAATGCTGGTGGATAAAAAGAAATTTGTCCAGGAAAACCTGGATTTGATTCGCTGCAGCGAGATATGGAAATTTATCCAATCTCCTTTGGGGCAACGGATGTGCAGGGCGGAGAAAGAGGGGCGTCTTTATAAAGAACGCCAGTTTATTATGGGACTTCCGGCCAGAAAGATGGGGGCAGGAAATTCTGATGAGTTGGTGATCATCCAGGGAATTATTGATGCTTATATAGAAGAAGAGGATGGTTTGGTACTTATTGATTATAAAACAGATAAGGTGCAAAAGGCACAGACATTGATTGAACATTATCATAAACAAATAGAATATTACGGCCTGGCTCTGGAACAGATTACGGGAAAGGCGGTAAAAGAACAGATGATTTACTCATTGACCCTGCATCAGGCAATTGCCATGTAAGTGTTGATTGGCAGGCATGGGGGTGCTGTGAAAGTATCGAACCCTTATAGTAGGTCTGCGCAGAGTCTGCCCCAGCGAAGCGAGGGTATTTGCGTGCTGACCATACAGCGTCGGAATGCTGATTCTGCATTCCGTGTGCATCCTCCGGGAGACAGGAGGACATAAACAGGGGGCTGGAATCGGGATTAACCGACGACAGCCCCCTTTGTTGGAAAGAACTGCTTATACAGTTTGATGTTTAGAAACATATACAGGGAAGCTGTCGCTGCCTTTCAGTTCTTTATTGGCCGTAAAGGTAACATTTTTATCGGAGATAATGTATTCCAAAGTAGCGCCGTCTTCGACTACGGTATCCTGCATCAGCACGCAATTTTTAACTTTTGCGCCTTTGCCGATCTTGACACCACGGAACAGCATACAATTTTCCGCTTCACCTTCGATCACACAACCATCAGCAGCTACAACGTTTTTAACTTTGGCATTGCCAATGTAGCGGGACGGGTTGTCATCACGAATCTTGGTATAAATGGAATCTCCTGAGAACAGGGCATCCAGGTTGGCTTCATCGAGAAGCTTCATATTCTCCTCGAAGTAACTGTTCAAATCGCATACCCGAGCCAGGTAGCCGTCATGACAGAATGCCTGTATATTTAAAGTATCAAGCTGTGTGGCCAGGATATCTCTCTCAAAATAGGAATGCCCATGGAGATAAGCGGTATTGATTTGCTTAATCAGCAGTTCCCGTTCCATGATGTAAATATTCATAGAGAGATTCTTAACGCCGTTTTCCTTGGAGTTGATGTCCATTTTCACTACACGGCCGTCTTTAATATCAAAGGTAAAGTACATGTCGGCAGTAACATCGTCTTTTTTGCGTACGCCTGCCGGTATCTCATCTTTTGAATAGGCAACAGTTATGTCAGCGCCGCTTTTGATATGGGCATCCATAAACGCTTTAAAATCAAAGTTTACGGCAATGTTGGCATCGGACATTACCACATATTTTTCTTTCTGGGACTTCAAGAAGGTCAAAATGCTGGCCAATGCCTCCACACGGCCTGTATACATTTTTATATTTTTCTGGGCAAAGGGAGGAACAATATTCAAACCGCCATTTTTACGGGTAAGATCCCACTCACGGCCGGAACCCAAATGATCCATCAGGGAGTGATAGTTTTTACGAACAACCAGGGAAATGTTTCCGATTCCGCTGTTTACCATGCTGGATAAAATGAAGTCCACCATGCGGTAACGGCCTGCAAACGGGATGGAAGCCATCAAACGCTCGCTGACCAGTTCGGGAACCAAGCTGTCATAAGTGTTTGGGAAAATGATACCCAGGGCATCTGCATTGGAATTTACCATTGTTCTTCACCGCCTTTCACATTACTGCTGACCATGGCATTGGGGCCGATTTTTGCGTTGTCACCTACATAGACGCCGGAACCTATGGTAGCTACGCCCTTCTCGCCGTCTGAAGGCATAGCGCCCACTACGGCGTTTTCCCCGATTACTACGTTCTCTGCCACAATACAATGTTTAACTACGGCGCCGGCCTTAATGGTGGTGCCGCCCATAACTACCGCGTCTTCAACCTGAGCGCCTGGTTCTACCGTGACGCCGGCGAAGAGGATGGAATGTTTTACGGTACCGGAAATACGGCAGCCGTCGGTGATCATGCAGTTTTCCACGACAGCATCGCTGCTGATCCGATGTCCGGTCATACCGCTGTTGCGGCTGTAGATTTTCCAGTTTTCGTCAAACAGGTTAATGCCGCTGTGCTCCGGGTCAAGGACTTCCATGTTGGCTTCCCAAAGTGAGGAGATTGTCCCCACATCTTTCCAGTACCCGCTGAAATGATAAGCATACATATTGCGGCCGTCACGCAGCAGATTGGGGATAATGTTGTTGCCAAAGTCGTTTTCGGAGTTAGGATCGGCCTCATCTTCTACCAGGTATTTTTTCAGGATATCCCAGTTAAAGATATAGATACCCATGGAAGCGAGGTTGGATTTCGGATTCTTCGGCTTCTCCTGGAATTCAGTTATCTTGTCGTTCTCGTCGGCAACCATCAGGCCAAAACGGGAAGCCTCATCCCACGGAACTTCCATAACGGCTACGCTGAATTCAGCGCCTTTTTCCTTGTGAAAACGAAGGAAATCGCTGTAATCCTGCTTGCAGATCTGGTCTCCGGAGAGGATGATCACATATTGAGGGTTGTAGCGTTCAATAAAGGAAATGTTCTGATAAATAGCATTGGCGGTACCCTTGTACCAATCAGAACCGGAAGCCTGCTGGTAAGGCGGAAGAACATGAACGCCGCCATGAAGACGATCCAGATCCCACGGTTGTCCGTTGCCAATATATTCATTCAGAACCAGTGGCTGGTATTGGGTAAGGATACCCACGGTATCGATGCCGGAGTTGACACAGTTCGATAACGGGAAATCGATAATACGATATTTTCCGCCAAAAGGAACTGCAGGTTTTGCCAGCTTTTGGGTCAGTGCATAAAGACGTGAACCCTGTCCGCCGGCAAGAAGCATTGCAATCATTTCTTTTGCCATTTTAATCTCCCCCTGATTTTTGTGTAACAATTCAGATGGCGGGTAAAATGATGCCCTGTCTGAACGGTTACTTTTTTGTTACTTAGAATCGGGCAATCCATCCGGTATGATGCGTAATTGACCAATGCCCGTTGCTAATATTGAAATTGTACCACAAAATAAGAAAAATCGATAGTCTTTTGTGTAAAAAAGAATAAAATTTTCATAAACAGGCAGTTATTTATTTGCTTTTTCCCCAAAAAGCTGACGGGCCGTCCCAATGGAATAGTTCCAGGTCCGGATACTGTCCGGATAGGTGTAGTGATGTTTGGGGCCAGGGTGACGGGCTATGGTCCAGAACCATCCTGTCCCGGGGTAGGTGCCGATTCGTTGCTGGAGCTCATCCAGGGAAAAACCTAAAGAGGAGACGGCGGGCGCGGCGTCGGCAGATAAATTTTCGGACAGATATTTAAGCTGAAGCACGGTTATTGAGTCAGGCTCTATGCGGCTTACGTAATCCCGGGCAATGATGGCATCCGGACGTGCCAGCGACAAGCCGACATAAAAAATTGATACGGTGGCGATAAAAAACCAGGATAAAGGGAACTTCGGTTTCCACAGAATCAGCGTGACTCCGGCCATCAGGACAAAAAGGAGGGCCAAAAACCACAATACCAGTATTCGTAGACGGGTCAAATGGTATTCGCCCACATAAAGCATCATCCGGTAAGCGGCGGAAGCAATAAGGATATACGTACAGCCGCAGATAACGCTCAGGATTAGCCGCAGCGCCGGATGAGGCCGGACGTATTTTAAGCAGAACAGTATCATTGCCAGGTTAAAAAATGCAACGGACAAAAGCTGGAAAAATCCTTGCCGGGCATAGGAAGAGTAGGTGTAACCTTCCGGGAGGCTGCCTTTTCCGAGAAACAGGTAAACAATCTGGATAGCACAAAATAGCAGATAAAGCAGCGAAATGCTTCCTGTGCAGGCGGCGGCCACGGCCGGATGGATAAATTGCCGGTTGGGTACGGTTTCCGGGATTTTGCCAAGGCAGCAGCAACAGGTTATGCAGTACAGAGCCAGGGCGCCGAAGGCAATCTGAAAAGCAATAACAATCAGAGGGCCGGGGAAAAAGAGCGGTTTGAGGCACCATATTACCATGGAATAAAATACAGCATCCGCCTGGGATAAAAGGACAATCAAAATCAGGGATATGGGCATGGCGACGATAAAGCCCAGGGCAAACAGCAAAAGTATAATGTAATTTGGGGAGCCTGCTTCTTTTCTGTAATGGAACGCATGCATTAAGGGTATCGGCAAGGCGGCCAGAGCCTGACAAAAAAACAATAGGATGGAGGCCGAATACTTGCCTAAGTTCCAATGCTTTTCGTTATAGCATTGATGGAGGGCAAACACGGCGCATAGCAGGATTAAGGCAACTTTATTAAAAAAGTGTATAAAAGGATTGGCGGTGAGGAAGGTGGAAATACCGATAAGCATGGCTATGGCCAAAAGGAACCAGCTTCCTTTTTTGATGGGGACAGACAGTTTTTTGCAGACAGCCAGGCAGCATCCGCAGCCGGCTGTGACCAGCAAAGGGAAAGTAATGCCGCAGGGATTGCGATAAAGGCAGAAAGAATACAGCAGTCCGAAAAACAGGCTGATTCCCGCAAAAAAGGGGAAATTGTCCCGAATTGGTTTTAAACGCAGGGATTTTTCTTCTTTGGACAAATTGCTCATGATGGTTCCTCCTCTTTTACATAAGTAATAATGTCGCCAGGCTGGCAGTCCAGGGCCTGGCAGATAGCTTCCAGGGTAGAAAAGCGGATGGCTTTTGCTTTATTGTTTTTAAGAACAGACAGATTGGCCATAGTGATGTCTACTTTTCGGGAAAGTTCCGTGAGACCGATTTTTCTTCTCGCCATGACTACGTCTAAATTGATGATGATTCCCATATATATCTCCTTGTTTTAGTTGGCCGGTTAAATGGTTAAATCGTTTTCTTTTTTGTATTGGATGGCCTTTTCAAATACCTGGCACAAGACAAGGCAAAACAGCCCGGCAATGGAAAATACAAGGATAATGACTACCGTGGCTGGAGTAGGTGAGAAAAATATGCGTACAAGAGAAGTCAGTGCGATGAGAAAAGCGGATTTGCTCATGCGTTTTAAAGAGGCAGCATTGGCATCGATAAAGGCATTGTCGGCGAGAACAGTGGCAAGCATGCGGTGTAAATCCCATAAAATGGCCAGGCTGAATATACCGGAAAACATGTAGAGAGCCGTTTGGGCAATATAATACCGGCGAAAACTTTCAATATAGTTTCCTACATGGAGGAAAATCAACGGAATGGCCGAGGTCAGCAAAATTCCCAGGCCAAACAATAAATCCAGTAATCTTTTGGTGAACAGGATCAGGGGTTGATTGTTTTCTTTCATTGCAGGCTCCTTTACAGTATATTAGATCAGATATGCGCGTTTACCACGCTGACTGTACGACATGATACCAGGGTCAAAAGCAACTCTGAAACGAACATAGCATAGAAATTATCAAAAATCAATACTAATTTATTGAAAAACAATAAATTAATATTGATTTTCGGCAAATTTAAGAAAAGCATAAAATTTGTGTCATAAAGAGCTGCAAAGCGTCACTGGGGAGGGTTTTCCTTCAGGAAATCTTCCAAAATTTGTGCGGCATCTGCAGCCAAGTCGGCACAGGGGCGTTTTTTGTAATATTCGGCGGTGCGGAGGGAAGGCGTGGGGGCATCCGAATGGTGATCCAGTCCCAGAAGTTCACGGCATATGATGCTGCCATGGTGTTCCCGGAAGGTGCGGGCCAAAGCCTGTACCCGCTCGTATTGGGCCTTTTTTCCGGCCATATCTTTGGGATCGCTGTAGCCATAAAAGAGGCTGGCAGCCAGGAGTACACCGCTGAATGTGCCGCATACTTCCCGGAGGCGCCCCATTCCGCCGCCAAAGGAGCTGGCCAGGCGGGCAGCAGTTTCTTTTTCCAGGCCAAGTTCTTCATGATAGGCCAGAAGTACGGATTGGGCGCAGTTGTAACCTTCCAGAAAATAAGCCTTTGCTTTTTCTTTGTGATGATTCATATTCTGGTTCTTCATTTGCTGTTCCTCGTTTTTCTTTACATTTTATTTTTTAAACACTATTTGAACGGTTACGCTCAATTGGTTATGGTAATTACAATTTTTTCAATATCCTCTTTACCAATATTTTGTATTCCCAATTCCGATAAATATTTTAAGGAAAGCCCATATTTTAAAATCAGCTTGTCGCCTTCTGAGAATTTGAGGCATTTCTCTTTGATTTTCTCAATGTAGTCATTATATTGGCCTGTTACATCAGAGGGAAAACACATTTGTTCAAAATCATCCTGCTTTTTGCATACAAACACCAAATCATAGTTAATTGGTTCTTTTGCCGCTATAATGGCGACAGACACGGACATTTCTGCTTTCAGCGGAATAACCTGGCATATAGAAAACCTGGCATTTGTAAGAGCGTTATAAACAGACACCCAGCCTTCAGTGCGGGAATGGTGGTATGTGAAAATAAGCCTGCCCTCTTGCTTCAACACTCTGTTGCATTCTTTAAAAACATCGCATAGTTTTCTTGAGAATGACTCTGGTTCGTTGTCTTGAACATCCTCTTTTCCACGAGTTGAGTCGACATCCAGAGACCCGACGCCTATATTAAACATTTTTAACCATACATAAAAAAAGTCTGCCAGCTCAGAATAATTTACGTTATCAAAAAACGGCGGGTCCGTTACAACCAAATCGACACTTTCATCCATGATATCTATGTGGGCGGAATCTTTACATAATATTATGCTATTGCCAGCATCCCAGTTTTCTTCAGTGGCAACTTTAGCTTCGTCTTTGCATCCATTAAGAAAAACTTTCTCAGATTTTTTTCCTGGAAGAATTTTTAATTCAAAAGGATTTTCCTTGTAATCCAGCATTCTTTTTATTCTTGTCTCAAACAATGTTGAAAAAGATCCCGATGATGCTTTATGTCCCCATGGATTTGCCTCTAATGGCATTAATTCATTCTTCAATATATGATTGTAAAATAGTGGACGCACGGCTCCAGTTCCTTCACCTTTAAAAGAACAAAACATATTATTAAATTCCAAAGTTCCACTCAATAAGACAGCAAATAACCTTCTTAATTGTTCATCCCTGATAGACATTATTTCTTTCGAGAGTATACCAAAAGACAGCAGTTGCCTGTCATTAAACATTTCTCTCCAATATCTGTATTGATAATTCAGTATTTGCCGGGTATTTATTCCATCATGTATTTTATCATTAGGTATAAATTCCTGATATTCGGGAAGCGCTCTCTGAGCTTCCTTATACAAGTGAATATCAGATTCTTCGATATCTACATAATGTTTTTTGCCAGAATGATCAATAATCATTTTTGCATACATTTTTTCCCTGGGCGTACTGCCTTTGCGCCGCATATAATCTATTATGCGTTCTTTTTTTCCGCACACAGGGCAAATATAATCATAACCTTTGACATTGCCTTGCTGCGGGTTAAAATGTTTCTTGCATTTTTTGCACTCGGCATTTGTATCAGAATAGAGAACTTTATTAATATGCAGGCAATGAGGACACAATGCTCTTGCTTCTGGCTTTTTAGACACATACGCGTTTTTTGAAAATACACAGCTTTTTGTGAGAGGCACTTCAGTCCCGCACTCTCCACATATAGCCACTTTTACCCAAAAATAATATAAAACATCAACTATCTCTTCCCGAAACGGAGCCTTGTAATATTTTTTTATTTTTGCACTGCAGTTCGATTTAATTTGTTCAAATGTGGCAATTACGTCTTCGCGGCTATATGTATCCAGTGATGCCCGAACCATTGAAACGGCTACAGGATTAATGTCAGCCCCTAATGCCTTAGCTCCCAGTTTAACGGCTTCATGAACAGTAGTGCCGCTTCCCATAAAAGGATCAAACACGATCTTGTTTTTATAGATTGTATGCTTATAATATTTGTCAAAGAAATCTCCGTTCGAATCCTCAAATCCTCCGATTATTAGTCCCCTGAATATACTGCCCAGCCTACGGGCCCACCACTTATGGATATAAGAAGGCGGTCTGTTTATTTCTTTACGCCAGGATTCCTGCTCAGCAATGGCACTTAACTGGGCAAAAGGAAATCCTTTTTCTATCAGTCGTTGTTTTTGCTTGGCCATATTTTATCAAGCTCCTCATAATACTTCAAAAGCTTAAATTTTCCTCTTTCCTGCGTCTCACTAACCCGGTTGCGCGGTGTGGGGAACGGTTCGATGACATTTGTCACTGGTTGGCTGCCCAAATTATCCTGGCTGTCCATATACGCATAAAAAGTATGATTTACTCCCTCAACGTCTTTTCTAATAAACCGCCAAACTAATTCTATATTATCTATCCGTTCCCCTAAATCAAGTTCGCTTACCAAGGTAATTTTATGGTCTAAAAAATCAGCGCCTAAAGGGTTTGAAAAAATCAGCATTGGTCTGTTCCTGTTTGCCCCGTCACCATAAGTTCCCATGTTGATCCCTTTCTCTCTTGATCCTGTTATTTGCAAATAAAGGCCATAATCATCGTTTAAGATACTTCCATCACAAAGGCACATGGCGCTAACAAAATAATTTCCGGATTCATCGTTTTCTAAGCATGCGAAAAGGTAATAACTTTTTATCATTAATGGCTCATTATTAGAAGTGTAAATCTTTACCCGGCCACATGGCGGGGTTGAGTTGTAATCTATCCCCGTTGGCCTTGCAATTTTTCCATTTGCTGTTCTTTCGAGCTTTTTTACTTCAATTCCTATAATTTCTTCTGGATTATTATTAATGTTATCGCTTTCGATATTTATTCCAATTGATACTACGGCCATATCAGGGCTTATAAGCGGTCCTGAGGATCTCTGGCATCTTGCCCCGTGTTCTTGTAATTTATCATCTAAAGCCATTGATATATATTCGTCAAAAGGATCATCTTGCGTATTACGTTTTTCACGAAGAGGAAACTTAATAGGCTTACTGCTTTTATCGAAGAATAAATTCCTCAGGACTCCAAATGTTTTTACAGCCAGGTTCTTCATTTGCTTCTCCTTTTCTCGCTTTTATTATGTACAAAGAATATTGCATTGTGATATTATTATACGTATATCGTTCATTTCTTTCAAGGCCGCTGTGGATAATAATGAAAAGAAATCATTTGGTGTTACTGTGTGGACAGCAACTATTTGGTTCACAGCTATTCCGTGAATAATAACAAATACGGAATATAGAAGAGAAAGGCAGGCGCAGGATGGCAAGAGCAGCGAACAAAACAGAAAAAGTGACTCATGAATTTGGTCCTCTGTTTGACGAAAAATCCCGGATTTTAGTATTAGGGACGATACCCTCCCCTAAATCCAGGGAGCAGGGGTTTTATTATGGACATCCGAGGAACCGGTTTTGGAAAGTAGTGGCACAGGTGTTCGGGGAGAAAGAACCTGTTACGGTTGAGGAGAAAAAGCAGTTGGCCCTGCGCAACCACATGGCGTTATGGGATGTGCTGGCAAGCTGCAGTATCCGCGGGGCGGAGGATGCCAGCATCCAAAATCCGGTTATCAACGATTTGGATGTGATATTGCAGTATGCCGATATCAAAGCCATATTTACTACAGGCGCCAAAGCGGCGGCATTGTATCGAAAATATTGCGAACCAAAGTATGACCGTCCCTGCATAGCTTTGCCGTCTACCAGCCCGGCCAATTGCAGGATAAGCGACCAGGAACTGCTTGCGAGCTATCAGCGGCTGAAACTATAGCTGCAGCAGGCCGAGGCGTATGCGTTGCCCCCATAACTGTATTTGCCCATGGCTAATCGGCAGAGTGATCAGATGTGGGCAGTAACACGCTCGTAACCGTTCAAGGGTTATTTGAACGGTTACACATGATTAGGCAATTTGTGCAATTTGGCACGCATGAAGGTATTGCCATATTGGATAAAGTGTGGTATAGTATCGGACAAAACGCGTCGAAAGGGTAGATAAAATGATGGGGAAAAGAAAGGCTGGGGAAGTCTATGAAATCGATATGTGCAATGGCCCGCTGTTTTCCAAAATCGTGATATTCGCGGTACCGCTGATGGTGTCAGGAGTTTTGCAGTTGTTGTTCAATGCGGCGGATATAATTGTTGTGGGCCGGTATGCGGGTAGTGATTCCCTGGCGGCAGTTGGTTCTACCAGTTCTCTGATAAATTTGCTGGTCAATGTGTTTATTGGACTTTCTGTAGGGGCTAATGTATTGGTGGCCCAGTATCATGGCGCTCAGCGGCAGAAAGATTTGGAGGAGACGGTACATACATCCATGCTGCTGGCCATATCAGGGGGGATGTTTTTGATTGCCGTAGGCATGCTGTTGGCGGCTCCTTTGCTGGAAATGATGAAAACGCCTGCGAATGTGCTTCCGCTGGCGGTACTTTATATGCGGATATTTTTTATCGGTATGCCGGCTACGCTGGTATACAATTTTGGCAGCGCGATTTTACGGGCGGTAGGAGATACCCGGCGGCCGTTGTATTTTTTGATGACGGCGGGGGTAATTAACGTAATTTTGAATTTGATTTTTGTGATTCGGTTTCATATGGATGTGGCGGGAGTTGCTTTGGCAACCGTGATTTCCCAGTGTATTTCGGCGGTGCTGATTGTACAGTGCCTTGTCCGTTCCCATGCAAATTACCGGCTGAGATTTGACCGGCTGAAGCTGAATAAGGGCAAGCTGGCGGCAATAGCAAAAATCGGCCTTCCTGCAGGAATGCAGGGAGCTGTTTTTTCTATATCTAATGTGCTGATCCAGGCTTCGGTCAATTCTTTTGGCGAGATAGCCGTGGCAGGAAATACTGCCGCCGCAAATATCGAGGGATTTGTCTATACGTCCATGAACGCGGTATATCAGACGGCATTAAGTTTTACCAGCCAGAATTTTGGCGCCAAGAAGTATCAGAGAATGACGAAGGTCCTTTTGTACTGTCTGGGATTAGTGACTGTGGTGGGGATAGTACTGGGCGGAAGTACGGTGGTGTTTGGGAAGCAGCTTGTAGGAATTTATTCTTCCGATGAGCAGGTAATCCAGTATGGTATTGATCGCCTGCGGATTATTGCGACCGTTTATTTTATCTGCGGGATGATGGATACTATGGTGGGGGGCCTTCGGGGAGTGGGCTGCTCGCTGATTCCTATGTTTGTATCCCTGACCGGGGCTTGCGCTTTCCGGGTGTTATGGATTTTTACTGTATTTGCTATAAGCCCGACGCTGCCGACGCTGTATTTGTCTTATCCGGTATCCTGGACAATCACCTTTTTTGCTCATATTGCCTGCTACCTGGTTGTCCGAAGGAAAATGGCAAGACATTGATTGCCCATGCCGATGTCAGAAGGCGTTGCCGGTTTTTTCTGCGGCTCCCAATAGGAAATGGATGATACCTGCGCCCAGGGAGATGGCCAAAAGGTATAGCAGGTTGGCAGGGTGGATGCCCAAACGGAGGGCGATCCAGTGAAAGATAAACTGGACGTTGGGATAGTAAGGGGAGATATAAAACATATTGGCCTGTCCGTGTCCCGGCGTCAGCAGATTGATTATCGTGGCGATTGCGGAGCAGACGGAAAATATCGGGAGGGTGCGTACAAATCCCCTGGCGCTTAAATCGCTTCGTCCGCTAATCCAGATAAACAGGCTGATCAGGAGCAGGAGAATATGCCAAAGATATCCGTGGAGAGTTAATGTCCAGTGGATATGGGAAAATCCTTCCGGCACAATCAATGCGGCGATACCCCCGAGAAGGTGGTAATCCTGCATGAACGTATAGAAGGCTGTTTTTCCACGGCCAGCCGGAAGGAACGGGAGCAGCAGGCATAAGTACATAGGCAGGCTGCAAAGCTGGAAAGGGAAATACCACCAGTCATAATAGCCGTGGTTGACGGCAACATAGATAAATATTTGTTTATAGAGTTCGCAGGCAGACAAAAAAAGGCCGCAGACAAACAGGGTTTTGTCTACCGTGTGGTCTGACAAGGTGCGGAAAAATGAAATAATATATTGGTTCATCATAGACAGAGTATATCATTTTATAAAGAAAAGAGCAAGGAAATTTCACAGCCAGTTTGCACGTTGTATGACAACAGATGTATTAGTTCAGATGTAGCGTTTGCTTGTCTGATAAGGTTTTCCCTTGGAACCACAAAAGACTGCGGCATAACGCAGCAGTCTTTTGTGGTTGGGTTATTTGAGCGAAACGGAGTGTAGAAGGATTTTTGCTCGCCGGCCCAAGTTATACCCAAAGGGCACGATGTCGTACGGTCAGCGCAGCAAGTACCCTCGCTTCGCTGGGGCAGACTCTGCGCAGATCTATCTGAACAGTATCGCAGATGGCGCCGCTTCAACCGCTTGATGAAAAAAATCTTCCCTTATAAAAGGAAGTATGATATGATACCAGGGTCAAAAGGTCAAAAAAATCCGATGCAAGCATGCCTGCAAGAGGATTTTTGAACTTGGGACCCTAAAAATACCGAAAAGTAACCAGTTTTCGCAGAAAAAATGAGCGATTTGAGGTGTTTTAGAATTAAGGAATAATGAGGTGGACGGTTATGGATAAAAGCAGCAAGGCCAATATGGTTAGCGCTAAAGCCAATCGGGCAATTAAGAAACCGGACGTGATTCTGATTGTTATTTTATTGGCGATTTTTGCTATATTGGGCCTGGGATATTATCTTCGTCATCGGGTTCCGGCTATACGGGCAGAAGTTACGGTTGACGGAAAACAGACAGCGATTCTCGATTTGTCGAAAAATCAGGAAATTACCGTTGACGGCGCCCGTAATGGGACGAACCATTTGATCGTCCAGGATGGGCAGATTTGGTGTTCCGAAGCCTCCTGCCCGGACAAAGTCTGTATTCGTCAGGGAAAACAGTCCAAGGATGGGGATATAATTGTTTGCCTGCCCAATTTAATGATAGTTCAAATAGTCGGAGACTAACAGTAAAATAGAGTGCTAACGATCCTGAAAGAGGAGGCGGCTAATTGAGAGAATTATTAACCTTTACCGGTATGGTGCTGAAAGCGTCTCCGGTGGGGGAATATGACCGGCGGCTGGTTATATTAACCCGGGAAAGAGGAAAAATTACGGCATTCGCCCGCGGCGCGAAAAGGCCAGGCAGTCCTCTGATGGCGGCCAGCCAGCCTTTTGTTTTTGCAAATTTTTATCTGTATGAGGGAAAAGACGCGTATCGCCTGGCTCGGGCAGAGGCGAAGAATTATTTTACGGATATTGCCAGGGATATGGAAACCGCTTGCTATGGATTCTATTTTCTGGAATTTGCCGATTACTACAGCCGGGAAAATCTGGACGGAAGCGAACTGCTTCTGCTACTGTATCAATCCATGCGGGCGCTTTTGAAACCATCTTTGCCCAATTCCCTGGTCCAACTGGTATTTGAACTGCGCGCGATGGCGGCAAATGGAGAGTATACTGCCAAGCCGCCGCGCCCGGCTGGCGATTCCGCAGTATATGCCTGGGAATACATCATTGCTGCCCCATTGGAGTCATTGTATACATTTGTTTTGAAGAAAGATGTGGAAAGGGAATTGAAGCTATGCGTGGACGAAAATAAAAAACGGTTTATTGACAGGGAATTCCAATCGCTGAAAATATTAAAGGCGTTGGGGGGATATGCATAAGGCAAAAAACGTTAAAAAGCGTCAAAAGGTCTATTAAAGAAAGGTACATGGTTGTCATATGAAAAAACACTCCGCTGCATTTCGTAACCATTGTCCAAAAAGGAGGAAACGGGTTTTGTTTTCTGTCCTTAGCCTGCTCTTTTTGTTTTTGTCCGGCTGTATGGGCAGCGCCGAAACAGCTAAATCATCCGCCCCGCCTTCCCGGGAAACGGATGTCTTGGAAAATACTGATCCACAAAATCCTTTCACGGGAAATATTGCCTCCAAAAACGAGGCCATGGCCGCCTACCGGGAGTTCTTAGCCGCGGGGGACTGGCACAGCCTTACCGCTACAGACCGCTATCCCCGGGGCGACAGCCGTGCCTCCTATGCCTTTGTCGATTGTAATGGGGAGCAGGTGCCGGAGCTCTGCATTGACGGCGGAAATATTTATCATATATACACCTTCCGAAACCAGAAGGTCGAACTTCTCTATGATTTTGATGACTACAGGCGTTATTCGTCTGCGCAGATACAGCCCCTTGCCGATGGGTCTTTTCTTATCTCCCACCGGCTGGAAACCTGTTTTACCGATCCGAATGTGTATTCCTCTACCTCCTCTAAGCGAAAAATCCCCCAGACCTTTGATGCACCGCTCCCGGAAGAAGGAGGGGATATTTATGAATGGATTTCCTTGACTGCCAAAGAAGATGAAGTTCCTTTGACCGCAGAAGAGGGCGAAACCATCAAAATCGTCAGACATTATTTTAAGGTTCCCTTTGGAACGCAGCCAAAACCAGACCAGGAATGTTCCTACAGCGACTGCCGGGAAACAGCGGCTGCCTTTTTGGAAGTATGGCAAAATGCAGAACTTCCGGTCGGGCAGTTTCCCCTTTTTCCCAAAGAAGAATGGGATTATCTGGATGCTTTGGATGAGGGAAAGGGAAACGTTTCCTTTGTCGTCGAGGAGAACGAACAGGAGGCATGGAAAGCCTACCAGGAAATTTTATCCGGCGATTTTTCAAGGGTAAAACATCTGTCCGATCGAGGTCGTATCGCCTACCACTATTCTTCTGATCCGGACACGGGAAGATGTCTTTGGCGATATCTTCTTATGGACATCAATCATGACGGGGAAGATGAACTTCTCGTCCGTTATGAACCGGATGAGTCGGATTACAAAGATTTTGAACATGCATGGGGCAGTTTTGCTGTTTTATCTTATGAAAACGGTTGGATAAACCTGCGTTTCCTGGGGGTTCTTCATGAAAGCTTTGTTCCGCTGAAAACCGGGCAGATGATCTTTATGGATGACTATGGCGGGGAGTGGTATCTGGTTGTGGGACAGTTTGAGGGAAAGGGCAGAGAAATGCATATGCTTCCCCTGTACGCATTGCGCAAAGATTATCAGGAGGATGGGGGATATCTTTACTTTTATTCACGGGACTGTACCCTGCAGGGAGAACGAAGTTCCGAAGAAATATCGCAGGAAGAATGGGGAAAAAAGATCGAAGCACTCGAAAAGCAGCTTATTTCTGACGATGAATGGTTTCCGGCATCGGTATTTCTGCCTTCACGGAACGTTGAGGGTTTTTTTGTTGGATAAACCGCTTTAATCAATTGCTTTGCTATCGGATTATCAGGGAATTTTAAAAACGGGAAAAATTTTAAAAAAGAGAAATTTTGCAGGAAGATGTGGGTAAAATAGATAGAAGCAAGCAATCCTATTGAAAATATCCGGAATTAAAGGTATAATAGGGACACTGAGCCATATTACAGGAACCGCTCCGCGAACCCTGTAATCGGATGGACGGCACGAAAAGCGTGTGCCTTTTATCAAAATTTGCTTCGCAAATTCTGATAAGTTATATTACAGGAACCGCTCCGCGAACCCT
>CANDBT010000045.1 GCA_947383005.1 uncultured bacterium | reverse complement strand
AAGAACGCGCCTTTTATCAAAATTTGCTTCGCAAATTCTGATAAGTTATATTATCTGATAAGTTATATTATAGGAAGCAAAACCGGCTTCCTGTAATCAGATTTACGGCACAAAAAGCGTGTGCCTTTTACCAGAAATCGCTTCGCAATTTCCGGTAAGCTATATTCACGAATATATCTTAAGACTTAATCATAATCCCAATCCGGTTCCACCGGTGTATTGTAAGTGCGCCCGTCTGCCTGCTGGTCATCCTCCGCAATCAAAACGCCGCCGCTGTTTGTTTTATACTTCACCCCGTCACGATCTTTCACCGTAGCATTTTTCGCTATGCGTCCTGAAGTATTGACTACATAATTCTTGGCTTTATCTCCTTCCCAGATAGTAAACACCTGATATTTGCTCCCGGAGTCGGCTTTTTGCAGCTTACCCATATAATACAAATAACCGTCGTAGACTCCCGTATATCCCCGTCCCGTAGAACTGAAATAAAACTGGCACATAACCCCGCCATCGTCTATATTGTGCTTGCCCTTAAGCATGGAGCTTTGCGCACGGGTTCCAAAATAATAGGCTGTATAGGAAGACTCGTCCTTATCCAAAAATACTTTCTGAAGCCCGTATACCGGCACCCCCTTCTCGTTAAACAAATACGTATTGCCATTGATCTTCTCCAGATCTGAAGATCTGGCGGAACCTTTCTGAGGGCCGACTTTCGGAACGCCTTTACTGGAAAAATAAAACCATTCCACATCATGTTCATAGCTGTTCTGCATATCTTTCGGTGGTTCTAAAGAATACCAGCCCACCCGCACCTGACCATTGGAATCCATATACCGGTAATCGCGGATATCCTCCGAATTATCTCCGGTCACGCAAGTCCATCCCGTCTGCATAGCTCCGTCCTCAGCCAGACAATAATAGACCCCGTTGATTTTTTTCATCCTGTATTCGTCGCCATCATCTTTAGGCGTTACCTTTTTGCCGCTGCTGGAAAAATAATACCAGTGCTTGCCATCATCATCGCCATCCGTGTCGGGGCCGTAATCGTCGTCATCATGATCGTTCTCATCAGGTGAATAGAGCCGCTGCCAACCGGTCAGCATAATGCCGCCATCATCACAATAATACATATCATCGAGTATCCAGCCAGTTTCCATAGTGCCAGTATCGCTGAAATGGTACCAGTTATTATTGATCTTTTCCCACTTATTCTTAACGGATTTGCCGTTTTGATTAAAATAGTACCAGGCATAACCGCTGGGAGCATTGTAATCCTGCACTTGCAGCCATCTCCCTGCAACCATAATCCCGTCAGAACCTACATAGTAATCATCATCATCTACCCAGGCATTGACGGCCATCACGCCATTGCCGTCCAGATAGCGCCAATATCCGTCGTTGCCTGTACGCCATCCGTTATATACACGGCTACCTGAAGCATTATAATATACCCAATTACCGCCCTCCTGAGCCCATCCCTCCGCTGCCAGGGCGTGGATGCCGGCCACCCCCAGGGACATCATCGCAGCAAACGCAAAAACTGCCAAACCTTGTCTCTTCATATTGTCTTTCCTCCAAAGCTGTAACCTGTTTTCCATTTTATCAATATACTGGCAATTATTCAACCCAAATTTCCTACATTTATCTAACGATTCTATTACGTTGTAACAGTTCAGACGGGTATCTTCTTGCCTGTTTATCTCTGTTTTGCGCTGCTCATAAAGTCTTGACGCTGTCCTTCCGTCATCGTATAATAGCCACAAGGAGTTCCAAAAAACGACGGATCAAGGACTGACAAAACAGAGGCTCAGCGCCCGGAAAGGCTGGTGGATTCCATGTGGATTGCCGATAACTGGAAAGATTATCAAGTCATAGACTGTTCAAAAGGGGAAAAATTGGAGAGATGGGGAGATTTTCTCTTAATCCGCCCGGACCCCCAGGTTATCTGGGACACTCCCCGCACGCACCAAGGCTGGCAAAATCCCAACGCCCATTACCACCGCAGCGCCAAAGGCGGCGGAGAATGGGAGTTTTTTGACCTGCCCGAACAATGGACAATCCATTACCACGAACTTACCTTTCATTTAAAACCGTTTCACTTTAAACATACCGGCCTGTTTCCTGAACAGGCGGCAAACTGGGACTGGTTCTCCAGAAAACTTCTCTGCGCCGGACGGCCGGCCAAAGTATTGAATCTGTTTGCTTATACCGGAGGCGCCACCCTGGCCGCCGCACGGGCAGGCGCCTCCGTAACTCATGTGGACGCCTCCAAAGGCATGGTGGGATGGGCCAAGGAAAACGCCGCCGCTTCTGGTCTTGAAAAAGCCCCTGTCCGCTGGCTGGTGGATGACTGCGTAAAATTTGCAGAGCGGGAAATCCGCCGGGGCAGCCATTATGATGCCATAATCATGGACCCGCCTTCTTATGGCCGCGGCCCAAAAGGCGAAATATGGAAAATTGAAAACTCCGTTCATACACTGATTCAATTGTGTGCAAAGCTCCTGTCGCCGGACCCGTTGTTTTTCCTGATCAATTCCTACACTACCGGCCTGGCCCCCTCAGTATTAACTTATATGCTGGCTACAGAACTGTATCCGCGATACGGCGGACAAGCCCATGCGGAAGAAATCGGCCTTCCTGTTCAGGAAACGGGTCTTATACTGCCCTGCGGTGCCTCCGGCCGATGGGAAAGATAAGCCTCCTTCACTTTGATTATCCTCAGCACGGAAGCTTCTATGCGTTCACGGGATATCCGCCCTTGATTTACCGCATTGAGCACCGCTTGATAGACCTCGGGAAAACGGGCCGGCATAAGCAGCATATCTGCGCCGGCTTCCAATGCCATAATTGCCGCCTCTTCTGCCGAATACCGTTTATTGATCGCCCCCATATCCAGCGCATCCGTAATAATAATTCCTTCATATCCCATATTCTCCCGCAAATAACCATTCAAGACCTGAGATGACAAAGAACCGGGTATATCCCCGCCAGTAATCTGAGGAAGAGAAATATGACCGGACATCATCATCGGTATCTGCTTTTCGGCAAAGTGCCTGAACGGCACTAATTCCGCTTCCTCCAACTGCTCCCAGCTCTTATTGATATAGGCAAAACCTTTATGGCTGTCCTCCTTGGTCGCTCCGTGACCGGGGAAATGTTTCGGCGCACCGCACACGCCGTAAGCATTCAGCCCTTCCAGGTAAGCGGCAGCCATCTCAGTGACCAGATCCGGATCTGTTCCAAAAGAACGGCCTTTTACCACAGTATTTTTCGATTCCGTCAGCACATCCGCATCAGGAGCAAAATCCAGGTTTATCCCATACTCTGCCAAATAAGCACCTATCGTTTCCCCTGCCTCCCTGGCTTTGGCGATATCGCCTCCCGCGCCAATCTCAGCCATTGGCGGCACCTTCGGCACATCAAAATTTTTATGATTGCCAATCCGTGCGATTTCTCCCCCTTCTTCATCAATAGCCAAAAAAAGCGGCAGCATTCCCAATTCCCCGGCTATTTTCTGCGTATCTTGCGTCAAAGTTTTTAATTGACGGGCATTTTCTAGGTTTCCGGAAAAATAGATCAGCCCGCCTACGGAATAATTCTTCAGCGCTTCCCTCAGCTCATCACCGGCCTCCGTCATCACTTCGCCGCCGGTCAGTTGTTCAGGGGCTACAAGGAAAAGCTGGGCTATTTGCGACTCCAAAGACATTCCGGCAAGAATTTCTTCCGCAGTCGGCTGCTTATTCCCGCCAGCCCCTCCCTCCTCTAGCTGCTTTCTTTTTTCTTCTCCTATTTCTGCCTTTTCCTCCATCCCCATTTCTTCCATTATGTTCATTATCCTGATCGTTTTCATCTTTGCCAGTATCTCCACCTCTGCCGGCGTTTCCGATTTTTTCGGCAACCTGCCGCCCTCCGCCTTATTTGCACTTATAGCGGCAGCCACTAGAATCAGCGCCAGCAAACACCCAAAACCTATTCCCCTTCTTTTTCTGTGTCCAAACCCTTTTTTCCTGCGGCTTTTTATATATCCGCCCTCCAAAATCACACCTCCTGTCTGACAATCAGTCATGGGAAGCCTCTTCCCCTGTCCGCCGCACAAAGCGTTTCTATCATCAGACGCACTTTCCTATGATAGAACAAAGAGTCCGGCCTGACGGACTCTCGCGCCGGAGCGCGGCTGCGCCAGCAGCCATCTTCCTTTGCGCGGAGTGCGCATCCTCGCGGAGCGTTTTCTATCATCAGACGCACTTTCCTATGATAGAACAAAGAGTCCGGCCTGACGGACTCTCGCGCCGGAGCGCGGCTGCGCCAGCAGCCATCTTCCTTTGCGCGGAGTGCGCATCCTCGCGGAGCGCTTTCTATCATCGGACGCATTTTCCTATGATAGAACAAAGAGTCCGGCCTGACGGACTCTCGCGCCGGAGCGCGGCTGCGCCAGCAGCCATCTTCCTTTGCGCGGAGTGCGCATCCTCGCGGAGCGCTTTCTATCATCGGACGCATTTTCCTATGATAGAACAAAAGACAGCAGACCCCCTTCCAAGGATGTCCTGCTGCCTTCTCTCAAGTAAATCTCCATGGCTGCCGGCGCCGCTATTTGCAATCCGGCCTGACGGCCTCCCTATGAAAGCCGATTGCTCCAGGCTTTGCCCTCACGCAATCGCCGCCGGTATTCGTCCAGGCTATCGCGTTATTGTGGTTTTTCCACTTGTACAATCGCCTGTTTCTGCATAGGAATCCGGCAATGCTTATCGCTGCCAAACTCAACAATAACCGTGTCGTCCGTCATATCAATAATAACACCGTAAAAACCGCTGCTGGTCAGAACCGTATCCCCGATAGCTACCGCGGACAGCAGCTCCTCATGTTTCTTTTTCTCCTTTTGCTGCGGACGGATACCAAAAAAGTATAACACACCAAAAATAAATACCACATAAATCAACATGGATGATATGGCCATCCCGCCGCCTGTTGCTGCTAACATAAACTTCCTCCTTGCAGACCATCCCGCCGCCTCGCCGGGCTATCTGTTCTTTCTTTTATTTTTTCTGTCTGAACTGTTACGATTTTTACTATAACCGTTCAAGCATATCCCCTATTTTTTACACTCGCTTTTGATTCATGCATCCTGTCTTTCTGCCATTCTTCCCAGTTTTTCCGCCTTGTAGGCTTTATAGCGGTGCTGCTCGATTGCGTCGCGGATCTCTTTCATCATTGTATTATAAAAATATAAATTATGCAATACACATAACCGCATTCCCAACATTTCTTTCGCCTTGAACAAATGCCGGATATAAGCGCGGCTGTAGGAACGGCATGCCGGACATCCGCAGCCCTCTTCAATCGGCCTCATGTCCCGCTCATATTTTTGATTCATCAGGTTCATCTTGCCATGATTGGTATAGACATGGCTGTGGCGGCCGTTTCTGGACGGATATACGCAATCGAAGAAATCAACACCTCGATCCACCGCTTCCAAAATATTGGCCGGCGTTCCCACACCCATAAGATAAGTCGGCTTGTCCTCAGGCAAATAAGGAACCGTCACATCCAGAATCCGGTACATCTCTTCATGGCTCTCCCCTACGGCTAATCCTCCGATCGCGTAACCGTCAAGACCCATAGCGGAAATTGTCTTCGCGTGGCTTATGCGGATATCCTCCGCCACACCGCCTTGATTTATGCCAAAGAGAAGCTGTTCCTGATTGATTGTATCCGCCTGACCATTGAGCCGCTCCATTTCTTTCTGGCAACGCTCAAGCCACCGGGTTGTCCGGTTTACCGAATTTTGGATATAGGATAAATCCGCACGGCTGGATGGGCATTCATCAAACGCCATGGCAATCGTCGAACCGAGATTGGACTGTATCTGCATGCTTTCTTCCGGTCCCATAAAAATCTTACGGCCATCAATATGAGAACGGAAATATACTCCTTCCTCTTTTATCTTGCGTAATCCCGACAGGGAAAAAACCTGAAAACCGCCGGAATCCGTAAGTATGGGCCTGTCCCAATTCATAAACCGGTGAAGTCCGCCCAATTCCCGGATCACTTTATCTCCGGTACGCACATGCAAATGATAAGTGTTGGAAAGCTGTACCTGCGTTCCGATCTGGCGCAAATCATCGGTTGACACCGCACCCTTAATCGCCGCCACAGTGCCTACATTCATAAAAACCGGCGTCTGTATGACCCCATGAACCGTTTCCATCCTGGCCCTCTTAGCCCGGCCATCGGCTGCAATACGCTGATATCTCATACTTTTTCCGCCTGCTTAGCATCTTTATGCTTTTTTTTGGTCATCATCACATACCACAAAGCCCCGGTCACACACACGGAAGAATAGGTACCGCACACGATTCCCACCATCAGCGGAAGTGCAAACTCACGGATAGAAGATACTCCCAAAAGGAACAATACAAATACCATAATAAATGTCGTCAGCGATGTATTGATGCTGCGGGTAAATGTTTGGGTAATACTCAGATTCACCAGCTCCTCCAAAGACTGCTTCCCGGTTTTAACCGCCAGATTTTCCCGGATACGGTCAAAGATAACGATGGTTGCATTGATGGAGTATCCGACGATAGTCAGCATACAGGCAATAAAGGTAGAGCCGACAGACCATTTGGCAACGGCATAGAACGTCACTACCACCAATACGTCATGTACCAGGGCAACGATAGCGCTGGTAGCAAACCGGATATCCTTAAACCGGAACCAGATATATAAAAGCATCAGAATCGTCGCAAAAACTACCGCCACAACGGCATCCTGCTTCATCTCCTTACTGACGGCGGCGGAAATGCTTTCTGCCGTAATCTTCTCTGCCTCCACGCCAAAATTCTCCACCATGGCATCCTCCAAAGCCTGCCGCTGGTCTACGGACAAAGTCTTGGTTTTAATAATTACTTCATTGGTTCCTTCCACCTTCTGCGTCTGCACATCGGCATCACCGGTAATCTCCGAAACTACCGGAACCACTTTGGCGGAAATATCTTCTAAAGTCAGATTTTCATTGAAGGTAACATTGGTAGACGTCCCCCCGGTAAAATCCATTCCGTAGTTAAGCGCCTTGCCCGTCTGGCTGTTGTTAAGCGCCATAGCCACCCATCCCGCTGCCACGACAACAATAGAAATGATAAAGCAAAGATTTTTCTTACCCAGGAAACGAATCACTTTGCCATCCTTTTTCACCCCGTAGAATTTGGCATTATCAAGCCCCAGATTATAGAGGGCATACATGGCAAACCGGGTAACAAACAGCGCCGTAAACATAGACAGGATAATACCGATAGCCAAGGTCGTGGCAAACCCCTTCACCGTCCCGGAACCCCTGAACCACAATACAGCAGCGGCGATAAGCGTAGTCACATTGCCGTCGACAATCGCTGACATCGCCTTGCTGAAACCGGTCTTTATGGCAGAATGAACCATCTTGCCCCGGCCAATCTCCTCCTTTATTCGAGTGAAAATAATCACGTTGGCATCAACTGCCATACCGACGGAAAGAATAATACCGGCAATACCCGGCAGCGTAAGCGTCACCTCAAAAGCTGCCAGCAGCACAAGAATCACACCTACATAGACAGCCAATGCCAGTACAGCCGCCGCTCCCGGAACCAGATAAGCCACAATCATAAACAACGCGACAACAGCAAAACCTACGCCTCCCGCTTTCAGGCTGCTGGAAATCGCTTCTTCACCCAGCTTAGCGCCTACTACATTGGAACGCAGTTCTTCCAGCTCCAAAGACAAAGAACCGATACGGATAGTGGAAGCCAGATTATTTGCTTCATCATATCCTGCCATCCCGTCAATCTGGCACTGTCCGCCGGTAATCGCTTCCCGGACTACCGGGCTGGAAATCACGCTCCCGTCATAAATAATCAAAATACGCTTGCCCACGTTTTTCGTAGTGGCGTCGGCAAACTTTTGCGTACCTTCAGGAGTAAAAGACAAGCTGACCACATACGAACGAACGCCATTTTGCTCCATCTGGGCCACCCTGGCCGAAGCCACCTGGTCGCCGGTCAAAACCACTTCTCCGGTTTCATCAATAAATATCAGGGAACCCGGCTTACCCAATTCCTGCAAAATTGCATTGGCATCCGACACACCGGGAATATCAATATTGATCCGGTTTGATCCTTCACGGTATACTTCGGCCTCCGTACTGTAGTTTTGCACTCTCTGCTGCAGCTTGTACACCGTGTCCGCCATATCCTCATCACTGGGGTTGGCCTCTACCGCCTGATAGGTGATACTGACACCCCCGGCCAAATCCAGGCCCAGCTTAATCTCGTCCATTGTGTCATAGCCAAAAAAGCCGAACAAACCGACGGCAAACAGCAAAACCAGCAGACTGAGAAGCCCTTTTACCTTACTGTTTTTCATTTTCTATTCTCCTATTCCTTGTTATTCCACTCCCGTTTTCTGCGCATCCGCCAAAGGCTCACAATAAATCCTCTTTCATTCATGCTAGTACTGCCTTGCGGGTATGGGGATTTACTGTGGACATTCCTCTTTATCTGCCAAGGCAGCCTTAATCATAACTGCGCACTCAATCCGTTTTTTCTGCATTTCACAGCCGATCTCATAAGTATCCGTTATGCGCCCATGAAAATTATACGAGTTGGCAGCACAGCCGCCGCTGCAATAAAAACGGGCAAAGCAGCTTTTGCATTTTTCTTTCGCATAGACATTGCACAGTTTAAACTCATCCCGAATATCCGTCCGGGTAATCCCCTTATCCACATTTCCCATAAGGAACTTTTCCTGTCCCACAAACTGATGGCAGGGATAAAGATCGCCCCAGGGCGTCACCGCCAGATATTCCGTCCCCGAACCGCAGCCGGAAAGACGTTTGGCTACACACGGCCCCTGATCCAGATCAATCATAAAATGAAAAAACTGAAACCCCCGTCCTTCTTTTTTCCTTTTAATATATTCTGCCGCCAATTTATCATACTCTTCAAAAATCTTCGGCAAATCCTCCTGACGGATGGCATACGGCTCTTCCGGAGGAGCCACCACCGGCTCAACCGATATCTGATCAAAGCCCAAATCAGCAAAATGTTTCACATCTTCAGAAAAATCCAAATTATACCGGGTAAATGTACCTCTCACATAATAATCCTTACCTGCCCGTGATTTGGCGAACTTCTGAAACTTGGGAACAATGATATCGTAACTGCTTCCCTTGCCGTTTCTGGTGGGACGCATAAAATCATTCACCTCCCGGCGCCCGTCCAAACTGAGCACCACATTGCTCATTTCCCGGTTGCAGAAATCCATAATCTCTTCGTTTAGCAGCATACCGTTAGTCGTCAAGGTAAAGCGAAATCTCTTATCCCTTTCCTGCTCCTGAGAACGGCCATACTCCACAAGCTGACGGACTACCGGCCAGTTCATCAGCGGTTCGCCGCCGAAAAAATCCACCTCCAGGTTCCGCCGGCTGCCGGAATTATCCATCAAAAAATCGAGCGCTTTTTTCCCTGTATCGAAACTCATCAGCGCCCGCCGCCCATGATATTCCCCTTCCTCGGCAAAACAATATCGGCACCCCAGGTTGCAGTCATGGGCAATATGCAGGCACAACGCCTTTACAACCGTTTCCCGCGCCTTGAATTCAGTCACATATTCCTGGTAAATATCCTCCGTGAACAGTTCCTCCGCATCTATTAGCATTTGAATATCTTCCAAAGCTTCTGCCACTTCCACCTCAGGATATACTTTTTTCAAACGCTCTGTCACTTTCCGGCACAACTCCCCTGCCAAATCGCCATGACCATCCAATTCGCCAATCTCCGGCTCGATCAAAGCGATAGCGTCATATACGACATCATCTACCACATGAACCGAACCGCTGGCAACATCCATGACAATGTTGTAGCCGTTACTTTTATATTGGTGAATCACTTTTTTCTCCTTTATATTTTTATGTACTCCCGAAATCTCTACTGTACCTGCCTTTGTGGCTGATTTTCCGTCATATTCACCTGACAACGTACGTTTCACGTACGCCTCATCAATTTATGCGCATCTGACAAAAAATCATCTCATAAATTCAGGCACAGAGAGACTCCGAGAGTACATTTTTCCTAACGATACGAAAAAACCCCTACAGTCCTGTGATCTATAGGGGCTTTTCTCGACTGCCGTATTTTCTGTATATTACTCAGACAGGCACTTGCTCCATTAGGTCAAACAGCCTTAGCGCTTTGCATTTTCACAAGTCTGGTTGCCAACGGTGCAGGAAGTCTTGCAGGCAGACTGACAGGAAGTCTGGCACTCGCCGCAGCCGCCCTTTTTCATGGATTCCTTCAGCGTTTTGTTATTCAAAGTCTTTACATGTTTCACAATCCTTGCCTCCTATCGTTTTCTATTGTCGTATTTTGCCTGTTGTCCGGCGTACACGGGCAATAAGATACCCTACCGAACTCTTGCCATTTTTTCTTTGCTTGCGTGAAAATTATATCATATGTCCTAATTTCACGCAAGTTCTTTTCTCGCTTCCGCTGCGTGATTAATCAACAGGTAGCCCCTTAACTGTATTGGCTCATGACTAATCAGCGGAGTGATTAGTCATGGTGTGAACGTAATCATCTCCCTGGCCATATCCAGAAGAATGTCTTTGCGGTTTTTTTGCGGATCATCCAGCACTGCATCCAGCAAAGTTTCCAAAATCCGCCCCATATCACGCCCCGGCTTTATCCCCGCCATAAGCAAATCCTGCCCGCTGACTGCCAAATGCTTTAGGCTCAGACAATCTCCGTTTTCACGGATCAGCCTTGTCAACCGGCGGATATCCTCACCGTATCTGTTGAAATCAAGCAGGACATCCCATATTTCCGGCGGCATTTTACTCATAGCATGGCGTACCTGTGCAGGATAAGGTTCTATCGGCCGGCCTGACCAGGATACCAGCATCTTCGCCTTAACCACGGTATCCTTATCCATTTTCAGGCTCTTCAGGATCTGCTCCGTCCTTTCCGGCGTCATCCGCCGCAGAAGCCCTGCCCAGCGAGCATATTTCCGGATAGGGAGTCCGGCAAAGCTTTGCACGTCCGGCCAGGGAATCCGTTCGAAATCCTCACAAAGATACCGGGCAATTCCTGTTTCGAAGACGATCACGATCTGTTCCGGCCGGTCTGACAGCAGAATTTTCGTCAGCTCTGCCTGAATCCGCTCTTTACTGACTTTGGCTATATTCGGCGCAATCCCGGCAATCGCCTCCCGAGTCCCCGGCTCGATAGCAAATCCCAACTGGGCGGAAAAACGGATAGCCCGAAGAATCCGCAGCGCATCTTCCGAAAAACGCTCCCTGGCATCGCCTACGCAGCAAATAACTCCCTCTTCCAAATCCCTGACGCCGCCAAAATAATCAATCAGACCGGTTTTATGACTGTAGGCCATAGCATTAATGGTAAAATCCCGCCGTTTTAAATCTTCCAAAAGATTACCGGTAAAGGCCACCTGCTTTGGATGGCGCCCGTCCTCGTATTCCCCATCTATCCGGTACGTTGTCACCTCATAGCCCCTGTGCCCCTGCATCACCGTAACCGTGCCATGCAAAATCCCCGTGTCTATCGTGCGCCCAAACAGCTCCTTCACCTGATGTGGCCTGGCCGAAGTAGTGATATCCCAATCTTCCGGCTTCCGTCCAAGAAGCACATCCCTCACGCAGCCACCGACAGCAAAAGCCTCATAACCATGCGTGTTCAGTTTTTCGATAATCCCCTCTACCTGCGGCGGCAGCTTCATTTTTATCTCTGTTTCCGATTCCATGCTATCCTCCGCTCATCCGTCCTTTTAATATGCTTTCCCCCAATAAACCATCTTTACCGCCGGTTTTTTGCAGCAAACGCAATTTTCCGATATCTTTTCCTGGGCAAAAGGCATACAACGGGAAGTAGCGCCCGTCATTTCTTTAATTTTATCCTCACATTCCTGGCAGCCGCACCACATGGCTTTTACAAAACCCGGCTTTTCTTCAATGATTTTCGCAAAAGTATCAAAATCTTTCGCTTCGTAAGTATGAGCCTGCAGATGCTTTCTGGCCTTTTCCAACATATCCTTTTGCATCTCGTCCAACAGCCGGGCAACGCTTTCACCGATCCCATCCAGAGATACCGTAATTTTCTCATGAGTATCCCGGCGCACCAAAACTGCCTGGCCGGCCGCAATATCCTTGGGGCCGATCTCCAGCCTTACCGGCACCCCGCGCATTTCGGATTCGCTGAATTTCCAGCCCGGGCTCTTATCGGAATCATCCACCTTGACTTTAAAACCGGACAAAATCTGTTTCAGCTCATACGCCTTATCCAGCACGCCTTCCTTTTTCTGCTGAATCGGCACGATAACCACCTGTGTCGGCGCGATCCGCGGCGGCAGCACCAGCCCGTTGTCATCACCATGAACCATAATAATCGCACCGATAATCCGTGTGGACAGCCCCCATGAAGTCTGATGGACATACTGCAGGGAATTGTCCTTGGCGGCATACTGGATTCCGAAAGCGCGGGCAAAACCGTCGCCAAAATTATGGCTGGTACCGGACTGCAGCGCCTTGCCGTCGTGCATCAGCGCTTCTATGGTATAGGTCGCCTTGGCGCCGGCAAATTTTTCCTTGTCCGTCTTCTGTCCCCGCACCACCGGAATAGCCAAAACCTCCTCGCAAAAATCCGCATACACGTTAAGCATCTGTTCCGTCCGCTCCTGAGCCTCCTGGGCTGTCGCATGGGCCGTATGCCCTTCCTGCCATAAAAACTCCCGGGAACGCAAAAACGGACGCGTCGTCTTCTCCCACCGCACAACGGAACACCACTGATTATAAACACGAGGCAAATCCCGGTAGGAATGAATATCTTTGGCGTAAAAATCGCAGAACAAAGTCTCTGATGTAGGACGGACACAGAGACGCTCCTGCAGCTCTTCCAGACCGCCATGCGTCACCCATGCCACTTCCGGAGCAAAGCCTTCCACATGGTCCTTCTCTTTCTGCAGCAGCCCTTCAGGAATAAACATGGGCATATATACATTCTCCACTCCGCTTTCTTTAAAGCGCCGGTCCAATTCATGCTGAATATTTTCCCACAACGCATAGCCTGCCGGCTTAATCACCATACATCCTTTCACGCTGGCATAATCACACAGCTCCGCTTTCTTTACCACATCCGTATACCACTGGGCAAAATCCACATCCATGGACGTAATTGCTTCCACCAGTTTCTTGTCATTAGCCATAATCCACTCTCCTCAATTTATTTAAGATATAAATACGCTATTTTTGACGGTTTGTCAAGCTGTTAATTATAGTTGCTGTTCGCTGGGCAAACCGTAGTTACTGTTCACACCATGGCTAATCACTCCGCTGATTAGCCATGGGCAGATATCATTATGGGAGCAAAGCATATGCCCCCGTCTACACTCCGTTCCGGTCGGTTCTAAACAAGCGCCACTGGCGCTTAGAACCCGAAGGCAATTTAAAATGGGCATATGCGGTTACGTTCACAGGGTACCTGTGAACAGTAACAAACCGTAACCCCCGACTGATACAGCAAACGACACCCCGGCCGTGTCGCCTCACAGCCGGGGTGTCGTTTGCTGCCCGTATAGAATCACAGATATTCTTATCTTTCCGTTCAATAATAATTTTCCGGACATGCCGGAAATTCCGACCGGTTCCACTCCATTCCAAAACGGTTGAACACCGTATCGCTCACCAAGAAAATATTTGCCTGCGTATCGATATGATACCATTTCCCATCAACCTGGACAATATTCCATTGATGGCTGGGGTTGCTCGCCGCCTCATTGGCATGGACATAATAGCAGGGAATATCCGCCGCGTCACATAATGCTTTAAATCCCCTGGCATAACCCGAGCATTGTGCTTCTCCGTATACAAGAGAACCCCAAGCCGTATTGGCACGGTTCTGCGACCAGGTAGCCGCATAGGAACAATTCTTCTGCAGATACATATGCAAAGCGGTAACTTTTTGCAAATCGTTCATATCCGTCGTAATGTTTCCGGTTACAATTTCGAAGGCTTTCTGCGCAACCGCATCAAGCTCTCCCTGATTCAGAGAAGTCCCATATACGGAACGTTTTCCGGCAGTATAAGAATCCCGGTTTTTATTTTTGACTTCCTCTAAAGTCAAAGGATAACTTTGCTTTCTATCCTCCACCCAGGCCCCGTCCGCCCCTACATAGTAGCCATCGACCACTTCATCGGCAGCCATCACCCCGGTATCCCGGAAATAATACCATTTGCCATTAATCTGGTTCCATCCATTGTTCAGATTAGCCCCGTTTTGCTCATAATACCATTGGTTATCCTCCAGCTTCCAATCTGCAGATGCCACACCGCTAAAAGCCAGGGAAAAAGCTGCTGTCAATGCAATCAAAGCTCTTTTTTTCATCTCCATATCCTCCATTCAATGATAGATCACTCTCGGAAACTCCCTTGCATCCATCTTTGCGGCTAATTTTCCGAGAATACTTGATAAATATACCAGAAGCTGCTTTGCCTTCCTGACAAAATCCATTTTAACCTCTGTCTCTGTAAAATTGTACAAATTCTGACAGATAACCTGTTTTCACGGCTCAACAGCACTTCCATCCGCAAGGAACCCGTGAACCTGGCAACCTGCCTGGCTGTCTGGCAACGTTAATCGCTGTCAGGCAAAAGCTTAATCCGCACCATAATCTGACGGACAAAGCTCCCCTCCGGCAAATCCATATCTTCCGCATGGGTTTGCGAAGGTAAATCCCCTTCTTCCTCTAACTCCACACAAATCCAATTATAGGCCGCTTCCCGGGCCTCATCCATAGCATCCTCCAAATCCGGCCCATCTGCCTCACAGCATTCCAAATCCGGAAATACCACATGATATCCGTTACCTTCCTTATGCGGCGTAAAGACCGCCGGATACATAAAAGTCATGATTGTCCCTCCTGTTTTAAACCGGAAATCCGGCTTTTTCATCTGCTCATCAGCAAATCCCCGTTCTCTTTCAGCCATTCCCGCCGCCACTTGTAATCCGGCATCACCTCGGCCACCAGCCCCCAAAATCTCGAAGAGTGATTCATCTCCCTGCGGTGCGCCAGCTCATGAACCACCACATAATCGAGTACTTCCCTCGGCGCCAAAACCAACCGCCAGTTAAAATTCAGATTTCCCTTCATGCTGCAGCTCCCCCAGCGAGTCTTCTGGTCTCGGATGGTTATTCTTCTGTAACTCACCTGCATCTGCTGTGCATAATAGTCCACACTCTGCTGAAATACCTGCCTGGCCAATTCCCGATGACGGTCATAGTCCTCTTTTGTCCATTCCGGAAGATGAGCTTTAAATGCTTTCTGCTCTTTTGCCCTTTGCCGTAATTCTTCTTTTGTTTTGCGGATCCATTCCTGATTCTTATTCACATACTCCTCTGCGGTCGCCCTGCTGCACCGGTTAGGCACGCGCACGGTTACGTTTCCGTCCGGAGTAACCTGAATGGAAATCGTCTTTCTGGAACTACGGATCAGATTGTAAACAATCGCGTCACGATTACGCATTTTACGATCTCCTCTTTTCGCTCAATCTCCGGCAAATACCGTATTATACTGGTCAATACATTCCGAGAGTTCCTGCTCAATATGAATAATTCCTCCCAAATACTCCGAACCTGGATCGGGAATCGGCCGTCCGCTTTCAACCTGTTTGATCATCCACTCCACAGACTGTACCAGGCTGCCAGGCAGGCCATACATCGGTGTTGAACTGCTGAGGGATTCCTTCATCAGTTGATTATTGTCGCCGGTTGCTTCATTAAAAGCATCCACGGTCTGTTTCAGTTCTTCAAACAGAGGGCGGATTTCGGTAAGATCCAGCTCGGTGATATTGGCATCGTCAATCTCCTGCTTATAGCACTCATCCAAAATCTGCTTGCCCAAAGTAATCATATGACTTGCGTTATAAGCGATAATCTGTCCTTCATCCAGCATTTTTTGCTCGCCTGCCGCCATTCTTTCCCCGCTCATTTCACTTATTGCCTCCATAAACTGATAAGCAAGATCCTGGAACTCTGCCGCATTCTCCCGTACAGGGACATGGAATTCCTTCGGTTTTGCATATTGATTGTCGGCAAAATTATTGCAGTGATAGATATCTGAAAAAGTATCCATCAGGATCTTCATGGGGCCGGCAATCTGCAGAACCAAGTCATCCAGCTCTTCATATGCAGGCTCCAAAGCGGCTACGCTCGTTGCGTCATCTACAATATCACTGTTCATTGGAGAAATACCGAATTTGTATGTATAGCCGCTGTCCGGCACCATAGAAAATTCATCCGCATCTTCAACTACCAGATAATAATTGTCAATATTATCCATGACCTCAACCATATAATTATTTAATTCCACATAAATATTATACTTAATCACGTCCATAGTTTCCGCATCCAGAGTCTCCTCCTCTGTCCCGGTTTCCGTCCCGCTCTCGGTTTCTACAGCCGTGCTGAGTCCTTTGCCGTCGCCTCCGTTGTCTGTTTTAGGCGTACAGCCCCCCATCGTCACAACAGACAATGCCACACTCATCATCATTACCCGAATCATTTTTTGCCGTTTCATCGCTGCATTTTCTCCTCTTTACCATTTATTCCTACATCATATCATGATGATACCACGGATTGCTCCGCATTTCATGCTCCCGCGTCTCCGCTTCGCTACGGTCGATGCCGGGCAAACGTCCACTGGACGTTTAGCGCCCTAAAACACCTCAAATTCGCTCATTTTTCTGCGAAAAATGGCTACTTTTCGGTGTTTTTGCGGGTCACAAGGTCAAAAATCCTCTTGCAAGCGAGCTTGCATCGGATTTTTGACCTTGTGACCCTGGTATCATATCATAAAGCGAAGGGAAATGGTATATAAGAAACCATAAAAATCATAAAATTTAAACGTTTTCCCATTTTCTTTCTTCCTCGAATTTGTTATACTATCAACAAGCGGCAAAAAATCATAACAACCGCCAAACAAAATCAAGGCTGAAATGTCATGAAAAAAACTTTATGGCGTTTTTAGTATGATGTAGGGGCAATGAAAATCTGGCAGTACAAAAAGGAGAATGCCATGGATTTAGTCAGCCAGTTTATTAATAACTACAACAAAAGAATATCATTTTACGAAACTGCCGGACGGCTGGCCGCCGCCCAGTTGGAATCAACACTGCAGTCCGCCGGCATCCGTGCCATGGTTATTTCCCGTGCGAAAAACCCGGATCGGCTGAGGGCCAAGGTTATCCGCCGAAATGCCAGACGTCCGACGCCTTACAAAAATATGAAAGAAATCTATGACGATATCGCCGACCTGAGCGGGGTACGGGTATCGTTATATTTTCCCGGCGACCGCAATAAAACCGGCGATCTTATCGGTGATTTGTTTGAGATAGAAAGTATCCACCATTTCCCCGAACAATCCAATCCCCCTACCTACAACCGGCGTTTTTCCGGTTACTGGGCTACCCATTACCGGGGATTGTTAAAGGAATCCTCCCTGACGGGTTCCCAACAAAGATATGCCACCGCCCACCTGGAAATTCAGGTCGCCTCCCTGCTGATGCACGCCTGGTCGGAGGTTGAACATGATTTGGTCTATAAGCCCATGCAGGGCAATCTTTCCGATGATGAACTGGCCATTATCGACGAACTGAACGGCCTGGTGCTCACCGGCGAAATTGCTTTGGAACGCCTGCAAAGTGCCGGAAACAAGCGGATTCTCAGCAAGAAATCTTCTTTCGACAGCCAATACGATTTGGCTTCCTATCTGTATAATTATTTAAGCAACAATTTCCGAAAAGAAGATGTAGAACTGCGAATGGGAAATATTGAATTGCTATATAAGTTAATCAGCCATCTGGAAATAAACAGTGTCAAAGCTATAGAACCGATTATCCGATCGGTAAAATTCGAAAAAGATAAAAGGAACATTTCCCAACAGATTATTGATCAGATTATCACCGGAAATGCCAGATATTATGAAACTTACTTGGAACTGCGGGAAGAAAACCACGACAATAATGAAGCGGCAGCAGAAGCAATCAGCGCTTTTTTGGATATCTGGGTTCCCTTGGAGAGCCTGTTGAACCGTATTGCTTATCAGAATTCTCCCAAACAGCGGGGCGCTTTCAATATCAACACCTTAAAGCGCCTGAATCTGCTGGATCAGGAATGCATCCGTCAGATTGCCTCCCTGCGGAAACTGCGCAACATGCTGATTCATGATATCGAAATTCCCGATACGGAAATTATCCGCAAACAAACCAGCAAGGCTCAGGAACTGTTCCATAAACTGGAATCCCAGTTTAACCGAAACATATCCTGAGCCGCATGCCGGCGCACAACGGGGTATTCTTTACTATGAAGGTTCAGCTCTCGCCGGACCGCAAGGTATAAGCTTTCATCAAATCCTCGATCAGCAAAAGTCCTGCGGGTCCTAAAAAGAGCCCCAAAACTCCAAACAGTTCCATACCCACATACAAAGAAATCAAAGTCTCCAGGGGCGACAGCCCCACTTGCTCTCCCATGAGTTTTGCTTCTAGTATCTCCCTCATGAAATAGCAGAGCAGATATATCCCCAGCAGAATCAGCCCCCGTCCCCATTTTTTCCTAAAAAACTGAAAGATAGCCCAGGGAATCAACACAGTTCCCGTACCAAAAACCGGTAGCGCGTCAAAAATACCGATTCCGACCCCCGCCAAAATATAATAGGGATTTTTCAGGAACCAGAAACCTGCCGAACAAATCACGGTGGTCAGCAGCATAATTATCCCTTGTGTTTTCAGGTAAGCATTGGCCATAATGGCAAGACGCCGGCCGATGATTTTATATTCCTGGTTAAATACGGATCTTTCACAGCGTTTCTGCCAGACATCCATTTCCTGCAGTGACATTCCCACAGACACCAGCAGAATAACGGCCATGACCACAATTTCTATTCCCCAGCGGAAAACAGATACGGAATTAACCATCAAATAAGGCATTGCTGCTTTTTTCAGGCTTTCCATCAACCCCCGCAGCATTTCCCGCATCAGCAGCACTATGCAGTTGGGATTCAGGCAAAAACAATCCTCTACCTGATGGCACAGGCCGGTCAGCCACACGTCCAGTTCTTCTATCCAAACCGGAATCTGATCCAAAAACATGCCGGCTTCCATACACAGCTTACGGCCGCCAAAATAAACAGCCACTGACAGCAAAGACAAAATAAGCATAAGTTCTATCACGCCTATCACGCCTATCGGAATCCTCCCGATATTTTTTATCCGGCATCGTCCGGCTATCCAGGCCGCTGAAGGCCGTAGCAAAAGGGCTATCCCCCAAGCCATAAAAAAGGGAACCACAAGCGGCAGCAGAAAACGGAAAATCCAATATACCGCGCCTGTGATCCCCAAAATAAATAAAATTTTCTTCAGTCTCTTATCCGGCTTACCCATGGACTCACCTATTTCTGATTTGTACTTCTTTTGTACAAGAACTATTTTGTCCCGGGGAAATAAAATTATTCATACTAAGCTTTATGGATAATTGTAACAATTCAAACCTATCGTTTTACTTTTTTGCTTTCAGCCAGCAAAAGCCATGCCCGGCAAGCTGCACGCCCGACGCATACATCGTTTCTCCTGTCATCAGATCCTCATATTGCCCGTCTTTCTCATCTATCCAGGCTGTCCGCGGCTCCTGGCTGAAATTGAAAAGGCCGATGAGTTTTCCCTCCTCATTTTCCCGTGCCAGTCCCAATACGGCATCATCCCAGGTTTCCAAAGTCCAAAAACCGGCAGACGCATCAAAAACCGGCTCCTTTGCGCGGATGGTTTCCAACCGGCTCAACCGCTTAAACAGCTTACCCTGAACTGTCTCCGGCTTATCTATATTGTCTACCAGCATCCACTGGAACTTGCCCCTGTGGATATAGCGGGAATCAGCCGCCTTATTGGGATCATTTTTATAAGAATAATCATTGACCTGGCCAATCTCATCTCCGCTGTAAAGCATAGGAATCCCCGACAAAAACAGCATGTAGGCATGAAGCATCACATCCAACTGCACAGCCTTGTCAATACCCTCTTCATCCTGTTCAAAACCGGCCTTTTCAACCCCGCACATAGAAGCCGTCGTCCCGCAGAACCGGGCGTCTCCAGTGATGATATCCTCATTATATAATTCGCCGCGACTAACGCTGTCCTGCCATCTTCCGGTGAAATAATCATTCAGATATTTTTTGTGAGGCACTTGCAGCATCCCCCAGGACTCCAGAAGCGGATAATCCAGCCCCCAGCCAATGTCATCATGGCAGCGCAAATAATTAAGGAACGTATAATCCGAAGGTAAATCACGGATAATCTCCATCTGCCGTTTCAAAAGCCGCACATCACCGGTCGCTACGGTATGCCAGGTCGTGGCCATAGTCGTCACATTGTAAAGCATGTGGCACTCCGGTTTCTCCACTGTACCGAAATAAGGAGCTACCTTATCCGGCTCCATCACCACCTCGCCTAAAAGCACAATACCCGGACACACGATCTCACCGATCATCCGCATCATCCGCACAATCGTATGCACCTGCGGCAAATTCCGGCAATTGGTTCCCACCTGCTTCCAGATATACGGTACCGCATCTATCCGCAGCACATCAATCCCACGATTAACCAGATACAGGAAATTATACATCATTTCATTAAATACCACCGGATTGCGATAATTCAAATCCCACTGGTATGGATAAAAGCTGGTCATGACAAATTGCTGAAGCTCCGGCAGATAAGTAAAATTTCCCGGCGCCGTAGTAGGAAATACCTGCGGTACGGTCTTCTCATACATAGCCGGCATGGAATAATTGTCAAAGAAGAAATATCTGTCCTGATACTCTTTCTTTCCCGCCCTCGCCTTCCTGGCCCACCTATGGTCTTCCGAAGTGTGATTCATCACGAAATCGAGACACACGCTGATATTCTGCTTATGGCATTGGTCAGCCAGCTTCTCCAAATCTTCCATTGTCCCCAGCTTCTCCTGAACCTTACGGAAATCAGCCACCGCATAGCCGCCGTCCGAACGTCCTTCCACCGTATCCAGAAGCGGCATCAAATGAAGATAATTGACATTACACTTTTTGATATAATCAAGCTTTTTCCTGACACCTTTTAAATTCTCGGCAAACTGATCTACATACAGCATCATCCCCAGCATGCCGTTCTTCCGGTACCATCCCGGCTGTTGTTCTCTTACCTGATCCAATTTCTTCAAGGACGATTTTCTCTCATCATAAAATTGCTGCATATGGTCCAGCAAATCATCAAAATGCTTTTGACTGTTATATAATTCCATATACAGCCATTTCAACTCATCCAAATGACGTTCCAAACGTTTGGTATAAATCGGATCGCTATTTTTCATAAATTCACCCTCCCATGATTGGCTATAAATTGGCAACTATCCTGTATTTTAATCATATCATCTCCCTATAAGTCCGTAAAGGGAAAAAAGGGTTGAAAACAGGGAAAAATGTCGCAGGTGCGTTCAAACTCCATCACCTTTCCCGTTTCCGGATTGATAAAAGAAAGGCGATATGCCGCCAGGGCAATATTTTCCTCCTTTGCCCCTGTCCCGGCAAAATCCGGATTATATTTCCGGTCTCCCCATAATGGCAGCCCATGACCGGCCATCTGGACACGGATTTGGTGATGCCGCCCGGTCATCAAGGTGATTTTCAAAAGTGTCAAAATGTCGTCCCCTTCTGTTTCCCTTTGTTTCTGCCTGTTTCCCTCCCACCTGCACTTTTTTAGCACCTGAAAGGCAAGCTCCGCCCTCTTTGCCCCTTTTGTCCCCTTATCCACAATCCTGGACACATTCTCTTTTTCGTCTTTCAACAGGTAATCCACAAACTTATCCACATTTGGGGGTACTTTTCCACAAACAACAGCCAAATATTGTTTCTTCATCATTCCCCCTGCCGATTGTTGGCAAAGCTTGGCTGCCGCCGTTTTATCTTTAGCATAAACCATTATGCCGCTTACCGGTTTATCCAGCCTGTGGATAACCCCCACATATGGTTCCCCGGTATTGGGGAATGTGTTGTGGATATGTCGCCGTATTTCACTAACCATGTCCCTTGCCAATTTGCGGGAAGACTGAGCTTCCATTCCCGCCGGTTTCCACACAACAATAATTCTTTTATCCTCATATAAAATATCTAACATATTATCTACCTTTACAATTTTTTTAAATTGCTTGCATTTTTTCTTATAAAGATGTATAGTATAATAAACAGCAAGAAGTAGTTTTTAAAACTATGTGATACAGTAAGATTCACAAATTTATCGCGCTATGATTGCTACATTGTTCTATAAAGGAGGTTTTATCTATGACATTTAAAATCAAGGACCCCGGCAGCGCTCTTACCCATTTTATTGCCATGTTGCTGGCATTGTTCGCCGCCACCCCACTGCTCATCAAAGCTGCCCGCAGCCCGGAACATACGCACGTACTGGCATTGACCATTTTCATCATCAGCATGATTCTGCTCTATGCCGCCAGCACAATTTACCATACTCTTGATATTTCTCCCAGGATTAACCAAATCCTCAGAAAAGCCGACCACATGATGATATTTATTCTTATCGCCGGAACTTATACCCCCGTCTGTATGATCGTACTCGGTGACCAAACCGGTTGGGGGCTTTTAGGTCTGGTATGGGGGATTGCCCTGGCCGGAATTGCCATCAACGCTTTATGGATTACCTGTCCTAAATGGTTCTCTTCCCTGATTTATATTGCTATGGGCTGGGTTTGCGTGCTGGCTTTTAAAAAGATTATTGACGCGCTGCCCCAAAGCGCTTTTATCTGGCTGCTGACTGGAGGAATTATCTACACGATCGGCGGCGTGATTTATGCGCTGAAACTTCCGGTCTTCAACGGACGATTTAAAAATTTCGGCTCTCATGAACTTTTCCATCTGTTCGTGATGGGAGGAAGCTTCTGCCATTATATTTTGATGTATGCCTTTGTTGCCTGAAATAAGAAAACCTATATGCTAAAGACTATAAATAAACTGCGGCAAAATGATTGTCCTGTCAAATCATTCTGCCGCAGTTTATTTATGGTAATATCCAACCAGCCCCTGAACGTATTGCTGTTCACTGGTACCCAGCAAACAGTAACCTGAAGGTTCACTGTTTATGCCCAATGCCCAGCCAACGCCAATATCTTCATTCCTATCCGGTAAAGAATCCCTCTCTCCGGGCAAAAGACTACAATCTCATCTCCCGGCGACATCATGCGGACAGCCCATACGGCCAAAAACAACGCTATAATAGCGATCCCCATAAAAACAAACCATCGTCTTGGCATATTCTTCTTATTAAGCAGAAGGAGAACTGCCGGTATCGGAAGCCAGAATAGCGGATGATAACAAAACGCTCCCCGCCAGTCTGCCCGGCACACAGACAGCCATGCCCTTGACATCCCGCACCCTGCGCAGGATACCCCCGTCAGGAATAAGATCGGGCAGGTTATGCCTGCCATCTCCATAAGCAGATAAAATCCCGCGATTGTGCCTATCGATACAATATCTGTCTTTTTAACCATTTGTTTTTAACCAGAAAAACATTTCGGCAATTTAAGCCATCGGCCTTGCCATTTGGGCATTGTATGCCTTTGACAATTCATTCAGGTTTTTCAGCATAAGGTAAAGAGCCACGAAAGGACCGATAAGGCACAGCCAGGCGCCAAAAAACATCCACAAAAATATCGTGGCGCCCGATTCGCTAAACGCCAGCCCATACCTTGGCGCATTCGCCTGCAGGCGGTTCGCAAACTGGTAATACCAAACATAAGTATATATCCCGCAAGTCACCGCGCCAAGGAGCATGGCCAAAGCCCCGTCCATTGTCTCCTGTCCGTCCCCCGCACACAATACATTGATATCCTGAGACATGACATGATAATAGTAAATCCCGTAAATCCCGCAGGTGACAATCGAAAGGCCGATTATCACAGCCAGGTTGCGGTCTGTCTTCATCGGGCCGCCCTGTCCAGGGATACCGGAAACACTGCCGCCCGCGGCTGCGCCCGCCATGTCTCCCCCGGCAAAACCACCGCCTGGGGCCGCGCCTGCCATGCCTCCTCCGGCAAAACCGCCGCCTGGGGCTGCGCCCGCCATGCCTCCTCCCGGAACCGCACCTCCGGCAAAATCGTTTCTGCCCGCCGAAGCATCCCTGGCAGAAGCGGCACTCGCCTGTTTGTCCTGTATATCCTTTTTTATGCCTTTTGCCATATCTATGATTTCTTCTGGCTCATTTTTCAAAATAACTGCCAGTTCTTTAAACATTGCTTTAAACTGGTTTATATTTTTCCCCACAAAAGGCTTTATCCCGGAAAGCCAAAGTATCCCGTAAAGGCTGCCTGCAGTGACAGCAGCATAAAAAATACTTTTTCCCAAATCAACCAAATCCTGCAACAGCCAATAACTGTAATGCACGGACATAAAGAAATTGAACAACATGGAAACCAGCATGGAAAGCGCAGCAACCGCTATCCGTAACACAATGGCGCTGACGACTCCCAGATAAAGCGGCTCCGCATTCTTTTTCCTCCTGTTAAGGGCAAGACAAATCAGCATTGCCGCCAAAACCACACAGGAAACAAAAACCAAAAAAATCAGCAGCAAGTTAAAAATGCCTCTCATCCGCAAAGCCATAGGAGGCGCCCATCCGTCCATTCCCAACGCCAATACAATATTGGAATAAATTGCAAGAAGCACCCTCAGCGCCTTTATCAGATAGAGGACAGCAAAAATACTTGCAAATACTTTCAGCAGAATATTATACTTTTTATCTGCCGAACCGCCCTGGCCTGCCAGAGAACCTTCGCCTCCCCCATTGCCTGTGCCGGACAATGGCGCGCCGCATCCCTGACAAAATTTGCTGTTGTCAGGGTTTTGATGACCACACTTAGAACAAAACATACTTTTTCCCTCCTTGTATACCGTCCCATTATAGCATAGCCCTTGGATTTCCGCAACCAAAGCAACGCATCCGATTACCTGTTTTATAACGGCTGTTACACGATTCAATTTCCCGCCGTTTGAACCGTTCCGTAAAATGATTCCGCCATGGCTTCTACGGCATCAGCCATACGGTTGCCCGGGAGCACACTCTCTAAAGTAATCGAGGCAAAACGTCCTTCCTGAACGCAATCCAAACGGGAAAGTATAGGATTTTCCTGAATCTCACGAATCTTTTCCTCAAGAGAAGGGGAATCATAATCATGTATCAAAATAATATCCGGATTTCGACGCAATACTTCTTCATAGCTGACCGTAACCCACTGCCTCTCTTCCAAATCGCCAAAAATATTATGTCCGCCGGCCGTCTCCACCAGCAAAGACTCAAAATTAATGCCGGAACAAGTAAAAACGCCGTCATTTCCGCTGTCATATACCAATACATCAACCGGTTCTTTCCCGCTGATTTTCTCACGCACCGCTTGGATGCGCGCTTCCTGGTCTGCAATAAACGCCTCTGCCTTTTCTTCAACGCCGAAAATTTTTCCGATATCAAGAATTTCCTGATATTGCTCTTCAAGCGTCATCGCCGAATTGACATACACCGTTATTCCATATTGTGCCGCTTCTTCTATGCTGCATCCTTCATCGCTGATTTCCCAGTTAAGAGCATAAATAAAGTCCGCCCCGCTGGAAATAACGGCTTCCCGGGTCACGGACGCGTGGTTTATCTCCGGAATGCCATTAACCGCATCCGCATATTCCTCAAGCGGCCCCCTGCTGTGATTTGCCAGAGAACGGCCAATCACATACTTGTCAAGCCCCAGCGCCGCAAACAGCTCTGTACAGTTCGGTCCCAGAGTCAACACTTTTTCTGGCATTTTTTCCACAATCACTTCTCTTCCATAATTATCGACTGTCACCGGATATCCGCCGGTATTATCGGTATTGTTTTCATTGTCGGTTTTGTCACTATTGCCGCTATTGCCGCCACTATTGATATCGTCACCGCTGTTACTGTTGCCTTCATAATTGCCTTCATGAGCCGCGTTGCTCTCTATATCGCTTTTAGCGCCTGCATCACCGCAGGCGCTAAGCAAGGGGAAAGCCAGCAGCCCTGCCACCGACAGCAAAACCTGTACTTTTTTTCTGAACATTTTCCTTTCCTCCATCCCCAAAATAGCTTATCCCAGCCATGCTATGAAGCGCGTGCCCGGATTATTCCGGCCGGTAAAAAAGTAATGCCTACCTTGCCGGTAATCGGATGTCTCTCCACCGAACTTCTCACTCCATACACATCATAGATATTTTCCGGGGTAAATACTTCTTCCGGCTTGCCGCTCAACAAAATCCTGCCGTCTTTAAGAACATAGATATAATCACAATACAATGCCGCCAAATTCAAATCATGGATTGCTGCCAGCACAGTTATATTTAACCGCTGGATAAAATCAAAAATCTGCATCTGATAGCTGATATCCAAATGATTTGTCGGTTCATCCAGGACGAAGAAATCACTTTCCTGGGCAACTGCCCTGGCAATAATTGCACGTTGCTTTTCACCTCCGGAAAGATGCAGATAGCTGCGTTTCGCCATATCTTCCATGCCAAGATGTTCCAAAGCGTGACGGACAATGAATTTATCCCGGGAATTTTCAATATCAAACAAACGCTTGTGGGGGCTACGCCCCATAGCGACAATCTCTTCAACCGTAAAATCGAACGGAACCTCATTTTCCTGGCCGACGACAGCAAGCTTCAATGCGGATTTCCTATAACTCATCCGCAGCAAATCCTCACCGTCAAGGACAATCGAACCGCCGTCCGGCTTAAGCGCACGGTAAATATTTTTCAGCACCGTAGATTTTCCGCTTCCGTTAGGGCCAATCAATCCGACAAACTGCCCTTTATGCACATCAAAAGAGATATGGTCGGCAGCCATCTCCCCGCCATAAGAAAAAGTCAAATCCCTAACCTGCATTCTCACCTGTTTCATCCTATACCCCCTGCTGTTTTCATGGATATTTTCTCAGATAATTCGTAGCCGTACTAATATAACCCCTGAACGGTTATGCTGACTTGCGTTTCAGCATCCAGATAAATACCGGACCGCCGATAACCGCCGTTAAAACTCCTACCGGCAATTCTTCCGGCGCCAAAATCATCCTCGCTGCCACATCAACCCAAATGACCAGGATTCCGCCCAAAAGAGCCGAAACCGGCAGCACCTTCCGATGATCACCCCCTACGATCAGACGTGTAAAATGAGGAACCATAAGACCGACAAAGCCGATGGAACCGCTGACCGCAATTGTCACCCCGGCCATCAGGGAAGATACCAGCACCAAAAGCTTTTGCAAAAACCGGACATTTACCCCCAAAGCACTGGCATTCTCATCACCGAGCAGCAGCAGATTCAGTCCCCGGTAATTCAGCATCAGGATAACCATACACAACAACAATACTGCCAAAGGAAGAGTCAAATACGCCCATCTCGCACCGGCAAGGCTGCCGGACATCCAGAATTCCGCATTATGCAGCCCTAACGCATTGGGCGCCCCCAGCTTTATGATGCTGGTAATTCCGTCCATAATCATAGAAACTGCCACACCTGACAACAGCAACTGGGTAATATTGATTCTTCCCCGAACATGGGAAATCATATAGACAAAGCTAATCGTAACTGCCGCCCCGGCAAACGCACTGACTGCCAGCGAATACGTGCCCAAAAAAGAAAACACGCCAAACAGCATCCCCAAAGTTGCAAATGCCGCGGCGCCGTTAGAAACACCTAAAATAAACGGATCTGCCAGATTATTTCGCACAAGTGCCTGCATGGAAACTCCGCAAACGGCCAGAGACGCTCCCACCACCATCCCCAGGCATACGCGGGGCAGGCGCAGGCCAAGAACAACATTCTGCTCAAGAATCTCCCACGTATAGGGTATATGACGCCCAATTCCGGGTAACTGGGCGAGCAGTATTTTTACTGTCGTCCCCGGAGGAATCGATACCGGCCCCAGACCAACAGCCAACAGTATTGTAATCACAGCCAGGGCCGACAGCATTGCCACAATCAGCGCCATAGGAGGGTCTTCGCGGCTGAAAAACCATTTTCGCTTCATGAACCAAAATTCTCCTTTTATCTAACAATCAAGCAGGGGACACACTTACTTTCCTATGATGCAAAAAAGCCATACGCCCCTCTTCTAAAGGGCGTATGACTTCATGTACATACATTTTCCGATTGTTTGCTGCTTTTTTATCAAAATATTGCCAAAAGCACAATCCATTCTCATAATCGGATTTACGGCATACACAAAAAATATACCTTTTATCCTATATCAAAGCTTCAGCTCCCGTGCGGCTTCCTGCCACCTGTTTTGTAGTATATCATACTCGCAACAAAAAGACAAGGCCGTGATCGGCATTACACTTCAAAAATCAAATCGCCATAGCTGGGGAATGGCCACAAATCTTTATCCACAATCATCTCCAGCCGGTCAGCCGGCGTGCGCAGCACCGCCATAGCCGGAACCACTTTGTCATGATAGGCATGTGCCTGGGCCGAGCCGGTATCCATCGAAGCACAATGATTCGTAATATCAATCAAATCAGCCAACGCCACTTTCATATCGGACAATAAGGCGGATGTCTCTGTCAGCAGCTCCGTCTGGACACTGATATCTGCGTCTGGGCAGGCCGCCTTCACGGAATTGAGAGAATCGGCAAGCTGGGTAGTATATTTAATCACCGCCGGGATTATCTGCTTGCCGGCCATATCAATCATGGTCTTTGCTTCAATATTAATTACCTTTGAATAAGCCTCATATTCCACTTCGGCGCGGGACTCCAGTTCGGATTTTGTAAATACCCCAAATTCCTCATAAAGCTTCACCGCTTTTTCTGTAGTCAGGGCGCCAATGGCGTCCACCATGGAACGGATATTGGGCAGCCCGCGTTTTTGTGCTTCTTCCACCCACGCGTCGGAATAACCGTTGCCGTTAAAAATGATTCTCTTGTGATCTTTTAAAAGCTGCTTGATCAAATCGTGTACGGCCGTATCAAAATCATCCGCCTTTTCCAGCTCATCTGCCGCCTCTTTAAAAGCTTCTGCCACAATGGTATTGAGCACAACATTCGGCGGCGCGATGGAATCGGAAGAACCCACCATACGGAATTCAAATTTATTTCCCGTAAAAGCAAATGGCGACGTCCTGTTCCTGTCCGTAGCATCCTGGTCAAGATCCGGCAAAGTGGCAACGCCGGTCTTTAATGTACCGCCCCGTTTTGAGCGGGTAGCTTCCCCGGTGCTGCAAAGCTGGTCGATTACATCCTCAAGCTGTTCCCCAAGGAATACGGAAATGATTGCCGGCGGCGCCTCGTTTGCTCCCAAACGATGGTCGTTGCCCACATCGGCAGCCGCTTCCCTCAGCAAATCCGCATGGGTATCTACGGCTTTCAGGATACAGCCCAACACCAGCAAAAACTGAATATTTTCATGGGGGGTATCTCCCGGGCTTAAAAGATTAACCCCGTCATCAGAAGTAAGAGACCAGTTGTTATGCTTACCGGAACCGTTCACACCTGCAAAGGGCTTTTCATGAAGCAGGCAGGTCAGCCCATGGCGCCCAGCCACCTTCTTCAACGTCTCCATTACCATCTGGTTGTGGTCTACAGCCAGATTCGCCTGGTCATATATCGGAGCCAGCTCATGCTGCGCAGGAGCGACTTCATTATGCTGGGTTTTCGCCGTAACCCCCAATTTCCACAGTTCTATGTTCACTTCGTTCATGTAAGAGCCGATACGCTCACGGATAGCGCCGAAATAGTGATCCTCCAGCTCCTGCCCCTTGGGCGGCATCGCGCCAAACAACGTACGTCCTGCATAAATCAGGTCTTTTCTCTGCAGGTATTTCGCCCGGTCTACCAGGAAATATTCCTGCTCCGGACCTACGGACGGGCATACCCGCTTAGCCGTGGTATTGCCGAACAGCCGCAGAATCCTCAGCGCCTGCTGGTCAATCGCCTGCATGGAACGCAGCAAAGGAGTCTTCTGATCCAACGCCTCACCCTTATAAGAGCAAAAGGCTGTCGGGATACATAAGGTCACCCCAATCGCATCTTCCCGCAAAAATGCCGGGGATGTACAATCCCAGGCGGTATAACCCCTGGCTTCAAAAGTAGCCCGCAAGCCTCCTGACGGAAACGAAGAGGCATCCGGCTCGCCTTTAATCAGTTCCTTGCCGGAAAATTCCATAATTACCCGGCCTTCTGTATCAGGAGCCGAAATAAAGGAATCATGTTTTTCTGCCGTAACACCGGTCAGCGGCTGAAACCAGTGCGTATAATGGGTTGCCCCGCGTTCAATCGCCCAATCTTTCATCGCATGGGCCACAACATCCGCAATAGAAGGATCCAGTTCCGCGCCGTCCTCAATCGTCTTTTTCATCTTCTTAAAGACGTTTTTGGGCAGGCGTTCTTTCATTACTGCCTCGTTAAAAACATTCTTTCCGAAAATTTCAGCAACATTTACAATCTCGCTCATAAATTTTTCCTTCCTCTCCTCCGGACTTTCATCCGAGTGTTCCATCCTTACATGCTAACGTTTCACATCAACAAGGCCTTTTTATGAAACAAAAAACGATGGTGTCTTTCCTCCTGAGGAGAACACCATCGTTCCTAACATAAGATATACCATTTTAGCCGAAAATGCAAGTGTTTTTTTAATTTATTTTTGAATTGCCTTAAATGCTTCTGTCTGAGCTGTCATTCCTCTTTCTGAGGCCAGGCGTTCGATGGAAGAGGCTCCAAAGAAGCCATCGATTTCCGGAACATTATGAATAACATAGGCAGCATCCTCCGGATCAGCGATTGGCCCTCCATGACAGATTACCATAATATCCGGATTTACCTCTCTTCCCGCTTTAATAATACCGCGGATTTTCTCACAGCAATCATCCAGAGTCAGGGCTGTCTCCGCTCCTATTGAACCTTTTGTGGTAAGCCCCATATGGGCAACCAGAATATCGGCGCCCGCTTCCGCCATTGCTTTTGCCTGATCTTCATCAAACACATAGGGACAGGTCAGCATATCCAGCTTATGGGCTTCCCGGATCATATCCACCTCCAGCCCATACCCCATTCCGGTTTCCTCCAGATTTGCACGGAATTTTCCATCAATCAGCCCTACTGTGGGAAAATTCTGTACTCCGTTAAAGCCCTGATCCTTCAATTGCTTCAGAAAAAGATCCATCACACGAAAAGGATCCGTACCGCATACTCCAGCCAGAACAGGGGTATGCTTTACGATGGGAAGTACCTCTGATCCCATTTCCTGAACGATTTTGTTGGCATCTCCATATGCCAAAAGACCTGATAAAGAGCCTCTTCCTGCCATACGAAAACGCCCTGAATTATAAATGATCAGCATATCTGCGCCGCCTTTTTCGCTGCACTTTGCTGTAATTCCTGTACCCGCTCCCACACCAACAAGAATCTTTCCTTCTGCAACCTCTTTTTTAAACATTTCCATGATTTCATTTCTTGTCATCCGGTTCATTTACTTTCTCCCATTTTATTTATGATTTATATTTTGCTTCCATCAATTCTATCAGCTTTTTTGCTGCAGTTTCGCCAAACTCCGGATCATTGATATTTTGATCCATCTCTAAAATCTCTACAACATTTGGATTTACTTTTTTACGCAGTATATCAAAAAGAGCCTCATCCTCTTCCTTCCCATAAAAAGGCTGGCCTGGCATATCAATTCCGGATACTCCGCCAAGAGGCAGCATTAATATTGCTTTTTCTGTAGCCATATTCAGCTTTTCCGCCAGCTTTGCTCCTATCTCCTTGTTTTCCTCAACTGTGGTTCTCATCAAGGTAACGGTAGGATTATGCTGATATAGATTTCTGTCAGAAAATTTTTCCGGCACTGTATCCAAAGGGCCAAAATTTACCATATCCATAGCTCCTACGGATATTACCTGAGGAATTTGTTTTTTCCCTGCCGCTTCACATCGATGAGGGCCTGCTGCCAACACTCCTCCCACCAGCTCATCGCACCATTCGGTTGTAGTCAAATCCAAAACTCCCTGGAAAAATCCTGCCTCAGTCAATGCTTCCATTATTTTTCCGCCTGTTCCTGTAGCATGAAAAACAAGGACTTCATACCCGCAGGTTTCCAAATAATTTTTTGCATAATTAACGCAAGGAGTGGTCACACCAAACATAGTAGCCGCCACCAACGGCTTTTGCTCTTGTCTATCCTCTTTTAACCTATCCTTTCCTTCAACCATTCCTGCCATTGCCAACACTGCATTTTGAAAAACCATCTTTGATATTTTATTTAGTCCTGCCACATCAACGATGGATGGCATCATTATGATATCACTGGTTCCGACATATTGTTCTACATTCCCCGAGGCCATAGTGGAAACCATTAGCTTTGGCACTCCAATCGGCAGCTCCCTCATAGCCGGTGCAACCATAGAAGTTCCCCCGGAACCTCCAAAAGACAGAATTCCATTGATATTGCTTTACAAATTCTACATAATCTCCCGTATTCCAGTTTCCATTAACCAGCTTTGCCATAGGGTCGTTTTGATCAAATCCTCCATAGCTTTTAAAGGCTTTTGTGGTATTTAATATGGCCCGCTCCGAAGGAATCCGATCAAAAGCGGAGCCACCAATATAGCCCTGGCAGGCTGTGTTTTGATACATATATTGCATATCAATAGGCGTGTTTGCCGGGCCTGAGTAAATGGTTTTGATCACATCCGGCCTTAGCTGATCACACCGAAAAAATATATTGTCCGTTATCTTTCTCGCATCATCAATGGAAATATATTTTTTGGCACCCAAAAAGCCTCCTTTTGTCAAACCCAAATGAGCACAGATAATGTCTGCGCCGGCACGAACCATTTCTTCGGTCTGGTATTCGTCAATTACAAAAGCAACCGTAAATAAATCCAGATGATGCGCCAGCTTGATGGCTTCAATTTCTCTTGCGTAAGAATTTCCCTCCTCTTCCAATGCTTCCCGGAATTTCCCGTCTATCATGGCTATGGTAGGGAAATTAACAATCCCGGAAAAGCCTGATTTTTTTATTTCTTTCAAATATTCATACAGATTGATAAAAGGATCCCCTGCAAAGAGACCAAATAAAACGGGAACATCCTTAATCATAGGCAGAAGTTCTTCTCTTCCCAGCCTCATCGCCATCTCATTGCTGTTGGCATAGCAAAGGTAACAGGCGTAGGAACTTCTTCCCATAACACGATATTTTCCTGCACTTAAGGCCATCAGAAAATCCGCGCCGCCCATGGCTGTATATTTTGCTGTCATTCCGGATCCTACTGCCGCCCCGATAATATGTCCGTTGATATTTACCTGTGCCCTGAGACGTCTTATTATCTCTTCTCGTTGAATCATATTGTACCTCTTTTCACTCATTCACTTGGTATTATTGTATAAAAAACGACAGATTATTTCAATAAATTTATACAAAAAAGTGGTAAGGAATCTTTATTGTTTATTCAAAAAGCACATCTATTTGGGCCAGGCACAGGCCTTTACAGATGTGCTTTCTGTCTCATCTCTCTTTAAAATGATACTTTTATTCCGGTATCGTAAATCACATTTTCTGTTAAGAGCTTTATGGAAAAATTCCCCCGAAGCCCGTTTTTATTGATAAAAATGTCAACATTACGTGGATCTTCCTTGATAAAGGTTCCCACACACATGGCCTCAAAGTTTTTGTTGTTCGAGGATGTATTGACATAATACCGATGAAATTCATTGTTCTCACCACAAAGAAGAATCATTGCCAACTCTCCTTTTTGGTAAGTGGCATTTACCAAAATCCGGTCTTCCTCCTCTGTAACCGACATTCCATAATGGTCCGGCACAATTTCTTTTAAGTCCTTAGCCGGAATCTCTGTATCCGTTTCCGGAGTTTTACTTAATTGCCCCAGCAGTTTGCCTGTTCCCAGTTCCATGACTTCTCCCGCAAAATAGAAAGGAAGCTTTTCTGCCCGAAATGCATTGGAAGGCACCTGTAATTCATAAACCACCTGATCTTCTGCAATTTCACAGGTAATAGAATTTAAAACCGTATCTTCTCCTCCGTCCATACTCCCCAGTCCCTCCAGAGGTTTGCCGTTTTTGTAGGCGATTCCCCCGGAATGGACCAGATATCTTCCGGGACCATAATATTCCACATTGCAGATATAAGGAGAAAAGAAATCTGCACCCCGTTCCTTTCCATATTGCCAAATCTGACGGATGATCCTCTCTTTTTTGTCAATCTGGTATTTCACTCCTCTGGAATAGCTTTGGGCAGCAGTCATATAATTTTCTTTTTTCTTTGAGCGATAATGTCCGTTATCAAACATCATAATATCTCCATCAGGACAAACCACCACTCCATGCTGTTCATAAGACCATTCAAAATTTTCTCCCCGGGGAGTGAAAAAATATTTTTCCACATAATCTTTTGGCCATCCCTCCGGGTCTCCGATAATCCAGTTTAAGTTTCCGGTGTCATAATCAATATTTATAACCGCATCCTGATGCCTTCCGGAAAGTGTTATGGAATTGGTATTCTTATCATACCATACCGCATTATTATGGAACCAGTCGTGGACGCTTCCGGATCCGGAATAAGTGCTTTCGCATTCATAGGGCAATATTTTTTTATAATCCCAGGTTTTTCGTATATCACCGGTTTCCCGGTCTACTAAAACCAGCCAGTCTTCCACGGTTTGTCCGTCCGGTTCCTGGGAAAGCATCAGGATGCTTCCATCTTCCATCTCAAAGGTGTCGTGATGATATCCGCCGGGAAGCCGGAATTCTTTATATATTTTTCCATGAACTCCCATTTCATAGACACCGCTTACATAATAAGGCAGACTGATCAGACGGTCTGTGCCGGTTAGCAAATGTCCGTTTTTTAACCGCTTTAGGTCAAAGCATATATTAATCGTCAAATACCATCGGACGTCCCCCTTATAGTCGCATGCCAGGGCATCTGCCTTAGATGTCTGAGTGAGAAAAATAACATTGTCCCCCATATGCTCCTTATTCCCCTTGCACAGTGTAGGACAGGGAACCTGCCAGGGAAGGGGATCCGTTTGGATCTTGACTGTAGTTGTCTCTCCTCCGGAAAGCCGCAATTCCACGGAATTCTCATAATCCGGATATAATCCGTAGACGGGCAGGACATGCTTTCTGGATCGGGGAAATACATGAACAATATCCCCTTGAGGTTCCTTTCCCTTCACGGTCACCTTGACTTCCTGGGCTGTATCTGTATAAAACATAATCAGCGCTGTCAGAGGGGAAATCAGATAGGGATTCAGTTGGATCAAAGGGTTTGATGCCGTATAATTTCCCTTGTCCAGTTGCTCCAGAAGCTCTTTTTCTCTTTTATCCTGCTGTATAATCAAATGTTCCTTTTTCGTATATTGAACTGACATAATTATTCCAACCTCCTAGTATAATAATGATATAGCCACAAGAGCTATAAAGTTAATAAGTTAC